>DAML01000011.1:0-231735 GCA_002497075.1 Methanomassiliicoccaceae archaeon UBA472
ATGGCCTTGGGGTTCTTGCAGCCGGTGATGAATATCATGTCGTTCTCGCCGACCTTCTTCTGCTCGACGATCTCGGACACGCCCAGGTCGTTCTTGGTGAGGTTGTCGATCTTGCCGACGATGACCCCGCCGGTGGCCTTGGCGATCTTCTCCATGTCGGACTCCTTGAGCCTGCGGGCGGCGAATATGCCGGCCTTGGCCAGGAAGTGCTGTACCAGGTCGTCGATGCCCTTCTGGCNNTCTGGCAGAAGACCACGTTGGCGCCGGAGGCGGCAACCTGGTCGACCATCTTCTTCAGGACGGCCTCTTCCTCGTCGAGGAACATCTGCATCTGGGAGGGGTCGCGGATCTGGATCTTGGCGTCGACCTCGGTCTTCTTGACCTCCATCGGCACGCTGAGCAGGGCGATCTTGGCCTTCTTGACCTGGGTAGCCATGCGGGGGTGCACGCGCTCCTTGTCAATGACCACGCCTTCGATGATCTCGGTCTCGGCTATGGAGCCGCCGGTCCTCTTCTCGACCTTAATGTTCTCAACATCAACAGTGTAGCCCTTGCCGGACTTCTCCGCGACGGCCTTTATGGCCTTCACGGCTATTCCGGACAGGAACTCGCCCTGGCCGCCGACGCTCTTGCCGGTCATGGCGGTCATGGACACCCTCTTCAACATCTCGATGTCGTCGGGGGTCACGGACACAGCTATGGTGTCCAGGATCTTTATCGCCTCAGCAGCGGCCATCTTGTAGCCGTTGGCGATGATGGTCGGGTGGATGTTCTGCTCGACCAAGGCCTCGGCCTTCTTGAGCAGCTCGCCAGCGATGATGACGGAGGAGGTGGTGCCATCCCCGCACTCGGTGTCCTGGGTCTTGGCTATCTCCACGACCATCTTGGCAGCCGGGTGCTGGACGTCTATCTCCTTCAAGATCGTCACACCGTCGTTGGTTATGACGACATCGCCCATGGAATCGACCAACATCTTGTCCATTCCCTTCGGGCCCAGGGTCGACTTGACCGAGTCAGCGACCGCACGGGCGGCGGCGATATTGTTGAACTGTGCTTCCTTATTCCTAGATCTATCAGTACCTTCGCGAAGAACTATGATAGGCTGATTACCTTGTCCCATTCCGTAAGCCATAATGAGCCTCCTTACGGTCGGTATTTTATCGCTTCTATATAAGATTATTGGGTTCAGCGTCTCCAAAAACAGTATGCTGACACCTCGGAGAATACTTACACGGTATAAAAATAATAGCCCTCTTCCGCCGGAGAAGCTATTTCTCTCGACCAATACATCCCTGGTCCATGGACGAGGACCTCAAGCAGTTCCGCGTTGACGTGGGCTACTGCAGGTCCTGCCTCGGAATGCAGGGAGGGAGGGAACAGTTGATGTATCGTTTCCCGAACGGCTACGGGGCGTCCCTGATCTCCGCGCCGCGCCTCGGATGACCGGCGAGATGGACCATCATGGCCTTACGCTTCGAAGGCGATGAATACGTGACGGTAGAGGTCCCAGGTGTCCAGAACGGCACCACTTTCGACTGGGATGCGTCATTGAAAATGCTCAAGGTCATAATGTCGCAGCCTCACTTTCGAAGGTCACTGGAAAACGGTCAAATACGCTGAGCTCGGTTGAAAGGCCGATAATGCAGGGTTTCGCTCCGTTGCCTTTGGAGGACCAGACTTTCACCTCCGCCAATAAGAACAGCTCCAGCCTGTGCCATATCTGCAAGGGGTCCAAGAACCTCTGCGGCAAGGACCGCTGCCCCCTTATGGTCAAGTTATATTCCTACACGAAGACAAAGAGGCTCATCGACGCGCAGGACCTGCATGGAAGCTCGCCTCCAGGAGTTTTCGTCGGCCGGTACGGCTATCCGAAGGTGGACATCGGTCCCTTGGTGCCTCCTGACCTAGGGGACACGTTGATCATGGACACCCCGGAGCAATGGATGGGCAAGTCCATGGAGGAGATCGTGGACTTCCGCTTCCGCCTGGTCCGAGGGAAGCATCTGGTGGACGTCAAGAACTTTCAGAACGCCGGACGCATAGTTGATTTCACCAGGGAACTAGCGCTCTCGGTGAACTCGGTGGATGTGGAGGCCCGGTTCTCCAAGAAGCCGTCCGGCCGTATCGTCCTTGACGACAACATTCAGCCCTTCGGACCTTCGGCCAAGCTGGAGAAGCTGAGCATAACCAATCCCAAGTACGATCACCGGGTGGAGAAGGCTTATTACGATACGGACCTCAAGGCTGCCGAGGCGGTCAAGGGGCTATACAAGAACGAGGTCCTGATATCCCGCATCCAGAAGGCATTCAGCATAGGCGCTTTCGGAATCGAACAGAACCGCCGTTTAGTGCCGACCCGCTGGAGCATAACCGCCGTGGACGATCTGCTGGGCAAGGACCTATTGAAAACGACCAAAACGTTCCCTCTCATCAACGAGTTCCGAGTCTACGACTGGGACCAGCTGGACAACCGCTGGAGCGTCATGCTCACTCCGACCTCTTGGCGGTACGAGCTGATCGAGGCCTGGTACCCCAACACCGTCTGGAACCCGGCCGGGCTGCAAGTGGAGATCATATCCTCGCACGAGTTCTTCGACGGGCGCAAGGAGTACGCGGAGATCGGCGGCTGCTACTATGCTGCCCGGTTGGCCGTTAACGAGTTGCTGCAGAGGGAGCGCCGGCAGTCCGGAGCGGTCATATTCCGGGAGGCTCATCCCGGATATCTGCTTCCGGTCGGCGTATGGAACGTGCGGGAGAACGTACGCATGGCGTTGACGCAACGGCCGCGCAAGTTCAGCACGCTGGACCAGGCGCTGGCGCATGTCCAGACCCGCATGGACATTCCCATGAGCACCTGGACGAACCACAGCGCGATATTGAAGGACCTGAAGGTCCAGAGGAGGATCGATGACTATGTCGAACCTTGACCTTTTCCTGATGATGGACGACGGCCGGCCGGTGCCCAAAGCGCCGAGGATCGGCGAGATAAGGACGAAGGTGGCTTTGCCGCCGTCCCGCCTCCCCGGACTGGATTACGCGCTCAATCCTTACGTGGGCTGCCAGCACGACTGCCTGTATTGCTACGCGCCGTACGTCACCAAGCGGCCGAGGACGGAATGGAAGACGGTGCTGGCGAGAACGGACCTTCCTCAGGCCCTCGCCAAAGAGATCAGGGGCAAGAAAGGAACGATAGGCCTCGGCACGGTAACCGACCCGTACCAGGAGGCGGAGCGGCATCTGCTGATAACCAGACGGTGCCTCATGGAGATCGTACCGCACGGGCTTTCGGTCAGCGTACTCACCAAGTCGGACCTGATACTCAGGGACCTGGACCTCTACAAGGAGCTGAAGGGAGAGGTGGGCATTACCGTCACCTCGGTGAACGATGACATCAGCAGGATGCTGGAGCCGGGCGCGCCTCTTCCCGGACGGCGTGTCGAGGCGTTGCGAAAGATGACCGACGAGGGGCTGAACGCCTACGCGCTGATAGGGCCGCTGCTCCCGTTGCTGACCGAAAAGGACATAGACCAGATGGTGGAGACGCTGTCGTCAACCGGCATCAAATGGGTCATGCTGGACCGCTTCCGCCCCCGCCCGGGGATGTTCGACGATATCGCCAGAAGAAAGGACGGTGCGGAGGTGGCTGAAAAATTGGAGAATGCCCACCGGGCCGAGGACTATCACGGGCTCGAGTCGCTCCTTCGCCGCAAGTTCTCCGAAAAAGGCCTGCGCTGCGTGAACGCCTTCTGATCAAGGCTCCAGCAGATGGAAGCCGGTGCGGGGGTCCTTCACCCTCATGGAACTTGTACCAAGTATCTCGATGACCACCACCTCCTGGATGAGCCATACCTTGACGCCGGCACGCACGCACCCGGTGACGCTCCTGCCGTCCCTTCCGGCCGAAGCGTGCATGTGCAATGACGGCTCGCCGTTCTCGTCCGGAAAAAGCGTACCGACAGCGGCAAGTTCAGACTCCCCATCCAGCTGTGCCAACATCGGTTCGATCGTTTCCGAGCGGCCGTCCCGGGGACCGACCACCATGCGGCTTCCCTGGTCCGCGCCGCCCAGTGCCAGCACGGCTCCCCGGACGATCCCGTTCTCTTTTGCCGCCCTTTCCACGCACTCGTGCAGTACATCTCCGTCCTCCAGGCGTATGACCAGCACCCTTCCGACGCTGCCGACGGAACACTTCATTTCATGCCCTCTTTGGCGGCCTTCAAACAACGGAAGGCTATGGAGTTGCTACGGTTCATGCTCATGAAGGCCCCCAGGATCATCGCCTCCAGCACGGCCTCCTCGCTGACCCCGAGCTTGAAGGCCTGAGGAATATGAACCCCCAGGCAGTTCTCGCTTCCCAGGGCCGCCCCGGCGGTGATCGCGGCCAGTTCCGCCGTTTTGCGGTCCATGTGCCTGGGCTTGAAGAACAGCCCGCTGGATATCTCGGAGTAAGGAAGGAATAGGTCCGGACGGTCGGACATGATCTCCGACACCAAAGGAACGAAGCCGTACTCCTCCTTCGCCCTTTCCAGTACTCTGCGCACCCTCTCCTCTTCGCCCCCGGTCATGGGACCGACGATGGTATTGCGGCATTATTGAGCTATCGCTTTGGGGCAATGATTATGAGCTCGGGACCTATTCTCACCGATGGGATGTCAAATGGTGTATTGCCCTAAGTGCGGAGCGGTCAACGACGATCAGGCCACCTTCTGCCAGAAGTGCGGAGGTCAGATCGTCATCCCACAGCAACCAGCAAGCGAGCCGGTGAAGCGAGCCCCGGCGGTATGGAACCAGACCCCTTTCGACAGGACCTTCAGAGGGGGCGGACCGCTCCTGAAGACGTTCCTGGGCCTGATATTCGTCCTGCTGGTGATGGAGATATTCAACGCTCTCTCAAGCGAGTCGGTCTTCGCCGGCGGGTTCGCTGACTTCCTGGGCGACACGCTGCTGCTTTTCTTCCTGATATTCCTGCTGGCTTTCTTCTTCGGGTACTACACCAGGAAATATCCCAGGGAATCGGCCATGGTCTCGCCGTTAGTTACGGCCGTCATCGTGACATTCGTCCTATGGGCGGTATCCAACGTCTTCACGCTGCTCGGCGAGTCTCAACCGGACGACTTCCTGACGGCCATGGGAGAGATGGTATCCTCCGTCCTCTACATCATCTTCCTGCTGATACTCCTGCTAGGATACATCGGGGTCATAATGAAGGCGGGGCGCTTTGGAACTTCCCCGCAGAACGTCAACGCTCCCCCGGTACCTCCGGCGGCTCCGCAACCGGCGCCTTACGCCCCGGGAAAGCGCATGGGGCGTTCGAACCGGGACAAGATCATCTTCGGGGTCTGCGGCGGCATGGCCGAATATCTGGACACCGACCCTTTCCTAGTAAGGGTGCTATGGGTGGTAGGAACGATACTCACCTCGGGAGTGCTTATACTGGCATACCTCATACTGGCGATAATAACGCCTAAGTACCCCTAACCCGACCAGGAGAATATGGAGCACTCGTGGGCTCGGGCGAACTCTCCCTTCACCATGCGGACGTCCGCCCCCTTGGGCTTGTAGCCGCCCCGGAGCAGATACGTCAGAAGTTCGCTCTGCGCCGGGACGATGGTGAATATGGCCCTGGCGCCGGACCAGAGCGCTTCCCGCTCCACCCTCTGAACCAGACCTATGGCCTCGTCTATCCGGTGATATCCCTCGGTGAGAACGGTCCTCAGGTAAGCCTTGCCCGAGCCGGGGATAGGGTCTGTCAGAAGAAGAGCGACCGCCCCCTTCGCCGTGAGCGTCCGGCCGATGCCCATCTCCTCGTATATCTTGAACTCGGAAGAGGGATCGAACCCCGGATTTATCGTGGAAGCTATCCTCTTTATCTCCTTGGCATCAGCCTTCCCTTTTTCCGGGCTTCCACCGTCCTGCCCGTCCAGCCAATCCTTCTCCAGGAACAGCATGTCCTGCTCCACTGAGTACCCTGCCTGCGAATAGAAGTCCATATTGCGGGAGATGTCCTTCATGGTCTCCAGGCCGACGGCCTTGCAACCCCGGGTGGACAAGTAGGTCTCCAGGGAGAGGAGTAGCTGGGAGCCGTATCCCTTTCCCTGATGCGCCGGGCTAACTTCCATCGGCCCGATCCAGCCGACGTTCCCGCAGCTCAGGGCGAACCCGGTGGCGATCAACTTCCTGTTCTCCTCGACGCAGAAGCATCCCAGAGGCTCATGCCTCAACCGAGAGGTGTACCAAGTGGCTTGCCTGACCGGATAGGACAGGTCCAGGCCTGTCTGCTTCTTTAGAAGATTGGACCAGGTGTCGGCCATTAGCGCCTGGGCGGAAGGTACGTCCTCCACTCGCAGCTGCCGGATGACCATCAGCTCACCTTTTCCGCCGGCAACGTAGACTGATCAAGGCGGCGGTGGCCCCCGCCGCTATCCCGTTGTCGATGTTGACGACCACCAGACCCGGAGAGCAGGTCTGGAGCATGCCCATCAGCGCCGCCTCGCCCTTCCCGCCGTAGCCGTAGCCCACGGAAGTGGGAACGCCGATGATGGGCACGTCAGCCAGACCGGAAACGACCGTAGGCAGCGCACCCTCCATTCCGGCGACGACCACCAAGGCGTCGACGCCCTGGTCCAGCATCTTGGCCAACGGATCCAGGAAGCGATGCAATGCCGCCACGCCGATGTCGTATTCCGTCAGTACCTCGCAGCCCATGACCTCGGCCATGGCCTTGGCCTCTTCCGCTACCGCGATGTCGGAGGAGCCGGCGGTCATTATGCCGATCTTTCCATTCTTAGGCCGGTCCTTGCGGCGGTCCACTACGATGAGCTTCGAACGTTCGATGTACCGCACATGCTCCTCATCAACAGTGGCCTTGAGGACCTTGACATGCTCGGGCGAGGCCCGGGATATCAGAACGGCGTCGCGGTCCTTCAGGACAGCTGATGCTATCTCGGCCACCATGGACGGGGACTTGTTCTCGCCCCAGATGACCTCCGGTATGCCTCGTCTCGCCTCGCGGGCATGGTCGAAGAGCGTGTGCTCGCCGACCCGTTCAAGAAAGTCCATGCGGAGCAGCTGCTCAGCCCTCTGCAGGTCGATCTTGCCCTGGCCGTAGGCTTCCAAGACGTCGCGAACGTTCATCGGACCTGGGAGGTGCTGTTGTCTATTTTATCGTTATCGGTTGCCCCGCCCGGAAGATGGTCGGACAATATCTTGGTCGAGAGAGAGCTGAAAAGCAATGAGTCGCCTTCGAAAAATGATTTTTTGGTGTGGACGAATAAGGAGGATTGCGCCTAGGCCGGGAACAAGATCGTTCGGTCGGGTGGGCTTTTTCATCCTGGGACTTGATTTAGTCGTTACGGGAAGCGGTTCGGACCTCATCCTTGTGTCCATCATGACCAGCACCCAGGCCTTCAGGATAAGATCGGTTCTTATCGGTTCCGTGGTCCTCTTCGTCGGTCGACCGAGAGTGCATCGATCGGTAGGTTCGGTGGACCTCGGCATCCTAGTAGTTCTAGTCGGTCCGAGCGTCTTTGGAAAAGTAGTTCGAACAATCGGGGTGCAACAGGGGTTATCTTTATGTCAGAGTACCGAATGAACGCCGTTAAAGAGAGTGATCACGATATGAAGGTTTCAATACCAGTCATGGACCGCTCGGGATTGTCGTCGACCGTAGGACAACACTTTGGCAAGGTCCCAGATTACGCCATCATTGAAACGGACAGCGGTGAGCTGAGCTTCCTGGAGAACACCAGCGAACACCGCGGAGGCGTGGGAATGCCGCCCGAGCTGCTGGCCAAGGTTGGCGTGAAGGTGATGCTCTGCGCCGGACTGGGACCGAAGGCCGTGGACATGCTGTCATCCCTGGGCATCCAGGTGTTCGTGGGGGCCAAGGGTACAGTCGGAGAGACCATGGAAGCCTACCAGGCCGGGAAATTGACCAGGGCCGACCACGACAACGCCTGCCAGGAACACAGCCATTGAGGGTAAGAGATGATACTGGCGGTGGCTAGCGGAAAGGGAGGGACCGGAAAGACCTCCGTTGCCTGCGCGCTGGCGTTGGCCCTGGACCGTCCGCTGACCTTCCTGGATTGTGATGTGGAGGGGGCCAACGCCCACCTGCTACTGCGGCCTGAGCTGAGGTCTCAGGAGGAGGTGCTGGTACCCTATCCGACCATCGACCATTCGAAGTGCAACCTCTGCGGCAAGTGCGTGGAGCACTGCCACTTCGGAGCCATGGTCCGCCTGGGGAAGAAGGTCAAGGTGATGGAGAACCTCTGCCATGGCTGCGGGGTCTGCCGACTGGTCTGCCCGCAGGATGCCGTCACCATGTCCGGCAGGCCAGTGGGCACCGTCCACCAGGGAACCGCCGGACTGATGCGCTTCTTCTGCGGCGAGCTGAGGACCGGAGAGGCCCTTTCGGTCCCCATCATCAAGAGGATAAAGAAGGAAAAGGACGACCTGGTCATCATCGATTGCCCTCCCGGCACCAGCTGTCCGGCCGTGGAATCGGTGGAGGGCTCCGACTTCGCGCTGCTGGTCACCGAACCCACCCCTTTCGGCATGCATGACCTGAAGGCCATGATCACTGTCTGCCGCCGCCTGGACGTTCCTTGCGGTGTGGTGATCAACCGCTCCTTCGGCGATGACAAGGAGGTCGAATCCCTATGTGAAGTGGCGGGCGTCCCCGTGCTTCTTAAGATACCATTCGACCGGAAGGTCGCCGAGGCCTATGCC
This sequence comes from Methanomassiliicoccaceae archaeon UBA472, assembly GCA_002497075.1. Lineage (GTDB taxonomy): Archaea > Thermoplasmatota > Thermoplasmata > Methanomassiliicoccales > UBA472 > UBA472. The sequence continues at coordinate 8,731 of DAML01000011.1, forward strand.
AAAGGCGGAACGCTGCTGGAGGCAATGCCCGAGCTCGCGGAAGTACTGTGCGATATGTTCATGGAGATCAGGGGGCTGAAGCGATGATCAAGATCGCAGTTCTGAGCGGCAAAGGCGGCACCGGCAAGACCACCGCCGTGGCCTCCATGGCCTGGTACTCCGAGAATCTGGTCCTTGCCGACTGCGACGTGGACGCGGCCAACCTGGCCCTGACCATGAGCGGCCGACTTCGAACCAAGGACGATTACAAAGGCGCCTACATAGCGAGCATCGATCCGAAGCTCTGTGTGGAGTGCGGCAAGTGCGAGGACAACTGCCATTTCGAAGCGATCACCGACCTCAAGGTCAACGCCATCCATTGCGAAGGATGCGGGGCCTGTCAGGTGGTATGCCCGGCCGGGGCGATAACCATGTCCCTTCGCAAGTCCGGGGAGATATTCGTCCTGGACACCGCACGGGGGCCGATGGTCTACGCCGATCTGTTCCCAGGGGAATCCAACAGCGGTAAGCTGGTGACCATAGTGCGCCGCCTGGCGGACGACCTGGCCGAATCCGACGGATTGGACACGGTGCTCATCGACGGGCCTCCGGGAACCGGATGTCCCGCGATAGCGAGCGTGACCGGGGTGGACCTCATATTGGCCATCACCGAGCCCAGCCGGTCGGGCGAGCACGACCTGCTGCGGCTTATCGAGCTGGCCCATCATTTCTCCATCCCCATCTGCGTCGCTGTCAACAAATGGGACCTGCACGCCGGGATGACCAGGGAGATCGAGGAGAGCTGCCGCCGGCAGGGAGTGATGGTGGTCGGACGGATACCCTACGACACCAACGTGATGGCTTCCATAAAGGCCATGCGGCCCCTGCCGTCCATGTTCCCGAAGTCCCCGGCCGCCCTGGAATTCCACAAGATCTGGAAGGAAGTGCGTTCCCGGTCCAAAGAGCGCAAGGGAAGCGGATTGAGCCTAAAATTGGATTGAAAAAGTGATTGAAAAGGTTTAAGGGCTTTTCCCGGCCAGGTACTCCTTTAGGACCTGGCCGACCACCCCGGACCTTCCAGTGACCGCTTTGATCTCGGTCTCGTCCACCATGGCCTGGGCGTGCGGACCGATGCGGCCGGTGATCACCACTTCCACGCCTCTGTCGAACAGAGCCTGCATGGCCTTGGTGCCCGCTCCGCTGGAAGCGTCCGCGGCGGGGTTGGCGAACGATTCGACGGCGCCTGATACAGTGTCCATTATCACGAAGTAGGGGCACCTTCCCAACCGGTCGTCCATCATGGCCTCGGTCCCCGGACCGCTGGAGGTCACGGCCACCTTCATGGGGAACCCTTCCCCTCGGCGGCCAACTGCTCCTTGAGGTACTTCAGTCTGGCCTCCAGTGCGTCGATCTCCGCCTCCGCGTCCCTCTTGAGGTCCGATTCAGCGTATTCCGGCATGATGCGGAAGGCGCGTCCGTAACCCATTCTCCTGCCCCGTCCAATTCCGAAGGCTACCCTGCCCCCGGACCGGCATGGCCCCATCCCGCGACCGTATGGCCCCGTACCGTAGGGGCCGGTCCCATCTAAATATGGCATCTTTTCATCTCCTTTTGACCGCTTTTAACGGTGTCTATAATGTGCATTAGCACAATAATATAAGTAATTTAGGTATTCCTAACAATTGTCGCACGAATCATCGACGTCCGTCACCGTGAGGGGGCGGCCCTCGATGACCATGGTTATGAGCTTCTTCCTCCCGCTGTCGACGCATCTCCACACCGTCCCCCTTGAAACGCCCATGCTCTGAGCCGCCTCTTCCTGGTTGAGGCCCAGATAGTCGACCAGGCGCAAGGCCTCCACCTCGTCGGGGTCGATGATCACCATTTCTGACGATGAACCGGAGGACGGCGTGAAGCTGCTGTAGGTGGATAGGCCTCGCAGCACCCGCGGTTTCATGGGGCGACCTGGCCCTCCGCGGCCGTGCCGGCAGTGATTTCTGGGCATATGAACACAATCGACCGGACCCTTAATAAATATCGCCTTCGCCATTCCCCCTTTGATGGAGATGGAAGAGGCTAAGCGGAAGTACCAGGAACTGGTCGGAGCGATAAGGATCATGGGGAAGGTGGCCGTTGCCTTTTCAGGCGGCGCCGACAGCACATTACTTCTGAAGGCCGCCTTGGACTCCGGGGCGGAGGTGACCGCTTTCATGGCCATAGGGGAGACTTTCTTTCCGGAGGAGCAAAGCAGGGCGATCCACCTCGCGGAAAGCCTAAGCGTGGACGTCGTCACAATAAATATCGACCTGGTCAACGACGGGCAGTTCGTTCGTAACTGGGAGGACCGCTGCTATGTCTGCAAGAGCATAATCTTCGGGGCGATCAAGAAGGAGGCCAGAAAACTGGATATCTCCCACATACTGGAAGGAAGCCACATGGACGACCTCAAGGAGATCCGGCCGGGACGTGGCGCGCTCGCGGACCTCAACATCCGGTCCCCGCTGGTGGAAGCGCAACTCACCAAAGGGGAGGTCAGGGCCTTGCTGAAGGACCTGGGCCTCCCGAACTGGGACCTGCCGAGCAATACTTGCCTTGCGACGAGGGTTCCGCACGACGTTCGCATAACCTCCAACATCCTCAAGAGAGTGGAGAGGGCGGAAGCTGCTCTCGCCCCTTTCAAGTTCAAGAACCTGCGGGTCCGGGACCATGAGCACTGGGCCAGGGTCGAGGTCGCCCCGGAGGACATCCCTAGGCTTTTCTCGGAGCGGGAGAAGGTGGCGCAGGCCCTTAGGAAGCTTGGCTACCGGAAAGTGGCCTTGGACCTGGAAGGGTACGGCACCCGTTGAAGGCCAAATCAATAATAAGGTGTGCGTACCTAGTTTCCACCATGAGGATCTCGGTGACCCTCCTTCAATACGACCACGGCATCGCCCGACAGGTCTTGGACGTTGTTGGCGAACTTGTCCGTACCCACCGTGCGGACCGACATCCCGGTGAGTTCCGGGAGGCGATGGCCTTCCTGGAGCAATTCCTGGACCGGTTCCATCACGCCAAGGAGGAAAGGTTCCTTTTCAAGGCCGCCGCCCCGGAATGCCCCAAGGTGGCGGAAACGCTGGTCAGGCTGAAGAAGGAGCACGCTCAGGCCCGGCGCATGATGAAGAACGCGCTGAAGGCATTGGACGAGGGCGATATGCCGAAGGCAGAGCAGGAGGCGCGCGATCTCGTCGATCACATGACGGTGCACATCAGCGAGGAGGAGAACCATGTCTTCCCGGTCATCGAGAACTGCCTGCAGCTGGAAACCGACGCCAAGATCCATGTTCAGTATGAGAAGTTCATGGAGAAGGAGTTCGGCAAGAGCTACTATCAGGTGGCGGAGGCCTTCGCCAACGACATCCAGGAACGACTGCTGGGTCCTGGTTTCTTCAAGGGCATAGCGTGAGAAGTGGCGCCAAGGAGGAGATTTGAACTCCCGAGACGTGAAGTCAGTAGCTGTCCCTTCGGCCTGTGGCCGATTCGAGGCTACCGCCTTTCCGGACTAGGCTACCTTGGCTTGCATGGGCATTTCCCTGCTCATATTTCAAACTTGACGACTTAGATTATTTCGCCTGATTTGGACAAAAGGATTAATTCATCGTAGCGCTTGAGCGTGCCGATGAGCGAGGTCGTGCTTACGGTGGAGGTGGACCGAAAGGCGAAAGAGGTCCGTCTTCCGGAAGGGTCCACGGTGGAGACCATGCTCGATTCCCTCGGCCTGTATCCGGACGCGCACATAGTGGTCCGGGGCAAGATACCCGTCCCGGTCGATTCTCCCTTGGTCAACGGAGACCAGCTGCGCGTCGTCAAGGTCGCCTCGGGCGGTTAAGGGCCGTTACGCCAGATTTCTTGCGCTGCGTTCTTTACGGCATAAAGTATATAAGTGTCTTGAATTTTCATGGTAGTGTCAATCTAAGCCTGGAAATAGAGCCGGGCTTTCCTATATCACATGATCACTATCACCCTTTCATCACGCGGCCAGCTACGGCCGGGTAACGGATGGAAAACCCGTTCAGGTTCGTCGAGACATTGGTCTTGATGGGCATAGTGGAACTTGGTGTGCGAAAGCCATTCTCCTTTTCCAGCTTGACAGAGGTGATATGATGAACATTGACCCAAGCACCACCAAGTATCTGGTCAAGGCCAAGCTTAACGCTGACGGCATTGTCGAAAAACCGGACGTGGTGGGCGCGATATTCGGGCAGACCGAGGGTTTGCTGGGCGACGAGCTCGACCTGAGAGACCTGCAGAAGAGCGGCAGGATCGGCAGGATCGAGGTGGACGTCCACTCCCGCCAGGGTAAGTCCGAAGGACAGATACTGATACCATCTAGCTTAGATCAAGTGGAGACCGTTATCCTGGCCTCCGCACTGGAGACCATCGACAGGGTGGGTCCGTGCAAGGCCAAGATCAGCGTGGAGTCCATCGAGGACGTTCGCGTCGTGAAGCGCGAGAAGATCATCGAGAGGGCCAGGGAACTGCTCACCGAACTGATAAAGCAGTCCAAGACCTCCGGGATCGACCTCACGGAGAGCGTGCGCCAGTCCGTCCAGGTGGAAGAGATAACCTACTACGGCAAGGACCGCCTTCCGGCGGGACCGAACGTCGCCGAGTCCGACGCCATCATCGTGGTGGAGGGCCGCTCCGACGTGCTGAACCTGCTGAAGTCGGGCATCAAGAACGCCATAGCGGTCGAGGGGACCAACGTTCCGAAGACCATCATGGACCTGAGCAAGGAGAGGGTCATAACCGCCTTCGTCGACGGCGACAGGGGCGGAGAGCTCATCCTGCGCGAGATGTTCCAGGTGGCCGAGGTCGATTTTGTCGCTCGAGCGCCACGCGCCCACGAGGTTGAAGAGCTCACTCAGAAGCAGATCATGAAGTGCCTCCGGAACAAGATCCCCGGAGACCAGTTCATCGAGATGTTCAACCTGGACCTCGGAGATGCCAAGGACAAGGAGAAGAGGCTGGAGCCCTCCGCCAACAAGGCCGAGAAGCTGGACCGCTTCGAGAAGGCCGAGAAGGCGGACCGTGACAAGGACAAGGAAGAAGAGCCGGTGAAGACCGAACGCGAGCCCCGTGCTGAGAAGCAGGAACGCCGCGAGCGCGAGGAGCCCCGCCAGGAGAGGGAACCCAAACCGGAACCCCGCCAGGAGAGGCAGGAACGCCGCGAGCGCGAGCCCCGGGCCGACCGGCAGGAACGCCGCGAGCGCGAGGAGCCCCGCCAGGAGAGGGAGCCCAAGGCCGAGCAACGCCAGGAGCGCGAGCCCCGGGCCGACCGGCAGGAACGACCCCCCGTGGAGGAGAAGGAGCTTGAGGAGCGGAAGCCCGTTTCCCGCAAGCAGCTCTCCGGCGCGCAGGAGAAGTTCAAGGGCATGATAAACGAGCTGTCATCCACTTCCAAGGCCCGCATAATCGACGCCATGGGCGGGATCATGAAGGAAGTGGCAGTGAAGGAGCTGGTCAACACCCTGAAGGAGGAGAAGGACCCGGTGTCCGCGGTCGTATTCGACGGCATCATAACCCAGAGGATACTGGACCTGGCCTCCGACCTGAAGATCGGTACCATAGTCGGCACCAAGATGGGCAACATCACCAAGCAGCCGGCCGGAACCGACGTCTGGTCCAAGGACGACCTGAACTGAACATGAGCGGCGCGGACAGGGTCAGTTGGCGGAGCGTCGAGAGCACCGCCCAGGTCTCCATCCCCTCCGATCCCCTGCTGAGGGTGATCGGTCAGGAGGAGGCCGTGACCCTGGCCCGCATAGCCGCCAAGCAGCGCCGGCACCTGCTGCTGGTCGGACCGCCCGGAACGGGCAAGTCCATGATCGCGCAGGCCTTGGCGTTGCACCTTTCCCGCCCCACTCAGGAGATCCGAGTGGTGCATAACCCGGAGAACCCGGAACGGCCCCTGGTGGAAGTTAAGAACGAATCGGAGGTCGGTTCCGAATCCAAGAACAAAGAGTTCGCCGAGGGCGAGCTCATCGAGCCCAAGAACGCTCCCGTCAACGTGGCCGAGCGCCTGGGCTACCGGTGCCGCAACTGCGGCGCCTATTCCTCTCCAAAGGAGCGCATCTGCCCCAAGTGCCAGAAGAACAAGGGTGCGGACGCCATAACCAACAATCCCTTCGGGGACCTGATGACCGGTCTTTTCGAGCAGATGAACGCCGCGGGCCTTACCGGAACGGCTGGAAAGGAACGCGTGACCACCACCCGCACCCGCTTCGGGAAGGAGGAGGTCGTGGTGTTCGAGAGATGCGGCGAGATGATCCGTCTTCTGGACCAGGACGCCCTGGAGAAGCGCCGGGACTGGGAAAAGCAATCCCCCCGGAAGGTCATCGTGCGTCTGGACCGCAATCCGTTCGTTCTTGCCACCGGCTCATCGGAAACGGAGCTCCTGGGCGACGTGCGCCACGATCCCTACGGAGGGCACGCCCAGCTTGGTACGCAACCGTACGACAGGGTCGTTCCCGGGGCGATACACGAGGCTCACGAAGGCGTCCTGTTCATTGATGAGCTGCCGCATCTCGGGCCACTTCAACGATTCATCTTAACAGCAATGCAGGAGCGCCGTTTCCCGATATCCGGGCGCAACCCGCAGAGCGCCGGGGCGTCCGTCAAAGTGGAGAACGTGCCCTGCAGCTTCATTTTCGTCGGAGCGTGCAACATACAGGACCTGGAGCATGTTCTGTCCCCACTGCGCTCCCGTATCTGCGGCAACGGATACGAGGTATTGGTGAACACCGCCATGCCCGACACCGAGGAGAACCGTGACCGGCTGGTGCAGTTCATAGCCCAGGAGATCGTCTCCGACACGCGGATCCCGCACGCCGACGCTTCGGCCATAGAAGCGATAATGAAGGAGTCGAGAGCGAGGGCGGCCAAGGTCGACGGCATCAGCAATGCGCTCACCCTCCGCCTGAGAGAGCTGGGCGGGCTCATCCGAGCCGCGGGAGACCTGGCCGTGGGTGAGGGCGCTGAGCTGATCACCGCCAAGCACATCGCCGGGGCGGTGGAGCGGAGCAAGAGCGCCGAGGAGCAGATCAAGGACCGCTACGGCTCTTACACGAAAGGGCTCGGCACGGACATATCCTCGGCCCAGAAGGAGAAGTCCCCTTACTACTTCTGGAACCAGACCAAGGACTCCATGTTCCACTAGAGATAGCGAAGGAGGAGTATCCCGTCCTCGCCATCGGAGTAGTATTTTGAAACGCGGCGGACCGTGAAGAAGCCGAGCCGCTGGTAGAAACGCTGTGCCGCGATGTTGCTGGCCCTAACTTCCAAGGAAACCTGCCGTATGCCTTTCTTGCCGCATTCCCGGAAGAACTCCTGCGTTAGAAGCGTTCCCAGACCGGCGCCCCGGTAGTTGCGGTCCACCGCCAGCATGAGGACCCTGGCGTGCTGCACGCCGCTCATCACCCCGAAGACGAAGGCTACCACTCTCCCCATGTCCTCGATGACCAATAGTCCGTCAGGCCAGAAGGGCACCAGCTGAGTGAAGAGGGTGGGGTCGTATCGTTCGCGGAGTGATTCCGAGGCGACCTGCCAAACGTCGGCCAGGTCCCGGTTCTGGAAGTGGCGTAATTGCAACGGCGCCGAATCCCGTTCGTTTAACTAAAGCCTTCTGGTCCGTCTCGCTATCAGGATGAGCGACAGGAGCAGGGGGAGCGGAGCGTAAAGAAGCCAGGATACGGTACCGTTCGAGGGAGCGGTCACCACCACCGTGACGATGTCCACGGCCAAATTGCCCAATGAGTCCTCTACCCAGAGCGTGATGTTGTGCTGCCCCTCTCCCAGGGTCACCACTTGCATCGGCCCCTGACCATCGGCAAGACCGTCGCCATCTAGGTCCCAGGTCACGTTAGTGATTCCGGACGCGTCGTAACAACCGGTGGCGTCCAGAACGACCGGATCGCCGATCTTGGCCTCTAGGTAATGCCAGGGAAGCACTATGGTCGGAGCAACCGCATCGCCCATCCAATCCTCCTCGAACCATTGGACGAACACTTCGGCAAGTTCGGAGGAACGGAGAACGACCATCATCTCCCGGTTGCGCTTCATAGAGCCGTCCACCCAGTTGGCGCTTCCCACCACGACCGTATCGTCCACTATCACCCCTTTGTTGTGCAGTCTTCCGAAAGGGGAGCTCTCGCCGGTCAAACGGCATTCCAGGTCCCAATTGTTGTCGTTCGCCCGCTGATTCAGCCTCTCGGCGACCAGGGTGTTGCCTTCCTCGGTGCCGAGACCGGAATCGAGCTGGATGCGTACCATGACGCCCCGGTCGGCCGCGGAGGACAGAGCGGAGATGATCGCCGAGTCGTCAAGCCACGGCTCGTCTATGCGCATCTGCTGGACCAATACGCGTTCCTGCGCCCCGGATATCATCTCCACCAAGGCGTCCTGGACGTTGAATGGAGAGGTCACCAGGGAAACGGCGGCGGAGCATGTTCGGGGAGCAGGAGGCATCGTGTCTAGGAGTCGGCCGGGACCTCCTTCCGCCCTGGCCAGACTGGTGTTCAATGGAAATATGTCGACCCCTTGGGCGGCAATGTCCCTCTGGAACACCTCCTCCGCATACGAGCATATCTGTCTCCCGGCGACGACGACGGCCCATCCGCGGTTGCTGCTGAAGCTGGAATCGGCCATGTTCTCCGAGGCGACGAAAAGCCGCTCGCCATCGAACATCGCGTATTTGGCGTGCAGATAGTCGTAACGACGGAACGAATCGCCGGAGCGCATCGTCCATACGTCTATCCCGGAGTCCTGAAGGTAGTAAGCCAGGGCCGCCCCGTTCTCAGAGACCCCGCCCACCGGCCTTCCTTCCAAGAGCACCGTCACGTTCAATCCGCGGGCGGACGCCCCTGCCAGGTGGCGGGCCAGGGTCCAGTTCTCCAGCAGGTAACAGGCCAGCTGCACGCTTTTTCGTGAAGAATCGATCTGCCTCACCAGCTCAGGCAATGCGCCGTCCGGGTAAAGTAAAGGAACGACCTCCGCCGGGAACGAAGGCGTAACGACAGAGAACAGTCCGGGAACGACCAGTTCCCAGCTCTCTGGACCCTTTCCCATATCCTTCCTGACCATGACGCTGCCTTTCTTGAGAGCGGCCGGCGGACCGGCCCATGGCGACTGCGGCTCAACGTCGCCGTAGCAGAGCAGGTCCACTAACGTTCCGTGCGCATCGAACAGGTAGACCTGATCTCCCGCGTCGGCGAGCTTCAGGCTTCCCTTCAGGATGATCTCTGATGAATTGAGGCAGTCCTCTTCCGGATACAGCTCCCGGAAGAACGAGCCTGGAGCGCTCCAGGTGACGCCTCCGCCGGTCGGGATGATGAACGACGTATTGAAGGTCGCGCTGCCCTCCCCGTCGCTTATCCGCCAACCTATGAGGTCCACGGAAGGTCCGTGATTGGTCAGCGATATGAACTCGCCGGGATGGGATGCGCAAACCCGGCAGAGGACCACGCCAGGGTTCTCCCCGGCATCCGAGGCGGCCGCAGGGAACGCCGGAACGATCAGAAGGATCACCAGGATCAGCACTATCATCGGAATGGCGCGCACTCTGGTTAAGCGGATGAGAAAGGAAAAACGGTTATGCGATGCAATCAGCCTTCAGAGCGCGGAGACCAGGTCCTGCAAGGCTGCCTTGATGTCCTTGGCCTTGACCACGCCGGACGCCAGCAGTACTCCGTATGCGCCCAGGTCCAAAGCGGCCCTGACGTCCTTGCCGTTCTTTACTCCGGCACCACAGAGCACCTTGACCTTGGGATCGACCTTCCTCACCATCTCCACGGTCCGTGAGACGATGGTAGGATCGGCGGTGGTGACGGAGATGTCTCCGCCTATGAGCTCCGGCGGTTCCACGGCGATGAAGTCCGGGGAGAAGGCGGCCATGGCGGCGGAAGTTTCGGCGGTGTCCGTGCAGACGACGCTGACCAGCCCCAACTTCCGGCATGCTTCTATAGCCGCGACAATGTCCTGCGGGGGCATGCGGTGCTCGGCGTGGTTGATCAGGGTGCCCTTCGCCCCGGCGGCCTTCACGCTCTGCGGCGAGACGTAGCCGGTTATGGATCCAGGTGACTTATTGTCCACGTGCTGCGAGAAGACCGGAACGGTGACCGCGGAGGCCACCTTGGAAAGTTCGACCATCGGGGGGCAGACCACTATGTTCGCCTTCTTGACCAGGGCCACGGACTCGCATTCCTTGGCCAGTCGAACTGCCCCAGGTCCCTCCACCTCGGAGTAGACCTTGAAGTTGACGATTATGACCGGGGTCCTAATCTCAGTCAATCTTCTCCATCCTGTCCTTCAGCTTGCCGAGGACGGCCGGGCGGGTGGTGTACTCCATCTCTTCCGGTCCCAGGATCGAGGGCATGAACGGCCCGTGCTGGCGCATGTAGATGCTGGCGCGGACCGCTTTCCGCCGGGCCTCGTCCCACACGCTTCCGGAGAAGTAGTCGACCGGCATCTTCTTGCCGAGCGGCGCGTCAGGGTCCTCGCAGCCCTGGAAGCGGCCGTTGCTGATCTGGAATCCTAGAGCGCAGATCCGCGGCGGACCGTCGAAGTAGGTCGGATCGGAATCCTCGACCGAGCAGGGGTACAAAGCACCATAGTGCGAGCCGCGCATCCATCCCGCCACCAGGGCGGGGAACATGAACGGCTGGAGAACCTCACCGACGGCCGGAAGGCCGGACTGGCATCTGACGACCGCCACGGGGTCATCCTTGCCGACGTACTTGCCGGCGCAGATGTTCAGCTTCTCCGTGCTCACGACGCAGGCGGTGCCGATGTTCTTGTCTTTGCTCATGACCCTCTTGATGGCGTAGCGGGTGGTGTCGCCGATCAAGCTAAGAATGTCATAGGTCTCCTCGGGAGCGGACATCACGATCCTCTTGGAGTCCATGACGTCCACGATCTCGAAGCGGAATCCCTCGTGCGCCCTCGGGTCGATGACCAGGCCGGTGGTGGTGAAGGGGTCCATGAATATGCGGGACAGAGGCATTGAGTAGGCGGAAGGCTCGGTCTTGTCGGCCATGAAGAACACTATCGGCTCGGCGCCCCTCTCGGTGAACTCGACCTCGGCCGCCCCGGGGCCCATGCCGCGGATGTTGCCGCTGAACGCGTCGGAGAGTATGTCCTGCCCGGCGGCGTACATCTTCATCTCCTTGGCCAGCTTTGCGGCGTCCTGGAACGCGGTCCACGCCAGACCGTGAACTTCCTTGTTGTTCTCGCCCTTGTAGTGGGTCATGAACAGGTTGATGTCATCGCCGACCCTGGTCACGTAGAAGTCGTTGATGACACCGGTCTTGACGCCCTCGGTCAGAACCTCTTCGCACTTGCGCATCATCTTCGGGTGCGGCTTGGAGTGCCCAGCGACCGATCCTACATCAGCTTTAATGACAGAGACAGTAACCTTCTGAGACATTAGAATCCCATACCTTGGATTCTCAGAATTACTGCTGGAATATATAATGTTTGATGAACCCTTATCGATGAATGACGACCTTTGAAAAAAAAAGGAAGGGCCAGAAAGGCCTACTTCACGGATATCGCTGAGGCTGGGCAGGACGATTCGGCGTTCTTGACGCAGTTGATCAGGCTGTCCGGGGCCTCGCCGATGGACTTGTCGCCCTTCTGGTATAATGGTTTAACGTTCGAATTGCCGTCGTCCCCTTCCATGAAGAAGTCGGGGCATTCGTCGTTGTAGCAGATTCCGCAGCCGGTGCACTCTTTCTGGTCGATGGTGACTTTAACGGGCATGAGCGTAATCACCCCGCCCGGAGACCTTTAATTTTTCGCTTTGCCCCCCGTAGCGGACGAACGGATGCCTGGACCGCCAACGCTTATAAGCAAAATCGTAGATGTCGAGATGTTTCCAACGAGGAGTCCGCATGCTTCACGATTCACGTTCCATAACCGCCAACGAGTACGAGAAGGAAGTCACCGTCGAGGGTTGGGCCCAGGAGGTGCGCAACCTGGGCGGCATCTCGTTCCTTATCTTGCGGGACCGCTACGGCGTGGTCCAGATCACCGCCCCCAAGAAGAAGATCACCCCGGAGGTCATGCAGACCATAACGTCACTGGCCAGGGAGTCCGTGGTGCGGGTGACCGGAACGGTCAAGCAGAGCGCCCAGGTCAAATCAGGCTACGAGATCATACCATCCACGGTGATCGTCACCGGAGCAGCGCAGACACCGCTCCCTATGGGCGTGGTGGACAAGGTTGACGTAGAAGCTGAGACGCGCTTCAACCACCGTTACATGGACCTGCGGAAGCCTGAGGTTCGCGCCGTGTTCGAGATCAAGTCCCTGACCATGCGGCTCATCGACGAGTACCTGGCCGATAACGGCTTCGTGGAAGTTTTCACTCCCAAGCTGGTAGCCTCCGGAGCCGAGGGAGGCTCCACCCTGTTCAAGGTGGACTACTTTGGAAAGCAGGCTTATCTGGCGCAATCCCCGCAGCTCTATAAGCAGATGCTGATGTCCACCGGCCTGGACCGGGTGTTCGAGATCGGCCCGGCCTTCCGCGCCGAACCGTCCGATACCGCGCGCCATGTCTCCGAGTTCATCTCGTTCGACGGGGAGATGGCCCACATCGACTCGCAGAGCGACGTCATGGCCATGATCGAGGGCTGCACGCAATTCGTCATCTCCGAGGTCAAGGAACGCGGCGGCTGGGCATTACAGGCCCTGGGACGGGAGGTCGTCGTTCCGAAGGCGCCGTACCCGGTCGTCTCCTACGAGAAGGCCATAGGACTGGTGCAGGGCGCCGGCTTCAAGATCGAGCTGGGCGAGGACCTGGGAACGGAAGGGGAGAAGCTGCTGGGCGACCTGATGGCCCAGGACGGATACGAAATGTACTGGATTGCCGAATACCCGGAGGCTGCCAAGCCTTTCTACATCATGGAGAAGGAAGGCACGCCTTACTCATATTCCTTCGACCTGGACTACAAGGGCCAGGAGATATCCTCCGGCGGGCAGCGAGAGCACCGCTACGACCGCCTGGTGCAGAGGATGGAGAAGATGGGATTGGACCCGAGGTCGTTCGAGTTCTACCTGAACGCCTTCGCCTACGGAATGCCGTCCCACGGCGGCTGGGGCCTGGGCGTGGAAAGAATGGTGCAGAAGATGCTGGGACTGAGCAACATACGCGAGACGATACTGTTCCCCCGGGACCGCAACCGGCTGGTCCCCTGAAACTGTGCCTAGCGAGTGAAATTATATTATCTGGGGTATTCATATCCCCCCTGGGATGCACGTGAACGATCAAGCAGCGGACGCTGAGGAGCACGAGGCGGGGCCGGCGGACTTCATGGCGGACGATGAGTTCGACCCGGACGTCATCGAGTTCTTCGTCGCTGGCGAACCCGTTCCGCAGGGTTCGACCAAGGCCTTCTACATCAAGAAGTTGGAACGAGTGGTTACAACCCACACCAACGCCAATACTGACGCGTGGCGCAACCGCATAGCTACCGAGGCGCAGCATGCGAACGAGCTGAGACCGCAGAGCTATTTCTCTGACGATCGCCGATCGGGGTACGAAGTTATCATGGAGTTCACCTTCACCAGGCCGAAGAGCACCCCCAAGCGCTGGAAGCTGAACACCAAGCGCCCGGACCTGGACAAGCTGGTACGGGCGGTGCTGGACGGAATAACCAACGTTCTTATCCCGGACGATTCACAGGTCGTGCGTATAACGGCCGGAAAATGCTACGGGGATTGCGACCGCTCACCCGGACTGCGCATCTCGATACGCCGCCTGGATTGAGTCCTGGACCGGGATCTCTGCACTCATAGGGTTCATCATCTCCGCGAAGATCAGCTACCCTTTTCTCTTCATCGATCCGATGAGTTGTCCAGTGACGGCTGCGGTTACTCCCTGGGGCGAATTAAACGTTTGCTCCGACCGGTTATGTCTAATTTCAGACATAGAGCCGTTGACCCTGCAGATTGCCGAACATCACGGTTATGTGCTGTTCCGCAATAATCATCAATTCCCTAAAAGAGGTATAACATGGAGCAAATGGATCTAGAGGACGCGAAGAGCAGCTTCGTGGGAGTGCCCTACTCCCTGCGGGTGGCCCACGAGATAACCTCCGAGGGATACGGCTTCTGCGTATCCTGCGAGACCGGGACCATAACCGACGTGTTCTCCCCCTCCGCGGAGGACTGAACGCGATGATCTTGCCGTCCACCTTCTTCATCAGACGGCGGTAAGATTAATTTTAAGTTAGCTCCATAGCTTTGTCATGAACAGCGCCATCGTGGCCATTACCAACGACATCGGCGCCGAGGGGCGGGTGATGGATGCCCTGTGCCAGATGCCCTCCGTGAAGGAGTGCTACATCGTCTACGGGGTGTACGACATCCTGGTGAAGGTGAACGCGTCGTCGGAGGACGAGATGAGCGCGGCCATCAGCGCTATCCGCGAGCTTCCGGGAGTTCGGTCCACCCTCACCCTGGTGGTGTGCAAGGAGCATAAAAAGTAAGGATTAGATTCGTCTTTACCAGAGCAGAGGCATCCTTTTGGACAAGTTCGCCCAGGACCTGGAATCGCTGATCAACAAATTGGTCGCCGGCTGCGACCCGCAGTGCGAGGAAGCCCTACGCGTGCTGAACCAGCGATTGCTCGACCTGAAGGAGAAGAACCTGCTGAAGATCAACCACTCGGTGCTGGAGATGGTGGTCGCGAAATACCTCATCCAGGACGGGTACGAGGTCGACCTGGAGCACATGATCGACGCCGGGTTGAGCTGCGATGTTTACGCCCGCAAGGGCGATGGCGTCATGATCGTGGAGGTGGAGACCGGTTACGTCCCGCCGGCGCACGCCCTGGACCCCATGGATTACATTCGCGCAAGGATCGCGTCCAAGATCGCGCGGTACAGCAACCATTGCCAGAAGTTCTCCCTGGCCGCTCCGCCGCATTATGTGATGCCGGTAATGCCCTTCTTCACCCGCCCGCCGCGGGACAGGGAGGAGAAGGAGGCCTGGCTGGTCAAGCATTACTGCGACCTTTACTACAAGAGCCCCCCAGTGAGCATGGACGAGATAATGAACTCCCGCATCCACAGCGTTTCCATAATCGAGGTGGAGAGCGGTACGTTGCGCGACATGTCCCCCGAAGAATACATCAATCTCACCGTCGACTGGTACCTGTGAGGTGATGACCTGGACTCCGCCCTTCTCTTCCTAGGCTCCGTGGCCTTCATTTCCTTGTCCGGGGTGTTGATGCCCGGCCCGGTGTTCGCCATGACCATAGCCTGCGGGTTCCAGGACCGCTGGTCCGGCTGGAAGATCGCCCTGGGGCACGCGGTCGTGGAGGTGCCTACCATAGCGGCGATATTCTTCGGGCTGAGCGTGTTCCTGAAGAACGACATGGTGCTGGCGGCGATAGGGCTGCTCGGCGGGGTCATCCTGCTCTACATGGGGTATGATGTGTTCCGAACGCGGAAGGAGGTAGTGGCCAGCTGCGGCACGAAGACGCAGAGCCCCTTCTGGGCGGGGGTCACGACCACGGCTTTCAACCCGGGATGGTTGCTATGGTGGGCCACGGTCGGCACCGCGCTTACCGCCACGGCCGTCACCTTCGGCTGGTGGATGCTTCCCTTCTTTGTGATCGTGCACATAACCTGCGACTTCCTCTGGGAAGGCTTCGTGGGAATGACCATATTCGGAACGAAAGGGAAATGGAGCTCCACCTGGCATCAGCGGGTGATCGCAGGCTCCGGGGCGCTGATGATCGTCTTCGCGATACTGTTCGTCTACGACGCGCTGCAGACCCTGCTCTGAGAGGAAAAAAAAAGAAGGACCTCAGTCCCCGCGCCCTATCTCCATCATCCTCTCCAACGGCTTACGCGCCGCCTCGATTATCTCTGGAGAAAGGGTGATCTCCGGGGAGAGCGTTTCCAGCGCCTTGATCAAGGAGGAGACGGTGGTGCGCTTCATGTTGGGACACACTGCCGTAGGAACGGGAATGAAGGTCTTGCCAGGGACTTCCTTTCCCAGACGGTAGGTCATGTCCACCTCTGTTCCCACGATGAACTCCTGCGCGTCGGAGCTCTTGGCGTACCTGATCATACCTTCCGTGGAGGAGACGTGATCGGCGATGTCGATGACCTCCGGAGTGCACTCGGGATGCACCATCAGTTTCGCCCTAGGGTGCTTCCTCTTGAGCACGTTCAGGTCCTGAACGTCGATGTCTTGATGGGTCGGGCAGAAACCAGGCCAGAGGAGTATCTCCTTTTCAGGGTGGAACCTCTGCACGTACGCACCCAAGTTCCGGTCCGGAACGAAGATGATGCGCTTCTGCGGCATCCTGCCGACGACCTTGACGGCGTTGGCGGATGTGCAGCAGACGTCCGCTAGCGCCTTCACGGCAGCGGAGGTGTTAACGTAAGCGACGATGGCCGCCTCGGGATACTTTTCTTTTACCGGGGCAAGCTCCAGATCGGTGCACATGGCCGACATGGGGCACATGGCATCCGATTCCGGAAGAACGACCTTCTTTTCCGGAGAAAGGATCTTGGCGCTCTCGGCCATGAAATCGACACCGCAGAAGATGATGACCTCGGCGTCGGTGCTGGCGGCCTTCTGAGATAGGCCTAGGGAATCGCCAACGTAATCGGCGACGTCCTGCACCTCCGGCGACTGGTAGTTATGGGCCAGGATGACCGCCTTGCGCTGCGCCTTGAGCTCCTGGATACGCTCCGCGGCGTTCATTTCGGCAACTCATGCCGAAATCCGTATAAATATTTACTTGACCAGCCCGGGAATCATGGGCATCTGGAATGACTTGAACGAAGAAAGAAGAACGTAGCGGTTTCAAGCACGCATCTGGTAAGCCTAAACCGCTTTTGGGTTAAGGATCGATTCACTTCAGTATGGCGTCCAGTCTTTTCTCCACCGTGCCCCAGTTGACGTGGTTCCAGAAAGTCTCGATGTACTTCGGCCGCAAGTTCTTGTAATCGATGTAGTAGGCGTGCTCCCAGACGTCCAGGACCATCAGCATGCGGAAACCGGGGAAGACGTTGACGTTGTGTTTCTCCAACTGCATTATGAACGGCCTTTCCGTACCTGCGCACCAGACCAGGACCGCCCATCCAGAACCCTCGGCGCTGGTGGCCATGGCGCTGAACTCCTTCTTGAATCGCTCGATGGAGCCGAACTCCTTGACCAGTACCTCGAGCAGCTTTCCCTTGGGCTCTCCGCCCTTGCCAGCCGGCGCCAGGTTCTCCCACATGAACTTGTGAAGTATGTGGCCTCCCACCTGGAACGACATGTCCTTGGCCAGGGCCTTCCAGTCCAGATCGGTCCCCTCCGCCCTGGCCTTTTCCATCTTTTCGATAAGGGCGTTAGCGGCGTTCACATAAGCGGCGTGATGCTTGGTGTGGTGAACGGTCAGTTGCTCCTCGCTCAAGAAGGGTGCGAGCTCATCATATCCGTAGGCGAGCTTTGGCAGCTCATATCTTTTTGCTTGCTGCATAATGATACCTGACCTAACTATCGTAGCTAGAAGTGGATAATGATTTTGGTCCCCTTTCTTAAAACGATGGACCTCTCCGATCTGGACGATCAATTCCGGGAGTACCAGTCACGTACGGTCTTGGCGTCCTCAGAATCAAGGTCCTTGAGGGAGTAGCTCTTCCCAGCCGGGGAGGAGAGGAAGGACGATCGCACGGTGCGCAGCCTTCCGATGCGCTGGAACGGATTCGCCATGAGCGACAGCGACTGGATGTGCGAACGCATGATCAGGACCTGCACTAAGCTCACGTTGCGGAAGCGGAGGGAGAGCTGGTCCCCCTCCACGGATAGGGAGCCGTTGCGGTACCTGGAAATACCCAGCAATATAGCCGGGACGAGCAGGAGCAGCGAGACCCAGGAATAGGGAAGGTCCCAGAATTGGAAGACGGTGATGATGATCCCTATCAACACCGCCACTGGCACGATCGAACGGAACAGGTAGCGGCGCAGCGCCCGTTTCGGAAGAGCGACCGTCGCGAGGGGCAGACGGTACTCGGGAAGGATGTCCTTCAGGAACCCGTCCACCTCCTTCCTGCGAATGAGCGGATGCAGCAGGGATATCTTCTCCCGCTCCTTGGCCCCGCCCCCGGCCACCTCCACGAGCATCGTGCACAGCCCGAACGGCTGCCGGAGCGGGCCTTGCTGAACGACCACGGCTTGAACGCGGTGCAGCTTGACGATCACGTGGTTCTTCTTAAGCACGCCCCAGCTGACCTCCAGGCGGTCCTCGAACCGCCGAACGGAAAAATTGGCGAACTGGATGACGAACACTATCGCAGATAACGCCCAAGTGAGAAGGAACAGACCGACAGCGATCCCGATGACCACCATCAGAGGAATCGTCGAAAGGCTCTCCACGGCCTGGTCCAGGTAGCTCTGCGGAATGTACTCGAACACCTGGGCGTAGATCAGCGCCACGACCGAGAACAGGACCATGAACCTTCCGGAGGTCAGTGCGGCAAGCCAGATGTCCCGGCCTTGCAGGAAGCGGGATGCCTTGGGAATCTCCACCGGTTCCGATTCCGATCGGACGCCGTTGGAGTATAGATGCGACTTAATGCTCTCCGCCTCGCTCTTTGACACCGCGCGCAGATTGACCTCGGCGTCGACGCTGACACCAGCGGTCTTGATCTGCAAGGTAACGAGACCGAAGGCCTGCTGGAGCACGTTGGCGTTGGTGTTCATCGATTGGACGCGGTCCCTCTTGATGGTCCGCTCGCGCTTGAAGAGCACGCCTTGTCGGATGTGCACCAGCCCTTCCTCGTAATGGTAGAGGAAGAAGTACCAGCGAAGAACGTTGAAAAGCGCGGACAGGCCGAACATGGCCAGCAAGGCCACGACAGCGTTCCCGACGAACCCGCCGAATATGTCATCCGGCAGCGATATCGCGATGATGAGCGCGAAACTGAGGTTCGATATGAGTCCCCGCCCGGTGTCCAGGAGTATGAGCAGGGGATGCTGGCGTCGGAATTCAGACATCTTCCTCACTGACCCTGGCCAGGGTGGCGATCTCGCCGCGAAGCTCTTCGGCCCTCTGCTTCGGCAGAGCGGGGATGGCGAACTTGGTGGCCGCCGTGGATATCGATAGCGTGGTGAGGCCGAAGTAGCGCATCAGCGGACCATGTTCCGTATCAACATACTGAACGCGGACCATGGGGATGAGGTGCCTCTTGATCACGAATATCCCGTGCTGGATCTCCATCTCGTTCTCCCTGAGCTCGTATCTCCAGAAGCGCATTCTGAGCCAGGGGGAAAAATATACACCCCAGGGAACATAAACGAGCGCCAGGGCGATGGCGATCCACCCCACCCAGTCCGGGCCGCCGTAGATCATGGTGACAAAAGCGTAGAAACCTATGGCGACGGCCAGAACGATGATGGAGCCGAGCGCACCGCCGATCATCCACACCTTGCGGGCCCGGGGATCGATGGTCTCCTTCGGCTCGTTGTCCATCCTAAGCTTTTCCCTGAGGTCCTCCAACATTTCCTTCGCCCCGTGGTCGAAACGCCGTCGACCGTATATCCTTTTCGTAGCGCTACGGAGAACGATCAGGCCAGGATAGGGATTATTAATCACGTGTCCCTTATCACCACCGAGCGAAATGACGAGCAAGCGTGAGGAGCTCGCTGCCAACTACTTCAACTGCAGCGAACGGGAAAGGGCGGTCTTCGAGGCGGGCATCAAACTGGGAACGATATACCACCAGTTCGTGGGAACTCCGGTCGCCGCGGCCAACGTGGAGATCCTCGAGAAAGCGATAGAGGACGGCGTCCGCGTACAGCCGTTCGTCAAGGACGTCAAGGTCCAGATATCTCGCGACGCCCTGCGCCGCAAGAAGGACGAGTTCGATTATCAGACGCTCACCGGAAACATGCTCAACGTGGAACTGACCATCGCCGTCGGTGGTACTGTCGTCGTAGCGGCCATGGACTTCAAGGACGACCTGCGCTACCCGCTCATGTACGTGAGGTCGGTGGAGAGCCGATAAATACGCCCATTATTATTTTTATAAAAGGTTACCAAGGGGAACCCAGCATTCCGTCCCTCGGGAAAGGATATTAAGCTAGGATTACCATATAGGTCCTTCAAAGCATCGAGCCCATTCGATGCGCTGACACCGGGGAATCGGATGAACAATATCAAGATCGGCATTACAGGGCTTCCTAGCGCGGGAAAGACCAACACCCTCATCCAGGTCATCAAGATGCTCGAGGAAGAGGGGCTCATCGTCGGGGGCATGATCACCGAGCCGATCCTGGACGACAAGAAGCGCAACGGTCTCTACGTCATGGACTGGATGACCAAGGAGCGCGGCGTTCTGGCCGCGACCGACATCCACAGCAAGTTCATGGTGGGCAAGATGGGCGTGGACCTGGACATTCTCCAGTCGATCGGTGTTCAGGCCTTGACGAACGCCTGCGAGAGGGCCGACATCATTGTCATCGACGAGGTCGGCAAGATAGAGGTGGAGAGCGACCAGTTCCGGGACGCGGTCAAGGAAGCGCTGAAGACCGAGAAGCCGATGTTGCTTACATTGCACAAGAAATCCAGGAATCCGTTGTTGCAGGACATCAGAAGGCGCGATGACGTCCGCATTTTGGAGGTCACGCCGATAAACAGAAACCTTTTGCCCTACAAGATAATGAAGCTGATGAAGGGCGAGCTTTTGTGAATCTGGAAGGAAATATCATCAGAGAGGGGAGCACGGACCTCTTCGTTCCCGAAGCCATATCCGAGCGGGGACCTGGCAAGATCGAGGGAAGGGTCTTCTTCAACAGGCAGATGGCCTTCAACCGCGACGTCTCCGTTGCCCTTTTTCACTCGGTGATCAAACCCAGGAAATGCCTGGACGCCATGGCCGCCACCGGCGCCCGCGGGATCCGCATATGCAACGAAGCGCCTGGTAACTACCGTTTTATCATCAATGACAAGGACTCGTTAGCAAGCGATCACATCCAGCATAACATCGAACTGAACTCGCTTGACAACGCTGAGGTTAGCAATGCTGACCTGCGCTGTCTGTTGGCGAAGGAGATATTCGATTACATCGACCTCGATCCGTTCGGAACGCCGATACCTTTCGTCCCGTCAGCCTTGCAGGGCATGTCCAGAAAGGGAATACTGGCCGTTACGGCGACGGACACCGCGTCCCTATCGGGAACGCACCCGGGCAAATGCCGGCGACGGTACATGGCCAATAGCCAGAGGAACCCGTTCCTGCATGAGAGCGGTCTGCGAATAATGATCGGCACCATCGTCCGCATGGCGGCGCAGGAGGACAAGGGCGTTACCCCCCTCCTCTGCTACTACGCTGACCACTACTTCCGCCTGTTCCTGAGGACCAAGGACGGCGCCGGGGCCGCGGACGCTTCACTGGAGCTACTGGGCATGATGTCCTACGACCGGACCACCGGGGAGCGCAAGGTCGGCGAGGGAAAGATAGGACCGCTGTGGCTCGGCCCGCTGATGGACCACGAGACGATATCTGAAGCGACCGTCCCGGAAGGACTGGAATGCCAGGAGCGCGTTCGTCAGCACTTCGATATCTGGAAGGAGGAGCTGGACGTTCCGTACTATTACGAGACGAACGAACTGGCCGCCATGCTCAAGCTGTCCCCGCCCGGACGCGACGAGCTGCTGGAGGTCATGCGCTCTATCGGAAAGGTATCTCGCACCAACTTCTCGCCAACTGGATTCCGCACGGACCGGCCGCTGGAGGAAGTGCTGGAAGCCTTCAGGTCCATATGCTGATTCAGAAATTCCAGCGGCGGTTGGTTGCCATCAGCAGTAATAGGATCAGTACAAGGCCGAGACACGTGCCGATGATCCGGTCCACCCCGTAGATGATGTCCCACACCAGCAACACCAGCCCCCATGCCAATACCGAGATGACGGAGGTCGCGAAGTTTCTCATGTTGCTCGGAGACTCGGGGGGCGCACTCATTTCGCGCTTCATGAAACGCCTGCCTAGGAAGACGAAGGCGAACATGGGACCTATGGTTACCCAGTAGAACAATGGAGACAGTATCGGGTCGTTGGCTCCCTCATCGTTGAACATGAACAAGAACACGCCGTTCAATATCACGAACCAGACCACCCACATCAGGATCCCGACCAGATCGGCCTCCCTCTGTTGCGGCGTGTACCAGACCTTCCCCTCGCGCATACGATCCTCCCCCTTTTCCGCGCCTTTATGCGGCTCCGACCTTCCCCGAGCTTATTATGTTCATCCACTTATTTGATGGTTACAGGGTTCCCGGCGAGAGCCGCCGAGTGGGATGCCGACAAGGGTGAAACAAGCCTTTATCTATCGGCGTCGAATTAGCCAGTATGGTGAGAGATTGCCGAGCATAGCGGTCATTGGTGCCCAGTGGGGAGACGAAGGAAAGGGCAAGATCACTGATTACGAGGCCGGACGCGCTGACATGGTCGTGCGCTACCAGGGCGGTTCCAACGCCGGCCACACAATCAAGGTGGGCGAGGAGGTCTTCGCTCTGCACATCCTTCCTTCTGGCATTGTCCGTAACGACGTCATTAACGTCATCGGCAACGGGGTCATCGTGGACCTTTTATCTTTAGATAGGGAAATTGCCGAGGTGGAATCGCGCGGACGCTCCGTTTCCGGACTCAAGATCTCTGACCGGGCGAACGTGATTCTAAACTGGCACAGACTTTTGGATGGGGCCGAGGAGAGGCTGAGGGGAAGCAAGACCGTGGGAACCACAGGAAAGGGGATCGGGCCGTGCTACTCGGACAAGATCGCCCGGTCCGGCATCCGCATGGGCGACCTGCTCGATCCTGAACTTTTAGAGGAACGATTGGACACCGTCATGCCTATGAAGCTCAAGGTCATGGAGATACTCGGCGTTCGTCTGGCCCAGAACAAGGAAGAGCTTTTCAAAGAGCTATTGGCCTATGGCCGGAAGTACGAGAATCTCATCACCGATACGTCGGTCCTGGTGAACGACGCTCTGGACGAAGGGAAGAACGTGCTGTTCGAAGGTGCGCAGGGTACTATGCTGGACATTGACCACGGAACGTATCCTTTCGTCACCTCCTCGAATTGCGTCGCCGGAGCGATATGCACCGGTTCAGGGGTCGGCCCGAAGCGGGTGGACGAGATCATGGGCGTGCTGAAGGCGTACACGACGCGCGTAGGCGCCGGTCCATTCCCTACCGAGCTGAAAGATGCCACTGGCGATATGCTCATGAACGTCGGTGGTGAGTTCGGTACTACGACCGGACGCGCTCGCCGCTGCGGCTGGCTTGATCTGCTGGTAGTGGAGCACGCCGCTCGCTTGAACGGCCTGACCCAGTTCGCCGTCACGAAGCTGGACGTCATGAACGACCTGAAGACGGTGAAGGTGGCGGTCGCCTACGAAATAGATGGCAAGAAGGTCCATCACTTCCCGGGCAACTTCAAGATGCTAGAGCGGGCGAAGCCGATATACGACGAGCTGGACGGCTGGAAGGGCTGGAAGCCGGAGGAGACCATGGAGATCGTCCGCGGCGGTTATGATGCTCTCCCCAAGGAAATGAGGGAGTACCTCGGATACATCGAGAAGCGTTCCAAGGTGCCGGCCAAGATAATCAGCATCGGCAAGGGAAGGGAAGAGACCATCCGGCGCTGATCTCGCCCCGGTTCGTCTTGATCACTTCCGATATTCCATCAGCTCGAGGTAATTGCCCTCGGGGTCCTGGACTATCGCGAAGAAGGCGAAGTCGAGCATCGGTCGCTTCTCCCGGACCAGTCGGCTGCCATTTTCCAGGACCTTGAGCAGAGACTCGTCGATCGAGCTCACCTCCAGTTCCAGGAATGTGTGGTCGATGCCGTGCGTGCCACGCCGGAACAGACCACCAATAATGGCGTTTTTGGACGAAGATACGCCATCCTCATCCACCTGGCTTGTAACGGCGTGATGGTAATCCCCTCCGGAGCCTTCGATGACGCCTACCGCCCAGCCGAATACCTTGTCGTAGAACTCGGCCGCCCTCGCCATATCATCGACCGGCAGATTGAAAGAACGAACAGGGTCCAACGGATTCACCTGCTGTTAAATTGTCCGATGAACACAAGTCCTTTACGCTTTACCGAAACGAACTTCGACTTTCAGAATTCGCTAAATAAATGAAAGAAATGGATTTGAAAAATGGTTTTACAGATCGCTTCAGGACGCCCATGCGCAGCGCGCCCGCGACGGCTACGAAGCACTCCCTGAGGCGCCGTGGGTTACCTCGGTTACAATGAGAAGCGTTCGAAGGCACCGGCCAAAATCATCGGTAAGGGCAGGGAAGAGACAAGAATACAGTGATCGTTCCCTAACCGTCCATCAACCTTCTTCCGGCTGGTCAACGCTCTTGCGGTAGAACATCACCATTTCGACCATTCCAGATCGTTGATCCTTCTGGATCGGAACAAAGCCATTCTCCCGATAAAACCGAATCAGGCCTTCTGAATCCTCACAATCGACCTTTATGAACCTTCCGCCAATCTTTTCATGAGCGAGGTTCAAAGCGTCGAAAGCATATCCGACGATGTCCATTCCTTCGATCTCTTCGCATGATCGGTCGTCCTTACCGAGCTGCCCGATCAGAAAACATGGAACGTGATGAGAAGCCACTATAGGAGAGTAGAACATTCCGACCAATCTCTTTTTCAGGCTACCAGATATCGATGGTGAGCTAACGTCCATTAGGTGGATGGCGATGGTGAAATAGCCAATAATGATGAACGAATCTTCGTCGTCAGTTCCTTTTCTGCAAATTAGATAGGTTCTTGAACGGTTACTTTTTTCGAATGCAATGGAGCGATGTTCGAGAAAATATTCGATGTCCGCGTTTCGTTGACAACTGAACCCATTAAGAAAATCAGAAACCTGTTCTTCCGATCGTGATGAGAGAAGGGCACTGAGCGGGATCACAAACTTCTCAATGATTCCAATCCCCTTTTCAGATCAGCTTCGAAGTTGCTCTTGTGGATGCGGTCATCGGCGGTGGGATTGTTCATAGCATCGATCATGGCCTTGGCTGCATCATCGTCCTGTATTTCGAACGGCCTATCGAAGGATGAAGTCGCCATTTTTCTTGCCGGAGCATGATACGAAAATGAGCCTATTTAATCACTGGCACTAACTGTAATCAGAGAGAAAAGAAAAGGTCAAAGAAGTTTGAAGGAAGGGGTTTACGAGCTTACTTCAGTATGCCCATGCGCAGCGCGCCAGCGGCGAGCAGGGCGAATCCACCAGTGAAGATCTCAGGCCCGTAGACACCGTACTTGGCGGTGTCCGCGAAGGTGGCGACCAGGCCCCAGACGATGAACACCAGCGCCAGCACGAGCACCAGTATGTCCTTGATCTCGCCGAGCTGCTTCAGCAGGGCGGGCATGATCACGTCCATGAACAGCAGGAGAGCGCCGACCAGGCAGATCAAGCCCAGGATGACGATCCCAGCTGGCACACCTGTGCTGATCCAGGAGAAGTTACCGAAGGCGCCATCCAGAAGGAACACGCCAGAGATGATCATCAGTATCTCGGCCAGGTCGACCTTCTTGACGGTCGGCACGCGCTTCGGCGGCATCGGCGGCTGCTGGTAGTACCCTCCCTGCGGCGGGGCGTAGTATCCGCCCTGCGGGGCAGGCTGCTGGTACTGCGGCTGCGGTTCCTGGTAGCCCTGCGGCTGCTGATGCTGCTGGTCCCCATACTGCTGAGGGGGTTGCTGGTACTGCGGCTGCGGTTCCTGGTAACCCTGCGGCTGCTGATGCTGCTGGGGCGGCTGCTGGTACCCCGGCTGGCCCATCGGAGCGTTGCATCTCGGGCAATTAGCGGCGTTGTCCGCTATGTAATCCAATCCACAATTATTGCATCTCATGCGAGATCCTCCTTTTCGTCGCACAACGAACTCTGGCCTTATAATGATTTTTAAAGTGGCGATCAATCCAGATAAGATAACGTTCTCTCCAGTTGGTTTTTCTAATCCTGAAAGATCAGGACAATTATTATGCTGCATGAATTCATGTGCAACCATCCGTGAGCAAGGTGGGGGAGAGTTCGGATGAGGAGAATCATTACGGCATTGACGTTTTGGGCTTTGGCAGCGGTGATGATCATGTCGATATTGCCTGGCAGTATCGTCATATCGAGTGGGTCCGGAGGAGGGACGCCTGACCTCTCGGAGCAAACGCTCACCTCCAGTCCTACCCTGACCGTGGACGGGGACGCTTCCCTGATAGCCCTGGTACAGCAGAACGGATGGCCGGGCACAGGGACCCTGGAGGACCCGTTCCTCATGTACGGCCTCGAGGTGAACGCCTCACAAGCCCCGTATGGCATATACATCATGAACACCAGGCTGCATCTGTCGATAAGGTACTGCTCGGTGTACGGTGCGGTCGGAGAACTTGGAGAGCCGATCGGCGTGGGCATAAAGCTGCTCAACGTCAGCAACGTCATAGTTTCGCACTGCACCCTTTTCAACAATGACCTGTTCGGAATAGAATTAGCGAGCTGCTCCAATGTTATAATAAGCGCCAACGAAGCCTACGACCATGGTGAAGGAGCAATTCATCTGGTTTATTCATATGACAACCAGATCATAAGCAACGATTGTGTTAACAGCCATATCGGCATAGGTCTCCAATATTCCGAGCGCAACGAGGTCCGTGACAATTACCTATCGGGCAACAGCGATTCGGCCGTGCGGACCTATTTCGCCCATGAAAACCAATTCTACCGGAACTCCTTCCTTTACAGCGGCTTCCACGGGATCATCCTGGATAACAGCGACAGATGCGTGATAGACTCCAACTACGCATTGGACAACTACGTTCAGTACCGGTTGTGGCGATCGAACGACAGCGTCGTCTCCAACAACTACGGCAGCGGCCATTGGCACGGCCTGCAGTTGACCGAGGACAGCCAGAGGAACCTTGTCGTCAACAACACCTTCGATTCCGCGGACGACGGGATATTCGTATATGGCGACGCGCGGTTCAACCAGATCATCGGGAACGACTGCTCTGGCTGCACCAACGGCATATACATCTACGGGGCGAGCGACAACGAGGTCCGCGAGAACGTCTTCCACGATTGCGTGCAAGGACTCCACATCAAATGGGAGTTCAGCTACCGTAGCGAGCGCAACCAGATATGGAACAATGTCATGATGGACAACTCCAAGTACGGCGCCCTTGTAGAAGGCGGGAGGAGCAACGTCATCTCGGGGAACGTCTTCGACCGCAACCTGGTCTGGGGGATGTACCTCAATTCGGCGACCGCCAACAACCAGCTGTTCTGGAACGTTTTCCTGGAGAACCATGGCAGCAACTCCACTTATAATTCTTCACTGGCCCAGGCTTTTGACGGTTCGTCCAGCAACACCTGGACCCAGAGCGACCGCGGCAACTACTGGAGCGACTGGACCGCCCCGGACGACAACGCGAACGGCATAATCGACTCACCGTACGTTATCGGGGGTTCTCTGGCCAAGAAGGACCTGTTCCCGCTTGCGAGCATCCTGAGGATAACCTCACCCGCCCCCGGCGCCCTGGTCGGGAGCAGCCTAGCGACCGTTCAGGGGGATCTCAGGAACCACCTGACGATATCATCGCTGGAATGGTCGAACGCGCAGAACGGAGAGACCGGACCCTGCCAGCCCTGTCTGGATTGGGAGGCGGAGGTGCGCCTTAAGAACGGACGCAACGACATTCATTTCACGGCCGTGGACCATCATGAGCGGGAGTTCACTGCTGATATCGTCCTCTACTACGAGGGACCGAGCATCGTCATGACGCCCGCCCCCGGAACGACGGTGTACACCAATCAGTCCATTGTTGAGCTCGCTCTTGAACTCAACGGCACCGATCCGTTATCTAACCTTACCGTGGAAAGGAACTTCGCGGGAGATGTGACCTTCACCTTCTTCGAAGGGTTCAGCGGCTCGCTGAGCTGCTATATGGTGGAGAGCTTTACCGTGGAAGAGGGAGTGAACAATTTCACTCTCACCCTTCGCGATGTGAACGGGAGGAACGATTCGGTGAACATCACGGTGGTGATGGACCGGAGCCCTCCGACGCTGCTTATTACCGATCCAGAGGAAGGCTCGTACCTCGACACGAGTGATCCCATTGCCACCTGGACAGTTTGGGACGACCGGGGAGTGGGCAGCATCGAATTCTCCCTGGATGGTTCAGAACTGACCGCCGCCGGGACGGGAGGTAGCGAATTGGCAAATTTGACGGAGGGTCCGCACACCCTCATCGTGATCGCCCTCGACTTGGCGGGCAATACGGCCTGGCACATGGTCAATTTCACTGTCGATACCGAGCCGCCGTCGCTGAGCATCGTCACCCCTTCGGACGGAGCGATCATCAATAGAAGCTGGTCGGTGATCGAATGGGCTTGCGACGATGCCACCACTGGAATATCGCGCACCGAGATCAGCGTCGATGGAGGCGCCTGGACCGAGGCGGAAGGGACGGACCTCAACTGCTCCAGCCTGGCCGACGGCCAACACACCGTGGCGGTCAGGGTTAGCGACCTGGCGGAGAACATCGCTGCCGCGGAGGTCGCGTTCATCATCGATACCACCGCTCCCGAGGTGACCATATCTTCGCCATCGCAGAATTCTTACGTGAACAGCGTCAGCGTGCAATGGACTAGTTATGACCTGAATGGAATAGCCCTGACCGAAATGAGGGTGGACGATGGGGAGTGGTCCGTGGCGACCGGGTCCGACCAGAGCCTCACGCTGTCGGACGGCAGGCACTCGGTCGATCTGCGGGCCACCGACCAGGCGGGGCTGATGACGGTCACCAGGACCTCCTTCACCTTGGACACCGTGCTTCCCTCGGTGACAATCAGATCTCCGGCACCGGGGACCTTCATCAACGATGATGAGGTCGATCTGGAATGGACGAGCAGTGACGAGCTATCCGGGGTGAGCTACGTTCAGGTGAGGATAGACAGCGGGAACTGGATGTCCAGGACCGGCACGTCCTGCACGATCACGTCCCTGAGCGACGGTGACCATGTCCTGTTCGTTAAGGTGGCCGACAGGGCCGGGAACGTCCGAACCGCGTCCGTGGAGCTGGGGGTGAGCGTATCCGGACCGTCGGTGACCTTCGATCCGGGATCCCCGGTATGGACCAACGATGAAGGGGCGAACATAACAATCAAGGTCTCGGACAGCGTCCCCTTGATCTCCGCCTACATAACCAGGTACGTTGGCGATTCCGTCGTGGACGTCCAGAACGTGAGCGGGTTTTTCGCTGGGTCGCGCGAAGTTACGTACGTCGATCGTACGTCATTGGCAGAAGGGATCACCTTCTGCACGATAACCATCAACGACTCAGCTGGCAACTCCTGCACCGCGAACTACACCCTGGTCCGGGATTCCGAAGGCCCGCAGGTGAGCATCGGGCTTGCTGATGGGTCCTTTGTCAACGGCTGGCCCCTGGTCATCTCCTGGACAGCTCATGACCATTTGACGGATGTGGCGGGTTACGACGTTCGGATCGATGAAGGGAATTGGACCGAGGCGTCGGGAACGGATATCTCCCTCCAGCTGGCGGATGGCGCGCACACCATCTGCGTACGTGCTTACGATACGTTGGGAAACGTCGGGGAGGATTCGATCCAGATAACCGTGGACAACCAGCCCCCCACCGCCCAATGTTCTCCGGAAGGGACCGGGACCGACATCCGAACGGTTGTTACCGTCGCCTTCTCGGAACGAATGAACGTCAGCTCGGTGAGGATCGTGGTGGCTGGAGCGAACGGCACCGTTACCTGGAACGGTGATATTGCCACCTTCACCCCTATTGCCCTGGAACACGCATGTGATTACCTCGTCACCGTCTCCGGTAATGACCTGGCCGGCAACACCGTAGAGATGAACTGGACATTCAGTACGACGCCCGATACCGGCACCTTGACCGGCAAAGTGGTGGACGAGGAAGGAAACCCGTTGGCCAACATCACCGTACGCGTGGGGGATGTTAGCGCGGTGACCAACGAGATCGGCCGCTTCATCCTGAACGGATTGACACCGACCAGCTACGTGCTGACGGTCGATGCCGAGGGATACGAGATGTATTCCAGGTCCGTCACCGTCACGGCGGGCGGAGCGGAAGAGCTGGGCGAGCTGACCTTGGTGGCCGAGGATAGGGGCGACGGGGCTGACGACGGCAGCGATACGCTGCTGATCGTCGCCGTCATAGCCATCATCGCCGTGGCCGCGGTCGCCGCGGTGGTGTTCCTGAAGCGGAGAATGTAAGTTCGGACGGCCCAAACCCTTTCCAATCTCCCTTTTATTCAGTTCCATCCCGAGAGACCAATCTGCTGGTTTTATCAACCCTCCCTGGCATATTTTCCCATCTCAAGGGGGTTTACGAGGGTGGAATTGAAACCGAACGTTCTGACAGCGATAGCGATAGTGGCATTGGTCCTGTCCGCAATAGGTGCGGGGGCGGGGATCATAGCATTGACCACGCCGGGGCCGGAAGGGCCAGAAGGACCGGCCGGAGAAACAGGCGACACTGGACCGGAAGGAGAGCCGGGATTCGGCTTCGCCAGTTTCGTCATCGCCGCGCACGACTCCATAGACAACGAGAACGCGGACTTCGTGTGCGACGGGACCGATGATCAGGACCAGATCAACGCGGCGATCAGCTTGTTGCCCGACCAGGGCGGCTCCGTGTACCTGAGGGAGGGGACCTTCGTCCTGAGCGGCGGGATCGTCATCGCCAAGTCCAACGTGACCGTCGGCGGTTCCGGCGCCGGCACCGTGCTCAAGGCCGAGGACGGTCTGAACGGGACCATGACCCTCGTGAAGGCCATGGACTGCGACAGTATCGTCCTGCGGGACCTGAGCATCGACGGCAACGCGGACATGAACGTCGGAGGCAGTTACGACGGGGTGCTCTTCGACCATTGCTCCGATTCCAGGATCGACAGCGTCGGTGCGCACGACCTGAATGGAATTGCGGTGGAGCTCACCTCCTGCTACCTGGTGACCGTGGAGGACAGCCGCATCCGCGACTGCGGTTCTTACGGAATGCTGGTCAATTACTCCGTAAGCATCTCCCTGTCAGGCAACGTTCTGCAGGGCTGCGGGGACGAATCCGTGCTCCTGACCCACAGCCGCGATTGCACGGTCCAGGGGAACAATGCGCTCTACGGTGGATCGCGCGGGGTGCACCTGGAGCTCAGCAATTACAACGTGATAGAGAACAATGTCCTGCGAGGGTCGGAGACGGACGGAGTGTTCCTGGAGACGTCCTACTACAACACCATATCCGGCAACCAGGTGTTCGACTCGGTAAATTGGGGCATATTCGTGAGCTCGTCCTCCGACCATAACACGGTGGTAGGGAACTCGGTCGTCTCCAGCGGTTACGACGGTATCAGGATCGAGGAGTCCCTGGGCAACTCCATCACTGGCAATTCGGCCATTGATTCGGGCTGGGCTGGAATGATCGTTTACGATTCGGACGATACGGTGGTCAGTGGCAACGTCGTCGACACCTGCTTCTATTCCGCAATATCCGTCTACAACTCGAACCATGTCGTCGTGTCCGGCAACACCTTCAAATGGGCGGACGATCACGGGATCCAGATACAGTCCTCAGACGATTGCCTGATCTCCGCGAACGCCGTGAGCTGCAACTCCAACCGGGTGGACAACTCCTACAGCGGCATATCCGTCGCCGGGGACAGCGACAGGAACCTGATAGACGGGAACACCGTGCGCGTGGGGTACACCAGCTACCGGCAGAGGTACGGCATATACATCCAGTCTTCGATGTGCAATAATAACGTGCTGATAAACAACGACCTGTACACTTCGGGATGGACCGATGAGTACGTTGACGATGGCAGCGGGACGATCATCCACAACAACCGGTTGGACACCGGCTGGGCCCCTTGAAACCTTTTCCCTTCTCCTCTTTTTTTAGCAGGATGACAGCGGGCCCGGCGGGATGTCGCCATTGCCCCCTTTTCCATCGTGCAGGGTGGCCTTCCGGAACACGCTCTGGTCACCCAGGGGCATCGTCGCGTCTATGGCCACCTTGGATGTCGTTCCTTCGGTGCTTGGGTCCAGCGAGGAGCCGGCGGCGTTGTTGATGACGAGCAGACCGCGGGAGGCCTGGAAACGCGTCGCCACCGCCCATTCCACCTGCCTGTCGTCGTAGATATCGATGTCCTTGTCGACCACGGTAACCTGCTTCATGGACGGGTGCCCGGAGAAGGCGGCCATCGCCGCGTTCATGGCGTCCCCCTCCTTGTTCTTGGTGATCGAGATGACTCCGTGCAGCCAGCAGCAGCCGCCTTCTGTCAAACGTACAGCGTGAACGCGGGGCACGACCTGCCGCACGGTCTTGAAGATCACCGGCTCGCGCGGAAGCCCCATGAGTAGGTAATGCTCCAATCCCCCCGGGAGCACCAGGTGTAACACCGCGTCCTTTCTGCGGTACATGCGGTCCACCTGGAAAACCGGCTGTTTTCTCACCACGTCGTAAGTGCCGGAAATATCCACGAACGGTCCCTCGTCGACCGTCTCTGACGTCAGGCGCCCTTCGAGCACGTAATCGGCGTCCGCCGGGACCGGTAATCCGTACTTGGTGCGCCGTACCTTCAGCCCTTCTCCGAGCCCGATGAAGCGCAGGGCGCTGGCGATCTCCAGCTCGTTGACCTCGTAATCGGTGGACGTGGCGCCTGCCAGCAGGACCGAGGGGCAAGTTCCGATGACGAAGGCGACCTTCAGGTCCTGCCCCTTCTCCCTGGCCAGCTTGTGCATGGTAAACAGGTGCCTGGGGACCAGGCGAATGGCGAACTTGTTTCCGGGCATCACCATGAGGCGGTGGAAGGATATGTTCAGCTTCCCTTCGAACTCAGCGATGGCCACGCCGGCCGTCACGTAACGGCCGCCGTCCTCCGGGTAGTACTTCGGTATAGGCAGGTCCATCAGGTCGAACTTCTCGGTGACGATGTCCTCGAAACCGGCCTTCTTGACCTCCTCGAACGGACGGGGAGAGGCCAGGGCGCTGAGCAATGCCTTCGTCAGTCCCCCGGCCGGCAATCCCAAGGCGCTCTCCACCCTCCCCCGGTCGCTCCAGACGTTCCCGACCGCCCTTCCGCCGTTCAGGTCTTTGAAGAGAAGGGGAACGCGCTGGTCCTCGAGCAGCAGCCGGGTCGGCTCCAGCTCCGCGGGAACCTTGCGGTCGACGGTCCGGACCCCGCTCATGCGGTCCAGGAGAGATTGCATCGCCATGAGCGTAGATTATCCTTCCACGATATAACCCATACGCCCCAGGTGTTCGACGAAAGTTAAAAAGGGGGACTAGCATAATCCCGCCTGATGTCCGAGGACCTGGAAGCGACCGTTCGGAAGTACGCCCTGCAGAACGCCGTGCTCTATTCGGGAAAGGCCAACCCCAAGGCGGTGCAGGGCAAGGTATTGGCCGAATCGCCCGAACTGCGCTCCCGCGTCAAGGAGGTGCTGCCGCTCATCGCTTCCATCGTGGAAGAGGTGAACGCGCTAGCGCCTGAGGTCCAGCACAAGCAGCTGGAGGATATCGATTCCTCGATGCTTAAGAGGGAGAAGACCGAACGCCGCGTCGGCCTTCCAGAACTTCCGAACATGGAAAGGGGAAAGGTCGTCATGCGCTTCGCCCCCGGCCCGTCCGGCCCGCTGCACCTCGGTCACACTCGAGTCGCCATCCTGAACGATGACTATTGCCGCAACTACGACGGCAAGTTCATCAACCGCATGGAGGACACCAACCCGGACAAGATCGACCCGAACGCCTACGACATGATCCCTGAGGACCTGGAGTGGTTGGGCGTCAAGGTGCACGAGACCGTGGTGCAATCGGACCGCTTCGACATCTATTACGACGTAGCGAGGCAGCTCATCAACATGGGCAAGGCGTACGTGTGCACCTGCCCCGCCGAGGACTGGAGGGCGCTCAAAGAGAAAGGCCAGCCGTGTCCGCATCACTACGAGGACGTCGCGACGACCATGGACAAGTTCGAGAAGATGCTGGCCGGTGATTACGAGGAGGAAAAAGCGATCTTCGTGGTCAAGACCGACCTGAAGCACCCGAACCCGGCCATAAGGGATTTCGTCGGCCTGCGCATCGTTAAATCGACCCCTCACCCGCTGAAGGGGGACCGGTATTGCGTTTACCCCATGATGAACTTCAGCGTGGCCATCGACGATCATTTCCTTGGCCTCACTCACGTCCTGAGGGGAAAGGACCACCTGAACAACACTCAGCGTCAAGCGTACTTGTTCGACTACTTCGGCTGGAAGGTCCCGCATTACACGCATTACGGTCTCGTTTCCGTTCCGGACGCCATTCTGAAAACGTCCACGGTCGGCAAGGGCATCAAGACCGGGGAGTACTCCGGCTGGGACGACGTGCGGTTGGGAACCGTTCGAGCGCTGGCCAAGAGAGGCTTCCGCCCGGAAGCGATACGCAACTACTGGGTGGACTGCGGGATAAAGGAAACGGACGTGGAGTTCTCCTGGGACAATATCTACGCTTACAACAAGGCGATCGTGGACAAGACCGCCAATCGTTACTTCTTCGTCTGGGACCCCGTTCCGTTGCAGATCTGCGGTGTGAACGAGCTTCATTCCCGCGCGCCAAGGCATCCGGACCATCCCGAGCTCGGCAACAGGGAGTTCCAGCTGAACTCGCCGATCGTCATCCACGTGGTGGAGAAGGACCTGAACACAGCGATGGAAGCGGGCAAGGTTCGATTGAAGGACCTGGGGAACGTGGAGTTCCGCTCCGGCAAGGCGCTGTACCAGGGTAACGATCTCGCGGTCCTAAAGGAAGGGTACCGCATCATCCACTGGGTTCCGGACAACTGCACGCCGGCCACCGTCATCATGCCTACGGGAGAAAGGAAGGACGGATTCGTGGAGACCATGCCTAAAGAAGAAGAGGGCAAGGTCGTGCAGTTCGAGCGCTTCGGCTTCGTGAAGGTCGAGAAGGTTGCACCGAAGATGCTGGCCTACTTCACCCACTGAGGAAGGTACTGTACAGCAGGTTCAGGGCGAAGTACAGCAGCACCAGCGCGCATATGACGCTCAGAACGCGGAACAGCTTGGGCGTTATGTACCGCTTTCCGTAACCGATGAGCGCCGAGTACGCCGTACCCCAGATGATCGCCCCGACCAGATAACCGAAGTAGAAAACCACGAAGTCCGTGAGCCCCGGGTCGGACATTATCACCGCGATGCTTGAACCTCCGATACCGATCCAGAAGGGTATCTGGAAGGGGTTGGCGAAGGACATTATCACGCCGGTCACGAAGTCGGTGTGTCCTTTCGGTGCGTCGACCTCCGCGATCTCCTTCCTCCGGGCGTCCAGGAACCCCTGGTAGGCGAGATAGATGAGGAACGCCCCTCCGATGACAGCGAGAACGATGCGCGCGGCGTCGTTGTCCCAGATGACGGCCAGTCCCGCTAACGCGATCACCGCCCAGCTCATGTCGCCGACTATGGAGCCCATCTCCACGCCGAACGCCCTGCGGAAACCGCCGGTTACGCCGACACGTAACGCTTGCGTGTTCACAGCGCCTGGCGTGGCGCAGAAGATCAGGCTGAGCACCAGGGCGGCCAGGAACAGGCGGTACATCCGCTCCGGGTAACGCCTTTCGTCTTATACGTTTTCCTAGAACACATGGGTGAGCAGGAAGTTAGCGATGCCCCCTAAGCTGAAGGCCAACGCGATCGAGGCTATGGTCACCTTCAGCGAGTCCTTGACCCCGTACTCCTTTATCATCGCCGCCAGGGTAGACATGCAGGGCATGAACGTTGCCATGACCAAAGCGAACACGAAGAACTGGTCCACGGTCATCACGGACGCCAGGTCGGCCGTGCCCAGAAGAACGATGAGCAGCTGGTAGGACATTTCTTTTCTGAGTATCCCGAATATGAGGGCGATTATTATGACCGCCGGAAGCCCCAGGAAGCCCTCGGTGAAGAAGGCCATTGGTTCGACGATCGCCTCCAGCACCCCGTAGGCTGACAGAACTTCCAGCACCAGGGAGCCGACCAGCAGTATCGGGAAGGCGATGAGGAAGAACTCCTTGACCCGCATGTAGGTCTTCCTGGACACGTTTTCCAAGCGGGGGACGGTCAGGTCCGGTATCTCGATCATCAGGCTGCCTGGCTCGAACTTTATGGCCCGGTGCAGCAGCAGCGCCAGCAGCACTACCAAAGTCAGCAGTATCAACAGTATCGCCACGACGTAGATGAGACCGCCGAAGTTGCCGACGGTGCCTACGATTATGGCCATCTGCGCCGAGCAAGGTACCGCCATGACTATTATCGTCGCTATGATCAGCTTCTCCCGGCGGGACTCGATAACTCGTGTCGCCAGTATCGCCGGGACATTGCAGCCCATTCCGACGAGCATCGGTATCAGCGCCTGACCGTGCAGGCCGATCCGGTGCATGATGCTGTCCAGCAGGACCACCACTCGGGGAAGATATCCAGAATCTTCCAGCAGGGCGAGTATGAGATAGAACAGCAGGATGTACGGTATCACCAGAGCAAGCATGGCCTGTATGCTGAGGTCCAGCCCGGAGGCGACGGCAGGCCCGAGGTCCCCGCCCATGGCGCTCCCCAGGTCGATGAAGAAGTCTCCGACCAGGTCGGTGTAGGCGCCGATCAGCGCTCCCTCCAGTAAACCGCCGATGAATATTATGGACGCGAGCACCCCGGCCAGAACCAGCAGCAGTATCGGTATTCCGGTGAGCGGGCGGAGCGTCAGGTCCGAAAGCTTCTGCCCCAGTGTGCGCTCCCGCGGTTTTGGCGTGGAAACCTGCGTAATGATTCTTCCAGCCTCGCCGTAGCGGTCGCGGTTCACGTGCACTTCCAGATCCTCGTCGTGCTCCTCCTTGAACTCCTGCCTCAGGCGTTCCACCTTCTCCCAGGTGCCTTCCGGAATTCCTTCAGAAAAGGAGCGTTCCCCTTCCAGCAATTTTATGAACGCGCCCCTGGGAGGATATTTTAGCCGTAGGTCCCCGAGGCTTCGGCAGAGCACTTGTATGTAGGCCTCGATGTGCGAATCGTAGCGTACCTGGAAGCCGCTCCTTTGATACTTGTAGTTCTCAATGGCCTTGAGCAAACTGTCGATACCCTCGCCGGTGACGGCGACGGTGGGCACTATCGGCACGCCGAGGACCTTGGACAGAACATCGATGTCCAGGTCTCCGCGCTTGCGGGCCACGTCCATCATGTTCAGGGCGACGAGAACGGGGAAACCGAGCTCGATGAGCTGAGAGATGAGGACGATCCCCGGTTCCAGGCGAGTGGCGTCGGCCACCACCAGCACCAGGTCCGGGGTGGATCGCAGGATCATGCGCGAGGCCACCATCTGGTCCTCCGCCCCTGATGACAGGGAGTACAGCCCGGGCAGGTCTACGATGGTGGCCGGTTTACCGCCGATGAGCACCTCGCCCTTCAGTATCTCCACGGTCGTTCCCGGGTAGTTCGAGGAGATCGCGCCAATGCCAGTAAGGCGATTGAAGACCACGCTCTTACCGACGTTGGGATTGCCGACCAGGAGTATCTCCAAGGCATCACCTTCCGCGGCGGCAGTGCCTCTTTCCGCAGCCTGGACGCACGTGCACGTAGACCAGATCGGCGTAGTCCTTGGCCAGAGCGATGCGGGAATCGCCGACCTTCACCAGCATCGGGCCGTTCATCGGCAGGCGCTCCTCGATAGACAAGCGTCTCTGCGGCACAAAGCCCATGGATATTATGCGGCGGATCTTCTGGGAATCGTCGCAGCGCAGGTGGGAGATGGTCCCTTCCGAACCCTCCTCAAGATCGCTGAGGGCTACCGACTCCTTGTCCTGGTCCATCTTGCATATCTCCTCCATGTTCGGAATGGGATCGCCATCGGGACACGTCGTGGGATGGTTCATTATCTCCGAGATGCGCCTTTCGCTCTCCTCGGAAAGCATGTGCTCCAATCGGCACGCTTCATCGTGGCTCTTCTCCTTGTCTATTCCGAGAATGTCGACCAGGAACCTCTCCAGCAGGCGATGGCGGCGCTTGATGGTGGAGCCGATGCGCATGCCTTCCTTGGTCAGCAGGGCCCCCTTGTACTTCTCGTAGGTGATGTAGCCGCTGGCGTCCAGCTTCTGCAGCATCTCGGTGACGCTGGCGGGGGAGAACTTCATGCGCTTGGCTATGTCAGTGGTCCGTGCGGGCGAACCTTCCTGAGTAAGTTCCCAAATGCACTCGAGATACTCCTCGACGTTCTCACTAACCATGATTTTGGGTAACCTAACAGGGAATATATAATCATTTTCTAGGCATACCTAAAAGTACCCATTGCCTTAGAAATAAGATATGCCTAAAAAAATTAGAGGTCCTTGAAGGGGACGAGATCGCAGCATCCGCACTCGTGGCACATGGTGTGGTACGACGTGGTGCTAAGTCCGTGAGCCAAGAGTATAAGCTTCGCTTCCTGGTTCAGGTGAATTAGCCTCTCGGGGGTCACCGGGTTCAGTTCGCCCAAGGCCGACTCCATGACTTCCCTGTTCATCGGATTGACCTTCAGAGCCCGTATGGACGGGACGATCCCTAGGCTTGCCAGTGTGGAAACGCCTTCCAGAACGTTGCGGTCCGTTTCGCCGAGACCGATGATGATGTTGCTGGTGACCTTTCCGCGTCCGAACACCTGTACCGCATAGCGCAGGAACTCCAGCTGCTTCGGCAGTTCCAGCTTGGGGCAGGCGATCTCGATTATGCGCTCATCGAACGACTCGATGTTGATCTTGATCTCGTTCGCCCCCGCTTCGTGCAAACGATCAATGTCCTCGAACGACTCCACGTACGGTTCAACGCCGATAGGAACGTCTGGAAGCTCCCTGCGCACCTTCTGAACGACGTAGATCATGCGGTCGATGGTTTGTCGTATGGAACCTACCACGGCGGAGGTGAGAGCGACGGCCTTCAACTCTCCTTTATGATGCGCTTCCAGGATAAGGTCGACAACGCGATCAAGGTCAAGGTCCTTGACCACGTCCTTGCTGAGCTTACGGGAAGTGCAGAACAAACAGTCGAATATGCAATCCTGACCGAGGTTGAAGAAGGCCTGCTCCGGCGAATGGTAGAGCACCGGCTTTAATTCCAATTCCGCAATGAACGGCTGCCCGTTCCTGAGCATGGCGTAACCTTCCGGACCACCGACAAGCTCGAACTCCCCCTCCTCCCGGGAGATGCTCTTCTTGACGCGCAGTCCGCCGAAGGCGAGCACTAAAGAAGCGGAACCGGCACCCGGACCGGCGGTGGAACGGCTCAAGCGGAACGGCGGCCGGAAATCCTTCGGCACCTTGACGTTGCCGCCGCAGATGAGTATTGCCTTCTCCTCCACCGGGCTCAGATCAGTTTCCATTTAGCACCCTCGGAGGTGTCTTCGATCTTTATCCCCGCTTCCTGTAGCCTATCCCGTATCATATCGGACAGGTCGTACATCTTGCGCTTGCGAAGCTCCTTGCGGATATCGATGAGGAGCATCATGACGTCGTCCAGCTTCTCGTCGCCCTTCTTCTCCTCGGGAAGGATGTCGAACACGCCGTCCAGGTCCTTCATGAAGCCAAGGATGTTAGCGACGCCGTCAGCGCTTAGCTCACCATTGTCCATTAGACGGTTGGCCTCACGCGCCACATCGAACAGGTACGAGAGCGCGCTGCGGGAATTGAAGTCGTCATCCATCTCCGTCAGGAAGCCGGCCTTGGCCTTGGTTATAAGTTCCTCGGCGCCGTCGTTCCCCCGGGGAACGTGGGTCCTCAGCGATTCGTACGTATTGTGGATGCGCTTGAGGGAGACGGCCGCCTCGTCAAGAGCTGCCTCTCCGTATACGAGAGGCCCGCGGTAGTGCGTATTGAGCAAAT
The DNA here is from genome assembly GCA_002497075.1 of Methanomassiliicoccaceae archaeon UBA472. Taxonomy (GTDB): domain Archaea; phylum Thermoplasmatota; class Thermoplasmata; order Methanomassiliicoccales; family UBA472; genus UBA472. The sequence continues at coordinate 48,690 of DAML01000011.1, forward strand.
AGAAGCGAACTACCTCCGGTGGATACCGGGCAAGAATATCCTTCACCGAGAAGAAGTTCTTAAGTGATTTTGACATCTTGGCGTCGGCGACCTGGAGCATTCCGTTGTGCATCCAGTAGTTCGCCAGAGGTTTCTTCGTTACGGACTCGGATTGCAGTATCTCGTTCTCGTGATGAGGGAATATGAGGTCGTTCCCGCCGCCGTGAATGTCGATGGTTTCGCCGAGCAGCTTGCGTACCATGGCCGAGCATTCGATATGCCAACCGGGACGTCCCTTGCCCCAGGGCGAGTCCCAAGAGATCTCACCCGGTTTCGCGGCCTTCCACAGGCAGAAGTCCATTGGATTCCTTTTGATCTCGTCCACTTCGATGCGCGCCCCGGACTGCATCTCCTCCAGCTTGTTCCCGGATAGCTTTCCGTAATCGGACGCCTTGCTGACATCGTAGTAAACGCTGCCATCCGGCGTCACGTAACCGTATCCGGCCGTGATGATATCCTCGACCATGCCGATGATCTCAGGGATCGTCTCGCTCGCCTTGGGATAGATATCGGCGCGCTTCACGCGGAGAGCGTCGGAATCGCGGAAGAACGATTGGATGCATCTTGCCGAAACGACCAGAGCGTCAACGTTCTCTTCGTTGGCCCGTTTGATGATCTTGTCGTCGACGTCAGTGAAGTTGATGACCATCTTGACATCGAATCCCTTGTACCTCAGGTACCTGGAGACCATGTCAAAGACCACCAGGAAGCGGGCGTGGCCCATGTGCACGTCATCGTACACCGTAACGCCGCAGACGTACATCTTGACCTTGCCGTCCTCTATCGGTCTGAACTCCTGCTTGGCCTTGGCCATGGTGTTGTAGATCTGCAGCGCCATTCGCACCCCTCATTTTTCTTTGTTCTCGTTAATGAGCTTCTCCAGCCGCTCCAGGCGGTGGTCCAGCTCGGAAATGTTGTTGGTAAGTTGCATCATCGCGTCCCTTAACGGGTCCGGCAGTTCGTCATGGCGGAGGTCCACCTTGACGCAGGTTCCCTCTCGTTTCACCACCCGGCCGGGAACGCCGACGACCGTGGAGTCCGGCGGGACGTCCCTCACCACCACGGAACCCGCGCCGATCTTGACGTTGTTACCGATGGTGAGGTTCCCCAGCACCTTAGCCCCCGCGCCTATCGTCACGTTGTTTCCGATGGTAGGGTGACGCTTTCCCGGACTGGTACTGACGCCGCCGAGGGTGACGCCCTGGAAGAGGGATACGTTATCGCCGATTATTGTAGTTTCCCCGATTACTACGCCTACAGCATGATCGATGAAGAATCCGCTGCCGATGGTGGCGCCAGGATGAATGTCCGCTCCCGTCAAGAAACGGGCGAAGTAATTGATCGCCCGGGCCATGACGAAATTGCCCTTCAGGTACTGCCTGTGGGATATCCGTTGAAGGAGAATGGCGTGCAGCCCCGGACTGAAGTAGATGGCCTCGCGAAAAGACTTGGTGGCCGGGTCCCTTTCCAGGACGGTCTGGACGTCATCCTTCCAGTTCATGTACGGGTCTTGAATCGATGCTGGGAAGATATACCTTTCTGAGAACGTTGACCGCTTATGACGCGAAGAGGCTCATCCAGATTATTGATTTGTAAATAATTATAAATCATTGAATATTAATTGACATTAAATGATATTACTGCATATGGACCATCTTCCCTGATTCACTTAGGTACAGGTAGCTCTTCGGCAGTTTGCCGAACAGGTTCAATATCGCCTTCTCGTATGTCCTGACCTGTTCCTGGAAAGCCTTCCCTATTTCGGATGTGTCCTCACCGTGGCTCACCGTCTTGTAATCTATCAAAGCCCAGCTCCCGTCCTTCATTTCCACCAGCCGGTCGATGGCGCCCATGTACAGCGTGTCTCCGTCCCGAAGCTCGAAAGGCAGCTCCTGAAGGTCCATGCCGCCCTCCTTCCTGTTCCTCATGACCTCGGAGGACATGAACCGCTCCCTGATCTCCTCCAGACCCTTGACCGCTTGTGTTTTTTCATCTGGCGAGAGATCCATATCCTGCGCTGACAACATTATTTCCGCGGATTTGCCCCTCAATACCTCGTGCACCAGCGTTCCGAACGAAGCAGCGCTCATCCCCTTGGACATCAGCAACGCTTTCAACGGCGACCACCTCGCCCCTTTGAAGTGCTCCTCGACCTTGGCGTCCTGCGTTGAGGGCAGCACCACCTTGACCTGTCCGGATATCGCGCCGTCCCTGGCCGGAGCCCATCCATTCACCGATTCGGGGACCATGCAGGGCACGGGAACCTGGAACCCAGCATGAACATTAGCGCTCTCGAACGTCTCCATCCTCAGGGTCATCGTCCGCTCTCCGTCGAATTCCATCACGCCGTCGTCCACGGAGGACAGGTCCAGAGCGTTCATGGTCAGGGAGAACCAGTTCTTTTCATCTTCACCCAGTTCCACCCATTCCCCATCCTTCTTCTTTCTGGAACCGAGCATCACCAGATGGTCCTTGGCCCGGGTCGCCGCCACGTAGAACAGCCGTAGGTTCTGCGCTTCCGACTTGGCTTGCATGACCTCTGCCGCCCTGCGCAAGGGCGCTGGAGCATAGGTGTCCATCGGGTCAGCCGAAGGAACTTCAGCGAACAGCCCTTCTTCCGTCAGTACGACATCGTCGGAATCGTTCCTCGGAGCCGCATCCGTCTCCGGCAATATGACGATGGGAAACTCCAGTCCCTTGGAGGCGTGCACGGTCATTATGCGAACGGCGTCCCCGGAAGCTTCCAGCTGCGCCTGCCCTTCCTTGTCCGAATCGTCCACGCTCAGCTCCAGCCAATCCTTCAGGTCGAACAGGGTGAAGAAGCCTTCCTGCTCTCTCGCCCTGATCATATCCAACAACCGCTCGATGTTGGCGATGGCCTGCCTTCCGCTCGGCATGCCGGCGTATATCCCAAGCACCCCGGTCTCTTGCAGCGCGTCGTTCAGTACTTCGCTCACCGGCACCGCCCCGCTCCGCTGCAGCAATCCGGTAAGCACGCCAAGGGCCTTGCGCGCCTTGACCTCCTCGGGATGCTCGTTCGAGAACCTTTTTAGCTTGGTGAGCAGGGATCCATATGTCGTGGAACGCGCCACCCGGAACAGCGTGGCGTCTGATAACCCGAAGAATGGAGAGCGAAGAACGCCGTAAAGCGAGATGTCGTCCATCTGGTTTCCCAGAAAGTTGACCAGGTTGCCGACGTCCATTATCTCCTGCCTCTGGAAGAACCCCACGCCCTTCTCCACCGAGTACGGAATTCCCTTTTCCGCCAGCACGCTCTCGTAGTAGCGCAGGTTCGTCCGCGCCCTCAGCAGTATCGTGATATCGCCATACTCAGGCTTTCTAGGCTCGTCCAGATGTATTACACCGTTCCAATGTACCATCCGGTCGTCGCCCTTCACCATTCTCTCCACCTGATCGGCCACCGCCCTGGCCATCTCAAGTTTGTCGTTGAGGCCGGCGGCCGGTACTTGAACGATGGTGACGGAACCCTGGTCCTCAGTGCGAACCGGTTCGACCTTCAGATACTTGAACTCCCAGTCATTGTTCTCCGAGACCATGATCCGGGAGAACAGCATGTTCACGAAGGAGACCAGCTCCGCCGTTGAACGGTAATTGTTTCCGAGCTCCTCCTTCATTCCGGAGAGCTCGAGCTCAACGAAGCGCAGCATGCCCTTGAATATGCAGACGTCCGCCCCCCTGAAGAGGTAGATCGATTGCTTGCCGTCGCCGACCACGAAAAGCTTGCTCCCGTCATCACCGATCAGAGCCCTCACGATCCTGTCCTGCGGTACGTCCGTATCCTGATACTCGTCCACCAGGATCTGCCGGTAGCGTTTCCTTAGAAGCTCGAGCACCGCGTTCGGTTCATTAGGATCCAGTAACCGCTGCGCCTTGATCAGCAGGTCGTTGAAGTCCAGGCAGCGCCTTTCCGCTTTTTTAGAGTCAACTATGGCGGCGTACTTTAGGAATATCTCGCGTAGAGCGAGAAGATGCTCGACCGCTACGTCCAGGCATCGGGGGTCGATATCGAACCGCAGATCGTTCAGATCGAACTCCGTGTCGGCGAGGCGGTCCTTCAGAGTCGAATAGGCTCGCACCAGCAGCTCCTTGTCCCCCTTGAGCTTCTTGACGCTTCCCATGCTCCGGCTGCCCTTCAGCCCTTCCAAGGCCTGGAAGGCCATAAGTCTCTCGTCCCTGTCCCCTTCACGAACCATGCTCAGGTGAGTCCGTGCTTTGAAGAGATAGCTGGCCGCCTGGTCGCCACCTTCTTCGGCGTACTTGTCCGCCAGATGGAGCAGCTCGTCGATGGCCCCGAGCACTTCATCATCGCGCAGATATGCGTCCAGATCGTTCAGGTGATCATCGATGGCCCCCTTGAACTTCTTCCGGAACGAATCCGCGTCGTCCATCGCCTGCAGAGCTTCGGTGGCCCGCGCCCTCCTCTCGTAGAGGAAGAGCATCATCCCCTGGAGGCGCCAGTGGGACAGAGGGGAGCAGACCTTCACGAAGGTGCGCCTGAACTCCTCGTCGTCCGTAGACACTAGTTCCTCCCAGGACTCCTGAAGGATGATGTGCATATCCATGTCCTCGATGACCGTGAAGTCCGAGGGAACACCGGCCTGCAGATGAAACTCCCGCAGTATCTGGCTGCAGAAGGAGTGGAACGTCTGTACCTGCGCCCAGTTCAGCTGGTCGAAGAGCTTCTCGTCATTCAGCTTCAGGGTCTTCTCCCTGATCTTCTCCCGCATGCTGGCGGCCGCTTCGTCGTTGAACGTGAGCGCCAGGATCGACTGCGTTCCCACGCCCCCTTCGACGTGCTCGAAGTACTCGCCTACCAGGCGGGTCGTCTTTCCGGAACCGGCGGAGGCGCCCACGCACACCGACCTGCGTTCCTTTATCATCAGAGCGCCTCCCTGGCCAGGGACATCTGCAGTACCCGCATGGCATCCTTTCTGCATATCCTTGAGAAGAGGCAGTAGGAGGAGCACCTCTCCCCCTCCGAAGAATCGACGGGGTGGAACCTTCCATGAGAAATGCCGTCAAGGACCTCTTTGACATTCCTCTTGCATGCCTCAATGTCGTCCCTGAGACCGGGTTTATAGGGGCTATTCGATCCGCCCAGCTCGTCCCTGAAGTCCAGTGAGGCGGTGCGCAGGTGCATCCCGAACTTGTTGTCGTTCTTCAATTGGTAATAAGCGCCTCCCGCCGCCCTCAGGCGCAGTAGCTTCTCGCAGGCCATCAGGTACAATGGCAGCTGCATGTAATACCCCCTGGACATGCTCGCGTACGTTGGCGGGACCCCGGTCTTGTAATCGATGATGATGAACGAATCGTCCTTGACATCTATCCGGTCGACCTTGCCCCTTAGCAGCAAACGGTCGTTTGGATCATCGGAGAGCTGGATCTCCGCCGGTTCCTCGGTCGATCGGACATCGTTCCTTTCCTTGGAGAACCGGTGACCGAAGCTGAATTCCAGATGTGCCGGCGTCCACCTCGGAAGGTCGATGTTCGTCTGCATGTCCACGAACTTACCCAGCGTCCCGTTCATTTCGCTGTCCCCGATCAAAGCCCTGAAGCTCGCCTGGCTCACCGCCCCGTCGGCCATGAGCTCCTGACGGACCTCGTCACCGATGCGCCTCACGTCCCCCTTGGCCGCCTCGATCTCGGCCGGAGAAGGCATTCCCAACCCCCTTTCGATCCGTTCTTGGTAGAAACGGAACAGGATGCGGTGCGCGGCGTTACCTACGCGTAACGCCTCCGAGTCCTCATCCCCTTCCAGAGGAGAAAGGTAAAGCACGTACTTCAGGAAGTAGCTCATCGGACACCTGCGATACGTTTCCAACATGGTGGCCGAGAACACCTTGTCCCTAATCTTGGCGTTGAGGTTCGCCAGCAATTCATTGTCTGAAAGGACCCCATCGTGCTCCGAGAGGTACGGCCCCTGACGTTCCGAACGCTCCACGTTAAGACGTTCGCATAGCTCGGCGGGAGATATCGTCGAGCGGGGCAGCCACTCTTCCACTTCACAAGGAACGTATCCGGAGATGGCCTTGCCCAGGGAGATATGGGCGCAGCGCATGGAGCGGGTGATCGCAACATGTTCCATCCTGCCGAGCGAACAGTTCTTCTGCAGGTCTTGCAGGAACGGCGAGGCAAGCACCTTCTTCCCCGCCCGGTAGGCGGGATAGGATATGTCGACCTGCGCTCCGCCCAGGATCGCGCTGATGAAATAGAAGCGTTCCTGACGCATGATGTCCTCCTCGTCAAGAAGGCCGACCTGCTTGGCCTGGGAGGCGGTGATGAAGGCGTGCTTGACACCAAGCTTGGGCATATCACCCTCTAAGGTGGACAGCAGGAAGGAATGCTCGAAGTTCATTCCTGCCAGTGACCGGTAACCAGCCACGCTGATCGCCCGATCGAACCTGCCGCCGGGATAGTATTGCCTCTCGCCGATCTCCCTCCTCAGCTCGGCGATGAAGACACTGAGCGTGATCTTCTCATTATCAAGTGAGCCGTCCGATTCCAATGAAGAAAGCAGCCCTAGGAGCTTGGAGTATGCTTTTCCTTCCGCCCCATCCGGGTTCTTCCAATGGGACCCCTCCAGCTGTTTGGATACGCCCAGAACGTCCAAGGCCCGGCGGAACGATCGCAGGTGCTCGGAGAACAGCTTGTCGCATTCAAGGGACCCAAGTTCACTAAGGAGCGCATCCAAGGACGTCTTGACCTGGGCGACGCGCTGCGCGTCCTTCTCCAGGTGCTTCTTCCGGACCTCGGGGACCTCTGGGTCGTTGGCCTGTTCCCTTAGTTCGTCCACTAGGTACTGGAGGCCTCTGGACCATGACTCCTTCCCGCGAATGATCCCGGCCATGCGGGCGTACCGGTCGATGTCGACATGCCATAGGCTTTCGTTCTCGAACGTCCACCGTACGTAGGGGCTGGATAGCATCCTGATCAAAGCCGAAGCGTCGAAGTTCTGAGCCACTGCGTTCAGTATGCTCATGGCGGCATGTACCGCCGGAGATGTGGAGAGCGGCATCCCGAGATCGGTCTTGAAAGGGATGTTGAAGTCGTTGAGCACTTCCCGGACAAGCGGAAGCGCTTCGCGGCGATCAGGGAGGAAGATCGCTATGGACCCGGGATCGGTTCCGTTCTCAAGCAGCCCGGAGATCCTCTGGGCGACCTGACGCGTTTCCTCCAGCGGATCGAGGAAACGTCCCAGGCGGACCGAACTTGAAAGGTCGGTCAGATCGCCATCTCCCCAGGGGTCTGCCAGGGCCAATCGTTCCCTCTCATCGTCCCCCACGTCCAGGTCGACTATCTCCAGCTCGCGCCCGAGATCCAACGTCGCCTCTTTGAACACCCGTTCCTTATCAGGAACATAGGGATGGTGATAGATGGCCTCGCCGCTTCCCTCGATCAGCGCCTTGATGACCGAAAGCTGGGATGGTGTGGGCTCGAACCCACCGATGATGACCAGCTTGCGGAAGAACGGGCTTTCGGCGGTCCATTCCCTTGCCTTGCTGACCAGGACGTTACGCGCCCCGATGAAATCCACCAGCCCCTGCTCTTCGAGCTTATCTTGATAGAGCGAGATGAACAGTGGTACGTCCACCCCGATTACCTCATCGGCCTTGAAGCTCGAAAGGTCGGCCTGGAAGTCCGTCAGAGTTCTAGCTAGGGTCTGCATATCGTCCAGGATACCGTCGGCGATCGAGCCGCCCTTCACGATGGTCGGGAAATCCCGAGCGTGGTCTAGCAGGATCGAACGGATGATGTTGCGGAGCGCGTGGCCGCCGACCAGGCGAAGCTCCATTTCGTGTTGATCGAACAGATATCCGACAAGATCGTCCAGGTCTGTGACGCAGAACGTGGGTACTGTCATACCTTTCAGAAGCTCGGAACGGACGTGCATGGCCAGACCGGAACGGGGAACCAGCAGACCGACCTCCAGCGGCGAAGCCTTGAAATCACCGAGGAAATGTGATATCGCCGAATGATACAGAGCGCGGGGAGTTCCCCGGACGAACTTGATCTTGCCCACGGACGAGACCTGTTCCCTCAGTTGAAAAAGGTTTGTGTTCCTCTACGATTTTTCATATCTGTCGACGCATCCAGATGTAGAGTCGACCATGATATTATTTTTATTGATACTGTTTAAAGATAATCATAAGTACTGTCGATTCTTGTGAGTCCCGATGGCATCGATCGACCTCAATGCCCCTGACAACGCTGTCTTAAGGCTTGAAAACCTATCCAACTGTTAATTATAATGGTGAAAACGAATCGAACGTTTCCATATAAAATTACAAATAATGGATATAATTGATAGTTGTTATCAGAATGCTAGATTTATTGTTTTGAACGGCCAGGGTGATTTTCATTAAGATTTTGGAATGGAACATTAAACATGGAGGTTCCCAAGAGAGGATACTAAAGATACTGGATTCGATTCTGTCTCATAACGCCGACATTGTTGTGCTCACGGAATTTAGAACGTCCCACGAGGAAAGAATGATAGAAGTCCTAACCGAGGGAGGATATTCGCATTTCCACTCGTCCAATCCCCAGCCCAAGACGAACGGAATATTCATCGCCTCCAGATCTCCTCTGACGCCCATCAATTCGACTTATGTGAAAGAGGGCGTTTCACAAAGATGGCTGGAAGTGGAGATCCCCGATCTGAGATGCAAATTGCTATGTCTACACGTACCTGGGGCTGGAGATTCCTGGGGCAAGGAACCGTTCTGGCGAGCTGTTTTAGAATACGCCAGGGATAATTACTGTGAGCGCACGATGATGATAGGCGATTTCAATACCGGCCTGAGAATCGATGCTCAGGGAACCCCTTTTGTGCTCTCAGAATGCATGGAAACGCTTTTGGCCATGGGATGGACCGATGTCTGGCGGAATATGAATCCCGATGTTAGAGAGTATAGTTGGAACAGTAACGCCGGTAACGGTTTTCGATTGGATTACATTTATGCATCTCCCTCCATATTGAACGAAATTATGGATGTTCGTTTTTCTCACATTGAACGAGAGAAAGGGTATTCAGACCATTCGATACTGAAAGTGACCTTTGATCTGAGCGATGCCGAATAAGGCCCTCCTCCCTCGTCAATCGACATCGTTCGATAATGGATCGATCAGGAACTGGCTGAGTTCGCGATAGGGTGTTCATCCGAAAATTCAAGACCAAATCCTTTTTATTCGACCTGCTCCCCTGCTTTGATGGAACACCATGGAGACCATCGAAGCCATCCGTTCTCGCCGCAGCGTTCGCCGTTACCAGGAAACTCCGGTCAGCAAGGAAACCATCGAATCTCTGCTGGAGGCCGCCATCCGCGCCCCTTCAGCGGTAAACAGGCAATGCTGGCGTTTCGTGGCGGTGACCGACAAGGAGAAGATAGCCGGGCTCGCCAAACTCAATATGGCATTCAATGGCTGGCTGAAGGACGCTCCGGCGGTCATCGTCGCCTGCGCCGACCCCAAGGAGAGCACGGACAGCAACGACCTGCCGTACTACATGTGGGATGCCGCGCTCGCCATGCACAACTTGGTACTTGCGGCCACGGACAAGGGATTGGGGACATGCTACCTCGCCGCGTACAAAGAGGACAAGGTCAAGGAGCTCCTGGGAATTCCAGACAACATCCGGGTCGTCTGCATGACCCCTCTTGGATACCCGGCGGAGAAGGTGTCGCTAGGTGAGAAGCTAACGAAGGCGGTGACCGGCAGCTCTAAGAGGAAGCCATTATCGGAAGTGGCGCACTGGGACAAGTGGTGACCCAACGTCATCACGATCATTTCGTTCAAATCGAATAATATTATCCATTTATATAATTAATATTAATCATTATATCATTCCGAGATTGGTATCGCCATCATGAAGGAGATCAAGGGCTCGGTCATGATCAACGTGGCGGCGGAGAAGGTCTGGGCGGTCCTTTCCGAGAGGGCGATGTACAAGGAATGGAACCCATTCATAACCCAGTTGAGCGGGGAGCTGAAGGAGGGTAACCTTCTCGATGTCGCGGTCGTCCTGCCGGACCGCCCGGACACCAAGTTCAAGTCGAAGGTGATGAAGGTGGAACCCGGAAAGGAGTTCCTGACCAAGGGTGCGATAAAGAAAGGGCTTTTTACGTCCGAGCATTCCTTCCTCATCGAGACGATCGAGGACAACAAGTGTGTGTTTTCTCAGAAGATCAAGTTCACCGGTCTCATGACCCTTTTCGCTGGTAAGGTCATTAAGGACTCCCAGGTCGCGCTGAACAAGATGAACGAGGAGCTGAAGAAGCGCTGCGAGAAGAAGTAGAAAGTTAGTGGAGCTGGGACCGTGATTTGAACACGGGTGTGCGGATTACCGCCTTGGTGGACTGCAGTCCGCCACATGGCCGCTCTGTCATCCCAGCCTTGAAGGTTGATTCTATAACCCGTATAATTAGATTTTCGTTTTCGCCTTGCCGATGAGATATCGTTTCGTTACCTGCTGGAACATCTGGACCGTCGCGTGTTCCGGCGATTCGATTATATACGCTCGGCAACGTAAGTGGATTTCGTGCCTAGCCTGCCGGACCACTGCAAGGACGTCTCCTTGCGCCACGTCGACTTTGCCCTGACCAGAGAGAACATCCTCTCCAACTTCCAGGACAAGATAGCCTATACCCGGACCGATTTCATGATCCTGAGGAACGGTGACGATACCGCTACCGTCCGTGTGATCAAGCAGAAGGGCAAGGACCTCTTCCGCCCGATAACCGGACTGGAGATCATCTCCCTTCCCGAAGATACCGTCTACATCCACGACGAGGAGGTGGACGTTCTCAACGTCTCGCAGCTCGCCCGGTTGGTCCGAGAGAACGGCGGAAAGACCGTGGTAGTGTGGGGGATGTTCTCCCACGTCTCCTTCCTGAAGGCCGAAAAGCTGCTGGACCTCCGCGTTCTTGACGTCGTACCGCCGTCACCTTCCAAGCTGACCGTGCTGGTTGAACGAGCACTATCGTCCGGGCTCATCGAGAGACCGATCATCCCGCACTACGTGGACATCGACATAATGGAGCAGGAACGGCTGGTCAAGACCCCAGGGGTCATATTCCCCTGCCGCGCCTCTGGACTCGGTTCGGAGAAAAAGATCTTCTATCTGGACGAGACACCGGAGATCGACGTGGAATCAACGCTCATCGGTTGCGACCTTTCCCGCCGCATATTCCAGCACATATACCGTCGTCCTGTGGAAAGCTTGGACATCTGCCCTCAGAATTTGGCCCCGAAGGATGGCATGCCGACCATCGTAAAATGCTGCAAGGTGAAGGAAGGGTGCACCGTTGAAGGAAACGTCGCGTCCGTACCGTGGGGAGCTACGATGATGGACGTCGTGAAGGCACTGCAGGCGCTGTTCCCCTGAGCTACTTTTTCTTGGCCATGCTGCGCGCTTTCGTTAGTGCCACAAAGCCTTCTTCGGTTTCGCCGAGCTTGCACATCGCCTCTCCGAGCACATACCAGGCGTCCGCGTCGTCCGGCAGCTCTTCTATCTGCCGTTCGGCCATGCGCTTCGCCCTTTGATAGTTACCGACATGCATCTCATGCCTGGCTTTTTCCATATAGCCGAGCCGCGATCGGATCCGGTCGTACATGGCCTGCTCGGCCTCCTCGATGAAGACCTTTAAGGCGTTCTGAGTTAGCCAGGGATAACGGGAGGCGAGCATCTTCTTTAGTTTTTCAGCCTCCTCCGGCTTGATGTGATAGGTCGTCCCTTCGTAAGCGGTAAGAGGAACGTTCACCAGCAGGTGCCCGTGGCTGACCTCGATGAAATTGGGGTTCCGCTTGGGTTCCTCCGCCATGCCGTTCGCAACCACCACCCCCTTAAAAAAGATGACGATTATTGAAATTTCAGGTAACGAACGGCGACCATAGAAACCATTTTTTACTCCAGGTCAATTGTAACACATATGGACGAGTTGGCCCTCAGCCCCTTCAATCCCAAGCTGGACATAGGAGACGTCATAGTTTACGATTCCACCCTGCGCGATGGAGAACAGACCCCGGGCGTTACCTTCAGTCTGGAGCAAAAGGTGGCCATCGCCCGCAAGCTGGACGAGATGCACGTGCCCCAGATCGAGGCCGGGTTCCCGGCAGTATCGGAGCGGGAGAAGGCGTCCGTCAAGGCGATATGCGACGAGAACCTGGACGCGGACATTCTCGTTCTTTCCAGGATCACCAAGGAGGACATAGACGCCTCGGTGGACGCCGGGGTGGACATGGTGCTCCTGTTCATAGGAACGTCGGATCTGCACATCAAGCACAAGTTCAAGAAGGACCGCAAGTTCGTTTTGGACAAGATCATCAATGGCATCGAATACGCCAAATCCCGCGGCGTCCAGGTGAGCATGAGCGCCGAGGACACCACACGGACGGACCTGGAATTCTTATTGAGCGTGTACATGGTTGCAGAGGCGGCCGGAGCGGACCGCATCGGCGTGACCGACACGCTGGGCTGCGCTTCCCCGGAGGCCATATCATTCCTGGTCACCCAGGCCAAGGAAGCGGTGCGCGTTCCAGTTTCGTTACATCTGCACAACGATTACGGCCTGGCGCTTGCCAACGCCATAGCCGGCGTCAAGGTCGGGGCGGATGCCGTCACGACGACAGTGAACGGTATAGGTGAACGCTGCGGCAATGTTCCGCTGGAACAGTTCGTGGCGGTCATGAAGTTCATGTACGGCAAGGACCTAGGTATCGATACTACGAAGCTCATGGAGATCTCGGAGATGGTGGAATCCTTCTCCGGCCTGCACAAGCCCGTTAACCAACCACTGGTCGGGAAGCACGCCTTTTCTCACGAGTCCGGGATCCACGTGGCGGCCGTGCTCGCCTGCCCGCTGACGTACGAGAGCATAGATCCCCGCCTGGTCGGGAACGAACGTCATATCCTTATGGGAAAGCACAGCGGGCTGAACTACATCCGGAAGAGGGTTGACGATATCGGTCTGATAGCCACGGACGAGCAGCTCTCGGAGATCCTGGACAGGGTCAAGATAATAGGGGAAAAGAAGGGAAGGGTGAACGACCTCGAGTTCCGCGAGATCGTGGCGTCCATTATACGACCGGTGCTCACAACTTGAGCCGGCCGCCGCACTCGTCCCTGCGTTGCTTACCGAACTCCTTCATTTCCTTCAGTTCGTCCCCGGAGAAGACCGGTCCCTCGCGGCAGACGCGCTTGCCGTCGATGGCGCAGGAACCGCACAGCCCGCCGCCGCATTTCATGTAGCGCTCCAGGGACATTTGACAGGGGATGCCCATATCCAGACACAGCTTGTGCAGGAAGAACAGCATCTTCTCCGGTCCGCAGCCCAGGACCATGTCGTACCTCGTTTCGGACATCATTTCCTTTGCGAGCTGAACAGCGTTCCCGTGGAAGCCCTTGCTGCCGTCGTCGGTTGATACCCGAACGTTAGAGGACGTCTTCTTGGAGCGCTCCTCGAACAGGAGCTCCTTCTCGTTGCGGGCGCCAATTGCCGTGTGCACGTCCGTCGCGGAGATGCGCTCCATCGCCGGCAGCAGCGAAGCCATTCCAGTTCCCCCGCCGACCACCAGTATCTTTCCCGTCGGGACGTGATAACCGCGCCCGTAGGGACCACGGACCATGATCCGGTCCCCGACCAGCATTGACGTCAGGGCTTTCGTCGCCTCGCCGATGTTCTTGACCGTTATTCCCTTCCTATCGCCTAGATACGACAGGGACATGGGTACCTCGTCGACACCCGGTATCCAGACCATGATGAACTGTCCCGGGGACGCGGGAGCGTTCCAGTCGAAGCGTAGCGTGACGACACCTTCGGCCTCCTCCGTCCGTGACGCTATGGTGACCATTGTCTGCGTCACCATGAACCTCTCAGTCATGAGCTACCCCCACCAGTTGAGTGATGTCGCGAATGCCGTTCTGGGTCATGTAATCTGAGATCCCTGCGCAGATATCCCCGAAGACCTGCGGGCCGCTGCGGCCGACACCGCTGCCTATTTGGACCGCCACGGCACCGGCCATCATGTACTCCAGGGCCGAGCGCCAATCCTCTATGCCGCCCACGCCGATGACCGGGATCTTGAGAGCCTCGAACAGCTCGTAAACGCATCGGACGCCCACGCCCCGGACCGCTGGGCCTGAGAGGCCGCCATAGCGGTTGGAAAGCACCGGTTGCCTGGCGTCCACGTCTATCTTCATGGCCTTGAGGGTGTTTATGGCCACGATGGCGTCCACGCCGGCGCCCTCCGCGGCCTTGGCCACGTCTATCAATTTGTGAGTGTTCGGGGTGAGCTTGGCGAAAACCGGGATGACGACGGCCTGTTTGACCTCCTCGACGATGTTGGCGACGACGTCCGGATCAACACCCATCTCCATGCCGTAGCCCTTGGCGTGCGGGCAGCTGAGGTTCAATTCGACCGCTTCAGCGCCGTACTCCTGCATTCTTCTCGCAAGAGTGGCGAACTCTTCCGCGGACGAGCCGAAAACGCTCCCCACGATCGGAATTCCAGCCTTGGAGGCCTCGTACATCTCGTCGCCGAAGGCCTCTATGCCCGGATTGGGCAGCCCCATGGCGTTCATGTAGCCGTACTCGAGCTCGACAAGCGTGGGGTTCTTGTGCCCCTGGCGCGGAACGCTGCCAATGGACTTGGTGACCAGGGCTCCGGCGCCGCCCTTGGCCATGGCCAGGAGCGAACCTCCGGTCTCGCCCATGATGCCCGAGGCCAGCATGGTGGGGTTCTCCATCTCCACCCCGGCCAGGACCACCTTCAGAGATGTCATCGCTCTGCGCATGCCGTACGGAGATATTAATTTCCCTCTGTCTCGGCCACCATGACGAACCAGCCCTGCTCCTCCTCGGTAGTGGTGGTGACCCTGGCGAAGCCGGCCTCCTTCAGAAGGGACGCGTACTCCTCCAGGCTGCAGAACCTCATGCTGAAGCCCTTCTGCCAGGATTTGTTCCGTTCGCGCCACTGCGGGGCGTCCCAGGCCTCCTGGACCAGGATCATCCTTCCTCCGTTCGCCAGCACCCGGCGGCACTCCCTGAAGTTCTCCCGCAGGTCGGGCCAGAAGTAGGTGGTCTCGCAGGCGAAGACCGTGTCGAACGAGCCGGCGTGGAACGGCAATGAGGAAACAGAGCCGCGCACCGTGCGCAGCTTTCCCTCTTTGAACCTGGATGAGTTGACCTTGCAGGTCATGCGCAGCATATCAATGGACAGGTCTAGACCGGTGAACTTGGCGCCCGTGGCTTTGCCGGACAGCTGCGACATCGGACCTCCGCCGCCGCAGCCCACGTCAAGGATGCTGGTGATGTTCGAAACATCAATGTGGTCCAAGGCCCACTGCATCATTCCGCGATGGTTGCGGTTCATGCGGCGGGCCATGATGATGCCCTGCACCCCGGTGGGTTTTCGCACCTGAGAATGGAAGTTCATGTATCTTTCCCGGACCTTCTTCGGTATAAGTACTGACAACCCTTAATAGGTGTCGTGACCATAGTAACTAACTGGGGGTTCAAAACTTGTTAACCGAGGACGGAAAGGCAATGCTAGCGAGGTCTGTCCGGGAGTATCTGAGGATGCACCCTGGAAAAAAGGCAGCGGCCAAGAAAAAGGCGGTGACACATTTCTTGGACTACCGGATGGCCTTCGGCGGCGGAAAGGTTTCCGACGATCTTGTTAATGAGGTGGAGAGGTACGTCGACCGCGTCATGTCGGCCTGACCTCTCCCAATTTTTTCCATACAAAAGGCGTTAATAGGCTCTACTCCGTTCCCAGCCCGACTGGAATGGATATCGAACGCGTTAGAAAGGACTTCCCGCTTTTTCAGCAGGAGAAGCCGCCGATCTACCTGGACAGCGCATGCCAGAGCCTGCGCCCCCGCCAGGTCATCGATGCCATGAACGAGTACTATTACGATTTTCCGGCCTGCGGCGGACGCTCCGTGCACCGCCTGGCTACCGAGGTATCGATACGCTTGGACAAAGCCCGGGAGGACGTGGCATCGTTCGTCGGCGTGAAGGACGCCGAGTGCGTCATATTCACCAAGAGCGCCACAGAGTCCTTGAACACCGTGGCCAAAGGCCTTCATCTTAAGAAAGATGACCGAATCGTCACCACGGATATGGAACACAATAGCAATCACGTTCCGTGGGTGCTATTAGCCAAGGAGAAGGGCATCCGCCGCGGATATCTTTCCTTCCAGGAGCTGGAACGGGGTAACCTGGAGCCTCTGAAGGAAGAGCTGGAGAAGGGCGTGAAACTGCTCAGTGTGGTGCACACCAACAACGTGGACGGTAGCTCGATCCCGCTCAAGGAGATGGTGGAGCTGGCGCACGACCACGGCGCTCTGGTCATGGCCGATGGATGCCAGTACGCTCCGCACAATCCTTTGGACCTGGCGGACATGGACGTCGACCTTTACGCCTGGTCCATGCACAAGATGCTCGGCCCCTCCGGCACCGGTATCCTCTATGGAAAGAGGGATGTCCTGGAGAAGGTGGAACCACTGATCACAGGTGGCGGTGGAGTTTCCATAACTTCCTATGACTCTGCGGAGTTACTGCCTGTACCGGAGAGGTTCGAGGCCGGCCTTCAGAACTACGCCGGGATAATAGGCAGCGGGGCGGCGGTGCGGTACCTCCAGGACATAGGAATGGAGGAGATATCGGAACATGAGTACCGACTGAACACCATAGCGACCGAAGGCCTCAAGGACGTTCGGAATCTGTCCATGCTCGGTCCGGCAGACCCGCGCCGGAAGGGCGGCATATTCTCCTTCAATCTCAAAGGAATGCTCCCGCACGACGTGGCTATGATCCTGGACGAGATCGCTACCGTGCTCATACGATCGGGAATGCACTGCGTTCACCCCTACTTCACCTCGCGCGGACTGGAAGGAACCGCCAGGGCGTCGTTCTACATGTACAACACCGAAGAGGAGCTGCGCAAGTTCATTGACGCCGTGAAGTACTTGGCCGACAAGTTCACTGACTGAGCACCATCATCGTCGGTCCTTCGGTTTGATTCATCAACAGAAGTGAATCGGTCGGACCCAGCACCAGCCTGTCCACCTCCATCATCTCACCCTGCTCGGTCTGTATCCGCATGACGGAAGCGGGAACGGTGAAGCGGACCTCTCGACCCCCATCTTCCAATATCCCGTATCCATTGAACAGGGTCAGGGTTGCCGTCGGTGGTAGCATGCGGTCGAGATATACCGTCGTTTCCAATCCCTCGCCGGCCGCGGTGAACTCTTCGAACAGCATTTCCAGATCTTCGGCCATGTCATTCAACGCCTCATTCCGGTCGGACTGAGAATTGATCTGCATCCCCTGTATCAGGACGCCCATGATGACAATAGATACCAGGAACGCCCAGAACTTGGAGACGAAGAACTCCATCATGCTTTGACCACCTTTACCGTTCCCCAGGTTCCGGGAGTGCACTCCAGACGGATGGAATCGCCAGCCGATATGATCAGGGGGTTACCGTCGTCGGTAATGACGATCACGCCATCCAGATATCTGGCCCCTTCGCGTCCGTCCGCTTTCCAGCCTATCCGGGTACAATCGGCGGCTCCCTTCTCGCCCCCAATACTAAGCTTGATGGTCGCAAGAAGATCGATAGGGACCACTACTGTCCGCACGTTACCGGGGCCGCCCGCAGACATTTCCTCCACGGTCGCGGCGATCTGCTCCGCGATCTCGGCCGCCTTTTCCTCAGCGATATTGGACGTCGTCTCGTGCATGAAGGATAACATAGTGGGAAGGGTGAGGGAGATCAGAAGGGCCACCAGCATCAGCCTGAGCGGCAACCCCTCGATCCCCCTTTTATCGTTTCTCAAGTTCTCACCTGCAGATCACTGGCACCTGCAGCGACGAGTCGGTACCCATGCCGCCCTTGGCCACGGTAACGGTTATGAAGCCTATCCCATCGCCGTAGTGCGAGACGCTCAGTCCGTCGAACGTCACCTTGCCGTCCGCACCCGTGGTTCCGTACACCAGGGAACCGTCGGAATTGCGAACTTCGCATCCGTCCAAGACGACCGAAGCGCCTTCCACCGCGTCCCCGTTCTGATCGCGTACGATTATCGTGATCGTAGCTTCGTCATTCTCGAAGGTCCCGTCGCCATCCCCGTCCGCCAGAAGTATCTCGGTCGGGTTGCCGTTCACGGACGCTATGGCCTCTGGAGCAGAAAGACCGCCCATCCATCCCACCAGGATGGCCGTTCCGAGCCCAGCCACTATCACCATTATCATCAGCTGCAGCGGCAATCCCTCGATGCCGCCGTCCCTGTCCCCGCTCATTCGTTTCCTTGAGAACCTCATTGTATCTCCGAAATAGGGAAAGCCTAGGGGTGTCTAGACCTCCTCGCTTACAGTGAGACTAACTAGCGGACCGCATTCGTCAAATGAAAAACGATTTTTACTAATAATTATCTTGATTCTTATTGGAAAACGAATATTCCGTCCGAAATCAAAAGAAATTCTTGGCAATGCTAATCGAAATTATTATAAAAACAAGTTACATTCCCTGCCACGCAGTCGCATGCGGTGCCATTGCGCCTGAGGTCTCAAGATGTTCAAGAAGGTGCTGATAGCGAACAGAGGGGAGATCGCCATCCGGGTGATCAACACCTGCAAGAAGATGGGAGTGCCGACCATAGGCATCTACACCCCCTCGGACAAGCACTGCAAGCACGTATCGCTGGCAGACAAGAGCGTCGAGCTGCACACCGACGAGAACAGTATTGGATACCTTGATATTGACGCCATAATAAACGTGGCCAACCGCATGAAGGTTGATGCGATCCACCCTGGCTACGGATTCCTCTCCGAGAAGGCGGAGTTCTCCGAGCGCTGCGAGGAAGAGGGGATCGCGTTCCTCGGACCTTCCCCCAGGGCAATGAAGCTCTTAGGTTCCAAATTGTCCGCGAGGGAGTTCATGTCCAAGGTCGGCGTACCGATCATGCCCGGAACCCTGGACCCCCTGGAGACGCCGGAAGAGGCGATCAAGCATGCTAACAAGATCGGTTATCCGGTCCTGCTCAAGGCGTCTGGCGGAGGCGGCGGGCGCGGAATGCGCCTGGTCCATAACGATTCAGAGATGGAGAACGCTTTGACGTCGGCAAAGAACGAGGCGGACAAGGCGTTCAAGAACCCGACCATATATCTGGAGAGGGCTCTGCTCAAGGCGAGGCACATCGAGTTCCAGGTGGTCGGGGATTCCCGCGGCAACGCTTACTGCCTGGGCGAGCGGGAATGCTCTGTTCAACGGAGGCACCAGAAGATCATCGAGGAGACGCCTTCCTGCGCGGTCGACCCGGAACTTCGCGCTAAGATGTCCGAGCTGTGCATCGCCGCGGTCAAGAGAGCTGGATACACGTCGCTCGGAACGTTCGAGTTCCTAATGTCCGCCGAGGGAGAGCTTTTCTTCCTGGAGGCGAACACCAGGATACAGGTCGAGCATCCGATCACAGAGCTGGTCACCGGTCTCGACCTGGTGGAGATGCAGCTGAAGATCGGCTCCGACATACCAGTGGAGGACGTTCTTTCGGATGTGAAGCCCAAGGGCCATGCCATGGAGTTCCGAATTAACGCGGAGAACCCGTTCAACAATTTCTTCCCTGCTCCGGGACGGATAGAGAAGTACATGGAGCCGGCGGGCGACCACGTCCGCGTCGACTCTCACGCCTACGAAGGTTACGTCGTCCCCACGGAGTTCGACAACCTGCTGGCCAAATTGATCATCTCCGGCAGGTCCAGGAACGAGGTGCTGAACCGGGCCCAGGACGCCCTGGACCGCTACACGGTCACCGGCATAAAGACCACGATACCGTACCACCGCCTGGTCGTACGAAACCCGGACTTCCGGGGCGGCAACTACAGCATCGATTACGTCAAGGACCATCTTCCGCAGGACCTGCTGAAGACGACCGAGTTCTCGTTGTTCGAGGGCGTGGGCCGTTAGAGGCGAACCTCGGACACGTCCGAGTATATCGGGCCGGCAGGCGTCAGCACGCTCTTCTTCAGCTTTAGGGTCTTCACGGTGAAGGAGCCGAAGTCCTTCTCATGACCGTATTTGATGAAATCGGCCAGATCGGCGTTGAACCCCTCCCTGACCCTTGCTAGCGTGAGATGAGGGGAGAAGGCCTGCTTGTCCCGGCCGTAGCCGATCAGGTCGCACCCGTCCTCCAGTTTTTTCACGATCCCCTTGAGCGGCTCGGCGCCTTCCATGCCTACCCACAGCACCCTCGCGGTGCGCGGGTTCGGAAAGGCACCGGTGCCAACCAGGCGAACCGTGAACTGAGCCACGCCCTCCACGGCGTCCTGCATGACCTTGGTCAGCTGCGGTATGCAACGCTCGTCCGTGTCTCCCAGGAACTTGAGGGTGACGTGCATGTTATCAGGCGACACCGGCTTCAGCGTACGCCCGAAATGATCCAGATCCCGGATGGCGTCCCTCAGCACATCACCGGCTTCCACATCGACCGCTATGAACGATCTGAAGGTCATCAGCCCTCCAAAAGCTTCTGGCATTGGTTGACCATGTCCTGGGCGTCCACCAGCTCCAGGATGTTGCCCTGCGGGGTCGCACCGGCGATGACGTAGGTATGAACGTTCTTGAAGCCCAGATTGGACCACATGGCGAACTGGCGGTCCTTGATGTTGGCATAGACCTCCTTGCCCTTGCCGTTCCTACAGCTGACGAAAGATATGGCCAGCTTGCCCCCCTTGAGCCTAGGAACGTATTTTCCAGGACCGTCGCCGAAGGCCAGCAGCGCGTACAGACGGTCAATGAACGCCCTGGTGTTGGCAGTTTCGACGCCGAAGAACACCGGGGCGCCGAGCACCAGCGCGTCTGCCTCCCGGAGCTTCTTGTAGAGCAGCTGCATGTCGTCCTTGATGGCGCAGGCATCGTTCTTCTTGCAGAAGTAGCAGGCCTGGCAGTCCTTGACCTTAAGATCGTTCAGGTCGAAGTAGTCCAGGTCCACATCGACGTGGTCCTTGGTGATCTCCTTCAGCAGCTTGGCGGTGTTGCCGTCCTTCCGGGGGCTTCCATTGATAGCTAGTATCCTCATGGTACTCACTGAATAGTTAGTGAGAGGGACTGCATGGGATAAAGGATTGACGGGGCGACCGGTGATTTACCGATAAAAAGAAAACGCGGTAAGGTTACGCCCGGTTCGGCCGGGACGTTCGTTACCTGCTGAGGTTTCAGATCAGGCCCTGGTCCATCATGGAGCTGGCGACCTTGACGAATGCGGTGATGTTGGCGCCGACCACGTAGTTGCCGGGGCTGCCGTACTTGCGTGCCGAGTCCGCAGCGTTCTTGTGGATGTTGACCATGATCTGATGCAGCTGCCTGTCGACCTCCTCCGCGGACCAGGAGATGCCTATGTGGTTCTGGCACATCTCCAGTCCGGACGTGGCCACGCCACCAGCGTTGGCGGCCTTGCCCGGTGCGAAGAGCACTCCGTTGGCGATGAACAGCTCGACCGCCTCCGGCGTGGAGGGCATGTTGGCGCCTTCGCAAACGGCTATGACGCCGTTATCGAGCAGCATCTTGGCATCCCTCATGTCCAATTCGTTCTGGGTCGCGCAGGGCATGGCGATGTCACATTTGGCCTTCCAAGGGCGCTGGTTAGGCCAGTACTCGCAGCCGTACCTGGTGGCGTACTCGCTTATGCGTCCGCGCTTGACGTTCTTCAGTTCCATGACGTACCTCCACTTCTCGACATCTATTCCGGCGGGGTCGTAGATGGAACCGTCCGAGTCGGAAAGCGTGACGACCTTCCCGCCGAGCTGGGTGATCTTCTGCACAGCATACTGAGCGACGTTGCCGGAACCGGAGATCGCGACCGTCCTTCCGTTGAAGTCCGTTTTCCTGGTCTTCAGCATCTCCTCGCAGAAGTAAGTGCAGCCGTAGCCTGTCGCTTCCGTCCGGACGAGCGAACCGCCCCAGTTGATGCCTTTGCCGGTAAGCACGGACTCGAAGCGGTTCACGACCTTCTTGTACTGGCCGAACATGTAACCGATCTCGCGTCCGCCGACGCCGATGTCCCCCGCCGGAACGTCGGTGTCCGGGCCGATGTGCCGGTACAGCTCGTCCATGAAGCTCTGGCAGAAGCGCATCATCTCCGCTTCGCTCTTGCCCTTGGGATCGAAGTCCGCTCCGCCCTTGGCACCGCCCATCGGCAGCCCGGTCAGAGCGTTCTTGAAGACCTGCTCGAAGCCCAGGAACTTCAGTATGCCCAGATTGACGGATGGATGGAAGCGTATCCCGCCCTTGTAGGGGCCGATGGCGCTGTTGAACTGCACGCGGTAGCCGCGATTCACTTGAACTTCGCCCTTATCGTCCATCCAGGTTACCCGGAACATTATCTGGCGATCGGGCTCGACCATTCTCTCCAATATCTTGGCCTTGAGATACTCAGGGTGCTGCTTCAGCACCGGCTCCAGCGTTTCAAAGACCTCGTTGACCGCCTGGTGGAACTCCTTCTCACCAGGGTTCTTGGCTACGATCTTTTCCATCAAATCCTTGGTCAGCATGATCATGGCACTTCCATACAACGTCCTAAATCTGACGTAGGTGTTTGAAAGAGGTCGTGTTATTTAATTTGTGCCCGGTCTTCCTGTGAACGGGAATAGGAACTGCGATGTTCGTCGAATTTTATGAGAATTGTTGTACATTTGCTTTGTTATTCTGAGGGAACCGGCGTTCGGCCCTCTGGAAAGGTCAGCTCACGAACCATCGAGCATATGGATTAAATAATATGGCCATAATCCAATCAGAGACGTCGTGGACGTGAACCATCAAGGTCCCTGGATGACGGCCGTTCGATGCCCGCTGTTGATATTGGCGGGTGCGAACGTGGCGATCTGAACGAGGGGCCGCCGGGTGATCATTGATGAATGATAATTGTCTCGCCGCCGTTAAGATAAATCAGGACCTGTGCAGCCGCTGCAAGGTGTGCTACTCCCTCTGTCCGTTCGATTCCATAAGCGAGAAGGAGGACGGGCGCATCGAGATCGACATCCAGAAGTGCCAGGTCTGCGGCATATGCTACAGCGCCTGCCCGGCCTCGGCCATCGAGATGGCGTATTACGATTACGACGGGCTTCTGGAGTACGTGCGCACGGCCAGCCCTTCCGCCAAGACCTTGGTGATGATGTGCCGCGGCAACTCGCCGAGCAGCGGCGAGGTGCAGGACATCCTGGCCGATCACGGATTGGACACCAAGGATTACATTCCCCTGCGCATACCTTGCGCCGGACGCGTTCCGACGGACTTCATCTTCAGGGCGCTCTCGTCCGGGATCGGGAACATCGTCTCCATACAGTGCCAGGACGGCTTTTGCCGGATGAAGGAAGGCACCCGCATAGAGACCAGGCGACTTATTCTGGGTCAGGCGGTCATCAAGCAGTTCGGATATCCCGAGGATTCCCTGCGAGTCGTCAAGTACTCCAGAAAGGCCGTCTGGATCAACCACGACTGCGTGGGATGCGACAAGTGCGTTTTCGTCTGTCCATACGGAGCGATAAGCGCCGATGCGATATCCTCGCCCCGGGTGGACCAGGACAAGTGCGTAGGCTGCGGAGCGTGCCAGTTGGTCTGCCCGCACAATGCCATTCAAGTTAAAGGCTACGAGTTCTACTCCGTGCTCCGCTCCTACGAGGAGGCGGCCGCCCGCATGCGCCAGAGGGACAAGCGGCCGTCGATACTGGTGTTCAGCTGCCAGTGGTCGGAGTTCTCCGCGCTGGACGATCCGGAGAAGATGCTGCGCGGAAGGAACGCCATGCTACTGGAGGTCCCCTGCTTCAAGGGATTGGACCCGGTGCATGTGATAAACGCCCTGCAGAAAGGCTTCGACGGCGTCATGGCCGTCGTTTGCGCTGCAGAGGATTGCAAGCTGAAGAACGGCCGGGACAACGCTGAACGGCAGTTAGATGTCCTGCAGGGCGCGCTCAAGAAGCTGGGCCTTTGGGACCGTTTCGAGATGCACGAGCTGTCGCCGAGGTGCGCAGGAGATTTCAACGGGATATTCGAGACGTTCTGCGAACGGATCTCGAACATGCCTTCCACCGAACGCCAGAGGAGCGTGGACTGAATGTACCGCATCGTTTCCAAGGAAAAGTTGGCGCACAAGCACACCCTGTTCACCGTGGACGCTCCCGAGATCGCGGCGAAGGCCCAGGCCGGGCAGTTCCTTATCGTCATCCCTAAGGAAGGAGGGGAGAGGGTTCCGCTCAGCATCTGCGCCTTCGATCGCCAGGAAGGGACCGTCTCCTTCGCCTTCCACGAGGTCGGCAAGAGCACCAAAGAGCTAGGGACCTTCAACGCCGGTGACGAGCTGTTCAACGTCACTGGGCCGCTGGGAAATCCTTCGGAGATCAAGAGGTACGGCAAGGTGCTGTGCGTCGGCGGCAGCATCATGATCGCCCCGGCCCTGCTTCAGGCCAAGGCGCTCAAGGAAGCCGGTAACGAGGTCATAACCGTCCTCGCCTGCCGCAGCGAGGAGTTCCTGTTCAAGAAGGCGGAGGCAGAAAGGTACAGCGATCGAGTGTACGTGGCCTCGGACGACGGGACGATAGGAGAAAAGGGACTGGACTTCCTGAAGGAAGTTCTTTCCAGGGAAAAGTTCGACCGCTGCACCGTCATCGGCCCGGTGGTCATGATGAAGAAGGTCAGCGAGATGACCAGACCGTTCGGGATACCGACCATCGTCTCCCTGACGCCGATCATGATAGATGGCATGGGAATGTGCGGGGTATGCCGCGTCACGGTCGGAGACAAGATGCTCTTCGGTTGCGTGGACGGCCCGGAGTTCGACGGACACAAGACCAACTTTGACGAACTGATACAGCGGCAGCGCAGCATGCTGCCCGAGGAACGTTTAAGCTCGCTGCTCTGGGAGCACGAGCATGAGGGGGGGTGCCGCTGTGGAAGGAAGTGAGCCCCGGCGCAGGCGCAACGACAAGGCTTTGGACGAGGACGTCCCGATGCCCCGTCAGGAGTCCGAGGACCGCGTCAAGAACTTCGAGGAGGTCGCTCTGGGATACACGGAAGAGATGGCCTTGGCCGAGGCGGCCCGCTGCCTCAAATGCAAGAACCCCCAATGCCAGAAAGGCTGTCCGGTGGAAGTGCCGATCCCCCAGTTCATCGACATGATCAACCAGGGGAGGTACGACGAGGGCATAGCGATAATAAAATCCAAGAACGCCCTGCCGGCCGTGTGCGGCCGGGTGTGCCCGCAGGAGCAGCAGTGCCAGAAGAACTGCATCCGCGGCAAGAAGGGCGACCCGGTCAACATCGGCCGCCTGGAGAGGTTCCTTGCGGACTGGGAGAGGGAGCATGGCATGAAGGCGCCGGAGCGACCTAAGCCGACCGGAAAGAAGGTGGCGATAGTCGGCGCCGGCCCTTCCGGACTGACAGCCGCATCCGACCTGGCGAAGCTAGGTCATTCGGTAACGCTCTTCGAGGCGCTGCACGTGGCCGGCGGGGTGCTGATGTACGGCATTCCCGAGTTCCGTCTGCCGAAGGCGATCGTGCAGAAGGAGGTGGAGTACGTCCAGAGCCTGGGCGTGGAGCTCCGTCTCGGAAATTTGATCGGCCGCATTCACACGATACCTGAGCTCATGGCGCAAGGTTACGACGCCGTTTACATCGGGAGCGGGGCCGGGCTTCCCCAGTGGACCAACTGTCCCGGGGAGAGCCTGGGCGGCATCTACTCCGCCAACGAGTTCCTCATCCGGGTCAACCTGATGAAGGCTTATGACTTCCCTAGGTCCGATACTCCGATCCGGATCGGCAAGCACGTCGTGGTGATCGGGGGAGGGAACGTGGCCATGGACTGCGCCCGCATATCCATGAGGCTGGGCGCCAAGGTCTGTCTTAACTATCGCCGCTCAAGGAACGAATTGCCAGCCAGGCGCGAGGAGATCGAGAACGCCGAGGAGGAGGGGCTGATTTGCAAATTCCTCAACGCCCCGGTGGAGTTCTTCGGCGACGATAAGGGATGGGTGAAGACCATGCGCTGCACGAGCATGGAGCTCGGCGAGCCGGACGACAAGGGCCGTTGCAGCGTAACGCCGATCGCTTGCTCGGACTTCGACGTGGATACGGACACTGTTATCGTAGCGATAGGCCAGACGCCCAATCCGATCATTCAGCGCACCACGGAGGGTCTGAAGACCAACCCGCGCAACGGTACCATCATAGTGGACGAGGACGGACGGACCAACTTGGACGGGGTGTTCGCCGGCGGCGATGTCGCCACAGGCGCGGCGACCGTCATAAGCGCCATGGGCGCCGGAAAACGGGCGGCTAGGGCAATGCACGAATACCTCATGAACGGAAAGAAGGGGGACCGCTAATGAACAAGCTGAAAGTGGCGTTCTACTGGGCGGCCAGCTGCGGCGGCTGCGAGATCGCGGTCCTGGACATAAACGAACGGATACTGGAACTGGTCCAGCACGTGGACATCGTGTTCTGGCCGGTGGCCATGGACATCAAGTACAAGGACGTCGAGGCGTTCCCGGACGGTTACATGGACGTGACGTTCTTCAACGGGTCCGTGCGCAACTCGGAGCAGGAGCACATGGCCAAGCTATTGCGGGCCAAGAGCAAGATGCTGGTGGCGTTCGGAGCATGCGCCTACGAGGGCTCCGTGCCCGGTCTGGCGAACTTGCACGATTCCAAGGAGATATTGAACCACGTATACATGGAGCTGGGCGACGGCAGGACCAATGGCTCTTTCATTCCGAAGCCGGAATCCAAGGTGAAGGAAGGCACTCTCCACATACCGGTGTTCTACGACACCGTTAAAACACTGGACCAGACCGTGGACGTTGATTATTATCTGCCCGGTTGCCCGCCGCCGGTGGACCTGATCAACAAAGCACTTGACGCCATCCTGTCCGGCGATCTTCCTCCAAAGGGTTCGGTGCTGGCACCCCTGCCGGCCGTCTGCGCTGAGTGCCCCCGGAAACGTACGAACAAGAAGATCACCGCCATTCACCGCGTTTACGATATAATTCCCGATCCGGAAAGGTGTCTCATGGAACAGGGGATAATCTGCATGGGGATGGCGACCCGCGGCGGATGCGGCGCGCAATGCCTCAAGGTGGACATGCCCTGCACCGGCTGCGGCGGCGCCCTGCCTAACCAGTCCGACATCGGCACGGGCATGATGACCGCCCTTGCCTCCATATTGAACCTGGACAAGGAACCTGGCACATATACAGAGGAAGAAGTGATGGACCTAATATCGCAGATCAAGGACCCGGCCGGGATATTCTATATGTACAGCCTGCCCGCGTCCATACTCAGAAGGAAGGTGATGAAATGAAGAAGGAGATCACCATCGATCCCATTACCCGCCTGGAGGGGCACGGCAGCGTCTCGATCTTCCTTGATGACAAGGGAGAGGTGGAGAACGCTTACCTGAAGATACCTGAGCTAAGGGGGTTCGAGTCCTTCTGCGTCGGCCGCCCGGCGGAGCTGATGCCCTTGCTGACGACGCGCATATGCGGCGTTTGTCCGGTGGCGCATCATTACGCTTCCGTTAAGGCGTTGGACATGGCGTTCCATGTGGAACCGCCGTCGGCAGCCAAGAAGCTGCGCGAGCTGCAGTACATGGGCTACATCTGCTACGACCACATCCTGCACTTCTATTACCTCGGAGGGCCTGATTTCATAGTAGGTCCGGACGCCCCGCCGGAGAAGAGGAACATTCTGGGCGTCATAGAGAAGGCCGGCCTGGACGTGGCGAAGGAAGTGATTAAGCACCGGGCCTATGGACAAAAGATAACGGAGATCATCGGCGGAAAGGCCACCCATCCCGTGAGCGGTCTTCCCGGCGGGATCAGCAAGCCGCTGAGCGAAGAGTCGCGAAAGGCGATACTGGAGATGTCCCGGTCGCTCGTGGGCTTCGCTCAGTTCTCATTGAAGGCGTTCCATGACATAGTCCTGGGGAACCCGGCGTACGTCGAGCTGATCAAGAGCGAGATGTACACGCAGCGGACGTACTACATGGGCATGGTCGATCCGAACAACAAGGTCAACTTCTACGACGGGAAGGTCCGTGTCGTGGACCCCTCCGGCAAGGAGTTCGCCAAGTTCGACGCGCAGGACTACCAGGAGCACATCGAGGAACGTTCGGAAGAGTGGACGTACTCCAAGCTGCCGTTCCTGCGCAAGATCGGCTGGAAAGGGTTCGTGGACGGACCGGAGAACGGGGCGTATCGTGTGGGTCCGTTGGGCAGGCTGAACGCCGCGGAGGGCATGACCACCCCGCTGGCGAACCAGGAGTACAACGTGATGTTCTCCCTGCTCGGAAAACCTGTGCACGGAACGCTGGTCTTCCACTGGGCCCGGCTCATCGAGCTGCTGTACGCTGCCGAGCGAGCCGTGGAGCTGGCCTCCGATCCGGAGATCACCTCCACGGACGTCCGGAACAAGCCCGGAACGCCGGGCGAGGGCATCGGCATCGTCGAGGCCGCCCGCGGAACTCTCATCCATCACTATCACCTTGATGAGGACGCGTTGATGAAGAACGTCAACATGATAGTCGCTACGACCAACAACTATCCGTCCATCTGCATGAGCGTGCGCGACGCCGCCAAAGGCCTGATACACAACGGCAAAGTTGACGAGAGGATGCTCAACAAGGTGGAGATGGCCTTCCGGGCGTACGACCCGTGCTTCGGCTGCGCCACGCACTTCGCCGTCGGGCAGATGCCTCTGGACGTCAAGGTGTACGACCGTAATAAGGAGCTTATGTGCCATCTGAGCCGGTGATCTTTCGAACGGACCTTTCCCTTTCCTGTCCAAGGGAGGAAGGAAGCGCTTGAAGGAGCACGAGCGGACGTTGGAGCAGGAGCTGTCGGCCTGGCTATTCGACGCCAAGAAGGTCGTGGTGGCGGGGGTAGGAAACCCTATACGCCAGGACGATCACGTTGGCGTCAGGGTGGTCCAGGACCTGGCGGGAAGGGTCTCCGATAACGTTCACCTGATCGAGTGCGAGACGGTGCCGGAGAGCTTCGTCGACGAGATAATCGATGTCGTGCCAACCCATGTTCTGCTCGTGGACGCCGCCCTGCTCGGATTGCCGCCAGGGACCGCCCACCTCTACGAGGTGGAGGAGGTGGTTAACTCCACCAGCATTTCAACGCATACCCTTCCGTTGCGGGTGTTCTGCGAGTACGTTTTCACTTTGACGGGCGCCAAGATCGCCCTGCTGCTCATCGAGCCGCTGGAGACAGATTTCGGGGAAGGACTGTCGTCCGAGCTCCAAACAGCAGTGGAGAGGGTGTCGAGGGTGCTCGAAGAACTTCTGCCTTGAACGGACCCACCGATGGACCACGACCTGCACAAGAGGAAGTGCGCAGGACGCCCAGCCGCGGATCCTAGGTAAATTTAAATATCCGCGATTAGAACTTTTATACCATGGTCGAAGTAGGAACCATCGTTGGCTTCCTTGTCGCCTGGTTGGTCTCAACCATAGTGATATATTTTATCACTAAATTTTTTGGGGAGACGGAAGGTTTCGGCAAAGCCCTGATAGCCGCTTTGATCGGTACGGTCATTTACATTTTGGCATATTTCCTGCTAGGAAGCGGTCTGCTAGCAGCCGTCGCGGCAGGGATCGTTTGGCTACTGGTCCTGAGGAGCACGTACGAGATCGGGTGGGGAAAGGCATTGATCATCGCCATCATCATCTGGATAGTGGCGCTCGTGATCGGTATCTTCCTACCTACCCTACCAGGACCATTCTGAACCAGAGGCTGTTCCGAAAGGGGCTGGTAACGGCCTCTAAACCATTTTTCAAATTATCCAAGGGTGAGCCAGTATCAAATGGTATGGTATTCGATTGCGCATACCTGAGATGGTCCTCCCATCGTCGAATTGTAGAACAAATAGGCCCAAAAAGGTCACATGTCTCTGGGACCATGTGACCGCCCTTAAATTTCCTGATCTAGGGTGGGTCGAGAATGATCATCGGAACAGCTGAAATGCTGAAAAGATATTGTATTAAAACCGGAGATTAAAGGGTTTGATCAGCGGTCGGAGACCAACTGGAACTTACTTGGACAAGCAGTCGTTGGGGCACTCGTCGATGCAGGTGCCACAGTCAGTGCACTTACTGGCGTCGACGACGGCGACGTCGTCAACGGTAATAGCCCCGTTAGGGCAGGCATCCTCGCAAAGTCCGCAACCAACACACTCATCAGCATTTACCTTTACAGCCATTGTAAAGCACCTATGGGAGGGTGGAAGAAAAGTGACGGTATTTATTCTTTTTCTAATCTGGATTGCCAATCACCTAACGATGAGCACGGAGGTGTTGGCGCGCTTGGAAAGGGACGATGAAACGCTGCCGATCAAAGCGCCTTTCGTGGCCCCCATTCCCCTGCTTCCTGTGACTATCAGGTCCGGTCTGAAGGTCTCGGCGAACTCCAGTATCTTGGTCACCGGCGGACCGTGCAGCAAGTGCGATTCGGCGGTGACCCCTTCGGAAGTGAGTATCTCCAGGGAATCCTGCAGGATCTTCTTCGCTCGGACCTCCATCTCCTCGGTGTCGGCCTCGGCCATCAGGGAAGCGAACTCCCGGACCTCGACCACGCAGACCACGGCGATCTCGTAGCAGGGCGCGGATAACGCCAGCAGTGCCGCCTTTCGCAACGCCTTCTCTCCGTGAACCGAGCCGTCCACCGCCACCAGCAATCTCAGTTCCTTTTCGTCCATGGATCGAACCACCTCTGGGCCGCTAACGTGGGAGCCAAAGCCCCAATGATTATTGTTCCCACCAATATTGAGAATTGCGTTGTGTCGATCAGTCCCTGCTCCAATCCGAACTGCAGGAAGACCATGCCGAACGTAAGCGACGTGGACATCAGCAAGGCGATGTACACGCGGTCCTTGCGCAAGGACCCGCTCACCGTCGGCAATACGAACACCATCTTGAGCAGTACGCGCCCGAACCCTAGCGCCAGTATGATCAGGGCGCCGGCGATGAGAGCCTCCATGGAGACGTTCGAACCTGCGGCCAGGAAGAACAGGGAGACCATGAACCCCAGGAAGACGGTGCGAACCTTGGACCAGGCCTCCTTCCTCTCGTTGAGGGAGCGGGACATGGCGAAGCCGAAGAGATAAGCGGGAAGCACAGCGGCCACGCCGGCCACGGACGCCAGACCGGCCAACAGCAGAAGCGGCAGGAGCACCAACTTCACCTCCGGTTCCCCGGGACGCCCCTTGAATCGGTCCAGGACCCTCCCGGCGTACCGATAGGCTAATGGTACGATCAGGAGCACCGCCAAGACCAGGATAAGCACCTCGATGCCGGGAGGTGCGAACAGCACCGCCA
Source organism: Methanomassiliicoccaceae archaeon UBA472 (assembly GCA_002497075.1). Lineage (GTDB taxonomy): Archaea > Thermoplasmatota > Thermoplasmata > Methanomassiliicoccales > UBA472 > UBA472. The sequence continues at coordinate 80,116 of DAML01000011.1, forward strand.
AAGCGATCGACGCGATGAGGTTCGTCAGGAAGCAGGCCGCTAGTATCACGGAACCGACGTCCGTCCTGGCCCGGCCGCCCTCTACCAGAACGACGTAAACGATGGCCACGGACGTTTCCGATAGCGCCACCCCGGATAATAGAGACGCGTCCAGGGACCATCCGGCCAGATAGTACATGGCGAGAGGCACGGTGATGAAGACCGAGAGGAAGGACGCCAGGGCGAGAGGCAGGCTGCTCTTCCATTGCCTTCGCATTCGTTCCAACTCCATCTCCGTGCCGGCCAGGAAGGTCAGGCCAATGCCACCTAATATCGCCAGGAACGAGAACCACTCGAAGTCCGCGGAACGGATGCCTAGGACCTGACCGACCGCCAACCCCAGCAGGATCTCGAATATCGCCGCTGACAGACCGAACCGGGAGGCGATCAGCTGGGCGCTCACCGCCAGGAACATCAGGAATGCCAGGGCCAGTAGGTCGTTCAATTCCGCACTTCCTTACGCTATACACCAAACAACAATTTGGTCTTTACCACCATGCGCTTGATATATCGCCAGGACGATGAAGCGAACATGCGTTACCTCTCCGGCCTGGTGCTGGGCCAGAACGGCTTTTTCCCCGGTCACGTAGGCATCGAGGACGGGGTGATAGCTGAGATCGGGCGCGGAAAGAAGGGTAGCGCTCAAGCCCGGGGTCTGATCGTCCCCACCTTCGTGAACGGACATACTCACATCGCCGATTACATAGTGCCGGTCGACCCCACCATGACGCTGGAAGAGCTTGTCGCCCCACCAAAAGGGCTGAAGCACCGCGTCCTGGAGCAGGCGTTGCCGGAGGACCTCATGCGCGGCATGCTCTCCATGAAGCGCTTCATGGCCCGGCGAGGCGTCTCGCAGTTCCTGGATTTCCGCGAGGGCGGCTACGACGGCTCCGATTACCTGCGTCGCTTGGACGGGGAGGGCGCCGACTCGTTCATCATGGGTCGCCCGAAGTTATTGGAGTTCTGCCGCTCCGGCACCAGGAGATTGCTGAAGGTGGCCGACGGCATCGCCGTATCGTCCATCTCCGACTGGGAGTATCCAGAACTGCAGAAGCTCGCCAAGGAAGTGCACGAACAAGGCAAGCCGTTCGCCATTCACGCTTCTGAACGTGTTCGGGAGAACATCGACAAGGTGCTTGACCTGAAGCCGTCGTACATCGTGCACATGACGGAGGCGACGGACGACGACATGCGCAAGGTGTCGCAGGCCGGCATTCCGGTCGTGTCCTGCCCCCGCTCCAACATGTTCTTCGGGAAGACGCCTCCTCTAGCAAGAATGCTGGAGAACGGCCTCACCGTGGCGTTAGGAACGGACAACGCCATGATCTGCCTCCCGGACATGCTGGCCGAGATGGAAGTGACCGCCCGGGTGCTTCGTTCACAGGGCCGCGACGGCGTCAAGGACGCTCTGGACATGGCCATGAACGGAAGAAAATTATTAAATCGCCAGGAACCGTTTAGTATAGAACCGGGAGCACGCTGCGAGCTGATGGTGCTCAGGCAGCGGGGCGGTGACCCGATCACCGACCTCGTGCTGCGCAGCGCCGCGGACGCACCTGAGCTGGTGTGCATAGGTAAGAATTGCTGGAGATGATAGGATGACCCTGTTCAAGAAGATACTGATCCCGACCGACGGGAGCGAATATACCAAGGCTGCCGTTAGCAAGGGATTGGAGATGGCCAAGGCGACCGGTGCCGAGGTCACCGCCCTGTACGTGGTCGATCAGACCTCCTTCATCAACTTCCCCATGGACTCCACCATCATCAGCGTGTACACGCTGCTGGAGAGGGAGGGCGAAGAGGCCATGGAGTACGTCAAGAAGGAAGCCGAGAAGTTCGGCGTGAAGCTAACGACCCGTATCGAGGAAGGTTCCCCGTCCCGGAAGATAGTGGACCTCTCGGCCGAACATGACCTGGTGGTCATGGGCACCCTCGGAAGGACCGGTTTCTCCAAGCTGCTGCTGGGCTCTGTGGCGGAACGAGTCGTTCGATTCGCCAAGTGCCCCGTCCTCGTCGTAAGGTCCCCGGGGGAGGAAAACTAAATGGCCACCGTTGGGGACGTGATGACGTCCAATCCGATAGTTGCCCAGGTCCCTGGCTCCCGCCAGGAAGTTCTCAAGATAATGGTGCAGCACAACCTCACCGGCCTTCCGGTGGTGCGCCGCAATGACGGTTCCTTGGCTGGAATGATCACCCGCCAGGATATCTTCGACCGTCCGGAGGAGGAGCAGGCGGCCATGATAATGCAGAGGGAGCACCCATCCATCTCGCCGAAGGCCACCGTGGAGGAGGCGGCGAAGATCCTGGTCGAAGGCACCATGCGCCATCTGCCTGTGGTGGAAGGAAAGCGCCTGGTCGGCATCCTGACGCCTACCGATCTCCTGTGCATCGTCGAGAAGAGGAACATCGACCTGCCGGTGGAGAAGGTCATACGCTCACCCTGCGTCCCGATATTCCAGGAGTCCACGTTGGCTGTGGCGAACGTCATACTCAAGGTCTCCAAGTCATCCGCCCTGCCGGTGCTGGATGAGCATGGGCGTTTGACGGGCATCGTCACCGACCGGGACATCTTCAACAAGGCCTATGTGGACGGGGTCGAGGCGGCCAACGCCATGGGCTTCGGGGAGGATGAGGACCATTGGTCCTGGGACGGACTGCGGAACGTCATGAAGCTGTGGTACGAAGTGTCAAAGATAGAGCTTCCCGGGCTGCCGATCAAGGACATAATGGTCCGCGATCCCACGACCGTCTTCAAGAAGACCGCTATCTCGGAAGCGGCCCGCATCATGCGCAAGAACGATTTCGGCCAATTGCCGGTCCGGGACAACAAGGACAGGCTTCTGGCAATGATATACGATCACGACATCATTTCCGTGCTTGTGAAGGAGTAGACAACAATGAAGGAGGTCAGCTCCGGGGAGATGCTCTCCCTATGCAAGAGACGCGGGTTCATCTACCCTGCGTACGAGATATACGGCGGTATCGCCGGGCTTTACGATTACGGTCCGTTAGGAACGGCATTGAAGAGCAACATCGCCGACCTGTGGCGCAAGATCTACGCCCTGCAGGAAGGTTTCGTCGAAATAGACGGCGACAACGTGGGACCGGAAGCGGTTTTCAAGGCCTCCGGGCACGTCGATAACTTTGCTGATCTCTCCGTAACGTGCAAGGCGTGCGGAGAATCGTTCCGGGCGGACCATTTGGCTAAAGGGCTGCACCCCAATCCCGATTCACTGTCGATAGAGCAGCTGCAGAAGGTCCTCCGCGATAACGATGTGAAATGTCCATGCGGCGGCGAGTTCGCTGACGTGGAAGAGTTCAATCTGATGTTCAAGACCAAGATCGGTCCCGGGAACGGACGCACCGGTTACTTGCGCCCGGAAACCGCGCAGTCCATCTTCGTGAATTACACGAATCTTTATCGCCACTGCCGCGAGAAACTTCCGTTCGGCTGCATTCAGGTAGGCCGCGGCTTCAGGAACGAGATATCGCCAAGGCAGGGCGTTATCCGCCTCAGGGAGTTCAACATGATGGAGGCGGAGCTGTTCGTCGATCCTGAGGACAAGTCCTGGCCCCGTTACAGCGACGCCCGGGACAGGAAGGTCAAGCTGGTCCCCAACTCTGACGAAAAGGAGGTTGAGATGACCATCGGCGAGGCGGTCGCGAACGGGACGATCGGCAATGAGACGCTCGGATACTTTATCTGGGTCACTTACGATTTCCTGACATCCGCCGGCGTCGATCCCGCAAAGCTCCGTTTCCGCCAGCACCTCAAGACCGAGATGGCGCATTACGCTGCTGATTGCTGGGACGCCGAGACGCTCATCAGCTTCGGCTGGACCGAGATAGTCGGCATAGCCGACCGCGGTTGTTGGGACCTGTCGCAGCACATGAAGTTCTCTAAAGCCGACCTCACGGCATTCAAGCGCTTCGACGAGCCTCGGGACGTGGAGCGCGATGTCGTAAAACCGAAGTTCGGCGCGTTAGGCCCGCGTTTCAAGGGCGCCGCCGGAGACATCAAGAAGCAGTTGGAGGCCATGGACGCTTCCGCGGTCCATGACGGTCTCGTTACGGTCACGGTCGACGGGCAGCCAGTCGATCTGGATAGCACCTACTACGAGGTCGTACGGATAAAGGAGAAGGTGAACGGCGTTCGCGTCGTTCCGCACGTCATCGAACCGTCCCACGGCCTGGACCGCATTCTTTACAGCTGCCTGGAGCACGCCTATTCCGAGAAGGAGGATGGCTATGTCACATTGAAGCTAAAGCCGGCCGTCGCCCCCATAAAGGTCGGCGTGTTCCCACTCATGGACAAGGACGGCATGGCCGAGGTGGCCAAGGCACTTGACCTCGCGTTGCGCGAGGAGGGCATCGCCACTTATTATGATGACTCTGGCTCCATCGGACGACGTTACGCCAGAATGGACGAGGCCGGGACGCCGTGGTGCGTCACCGTCGACTACGACACCCTGGAGAAGGGTGACGTCACCGTTCGCGATCGCGACACCGCCGAACAGCTGCGCATGTCCGCTGACGACGTTGTGAACTGGGTCAAGGACCGGCTCAGACGCAAACTATCATGCTGAACTAAACCCTATATATCCTGGAAGGTGAACAAAAATGGTAGGAGAAAGCATCGAGGGATTAAAAAAGAGGGAACTGCTCAGGTCCCTGATCGACGCCAACAAGGTCGGCGACCTGATGAGGAAGAAGTTCGAGACCGTTGACCCGGAGACCGCTCTCTCCGACGTTGTGGCGAAGATGAAGTCATCCGACCTGCACGAGATACCGGTGGTCGACGGCAAGAAGCTGGTCGGGGTGATCAGCTACGGGACGGTCATAAGGAAAAAGAACCTGGTGATCGGCACCAAGGCGAAATCCATGGTGGAAACGACTCCCGAGATCAACGTCGATACGCCGCTCACAGAAGTGGCGGAGCACTTCCTTTCCTCCGGTTACAGGCACCTGCCGGTCACCAAGGGAAAGACGATACAGGGAATAATCACCCGCGCCAACGTCATTTCCGTACTTCCGAAGCTGAAGGACGTCAAGGCGCTCAAGGTCGCCGACGTGATGAGCGACAGCGCGCGTTCCGTCCACGAGAAGGACCTCATCAAGAACGCCATGGGCCTGATGCGCGACCTTGAGGTCCGCACCGTACCGGTGGTGGACGATTACGACCGGCTCGTAGGCATAATAGGCATCAAGGACATCGTGCAGTACTCCTGGAGCGGTTCCGGAACGCAGAACCAGGGCCGCAAGGACATGGCCGGGAACAACAACCCGGTGGAGCTTGAAGTGCGCTCGGTAATGCACGACTCTCCGATCACGCTGACGGCAGAGGACGACCTTACCAAGGCCATCAACACCATGGTCGACAAGAACATCTCCACGATCCCCGTGGTTTCCGGCGACCGCATGGTCGGCATCGTCACCAAGTACGACATCCTGGAGCTGGTGGCGTCCGTTCGTAACCGTGACATGGTCTACACCCAGATATCCGGTCTGGAGGAAGAGGACCGCTTCTCCCTGGACACCATGGAGAAGGAGATACAGTCCGGTCTGGCGAAGATATCCAAGTTCACCCGGCCTTTACTTTTCACGATCCACGTGAGCAAGTACAACCACACCGGGAACAGCGCCAAGTATTCGCTCATCGGACGTCTCACCACGGAGAACTCGCACTTCATGTCGAAGGCCGTGGACTGGTCCCTCGGCCAGGCAACGGTCGAACTCATGGACAACCTGGACCGCATCGTCACCGAGAAGAAGGAACACAACCTGGACGTGCGGATGAAGAAGAACCTGCACAAAAAGGTCTGAGGCGCTCAGCAACCTTTTTTAAACCTCTTCCCATTCCCTTTCCAGTCCATGGCACAATACGAGGCGATACAGACCGAAAGGAAGTGGCAGAAGCAGTGGAAGGACTGGGAGCTTTACAAGTTCGATCAGGATTCTGAGGCTCCCGTTTACTCCGTTGACAACCCTCCGAGGTACGCCTCCGGATCCTTGCATCTGGGTCACGCCACTGGCTATTCGCTGATCGATTTTGCTGCACGGTATCACAGGCAACGGGGCTTCAACGTGATGTTCCCGCTGTGCTTCGATGTTAACGGAACTCCGGTTGAAGTTCGGGTGGAAAAGAAGTTCGGCATCAACAAGTACTCCGTGCCGCGCCCGGAATACATCAAGATGTGCGAGGAGTACGCCAACTCGTTCATCGACTCGATGACGCAGCAGTTCGAGATACTGGGGGAGAGCATGGACCCCTCCATCTACTATCAGACCGACGCGCCTTACTACCGCCGTATCACGCAGATCTCCTTTCTCAAGATGCTGGAGAAGGGCCTGGCGTACAAGGGCGAGTACCCGGTCAACTGGTGCCCCCGCTGCATTACGGCCTTGGCGGACGCTGAAGTTGAATATGACCAGAACATGACCAAGCTCAATTACGTCAAGTTCTTTTTAGCGGACGGGACAGGGCACATAGTAATCGCCACGACGCGTCCGGAGCTCATCTGCACCTGCCAGACCATCGCCGTTCATCCGAACGACGAGCGCTATCGCGATCTGGTGGGCAAGGACATCATCACTCCCGTTTTCGGAAAGAAGGTCAAGGTCATCTCGGACGAGAAGGTCGATCCGGCCTTCGGTTCCGGGATCGTAATGATATGCACCATCGGCGACAAGACCGACCTCGAGTGGGTCATGAAGTACAAGCTGCCGCTGGAGAAGGGATTGGACGAAGAGGGGCGAATGACGGCGTTGGCTGGGCCGTACCAAGGAATGCCGGTAAAGGACGCCCGCACCAAGATAACCGAGGACCTTCTGGCCCAGGGCATCATCATCAAGCAGGAGGAGCAGCAGCAGAACCGCTCCATATGCTGGAGATGCCACACGCCCATCGAATTTTTACAGGTCAAGCAGTGGTTCATCCGGATAATGGACTTCAAGAAGGAAGTTCTTGCTAAGGCCGACGAGATCGAGTGGTTCCCGGAGTTCATGAAAGTGCGTTTGCAGGACTGGGTGAACTCGCTGCAGTGGGACTGGGTCGTTTCCCGTCAGCGCTACTTCGCTACGCCTATACCAGTATGGGAATGCGAGAAGTGCGGTTACGTGCTTCCGGCGAAAGAGAAGGATTGCTACATCGATCCGACGGTGACGCCGCCATACAAGGACGCCTGCCCCATGTGCGGCGGTGAGCTCAAAGGCTGCCCGGACGTGTTCGACACGTGGATGGATTCATCCGTTTCCCCGTTGTACAACACCTTCTGGCAGCGGGACGAGGAGAAGTTCAAGCGGCTGTACCCGATGTCCCTGAGGCCGCAGTCCCATGACATCATCCGCACCTGGGCCTTCTATACGATACTACGCGAACATCTGCTCACCGGACAGAAGCCCTGGGACCACATCATGATACACGGGTTCATCATGGCCCCCGACGGAACGCCCATGCATACGTCGCTCGGTAACGTCATCGATCCGATGCCGCTGCTGGAGTCGTACGGAACGGACGCGCTGCGCTATTACGCCTGCACGTGTTCTTTGGGCGAGGACCATGCCTTCCGCGAGAGGGACGTCGTGCACGGCAAGAAGCTGTGCACCAAGATCTGGAACCTTGGAAAGCTTATTGAAATGACCGTCACGGAGAAGCCGGAGAAGGTGCAGCTGAAACCTATCGACCGGTGGATCATGTCCCGGTACACCAAGGTGCTGGCGACGGTGACCGAGCACATGGACTCGTATAACTTTGACAAAGCCATGCGCGAGGTGGAGAACTTCGCCTGGAAGGAGTTCGCCGATCACTACGTGGAAATGATAAAGCACCGCACGCGCGGGAACGATAGGTCGGTGAAGTACACTCTGTACACCATCTATCTGGGCATACTGAAGATGATGGCGCCCATGCTCCCGCACGTGACGGAGGACGCCTATCAAGCGTTCGCGAAAATGGACGGGGCGAAGTCCATTCACGTTAGCAAGTGGCCGGAACCGGAGCGCATCGATGAAGACGCGGAGCGCAAGGGTGACCTGACCAAGGAGATCATCGCTTCCGTCCGGACGTGGAAGGCGGAGAAGAAGTACCCGCTGAACAAGGAGCTGCTGCAGGTGGAGATAGTCGGCAAGGACTCCGAGCTGCTCAGAGGTTACGAGGATGATATCGCTGCCACGGTGCGCGCCGATAAGGTCGATCTGCTGAAGGAAGCTCGCCTGGACAGGTGCGCGATGTCGGTAAAGCCGGTGCACGCCAAGCTCGGACCGCTCTTCAAGAACCATGCAAAGGAGATCGTCGGACAGATAGCCACCATGGAGCCGGAGACGGTATTGCAGCTGCTGAACACCAAGGGCTCCTTCGAGATCATGATGAACGACGGACATAACGTGCTGATAACCAGCGACCTGGTCGAGGTGGCCTGCGAGCTGCGTTATCAGGGTAAGGCCGTGGAGACCATCCAGGTCGGTGACCTGTTGGTCCTCATTGAGGCCAAACCTTAGGCATCAGCGGCGTCGTTTCCTGTAGGACAGCTGCACGGTCGCTTTCCATAGCAGTATGGATACCAGCAGGAAGACCGCTCCCTTTTCGTCCACCAGCAGGAAGATCCCTCCGAGGAAGGCCAGAACCAACGAGACCATGGCCAGCACTCCTCCCCATCTGTACGCCCTGCCGATCTGCTGCAGCGGGACGTATACCTGGTCGTAAAGAAGGTAAACGACAAGGACCAGGGCCAGGAGGAACGCCGCCTGGACGTAAGGCGAGACGAGCGAGAGAACGCTGTCGAAGAACAGAGAGCCGGGACTGGTGCCGAGCACCAGGAACAGCCCGAACAGGAACATCGATAGTATCGGGGCTAGTGATCGGTCGTATCTTCTGCGGCGCATCCCTTTCCAGGGAAGTACAGCGCAGATTTGTAGGTATCTGAAATTAAAAAGAAAGGAGCCCGGCCGCTGCGCCGGGCTCGTTGGTCTCGCATCACTTGACGTCCGGTATGTCCTCCCACTTGCGGCTCATCTTCATTGTCTTCTCGAACGGGTACGCCTGCTCTTTGGACTTGAACCGCAGCGCCGCGGCGATGAGCAGCAGAACGGACGTGACGATCATCAGGTACCCGCCGATCCCGAGACCCCACTTCACCTGTGCTGTTTCACCGCTCTCCGGGAGGTACACGTCCTCACTGCCGCTGAACGGTGACGCCTCTACGGTGTCGAACACCACCTTGGCATCCTCTACCCCGGTCACCTCGGCCGGGAAGTAGACGTACAGCCCGGATAGCGATACTATGATCGACAGAATGACGATCACCGGCAGCAGCATGAGGATGCCGCGGGAGAGGTACTTCCTGGCGATCTTAGCGTCACTGACGTCTATGGTGCCCAGTAGCAGGAATATCAGCGGCGTGATCAGGAGTATGCTCAGGGGGATCGGAAGTGCCGTAAGTTGCACGAGGCCGACCTCGGGGTCCAGGGTGTTGACCATCAGCCCGTTCATTCCGTCTATCACAAGCACGTCCTGGAACCCTTCCGTGGTCAGGTACGGCGAGTCGATTGACAAAGATACCGCGTAGTAGGGAAGGAACACCGCGATAACGCCAATGACCAGAGCTATCAAAGCCAGGGAGTTGCTTGCCGCCCGCACCTTGTTAACCTTGAAATCCAGTAGACCGAGGTAAGGCATGATGAGCTCGCCCAGCTTCCGGCGGCGGTAGATGCGCCAAACAACGAAGAGCACCAGAAGGACGAGTATACCGATGTACATCCAGACGAATAAGGAGAAGAACAATTCCAGGGTCAGCAGGTTGATGTTCAGCTCAGAGGCGTTTTCGCTCCAGTATTCGCCATTCCACATAACCCCGTCCTGACGGTAGACGGGTCCTTGCGGCCCAGCCTGGCCTACGACGGAGTCACCGCCCTCGTTGCTGCCCCAGCGGCCCATGAAGGTCAGCCAGGACTCACTTCCTGAGAGCATGATGATGCTGTAGTCGTACGACGTCAGCTTTTTGTCGTCCCCGCACTCGTCGTTCGCAAGTCCGAGAGCGCCGGAGTAGGAGCGGTAGTAATTGGCGTGACTGCCCCGGGCGACGTATACCTTGTAATGATCATCGTCCCTCTCCACGTCAGCCCATTGAGCGGTGACCCCGCTCTCGTGCTGGCTGAACGTCGTGGTGACAGGTTCAAGGGAAGCGTCCAATATGACCTGGGTCATCTCCCAGTCGCCTTCGTGACGGTTGAGGTTGCCGTCGTTGAAGTAATAGAAGGTCCAGTACTGGAGAATGGTGTTCGCGCCTGAGTACTGAACGCGGCAGTAGATCGAGTACCCAAGCGTTCCCAGGTTCTCCTGGTAGTAGTCAACTATCCCGTCGTTGCTGTTGTTTCCCAGTCGGTTGTCGAGATAGTGGGCAGTGCTGTAGTAGGTGAGCTCGGACGAGGTGACGCTTTCATCGACCAGAACGTGAGTTGTGCCGGTGGTCATGTTGAGGTCGCAAAATGTGACGTAGGTCTCGATGTCCACTGGGTACAGTTCTTCATCGCCATGGAAGTAGTACCGGGGAGAGAAACGTTCGGCGAGCGCTGCTTCCTCCAGGGGTGTGAGAGCGCCCTGTCCTCCACTGGGGACCAACAGGACGCTGAAGCTCATGACCAGGAGCATGGCCATGGCAATAGCTATTGATCGAGATCGGGCGGATGTAAAACGCATGGACGATCATTTATCGGTGATAATATCAAACTTATCAGAGATGGGTGGTCGTGCCCAGTGCATCGGAAATAGATCGGTCGACGCTGTCGGGACATATGGACGGATTGGCCATGTGGGTAAGCTTTAAATCCAATTACTCAATACCGAGAAAAGCACGCGGGCGTAGTGTAGCTGGTTATCACTTGAGCTTGCCAAGCTCATAACTCGGGTTCAAATCCCGGCGCCCGCACTTTTTGACTCTTTTTCAGTTTTTATTCATCTCGTTTGACATCAAATGCGGTAACGGATAATATGTGTTCACCGATAATATCTGTTGATTCAAACCCGTAAAGGATCTTTGCTCCAGCTTCAACTATTGCATTAAAAGTGTCGTAGGTTCCTTCGGGGGGAACAAAAATAATCATCCCGTCTCTCCCTCTAGTTAGTAGAACTCGATAACAATTTTTCGTCACTTGAAATGGATTTTTAGACTTGTACCGCACCCTCCCTTTACTAATCCATTTATCCTCATAATAATAGAAATCGTTACCCCAGCATACAATGGGCATATCTAACTCCAAGCCTTGACATTGAAATTCGGTTGTGGGAAGGCGTAGACTGCAACAAGAGTTCAATGAACTAGGAGGATCGTTGAACCAAGGGCCAATCAATAACCTCTGCATAGAATAGAAGTCATTGTTTACCCCAAACTGAGTAAGATTTTTTGCTTTCGCCGAGCAAATTAATCCATAACGTTTGTCTTCGCAGGAATCGTATCTTTCCTGAGCGTATCTTTTTGCGACATCAATATCCTGAGTCACATAAATGTTGAAATTTTCATTTTCAATATTAATCGAATAATCTCTTGCTGTTTTTAAATCCCCATTCAATAGGGCTTCTACCCATTTGTCTACATCTTCAACTAGATGAGACCTTAAGGTGACGGTCAAGTTTAGGGACTCATTCACAACCACCTTAATCGCATCAGTGAAAAGGTGTTCAATTTTCTCGGGACAGTGTACGATCCATTTTGCTTTGGATTGAGCGATGGCATCATTCCATTGCTTAAGTCCGCCCTCCTCACCGAGGTGTATTTCCTGACCTTCGCCGATGAGACCGACATTAAGGGTTCCTTCATGGCGCTTCGCTCCAATCGCCAAGAAATCCATTGGTTCGGAAATTGCGATACCACGCATTTCGCTTGCACGCTCAGTATCCCAAGCTCTTTGTGCCTCATCGAAAATAATGATCTTCTCGTCTGGAAGTTTAGTATTGTTTCCTCCATATTCTTTTAGAAAACCGTGAACGTCTTGAACGAAAACCTTACTTTTTAAGGTGTGCTGTAATACTTTAACCAAGGGCCCGTTTCCTGATAGAAATACTGCAACTGGTGTTTTATCATCCTTTTGTAAAAGATAAACAAGTTGCAAACCTACCAATGTTTTTCCAGATCCCGGGACACCTGTGACTAAAGCCAAATGTTTTTCACCATTCTCTTTTGCCGCCCTAGCGATCTTCACCAATTCATTAACAGCATCATTGACTCCAAGGCTCTCTGCCTTCCTAATTTGAGGTAGTGGTTCATTTTCAAATATTAGTTTAGCTGCTGATATCAAGGAAGGTAGTGGAGCGTAACGACTATTGATCCATTCTTCAGAATCAATGGTCTTTCCATTCGCCATAACATTTAGAATATTGTGTAGTTGATCTGGAGAAATTATCGTAATGCCTTGAGCAGATTCCCTTGCGTCATTCATTAATGTCATGAGAAGTAGGGGTTCGAATCGCACATTATGCGAACCTGCATGATAATTTGATAAATCACGAACGTAGGCTTTCAGCTGGTCAATGTGTTGTTGCTCAGGCCTTTTCATATCCTTACATTCAATGATAAAAATTCGATCATCGGCAATAACAAGAATATCTGGCCTTCGACCCCTTTCCCGAGGCAGTTCGTATTCGAATACTAAATACCAATCAGCAGCTTTCTCATTAATCTCCAATAACAATGGTAGCTCTTTTTGTAAGATATTGTATTCATTTTCCCAGGCTTTTATCTGAAGGAAAGATGGGTTGACATTAACACATCTTAAATTATGCTTTTTAAGAGATTCAATAAATTCGGAAATTGAAATTTTTATATACTTAATAACTGGGCCACGCCAACCTAATTTATCCACAAAAATATAAGAGAGTATTAATAGATATAATTGTTGTTCAATTTAATTAATTATAAAAACATTTAATTTACAACTAATCAATGACAATGATCGAACAGATGATTGGATTTCTCATTCAATCATTCTAAAAAGGCAGTTGGGGATTCTTCTCTAGAATGGTTATGTCAAAGCCCTTTTCAATCAAGCGTTCGATTACACCATCGAAGATGGTCGCGTCCATCTTCGGAGTCCTTGACAGTATCCATAGGTACCGTCGTGACCCCTCACTGATCACCGCATACTCGTAATCCTTTCCAATCTCGATGATCCAGTAATCCCCAGCGAATGGCCAGAAGAAGCTCACCTTGAGCTTGGCATTGGTCTTCTTATCAACAACCCATGCCTTTCCCTTGGCGATCTTGAGCTTGCCATTGAAGTCCCCTACGTATCCGCTGTTCAACACCCTGACCTTTCCGTTTGGAAGCAGTGAATATGTCGCTGTGATCCCGACCAGACCGTCCTCGAACCTCTGCGGGAATTTCGCTATCTCGTACCAGGTTCCCATGTACCGTTCGATGTCAACATAATCCACGGTCTTGAGCTCGGACATTTCAACGGAACCACATACCCTTGTCCAAACATAAAATGCGTGCGACGGACCATTTCGATGGCCATTAACGCGGAAAATATGAATCGGATAGCACCGATCGCCCTAATCTTAACGGCCTTCTAATTGAAGTTCTGGTCATGGGGTCAAGTTGAGACATTCTCGGCGATATTCTTGGACACTTTGACCTGGGTGAACCGCTCTCCCAATGCAATATTCATGATGTATCTGGACGTGAGCCGGTACTTCACCGTACGATATCCAATATTCCAGGTACCTGGAACGATCCATGGCGAGATTCGACATATCGTTCGAGAAACTGATTGTTTTATACCTAGGCAACAACAATGATAATTCAAGGGGACCGCGATGATCAAGACCTTGCCACTTGAGGATTACCGGGCCGTTTACGATCCAAAGAAGGTAGATTGCGCCTCGACCGAGGGGATGAAGCCTTCGGACGAGATCATAGGACAGGAGAGGGCGCAGAAAGCTCTCCATTTCGGCCTGGGGATCCAGGAAAAGGGGTTCAACATCTATGTGGCTGGACTCCCTGGCACCGGAAGGAAGACCGCGGTCAATAATTTCCTTTATGAGCTGGCGAGCGGCAAACCGAAAGCGGATGACTGGATCTATGTGAACAATTTCGCCAACTCCTATGAACCGATCGCGATAAGGCTTTCGCCGGGCTCGGCCGTGCAATTGAAGGCGGACATGGCGGCTTTTATCGAGGGAGCCAGAAAGACCCTGCCTAAGGCATTCGAGAGCGAAGATGCCGAGGCGAAGCGTCAGAGAGCCTTTTCCAAGCTCGGCTTGGAACGGGCGGAGATGGTCAAGAAGGCCAATGAGAGCGCGGAGAGACAGGGCTTTTCAATGCAGGTCGGGCCCTCTGGAATGATCATAGTTCCGGTCCTGGAAGGCAAACCGCTCAAAGCTGAGGATTTCGAGGCCCTCCCAGATAAGACCAAGGAGGAGATCGTAAAGAGCAGGGAAAAGCTCGACGCGGAGCTCCGGGTCATATTCCGCAAAGTAAAGGAGATCGACCTCAAGGGAATGGAGACCAGCTTGAAGCTCGGCAACGAAATAGCGTTCGAGTCTATCGACCCGTTCCTTAAGGACCTTGAAGAAAAATACCGGGCCAACGGCGAGGTGCTCGAATACATACAGAACGTGAGGAAGGACATACTGGAGAACCTAGGGATCTTTTTAGGAACGGATCAGCAGCAAGCGGAGCAGGTCCCTCCCCAGTTCCGACAGTTCCTCGCCAAAGACCTCGCCTTCCGAAGATATGAGATAAACATCGTGGTGGATAACGGAAGCTCGGTCGGCGCCCCGGTGATCTTCGAGGAGACCCCCAGCTACCAGAATCTTTTAGGCCGATCGGAGAAGGAGGTGCAGTTCGGGGTCGTGACGACGGATTTCATGATGATCCGAGCTGGTTCGCTGCACAAAGCCAACGGCGGGTATCTGGTAATTCCCGTTCTGGACCTCTTCCGGTATCCGTTCGCCTGGGAGGGCCTCAAGTCCGCTTTGAAGACGGAAAAGATAAAGGTCGAGGAGCCGGGGGACCAGGCGGGATTCATATCCACCAGGGGGCTAAAGCCCAGGCACATCCCCCTGAACGTGAAGGTGATCCTGATCGGAACACCGGAGATCAACCAGATACTGCATCAGGGCGATCCAGACTACCCTTCGCTCTTCAAAGTGCGGGCGGATTTCGACCTTTCCATGGACCGCAACGATGATTCCGCCATGAAATACGCCCTCTTCATCTGCTCCCTCTGCAACAAGTTCAAGCTGAAGCACCTGGACAGCTCATCGGTGGCGAAGATAGTTGAATACGGCTCGAGGCTGGCCGAGGACCAGAGAAAGCTGTCCACCAGGTTCTCCATGGTGGCCGACCTGATCAAGGAGGCGAACTACTACGCCGCGCAGGACGGATCGAGGTACATCACCGTGCAGCATATCGAAAGGGCGTTGGAGGAGAAGCTCTACCGCTCCAACCTGATCCAGCAGAAGATCCAGGAGTACATAGAACGTGGGATCTTTTTAATTGACACGGAGGGCAGCGCGGTCGGTCAGATCAACGGCCTCTCCGTGATGGGGTTGGGCGACTTCGCCTTCGGCCGTCCCTCGCGCGTAACGGCCAGCGTCGCGGTCGGGCGGGAGGGCATAATCGATATAGAACGCCAGGCGCAGACCGGAGGACCCTCCCACACCAAGGGGGTGCTTATCCTTGGCGGGTATTTGGCTGGTAAGTTCGCCCAGGACAAGCCTCTGACCCTCAACGCCAAACTGGTCTTCGAACAGAGCTATGGCGGTGTGGACGGCGACAGCGCCTCCAGCACCGAGCTTTATGCGATACTGTCTGCGCTTTCGGGCCTGCCCATCAAACAGAGCATCGCGGTCACCGGCTCAGTGAACCAGCGGGGCGAGGTGCAAGCCATTGGCGGAGTGAACGAGAAGCTGGAGGGATTCTACGAACTGTGCAAGGCCAGAGGATTTAACGGAGAGCAGGGGGCGATGATCCCGGCCAGCAACGTCCAGAACCTGATGCTCAAGGAGGAGATACTGGAAGCGGCGAAGCAGGGCAAGTTCACCATCTATCCGGTGAGCAACATCGACGAGGGTATCGAGGTGCTCACTGGCGTGGCAGCCGGCGAACGCCAGGCCGACGGCTCGTTCGAGAAGGACACGGTGAACTATCTGGTCAATAAAAGGTTGCAGGAGATGGCGGAGACGGTGAGAACGTTCCAGATGCTCCCCCGATGATCCCGTTCTTTGACCGCCTAGGAAAGGACGAACAGGTAGGAATCTATCAGGACCAGGAACACCATCAATGAGGCGATATTACCCTTGACCTGCCTGAGAAGCCGGGGGCGTTGCCTGAGGTCGGTACGCAGCCCGGCGAAACCCACCGCCAACGGGATGAGCGAGAACAACAGGAACCACTGATAGTCCAATAAGTTCGATGCGTTCTATAGGTACAGCGCCCCAAAATAGGTCGTTCCCAGGGAGATCGACAGAAGGACAGCGTGATATGCTCTCCTTTCCCCGTACACGGCCGGCAGGTTCACCTTTCCTCCTTCCCGATCGCCCTGTGCATCCGGCATCTCCACGTTCAGAATGAAGAACACTCCGTAGGCCAGGAATGCCGGGGCCAGGATGAGAAAATTATGATCGAGCGCGTTCATGGCGGAGATGTAGCCCATTCCGGGCATGAGCACGCCGGCCGCGAAAGCCGTCGAGAGCTCCCCCAGACCTCGGTACGCCAAACGAAATGGCGGGGCGGCATAGAAATACCCTAGACCGTTTCCGATGAGGACCAACGGGAAGAAGTACCAGGGCGCAGCGAACCTGACCTGGAAATAGATGGCGATGAGCAGGGAGATGACGATGAGCGATACGGAGATGACCAGTGCCGGCCTGGCAAGTTCCGGGTGAGCTTTCAATATCCCGCTTCCTCCGGAGACGACCGTGGGCGAATTGAAGGAGTCCGCCTTCTGATCGAAGTAATCGTTGCTGAGGTGGAGCGACAGGTGAGCCGTGAAAAAGATCAGATAGCCCAGGACGAACTTTTCCAGTTCGAGATCGGCGCCATAGGCCACGGCCAGAAGGAAACCCAGGATGTATAGCAATAACCCCGGTATCAGGAATCGCAGCCTGCAAAGCTTCAGGAATGACCTGGCCTGCCTCAGGACGGAACACATATCGTGTAAGTTATCCCTCCTGCCCCGTTAGAACTTCGATATGCGGATCGGTCATGAAGATCGGCACACAATAAAGGCGGTACCCGAGGTATAATAACTAACTTATTGGAAAAAGGATAAATGGACGGGCCAGGCGATCCTTAGACCATCCTGGCCTTCACGGCCTTGTCCCCGTAGTACTGGTTGCAAAGGCTCATGATGACCTTCTCGGCGTCCTTCTTGAACACCTCGACGTAGGAGTACCGGTCGCCCATGGTGATCTTCCCGATGTCCCTGGCCGCCAACCCCGTGTCGTTCTTGACCAGCCTCACGATCTCGCCCTTGCCGATCTTGTCCGCGGCGCCCAGGTTGATCTCGATGGAAGCGACGTTACCGTGCGACCTGGTGCGCTTCGCGGTGTAGGGCTGGTCGGCGGAAGCCTGTATGGCGATACGGACCTCGTCCAGCTTCTTCACTTCCGGCTCGTCCTTGTGCACGATGTCGATGTCCAACTGTTCGATCATCTTTCCGGTGCGGCGCTCTAGACCTCTTACGTCCCGGCGCTCCTCCGGAAGGAAGAACGATATCGCCGCCCCTTCCTTGCCCGCCCTTCCCGTTCTTCCGATGCGGTGTACATAGGTGTCGGGGTCGCTCGGCGCGTCGAAGTTGATCACGTAATCAACGGAATCGATGTCTAGCCCGCGGGCGGCAACGTCAGTAGCTACTAAGATGCGCAAGGAACCGTCCTTGAACGACTTCAGCACCTTCTCCCGCTTGTTCTGCGCCACGTCGCCGTGAATAGCGCCAGCCAGATAGTTGTGCCTCTGCAGCTTCTTGGCCACCTGATCGGCCTTGTGCTTGGTGTGGCAGAACACGATGGCCTTCGGCTCATACATATCGAGGATCGTATACAGAGCATCACGCTTGTCGTCCTTGTCCACGACTATGTAGTACTGCTTCGTCAGGTCGAGAACAGGTTCGTCCTTGGAGACCAGGACCTCCCTGGGGTTCACCATCTGGCGCATGGCCATTTCCCGTAT
This sequence comes from Methanomassiliicoccaceae archaeon UBA472, assembly GCA_002497075.1. Taxonomy (GTDB): domain Archaea; phylum Thermoplasmatota; class Thermoplasmata; order Methanomassiliicoccales; family UBA472; genus UBA472. The sequence goes on from DAML01000011.1 coordinate 98,322, forward strand.
CTCGGAGGACATGGTCGCCGAGAACAGCAGAGCCTGCCTCTTCTTCGGAACCTTGGCAAGAATGAAGTTGATGTCGCGGATGAAGCCCATGTCCAGCATGCGGTCGGCTTCGTCGAGAACTACAACGGACACGTGGGAAAGGTCGAGAGCGTTCCTGTTGATCAGGTCTTTCGCTCGCCCAGGGGTGGCGATGACGATGTCGATCCCGCGTTTCAGCTTGGATATCTGCGGCTCGATTCCGACCCCGCCGTATATCGGCAAGCAGTCGTGACCGGTGTACTTGGATAACTTCGTCATCTCCTCGGCCACTTGGTTGGCCAGTTCCCTTGTGGGAACGAGAATCAACGACGACGGCGTGGGCATCCTCGGTTTGATGCTTTCGAGAATTATCGAACCGTAGGCCCCGGTCTTCCCGGTTCCGGTTTGCGCCTGAGCGTACATGTCCCCGCCCTTCAGGCCGACGGGGATGGCCTCAACCTGGACCGGGGTCGGCGTATCCCAACCCATGTCCTGCATCGCGTGGATGATCTCCTTGGAGATCTGCAATTCTGTGAAACTCGTCACGATATTCAACTCTTTGATGAAAATAAAAGCGAACTGTAAAGATAACAGACGATTTTGATTTCAATTGGTGGTTGCGATTCTGGTATATAAACATGCGTACCGAACAAGTAGTGATCGAGCGAGCCAATAACGGAACGACAAATCAATGCGGGAAGAACCTACCTGACGATTATCTAGTGTGAAGTGCTATTGATGGTTAGCATGTACAAAAAGGCGGTCTTTCCCGGTAAGTACGTTCAAGGCGAAGGGGCTATTGGCGAACTTCCTGTGATGCTGTCGGCGCTTGGCGGTCGGGGAATGATCTTGGCGTCAGCTTCAGTGATATCTAAGGTACTTCCCGGGTCAGGACTCGTTCCAAGTGAGCATGGCATCCTGGTCGAGCCGTTCCAAGGAGAATGCTGCGAGGAGGAGCTTACCAGGTTGGCCGATATCATCAACGACAAGAACGTTGACGTTCTGGTCGGAATGGGAGGCGGAAAGGCCATCGACACGGCGAAGATCGCCGCGGACCGGGCGCGGATACCGGTCATCGTCGTCCCAACCATAGCCTCCACTGACGCGCCAACGAGCGGGTGCGCCGTTCTATACACCAAAGAAGGAATGTTCGATTCGGTGCTCTATCAGAAGAGCAATCCTGCCGTAGTGCTGGTCGATACCTCGATCATAGCACAGGCGCCTGCGCGCTTCCTGGTGGCGGGGATGGGCGACGCTTTATCGACCTGGTTCGAGGCCAGGTCCTGCGACCGTACGCGATCGGCCAACGAGTGCGGAGGCCTCAGCACAGCGGCGGGCCTTCACATCGCCAGGCTTTGCTACGATACGCTTCTGGCTCATGGCGTCCAGGCGAAAAAGGCCTGCGAGGAGCACGTCGTGACCCCGGACCTGGAACGAATTGTCGAGGCCAACATACTCCTGAGCGGGCTAGGGTTCGAGAGCGCCGGCCTGGCCTCCGCCCATTCTATTCACAACGGCCTGACGGCGTTGGAGGAGACCCATCGGTACTATCACGGCGAAAAGGTAGCCTTCGGTGTTCTGGCCGGACTATTTCTTTCGGAAGCTCCCATTGAGGAAATGATGACCGTCCATTCGTTCTGTGAAGCTGTGGGACTGCCAACAACGCTGGCGGACATCGGTCTGGAGAACGTGAGCCGGGAGAGGCTGATGACCGCGGCGGAAGGGGCTTGTGGCCCAGAACAGCCCATACACCATGAGGAGGGTACCATAACCCCAGAGAAGGTGCTTGAGGCGATGCTCAAGGCTGACGCCATGGGCAGAGAAAGGAAATCATGATCCGCGATCGCCAGTGAGAATGGGTAACGTAACTGCCCTGGTAGAACAATTGAAAAGTTGAAAGTAAAGGGTTTGGTCGGACCTTTTGATCGCGGACATCTACAGGTCAGATCACGAAATCTCCTGCGATCCCATCTGATATTTGCGGTTGTGAGTCCGGTTGCATTGCCACTACTCGTGAGCAAGCGTAGGCATGCGCCGCCTCGATCGATCCTGCCCTGTTGTCCAGGAGGGCGTCATCCACGAAGTAGTAACCCCACAGCGTGTTGCCCAGAGACAGGTAGTCCCAGCCATACTGGTCGGCCTTGCAAGCAGAGGCGATCACTCTGCCGGACTTCTGCAGGTCGTCGTTGTCATCGAACATCCCGCCGGAATGGCATGAACCGAACATCAACGCGAACTTGGCGCTCTCGATGGCCGCGAACCTCTGTTTCAGCAGGCCGTCAGACAGACCGTAGAAGTCATATGTTACGATCATCTCATCATGCCCGTCGGATTCTACATCGCTATCCCAATTGTCCGAATCAGGCACTCTGGAACCGTGTCCACTATAGAAGAAGACCACCTCGCTGGTCGCCTTCTCGTTGGATACCAGCCAATCTATCCCCGCCAATATGGCCGATGCGGTGGCTCCCCGGTTCGTGATCAACTTCACGTTCGCCTTCGCATATCCCTGTTGGGTGGTGAGCTCCGAGTACATTTCCTTGGCATCCTCATCCGGGTGCCATAGGTCTGAGCCAGTACCCTCATAGTCGGCTACACCTATGATCAGGGCCCATTTGTCAGCGACCGGTGCCGGTGGCTTCACTGGCTTGCCCAGGACCTTTACGGAGTTCGGCTCGTAGGAATAAGCGCCCATACCATCCAACTTCATCGGCGAAGTGCGATCCACTACCGCCATTTCAGTAGCCAAGGATACTGGCGCTATCAGCAAAAAAGAGAAGAGCATCATCGATGCCACGATCAGACAGATGGATTTTTTCAAAATTTGACCCCCTTGGTATATACTGTCCTTGGGGGTTATTTCAGGGTTGTGCAGGGAGAAGGAGATATGGTGCTCTCCCCCTTGCATTTCATTCTCATGTCCGATCGAGTCGTTTCATCCCCGGCGTTTAGGTCTGAATTTCCTGATATGTGTGCTTTCGAAACAACGATTATCTTCGGTCTCCCGGGGAAATATAACATGATAAAGATGACATCTGGCACAGGGCCGACCTGATTTCTCTCAGCCCGTTCAATTAGAATTTTTTTCATTCATAATAATAATTAATCAAAAATCATTTGATTGCATCTACTTAAATAGTAGTTGAATTATTGGCTCTTTTATCCCGCAACCGCAAGGAAGCGAGATATAACCAACAGTAGGTAGTTTAGTAATGTACGGAAACAGAGGTAATTCCGGCGGCTACAACCGCCCCAGGAACGATGGACCCCGCGAAATGCACGATGTAGTTTGCTCCGACTGCGGCGCAAAGACCCAGGTTCCCTTTAAACCCACCGAGGGCAGGCCTGTCTATTGCAGGGACTGCTTCCAGAAGCACAAGCCCAAGGACCGGTTCTGAACAGGTTAAGCTTCAAACATTCTTGGGGCGAAAGCCCCGAGGATCCCTTACCTAATTTTGTCTTGTTTTGAATATGATGCGTATTTTTTAGTTCTAGCGTTCCGTTTCGTTTTCCCGTACCAAAGGGTTTTTTTATCCTGGCACCCATGGAACTGGACATTGCGGTAACTATCATCGGTTAAGCTGGTAGTGACCGGAGGGTTAGATGGCAGAGAAGGAAGGCCCGTTGGACGAGATGCTCGAGGAGATCGCCTGCATCCTCAAGATCAAGAGCACCGTGCCCGGAGAATACCGGGACGGGAGGGTGCTCATGCTGGAAGCGGCCGAGCAGCTGGACTCCAACATCCTCTGGGCGCTCCGCACCTTACGCAAGGCCCGCCGATCGTTCGAGGAAGAGAGCGAGATAGCCAATCGCTACAACACGTTCACCGCGAAATGGGCGAAGATGGACCCCTACCACTTCGGTTCCGAGGAAAAACGATTGGAAAAGCAGCTTTACCAGCTGTTGCGAGAAGGGCAGTTCGAGCAATGCGCCGACGTGCTCGCGCAGCTCGAGCAGCTGGTGGACATGGACGTGGCGGAGAACATCGAGATCGGGCTGCTCTTGGAAGTGGTGAACCCGGAGATACACCTGGGAAAGGGGACCACTTTGTCCGTCCTCATTCACAATCACAGCGCCTTCCCCATCAAGCTTGATTCCCTGAAGGGCAGCTCTCCTCAGGCCACCGTCCACGTTCTGGACTTTTACAAGGGCGTGATGAAGAAGGACGAAGACCATAAGTGCCAGATCAACGTCATTCCCAAGGTGGAAGGCGACATAGTGGTGGAGGTTCAGGCGGTCATTCATAACGACTCTCGTCCGTTGCGGATCAGCAAGGGGTTCTCGATAAAGGTGAACGTCCCCGAGCAGGTCGTGCAGTTCGTGGACGCCAGGACGCCGACCGACGTTCAATACGTGAGGCCGGTGGAGGTTCCAAAGCCTGTGGCCAAGGCCCCCTCTTCCTTCGATCCTCTGGAACTGACATCCACAGGAACCGTGGACCAGTGGTCGACGTGCGTCACGGTCTTCGCCAGGAACAAGAGCCCAATCAACCTGACCGGGCTGGCGGCCAAGGACCCCAATTACGTCAAGGCGGACGGTTACGCCAATCTGTTCAAGGCGTTGCTGGCCATGCGCTACGACCCCCACGTGGATTGGGCCCAGTGGTTCCAGGAAGCCGGTTTCGTAGGAGAGGACTACACCAAACGCTGCGCCAAGTTACTGTGGCAGATCGGTTCCTCCAAGGACCGCTCCGTCGAGCTGGAGATGGACGGCAGCGTCGGCAGCTCGAACATTGAAAATCTCATAGGGGCGATGCAGATCGCCTCCGGAGAGGTTCGTCGCGAGGAAAGGTCAAGAAAAACGTGGACCGTCGACGGCCATCTGGACGTTTCGACGTTCTCGCTCAAGGTCGAGAGGACCGTCAGAAAGGATGACGAGGGGAAGGCGGTCGCCTCCACGTTCCGGATAATCTCAGGATGAGTACATCCTATCGATCAGTTCTTTCGCCTTCTGCGAGCTGTTGACGTCCGAACCGCTTGACGCGTCCACGAGCGAGCTGACGGCCCTCCAGCCCTTCTGCGGGACGGTGAGCGGTATTTTGGTTAGTACAAGATTGCACTGCGTATCCTGCAAATTCAGCGGCGGCTCGCTCAGGAAGGATATCGGGACCAATCCAAGATTGATGTCCAGGAACTTGGAGAGCATGTAACCGAGAAGGATGCGGTCGCGCTGCTCCGTACCCCTGCACGTGACGACGAACTTTACCTTGGGATCTTTAGTGTAGCCGTCGACGAGACGGTTCATGGTGGCCTTGGAGATGAGATGCGTCATGCCCTCTATCTCCTTCTCGAAGGGCACCGGCTCCCATTCGATGTCGATCGGAGCCATTTCCCCCATCGGAATTCCGAACTTCTCCTCGTGGCGGTTTATCGCCTTTTCCACGTCGTCGTAGGCCAGGCCCTGCTCCAGGGCGCTGCGCGGAACCAGTAAAGTGTGCGTAAGAATGCCGCTTCTCCCCTTCTCGTCCAGCTTGCTGCGCCGGAATATCTTGGAGAAGTACACCCCCTCGGAACCGCGGGCGGAGGCGATCAATCTCGCTTCGGAACGGAACATGTCCTCCGCGCTCACGTAGGCGGGATCGATGGGGATGTAGTAACCGAGGAACCGCTCGTACTCGTCCGGGCTGATGTTCGGCGATCGCGCTCGTTTCGCATAACCCTTCTTCGGCACCGGCCCGTAGATGAAGTGCTCTGCGGCGGTCACCTTCATCCCTTGACGCCCCTGAACTCCTGCTCCTCCTTCACCTCGTCGGGCATCTTCCGCGCTATCTCGCGGAAACGCTCGATGAAGGCGCGATACTCGTTGTAGGAGTAGTCCAGCAGATGGCTTCCCTTGACCGACACCAGGCGGGGGATGATCTCCCCGTCCTCGTTCTGCTCGGTGCGTATCTCGCTGAAGAAGTAGGCGGACTTGTCGAAGGATACGTTCGCTATGGCCGCGCCCTTGGAAAGGGCCATGGTGTCCCCGTAGTACTTCATCAGGATCGCCCGGGCGTAATCCTCCTTGGTGAACTCCTTGTCCTTGAACATGCCGCGCAGGCCGCGCTTCTCCGCGTTCAACCCCTCGTACGACTCAGGCCAGTTGTTCATCTTGATTATCTCCTTGTCCAGGAGGTCGAACTTGGTCAGCACGAACACCGGATATATCTTGGCCTTATCCTCGTCCTGGGCGTACACCTGGGACTTGTACTTGCTAACGGCCGATATCAGCGTGGCCATGAACACGTCGTAGTTTCGCATTTCGATGAAGCGTTCGGAACGCGCCTCGGCGTTGATCTTGCTGAGGTCGATGAGGAACACCAGCACGTTGCACTTCAACAGCTCCTGGAAGGAGGTGCTCAAAGCGGAGAAGTCGAACTCCCCCTTGTACGTCCCGGTGGATATCGACTCGCGGTACTGCTCCAACGAACGGAGAATGTCCAGGTCCTCACCGGCTATATCGTACACCGTGAAGTCCATGATGTCGAAGCGGGAGGACGCTTCCTTTCCCACGGAGATCATTCTCCGGTAACCGTACTTGAACTTGTACTTGGCCATGTTGCCTTTGAGCGTGGCGTCCGCCCATTGCCCCTTGGACATGTTGGTGCGGTGATTGCCGAATATGCTGGTGAAAGAGGGATCGGTGGTGAACCTGAACTCCCCGGGACCGACGTTCTCCTCGGAGTTGGTGTACCGGACCTGGGATTCGTACAGAAGGCTGAGGAAGATGGTCTTTCCGCAAGATCTATCCCCAAAGATTGCGACAGGCATGAATGGAGTGAGCGATTGGTATGGTTAAATATATTTTCAATGAACGGGAATGAAAATGCCTTCCCGGAGCGGGGATTGTTTGATTTAAGGCGACGAACATTATCCCGAAGAAGGGGACGTCCATCGTTCCTTTGTATGGAGTTCGTAGCATGTTCGGAGGAAAGAGGGTCGACCGGGTGCGGGACGCGCAGCGCATCAGGGAGATCCAGGACCTGCTCCGGGAGATCGCCGGCGACGTCGACGACAACGACAGGGAGATGGAGCAGGTGAAAGCGATGATGAAGGCCCGGGCGCCTCCGGCGTCTCCCAAGGTCACGCTGCCCGAGCCCGCTCCCGCTCCGCCGGCTGAAAAGCCGAGAGCGGTGCCTCCGCCCTATCAGCCATCACCACCGCCAAGAGAACCGATGAGGGAACAGCCGAGGACGCCTACCCAGTCGCCTCCGCCGATGCCTCAGGCACCTCCGGTACGGGAAAAACCGTTGTTCTGCATACATTGCGGCTCCCGGCTGCCCCCGGACAGCTTCGGATGTCCGGTGTGCGCCGCACGCAACACCAGGATATGCCCGAACTGCGGGACGCGAGTGAACGTTTCCACGGTCTCCTGCCCCATATGCCGAAGGGTCATGCCACCGGTCGTGCCGTATGTAAGGCATTGAGCTGGAGAACGATATCAGGCCATTTTTCCGATAATGCAGACCAGACGCCGGTATTCCTTCTCCGAGTACTCTATCTGAACCTGCCCTTCGCGAACCGTGGTAGCAGGGACCTTTACTGCGTTCGGGTCCGAGACGGTCCCCAACCAGCTGACCAAAATTTCAGACGCTGAATTGCGTTCAGAAATCACTTCCCGCAGCGCCTTGGACGTCCTGGGATATGATTCATCGAAAACCTTCTGGTCGTCCGCCTCGGCCCGATCGGCCTTGGTCAGGACGATGATGAAGGTGACCTCCCTAGTTCTTCCCAGGCGGGTCTTGGCCGCGTTATCGACGATGGTGGCGAGGAAGGCGTCCCTCTCCTCACCTGACCAGGAACCTTCCTGATGCTCGTTGGAAACATCCGCCAGGAGGACGATGGCGTCGCTCTCCAGCGAGTCCCGGAACAACTCGCTCAGCCCGTAACGGTCGACGGAGCCGCCTGCTGAGCCCTGCAGCACTTCCCTGAGCTGCCCGGACCCCCTCATCACCTTGAGGTCCTTCTCGCTCAGGGGAACGTCCCTCAATTTGACCGTGCGGAGCTCACTGGACCGGAAGAACGAAAAGGACCGCTTCCTTCGGAAACCAAGGTCAAGAGAACAGCCGGATACCTTGGAACGGTTCCTCGCAGAAGGCCATCTTCCCGAAAGCAGTTCCAGGCGCAGGTCCCCGAATGCTTTCGTTTCCAATGGCCCGGTGTTGACGATGACCTCTTGATCGTCTTCACATACCGCAGTGGTCATTCTGATGAGCGTCTCGTATAGGAGGCCGAGGAAAACAGTTCTCCCGCAGCGCGGCGTTCCTATGATTGAAACGTTCATCTGGACACGGATGGCGGAACGACGGTAAATATCATTGCGGTCGTCGAGGGCTGGACGAGGGAAGATGATGAAGGATTATCTTTATTAACTAAACAATATATTTGTAACCTAGGGAAGTGACCTGTAGAAGAAGGGAGCCTATCTGATATGAAGGCGATCAATGAGGGAAAGCGTCCGTTCGGAGCTGTCTTGCTTTCTGCATGCTTAGCCTTCTATGGAGCGATGGGCGTCGTTAGCGGCCTGATACTCATTGCCGATCCTTCCGGGGCGGGCATGGGCTTCACCTCCGACATCCGCGAAGAAATACCGTTCCAGAGCTTCCTGCCGGTCGGCCTTTTCCTCTTCACCGTGTTCGGATCGGTGCCTCTCCTCCTGGCTTACGGAGCATGGACCAAGAAGGAGCTGGCGTTCGAGAAGATAAGCGAGGTCAGCGGCTATCACTGGTCCTGGGCCGGTGGCATGCTGCTCGTGCTGGTCTTGGTGCTATGGCTTACCGTGGAGGGAACGCTCATCGGTCTGGACTACGCCGCGACGTACATGACCGTGGTCATGGGCATGGCTGTCTTCCTGGCCCTGATGCTGCCCCTAACAGAAGGCATTATCGTCGATCTTGAGGTTCATGAGACGCTAAAATTGAGAAGCTCAGGCCCGCCAGAGCTCGTCCTCGATTATCTGCTTGCTGTCGTCCAGCCTTATGATGTCTACGAAGACGTACTTGCCGACCGGTATGCCCAGGGCTTTCAGTCTCCTCATGACCTCGCGCTTGGCGTCCTCGTTCCCCTCGCACTCGAAGACGTCCTTGAAGGTCTGGCCGTTCCAATTGATGGTGTACTCATATCTGAACATAAGGGCATCTCCGTGGATGTCGTGGATCGCCTACTAGGTATCACCAGGTCCAGTTTATATCAATATCCTTTCTCTGCGGGCTTTTTCACCTTTGATCGGCAGCGTTTCCGGGTCCCGAAGGTTAAAGGCGTTAAGTTTATTGGTCTTACGAGCATCCATGTCTGAGACCCTATGAAAGAAGGCCGGAGGATGATCGCATGACATCGAGGTTCGATGACCTTCAGGAACTGGTGCTGAAGGATGCCCGCAAGGAGTACTCCGAGACGACCATTGACTTCTTCATGAACCCTCGTAACCAAGGACCGATGGAGGACGCTGATGGATTGGGCACGGTCTCCGGTACCTGCGGGGACACCATGAACATATGGATCAAGGTGAAGGACGGCGTCATAGAGAAAGCGACCTTCACCACCAACGGTTGCGGGACAAGCATAGCCTCGGCCAGCATGGCGACCGTTCTGGCCACCGGAAAAACGTTGGAGAAGGCCTCAATGATAGGGCAGAACGAAGTGCTCAGCGCTTTGGGCGGTCTACCGCTGGAGAGCGAGCACTGCGCCGCATTGGCCTCCAGGACCCTCAGGGCGGCCATCGGGGACCTGTAGGTCCGGACAGAAGTACAATGGTCGTTGAAACGCAAGGGGTTGCCCTCGTCTCCGCAGAACGACCGAACCCGGATCTTCCATCCTAAGAACTTGGATATCGGTCGCCTATGTTTTTTCCAATGGGACCGCAGGTGTCGCTCCGCGTTCATCGCCGCAGGGCGGCCTCAGCGTCTATCGTGCGAAGGAGCTTCCTCAAACGTGCCGCTTTCTCGGCCAGCTCCTCCCTGGATATGCTCTCCGATTCCGGGCATATCTCATCAAGCACCGCCTTGCCGTCCTCGGTCAGGTTGACCGGATAGATGGCGCAGCCAAGAGGCCGGGACGGGTACTCTCGGCAGCGACCCTTCTCCCGGTCGAAGAAGAAGCAGAACCCATCCACGTTGACCAGCCGGGGAACGCCGTCATCGCCGATCTCGCAGAAGTCTTCCTGACGATGTCCCCGGCGCACCAGCCGGGCGATGTCCGCTTGGCACAGCTCCATGCGGGTGTCCTGGCAGCATTTGGTGCAGTGGGTGCAGCGCATCGCACGGAGTATTACCGAGGGACGATATAATCATGAGCTAACCCAGGGTATTTACGGCACGAGCGAGATACCTTTCATGGAAGTGATGAATATGGGATTGAGATATGGCCTGTTCAACCACACCAAGAAGCAGTATGTGATACCGGACAAGCTGCCGGTGGACGGGGCGGACCCCACCACCCACCCGTACGCGGCCTTCATCTCCTACCTGCTGATGGAGAGCTGGAGGTACGATCACGTGGCGGTCATGGACGATTCCAAGGACTTCGACTGCCAGAGGATGTTCGGCACCGGTTACCAGGACCGCTCCGCCGACCTGTGGAACGAGTTCGTGATGATAATGGGGTGGCAGTTCAAGGACCTGAAGAACCTCTAGGAGCTCTGGATCCTAGAAACCAATCAGAGGCACGAACGACCACTATCCTAGCATCTTCAGCTGCATGTGATTCTCGTTCATCCCAGGTTATTATTCTCCCATGAGCGCAGCCTGTGCCATCAAGACAGGACTGCAGGGCCTTGACCTCCCGTTTTCTGGTTCGAGGATCTCCCATTTCCCACGACACCTGCACCACCTCCTTCACGACAGCCCCTTTGCGGATGACGAAATCCACCTCCGTCTTTCCTTTATCGGTCCAGTAGAGCACCTCCTCGTCCGGCGCCATGCGTCTTCTCAACTCAAGATAGACTGCGCATTCCAACAATCGTCCGCGATCCTCCACCCCTCCAACCGAAAACAGGAAACCTGGGTCAGATGGATATGACTTCCTGGGATAGATCGAACGGTCTTTCACGGACGTTCCGAACGCCTGCAAGAAGAAGAACAGGAAACTTGCTTGAGAGTAGTGCTCCAAACGGAGTATCCTTTCCTTACCGATCTTGTACCCCACGCTCTTAAAGTGGTTCAAACATTTTGACGCTGAGAAATATGGCGCGAAGAGCACATAACGCCCGAACAGCCTGGTGGCTGTCACATCCTCATTTGCTGCCTCCCCCACATCCAAGGCTAAGATCTGTTGGAAATAATCGTTGGTGACCGTAACCTTATCCAATGGTTCCATCATGCAGCTGACCTCAGGAAAACCCCCGTATGTCAGGTATTCCAACAGATTTCGTTCTAAGAATCCTTGGCCAGCGGTCGTTCTTTCTATGGTCACTCCGTTGAAGTTCAGATATTCAGCGAAGGAAAGCGGCGATATCTCGATGGCCCTCACCCGTCCACGGAGCTCCTTTGGAGGCTCCATCAGGCCGGACCTGGATGAACTGACGATTATTCTTAGGCGACCTTTGAGCATATCGTGGTTCCTTGCCAGCCAACCGCCCCAATCCGATGCGGACGTGATCTCGTCAACTATCAGGTAACCGGAATCCCCGAACCATTTAATGGCATCTTCCAGGAGCGTGCCGCGTGCCAATCGACTGTCCTCGGCATTCACATAGGCGACTTTTTCGCCCTTCGACCGGAGATTCTGAGCCAGAAGCATTAGCAGGCTGGATTTTCCAGACCTCCTCACCCCAGTGAGCGCAACGACCTTTAGATCGGACCATCTCACTAGGTCGTCCAGATCTAAGTTCCTTGCCCTCAGTTTCGTCGATAACGCATACTCCGTGCTCTCCTCGAACAACCTGTCGGCGTTTGACATATTGTTTTGATATAGAACAGAATAATACATAAATTGTTCTGTCACAGAACAATACCATGGTAAATTCGATCTGGCTACGATGAGACTCTGATCAAAGCCCTTTCATCATGTTCAGGCTCTTGACCTCGTACCCCAAAGACCCGTAGAGGTGCCTGGCGATGTCGTTGTAGGCGAAGACGTGCAGCGCCAGAGAATCGAGCTTCATCCGCTTGGCCTTGGCCTCCATGGCAATCATCATCGCCTTTCCGTAACCTTTGCCCCTTTCATCCTCATCTATGAACACGTCGTAGATGAAGCCCCGGCGGTCCTCGCCTGGTTCCACCTTCAGCCAGAGGTGGCCGACGCGGATCTCCGTTTCCGCGTCCACCGCCTTGTAGAAATGATGTCCCTCGGTGCGCAGCCCGTCGGGAAGCAGATTGTTGTGGGTGGTTTCCGAGCGTTGCAAAGCCTCCCCTGGCCTCCAATATCCGACCTTGACGTTCTCTTCGGCGTACCTCTTGATCCCGGCGGCCTTTGTGATCTCGAACTCCTTCTTGTTCATGGGGACCAGGCGTACATCGGGAACAGCGCTCACCTTCGGTGAAACGATGAAAAAATATTTCAAAGGATTGGAACCGGCTCAGCCCTTGCCGAACGTTCTCTCGAGCGGCACCCTGTAGAAGGTCGTGCCTGCGTAATCGACGGCCACCAGCCTTCCCTCCTGCACCATCCTCGCTATGGAGTCCCTCGCCCCTTCCAGGCCAAGGGACATGGATAGCATCTCGAAGGCCTGGTCCTCGCGCAAGGGGTGGTTCTTGGCGATCTCGATGAGCTCGGCCTCCCGCTCCTCCTCATTCCTAAGGAAGGGGCCTTCCTCCGGCTCGGTCATGTCCAACGCTTCCGGGAACACGTCGAATACCTGTCGCAAGGACTCCCTAGAAGGCGGCAGCGCCCAATTCTCGGCCGGAGGACGGGTGGGCACGGCCACGTAAAGACGGTCTGGACCGATCTCCCTCAGCACCTTCCGGATGCTGAGCAGGGAGGTCAGGGAATCGTTCACCCCTCCCACCAGCATCATCTCCGCCCACATCTCGCCGGGATTCTCCTCCTTTAACAGCCTTAACCCCTCCACCACTTTCTCCAAGGTGATGGAGCGAGGCGGCCGGTGCATCTGGCGGAAAGTCCTTTCGTCCCCCGCGGATACGGTGGGGGATACGACGTCGAAGAGCTCCACATCGCGGCGGACCTCCTCCTCGTGGAACAGAGAACCGTTGGAGATCAGCGCTATCTTGCCGTCCCAGAATGTGCGCACGCCCTCGGCCATATCCCCCAGGTTGGCGGCGAGCGTAGGCTCCCCGTCGCCCATGAACGTGATGTAGTCGATATCTGCGTCAGCCTTCTCCAATGCCTTCCGGACGTCCTCCACCACCGCCCTGGTCTGGAAGAAGGATTTCCGTTCCGTCTGGAGGCGGGGCGTGCGTCCCAACTGGCAGTAGATGCAGGAGTAGTTACAGGTCTTACGTGGCAGAGGGTTCACTCCCAGCGACCTGCCGAAGCGGCGGGAGGGTACCGGACCGAAGACGTATTGAGAGATCATGGGCGATTATCAAGATGAGTTAGGAATGAAGTTAATAAAAATAATAATCCCGTATCGATGACAACTGGTTAAAGAGATTTGGAAAAAGGTTTGGCGGAGGGCGTTCAGCCCTGGAAGCAGCGGTATACCCAGTACTTCTTTCCGTCTACGGAGATCTCTTCGGGCTTGGCCCTGGGGTCTCCTACGGAGTAGTACGGCGGGAAGGCCGGGTTGGCCTTGGTGACGCGCAGTGCATCCTTCTCGCTGGGGAACTTCTTCTTTACCTCGTCGGCGACCTTGTCCGGTACGCCGAAGGTCAGTTCAACGGTTACCATGTGTTTTCCTCCTGTGTCGCGGCTTTCACCGCTAGACCGATTTAACACATAGTAGGATTATAAGGCTTTGTTACATGCCAGTGTAACCGGTTGTGTGCCGACGATACCTGTCCTCAAGACATGTAACGGAGTTAAGAAAAAGCGAAGAATCGGTTCACGATGGTTATCAAAAATTAAGATAAGGAAGGGGTTTAGAAGGTAAAAAGGGGCGATCAGCCTTTGAAGCAGCGGTAGACCCAGTACTCCTTGCCGTCGACCTTGATCTTCTCGGGCTTGGCCCTGGGGTCTCCGACGGAGTAGTACGGCGGGAAGGCCGGGTTGGCCTTGGTGACGCGGAGAGCGTCCTTCTCACTGGCGAACTTCTTCTTTACCTCATCGGCGACCTTGTCCGGTACGCCGAAGGTCAGTTCAACGGTTACCATGTGTTTTCCTCCAAAGTAGCAGAACAAGCCACTACCATTAAACTAGTGAATCCGTTAATAGGGTATAAACACTTGTTACACCAGCGTGTAACGAGTTGCTATATCACGTAACGAGATTGGTAAAAAAATATCAAGCCCGCGTCACGGGCCGGCCGATGCCGTCTGAGCGACGAGGTCTAGGTTTATGGAGCGGGCGGCGAGGCGGTAGACGATCTCCTTGCTCTCCTCCCTGTACGTCTTCACCAGGAAGTTGGACTTGTAGAGCACTTCGAGCTCCCGGTAGATGGTGGCCCTTTCCCGGCGGTCGCTGAACTTCTCGTTGTACATCTTGTACACGTGAACCGCGGAGGCTTCCCCCTCGGCCAGCAGCTTGATGATCTTAAGGCGGGTGTCCGACGACAGCGCCTTTGCCACTTCTTCGATCTCCATACCGTCCAGTCATGTCCTTCCCGGTTATTAAGGTTTGATTGAGGGACAGCGAAGCGTTGAATAGCGGCTAACGCTCTTTCTGCAGAGAGGTCGTGAATTGGGCCGCCTAACGATGCTGTACGTCCGGGCGATAAAGGGCGGGTTCCGCTACCGTTTCTCACTGGCCAAGATGACCAGGTGGCCCCTGGTCGGCCGCATGATGGACAAGGCTTTCTTCGATGGCGACGATATCTACGTGCTCCCGAAGGAGTCCTCGCTCAAAGTGCGGGAGATACCTTTGGACCTGGCCGCACCGGAGCGTGAGGACACCGTCCTCCCGTCGGAGGTCATAAGGCATTTCATCGAGCGTTCGAAGCACCATTTCATCATGAACTATTGCATCTGCCGGACATCCGCCCACTGCCAGGACTACCCGCGGGAGCTGGGCTGCCTTTTCCTCGGCAAGGCCGTCCTCAACATCGATCCCCGCCTCGGCCACCTGGTCAGCAAGGACGAGGCGCTGGCGCACCTGGACCGCTGCGAGGAGGCCGGTCTCGTCCACTTGATCGGACGTAACAAGATAGACAGCATGTGGACCTCCGGAAGACCGAAGGAGGACCTGATGACCATCTGCAACTGCTGCCCCTGCTGCTGCCTGTGGAAGATGCTGCCGCAATTGGACCCGGCCATATCAGTAAAGATGAAGAGGCTGCCCGGGGTGAGCCTTTCTGTTGACGAGGATAAGTGCAACGCATGCCGGACCTGCTTGGACGGTTGTTACGTTAACGCCATCTCCCTGAAGGACGGCAAGGCGGTGATCGACCAGGTCATGTGCAAGGGTTGCGCCCGCTGCGCCCACATCTGCCCGGAGAAAGCCATAACGCTGCACCTGGAGGACATGGACTTCCTGGAGCGCACCGTGGAGATGCTGACGCCCCTGGTGGACGTGACCAAGGACTGATGTACCAAGCGGTTTATATCACCTCACGGGAATAGTGATATCATGAGCCCTTGGAAGGACAAGGACCGCGTCTTAGCCCTGATCGTCGGTGTGATACTGATAACCGCGATCGTATTGGGGGCCATGGCCTTTTTCCCGCTGGGGCCTTTCTCCAGAGAGAGGGATTGGAACTTTGGCTCGACCGTCCTTATCGAGAGCATGGATATCACCATTGACGCGGACGTTTGCGACGTGGATGTGTCCTTCGGCGACCTCGAGAATAAATGGGTCGAGGTGAGCATGAGCGTCGAGGGCCGGTCCGGTTACATCTCCGGGAGCCCGGACATCAATTTCACGGTCGACCACAGCCTGAACGGCGCGAACCTCTCTGTCTCCATAGTTCTGGACATGGACACTGGACCGACCGTGAGCTACGATGAATCTGATATCGTGGTGACCATCGGCCGCTCCGTGCTCCTATTCCTGGAGATAGAGGTGGACGTGGGGGATGTGGTGATCACGGTGCCGGAGAACGCCACCTTGACCGGAGCGGCGGTCCACGTTGACGTGGGCGGCCTGCACGTGCACTTGGACGAGGGGGCGAACGTGGGTGGCCTGGAACTGCGTTCCGACGTGGGCTCGGTGAACATGGATTGCGCAAACGCCAATTTCGATGAGGGCAGCACGGTAAGCGCGGAAACGGGCACGGGAAGCATCTATCTGGACGTTGCGCAATCATCCACACCGGAGGGCAACGTCACCTTCGACTGCTTTGCGGGTGTGGGAAGCGTGCGCCTCACCCTGACGATCGAGGGCGATGTGGCAGCGGAGATCACCTCGCAGGCCAATGTCGGTGATATAGAGACGGACCTGTCGGGATTCAGCGGCATGGACGTGCACCTTCTGAGCGACAATCATCCGGATACCTGGAGCATCGAATTTTTCCTGGAGGCTGACGTTGGTTCCGTCTATATAGACGCGGAATGGGGGGAGTGAGATGGTCAGGAGCGTTCCTTACGAAGTTGTGAAGCATCTCGGCGACGCTGAGCTGAGAAGATATGACGATCTGGTGCTGGCCACCGTCTACGACATGGACGATGACGAGGCGTTCTCGCTGCTGTTCCAGTACATCAGCGGCAACAATGACCAGGAGAGCAAGCTGCCTATGACCGCCCCGGTGGTCTCCCGGACCGGCCGATCGGCCGGCTCCGGTTCGGAGGCGATGATGGCCTTCGTGCTGCCGTCCGACGTGCCGTTCGAGGATGCACCAAAACCGGCCGATCCCAGAGTGGTGCTGGAGGTCAAGAAGGGTGGGCTGTTCGCGGTCATGCGCTTCCGCGGACGGGCCGGAGGCGTTGACGTCCAAGGCCGAACGGAGGAGCTCAGGTCCGAGCTGAAGGAGGCCGACTACGTCATGGACGGACGGCCGTTCCTCATGCGCTACAACTCTCCGTTCACACCGAGCTTCATGCGGCACAACGAGGTGGCCGCCCGGGTGGTCTCGGGGCCGGAAAAAAGGTAAGGTCAGCCCATTATGCGGGCGGAACCGGTCTTGATCATCGCCGTTATCGCCGTGTAAAGTTGTTCTGGATTTTGCGTACCGATGAGCACCGTGTTCCCGTTGGCGAAGGTTATGCGCACTCCGCGGTTTCCCGAGACGTTGTAGGCGCGATGGCCTGAGGTTCCCTTGATCCCCCAGCCGCCGTACTCGGATATCGGGCTGTAACGAACGACGCTGTACATGGCGATCTCCTGCTTGGCGATCCGCCTCGGCTTGTTCATTATCGGAAAGTAACGGATGTTGATGGTATCCGTAACAGTGGTGTCCATGTGAATGGTCAGCAGGAACACCGGGAACAATATTCCGAACACCACCAGCAGGAACCACATCAGCCCGTCCGAACCGGGGTTGTTCCCCCAGGCCTCCCCGAAGTAGAGCTGCTGGACCGCCCCCCAGTAGACCAGGCCGGCCGGTAGCAGCGCCAGAAGCAGATACCACCAGGTGCGCAGGTACTGCACCTCGTGGAAATGCTCGTACTCGTCGGGCATGAGGGAGGAAAATGACCACAGGGAATAAGAAACTTGGCCAGGCAGCAATTGAAATAAGGACGGCCGAGCATATCTTATGGGATCACATGGGCCGCAAGGTGGAGAGGAGCGAGGAGGAGTGGAAAAAGGAGCTCGACGCCGAGCAGTATCGCGTCCTTCGCCGGAAGGGCACGGAAGCGCCGTTCACCGGCAAACATTACAAGACCAGGGAGGACGGCACGTACGTCTGCGCTGGCTGCGGGAAGGAGCTTTTCCTTTCCGACGACAAGTTCGACTCGGGATGCGGTTGGCCCAGCTTCGCCCGCCCCGCCGGAGAGGTGGAGGAGCAGCGGGACGTAAGCCATGGCATGGTCCGCACGGAGGTATTGTGCCCGGATTGCGGCGGACACCTGGGCCACGTGTTCGAGGACGGCCCTAAGCCGACCGGGCTCCGTTACTGCATCAACTCCGCGTCGCTCAAGTTCAAGCCGAGAGAGTGAGCAAATGGAAATGTCCGGCAACCGTTTCATGAAGAAACATCACGCCAAGAAGGCTGGCATGCCGCCCGGTTCGGTCATATACGTCGGCGATGGAAGCCCGTCGCCGACATCCGTTTCGGTAATTGATTTCACCGAGGCGGACGTCATGGAGAAGAAGGGCATCACCTTAGAGGAATGCATGACCCTGCGGGACAATCCGAGCATAACCTGGCTGAACTTTTCCGGCTTGGCCGACGTGGAGCAGATCAAGAAGGTCGGCGATATCTTCGGGCTGCACCCCCTGGTCATGGAGGACATACTGCACATGGGCCAACGGCCCAAGCTGGAGCTGTACGACAAGTACGTTTACCTGGTGGCCAAGATGATCTACCGGGGGGACAGCGGCAAGGAGGTCACCTACGAACAGCTCTCGATCGTGATGGGCAAGAACTACGTCCTCACGTTCCAGGAGAAGGAGGGCGATGTCTTCAACAACATCCGGGAACGGATAAAGGGCAACAAGGGCCGCCTGCGGAAGTCGGGGGCGGACTATCTGGTGTATTCACTGCTGGACGCCGTCGTTGACAATTATTTCCCCGCCCTGGAGAAGATCGGGGACCTGGTGGAGGAGATCGAGGAGAGGCTCTCGGACGAACCGGAGCAGGATGTGCTCAGCGACATCTACCGCCTGAAGCGCGAGGTGCTCTTTTTGAGAAAGTCCATCTGGCCGATAAGGGAGGTCGTGGCGGCCATGATGCGTCAGGACATAGAGCTGGTCTCGGCGTACACCAACACCTACCTGCGGGACGTTTACGACCATTCCATCCAGGTGATGGATGTGGTGGAGACGTACACGGACATGCTGTCCGAGCTTACGGACGTATACATGTCCACGGTCAGCAACCGCATGAACGAGATCATGAAGACGCTGACCATCATCGCCACCATATTCATTCCTCTGACCTTCATCGTCGGGCTCTATGGAATGAACTTCAAGTACATGCCCGAGCTGACCAATGAGCTGGCCTATCCAGTGGTATTGGTGTTCATGGCCGGGATATCCGGAATGATGCTGGTATACTTCCGCCGCAAGGGCTGGCTAGGGTGACATGGACGCCCTGACGGTGGCGGCCTTGTTCGGGATATTACTGTCCCTGGTCTTCGCCTTCACCAACGGTTACAACGACGCCGGGGCGGACGTGGCGACCATCGTTTCGTCCGGAGCCTCCTCGGTCAAAGGCGCCCTGCTCATGGCCGGCGCCAGTAATTTCGTTGGCGCCATTATCGGCGGCAGCGCTGTCGTGCTCACGCTGCAGGGAGTACTGACCAACGAGATCACCTCGCTCGGTCTGGCGATCTTTTCCGCGGTGGCCGCCGCCAACGTCTGGAACGTGGTCACCTGGTACTACGGCATTCCGTCATCATCGACACACGCGCTCATAGGCGGCCTCATCGGCGTCGGGATCGCTTTCCACGGCATAACGGGCGTGAACTGGGGCTGGAGCGAGCTGCTGGCCGGGCACCTGACCGGCGTGGCCAAGGTATTGGTATTTTTATTGGCCTCGGTGGTGCTGGGCTTCGGCGGATCGTTCATCCTGATGAAGGTGGCTAGACTGTTCTTGCGCAAGGCCACGGTCAACGTCAATCGCCCCATGAAGAGGCTGCAGTGGTTCACCACCGGGATCCAGACGCTAGCACATGGGGCGAACGACGCGCAGAAGCAGATGGCGTTGATAGCGCTACTGCTGATGGCCATGGGATCGTCCACCTTGGAAGTGCCATTGTGGGTCCGGGTGGCCTGCGCGGCGGCCATGGCCCTTGGTACGTTAGGCGGCGGCTATCGAATAATGAGGACCGTCGGGCGCAAGATATTCAAGATAAGGCCGGTGCACGCATTGGTCGCCCAGACCAACTCGTCCTTGACGGTGATTTTCGCCACCTTCCTGGGCGCTCCGGTGTCGTCCACCCAGGTGGTGACCGCTGGCGTGATGGGCGTCGGTTCCGCGGAGAACCGGCGGCTGGTGCACTGGAGGGTGGGCAAGGACCTGGTCGTTTCCTGGTTCATGACCATACCGGCCGCCGCGGTTTTATCCGCCGTCATCGTATTCGTCATGAGAGCTTTGCTGGGGGTCTGAGATGGAAGAGAAGAAAGGTCTGCTGGACGGGTTGTTCCCTCCGAAGTACGATTTCAACGTCATGCTGGTGCATCAGGCCGAGAACACGGTAAAGGGCGTGGAACTGCTGCTTTCGGCGTTACAGGGCGAGAGGGACCATCACCTGAGCTCGCTCATCGAGCTCGACAGGCATACGGACGAGTTCCGCCACGACATGGAGCGGAAGCTGGGGGAAGCGTTCTCGACGCCCTTCGACCGCCAGGACATATACACCATGTCCAGGCAGTTTGAGATGGTCATGAACTTCGCCCGGACCACGTTGATGGAGATGGAAGCCTTCGGCGTGGAGCCGGACCGCTGCATGCTAGACATGGCCGAGCACCTTCTTGTCGGAACTCGAGAGGTGGTGGAAGGAGTGAAGGCCCTCGGAAAAGGACTCGAAAGGACGGACCGCCTGATCAAGAGGATGCGGGAGGAGGAGCAGCGCATCGAGGAAACGTACGTACTAGGCATGCAGGAGGTGTTCCTGCTGCCGGACCACATGATGGTCCTGAAGAAGCGCGAGGTGTACCATCACTTGAAGGACGCCGGCCGGGCGCTGAGCGCTACCGCGGACATCTTGCACCGGGCGGCCTTCGGGATGGGTTAGAGATCGACCGTACCGACGATGCGCAGCTTTCCCCCTTCCAGGTAATGCATGACCCCCCGGTCGCCAGGTCCGTAGATCAGCGGCTTCTCCAGAGCTAGCGTCACCTGCGGCGAACGGGCTTCGCCGCTGACGGCCGTCACGCGGCAGGGCAGGAACTGCATCCAGTGGCCCAGGTGCATGACCATGCCCTCCTTTATCGGGGATTGCCAGTACTTCACCAGGTTGAGCTTTACGTTGAGTTCCGACACCACCTTCATCTCCGGGTCGTTGGTCAGAACGTAACCGCGGTCCAGGTCCTCCGCCTCTACGCCTTTCAGGGCGAACCCGACCCGGTCCCCCTTGTAAGCGACATCGAAATCGTCGTCGTGCTTCTGGATGGAGCGAACTAAAGCCGTACGGTCCGTAGGCAGCACCTTGAGGTTGTCATGGCGGTTGACGACGCCCTTGGCCACGTAACCAAGGATGACCGTACCGACGCCCTTCACGTTGAAATGGTGGTCGATGGGAATGACGCCCTTGCCCTCTCCGTGCGATTTGACCTTGGAAGCTTCCTCCAGCAGGAACTCCCTGAGCTGGATGGGATCGTCCGGCATGTACGTGTAGTTGACGAGAACGGTGTCCTTGATCAGCGGGGCGATGCGGTCCGGGGTGAGATAATTGCGCAGGATGAACACACCGCGCTTGACGTTGGCGCAGTCGAGCATGAGCAATGTTTCACCGAACGCAGCGTTTATCTCGTCTACGACGACGATGGCCATCTCCGCCAGGTTCACGCAGAAGTACAGCGAGTTGATGCGGTCCGGGTACTTGGCCGGTTCCAGTATGCTGACGGTGTCCAGGCCTTTCTTCATGTCGTAGATGGTGATGTCGCTGACGGTGCCTTTTTTTCCGAGGTCCTTGGCGTATCCCAAGGCGCCTACCGCCGCCACGTTCAGATTGCCCATGAACCTAGTCAAGCCCTCGGTGAACATATGCCTTTCGCCGAGCCAAGCGTTATCTATCCCGGATGGTCATTCCTCAAAGGAATGTTCGAGCACGTGGACCTGAGCAAGCGCCTGGACCAGAAGGAGTACGACAAGGTCGTGCCGGAACTGAAGGAGCGTTTGGGCGAGTTGCAGAGGCGTGCGCACGACGCCAGGATGCCGATCATCGTGGTGTTCGAAGGGTGGGACACGGTGGGAATGAGCGAGGTGGTGAACAAGTTCATCCTTCCCCTGGACCCGCGAGGATTCCTGGTCCATCCGATCACCGCTCCGCGGTACGACGAGAAGCTGAGACCTTTCCTCTGGAGGTTCATGGTCCGCATACCTGCTCGCGGACGAATAGCCGTCTTCGACCGTTCCTGGTACTTCCGGTCCTTGGCGAGGGCTGAGAGCAAGGAGGACGCTGCCCGGTTAGCATGGCGCGAGATAGCCGAGTTCGAGGAGATGCTCTCCGATGACGGCTATCTGATAATGAAGTTCTTCCTGCATATCGGCAGGAAGGAGCACAAGAGGCGTCTTGATAGCTACAAGGACAAGGACCTGGACCAGTGCGCGATAAGCACGGCCGAGGTGGAGTTCTTTCGGAAGTACGAGAAGATGGTCCCGCTCATCGAAGAGATGATAGAGAGCACCGACCGGGAGTATGCGCCATGGACCATCGTGGAGGCGGAGGACCAGAAGTTCGCCTCCGCGAAGATACTGACGACCGCGGTACGCATGCTGGAGTACGGACTATCGAAAATGGATAGCAGGAACCAGATCCACATGGACAGCAATCCTCTGATCAAGGGAGGGCAGATGTTCAACTCCTCCCGCGGTTCCGTGGACCTCAAGAAGAAGCTTTCCCAGGAGGAGTACAAGGTCAAGCTGGAGAAACTGCAGGACCGTATCAAAATGCTGCAGTGCGAACTGAACAGGCTCAAGATACCGACCATAGTCGTCTTCGAGGGCTGGGACGCCGCCGGCAAGGGCGGCGCCATCCAACGCCTCACCGCTGAACTTAATCCGCGAGGTTACGAGGTGGTCCCGGTTGGCGTCCCCACGACGGACGAGAAGGATCACCACTACCTCTGGAGGTTCTACCAGAAGCTACCCCCGGCCGGTCAGGTGCGCATATTCGACCGCTCCTGGTACGGACGAGTTCTCGTGGAACGTATCGAAGGGTTATGCTCCACCGAGGAGTGGAAGCGGGCGTACAAGGAGATGAACGCCTTCGAGGAGATGCTGGTGGATAATGGTGCCGTTCTAGTGAAGATCTGGCTGGAGATCAGCAAGGACGAGCAGCTGAAGCGCTTCCAGGAGCGCGACAAGGACCCGATGAAGCAGTGGAAGATCACCGAGGACGACTGGCGCAACAGGGACAAGTGGGACTTCTACGGACGGGCGGTGGACGAGATGCTTTTCCGCACCAGCACCAAGGCCGCGCCTTGGACCATCGTGGAGAGCAACGACAAGTACTACTCCCGCGTGAAGACGCTGCAGACCATCGCGCAGGCCATGGAATCCAAGCTTCCGAAGAAGGACTCCAAATGATTAATATCCGCAGGGCTATGCCCATGCAACTGAAGTGATCAAGATGTCTAGTTTCCAAGATTTCGGTCTCAGGGATGAGATCATGAAGGCCATCGAGCGCATGGGGTTCATCGAGCCGACCCCGGTGCAGGTGGAGACGATACCTCTTACAATGAAGGGAAAGGACGTCATTGCCCAGGCCCAGACCGGGACCGGGAAGACGGCCGCCTTCGGCATTCCTATCCTGGAGTCACTGACCAAGGGGGTCAAGCCCTTTGCCCTTATCCTGGTCCCGACCAGGGAGCTGGGAGCGCAGGTCTCGGACGAACTGAAGAAGCTGTCCTTCTTCATGGACGATGTGCGCGTGCTGCCCGTTTACGGCGGCAAGTCCATCGACGAGCAGGTGGACGCCTTCCGCAAGGGGGTGGACATCGTGGTCGGAACGCCCGGAAGGGTCATCGACCACCTGCACCGCGGAACCCTCGACCTCAGGGAGATCGAAGTACTGGTCCTGGACGAAGCCGATCGAATGCTGGACATGGGCTTCATCGAGGACATAGAGTACATCGTTTCCAAGGTCAAGAAGCAGCGGCAGACCATGCTGTTCTCGGCGACCATCCCGGAAGCGATCAAGGAGATCGCCGCCCGGCACATGGTCGAGCCGGAGACCATCATGATCGGCGAGGAGCAGATAGTGCTCCCGACGACCAAGCAGGTCTACTTCAACATCGAGCGCAAGAACAAGATCTGGGCACTGTGCCGCGTACTTGACGCTTACAAACCAAAAGCCATAGTGTTCGTGCAGACCAAGGTCATGGTGGACATCCTGGCCAAGAGGCTGGATTCCTACGGTTACCGGGTAGGGGAGCTGCATGGAGATCTGACGCAGGCTCGACGCGAGAAGGTCCTCAAGGAGTTCCGGGAGGGGAAGACCGCCGTTCTCATCGCTACGGACGTAGCGGCCCGCGGGCTGGACATCGAGGGCGTCACGCACGTCATCAACTACGACATTCCTGAAGATCCGGAAGTGTACGTGCACCGCATCGGCCGTACGGGCCGGGCAGGCAAGGAAGGAATTGCCATCACCTTCATCACTTCCAAGGAAGTTCATCTTCTGAAGAAGATCAATGAGTTCGGTGTTACCGAGATAGCCAAGGAAGAGGTCCCGGAGAGCGGCCGCAAGGACGTCATCCGCAAGGTCATGGACTTCGAGGACCAGGCGGACCTGTTCGGCATGGTTCTTTTCAAGGTCGTCGCCGGGGAAGGCGAGCCGGTGGAACGGTCGACTTTGCTCGAGATGCTCAACCGCAAGATGCGAGTGCCTGAGCTCGCGATAGGAAACATCAACGTGCTCAAGGACCGCACTGAGTTCGAGATACACAAGGACTCCGCCAAGATCGTGCTGATGGAGCTCAAGACGCTCAGGGTCGGGGACAAGAAGCTGAAGGTGGATATCGTTCACCGCGAGCTTCCGCCGATCTCCATGCAATGATCGGCATCCCCATGGAGCATCCTTAATATCCCACATCGCAGTAATTTCCTTCTGGGGATAGAGTTGGGAAGGAGATCAACTGTCGCTATAGCAGCGGTCGTAGTTGTTATCGTGATCGTCTCACTGATCGTTATCGAACCATGGAGAGAGGAGTCCACCTTGGCGGAGCGAGCGGTTATAAGGCCTGGGGACCTCGATGAACTTGGCTGGAAATTGCATAGTGAGTACAATGAGTATCCTTTGCCTGAGAACGCCTCCTCTTGTTGTGAAGTGGACATGTTCACGAACAACGTCTCCGATTATGTCTTCGTGATCTCCTTCGATTCGGTAGATCGGTCCAGTGCTTATTTTCAAGGTTATCTGGACCGTTTGGATGATTACGGTAATAATTGTATGGCCGAACCACTGGATGCTGGAGATGAGGGGGTTCTGATCTTGCGTACAAACGGCAACGGGACCTGCTCCTTGTCCTTCTATCAGGAGAACTTGTTCGTTTGGATGGACCTGGTCAACTTGAATTATAGAGGAGGCGGATTGGTGACCGAAGAGTTCGTGGTGGAACTGGCGCTGGAACTCTGTCATGCCCAGGAGATGAAGTTCTCCAGCGTGCTCATCAGTTGATCGTTCGCCTTTTCAATAAATGACAAAACGCCCACGAGTGCGATCAATAAAAAAGGGAAATTGAAAGAAGTTTGAGATGTCAGCTCACTTCCTGCGCTTCCTGGCCATGGTCTGCAGCAGGGCTATGATGGGGAACCTGCTCTTCTTGTCCGAGTTGGACACCTTGCCCGTGAGCAGGATATCCTTCTTGAACAACGTTACGGCAATGAACATGGCCAGCAGCGCGACGGCCGAGGTGTACGCGATACCGCCAAGCACCAGCGCGTAGTCGTCGAACATCAGGGAGCGCATGGCGATCATGGGGTGCGAGAACGGTATCGCCAGGACCAGCACCTTGGCCATCATCGGCAGCGTGTCAACGTCCGTGAACATGGTCACGAACATGGGGATCATGGCCAGGAACGTCACGGGCATGGTCATCGTTTGCGCGGCCTTGTAGTTCTTGGTGAATATGCCCAGTATCATGCACAGGGCCAGGGCGAACACCAGCGAGGCGAAGAGCGACATGCCGACCAGAACGTAGTCCACTATGCTCAGGGTCAGTCCGAACTCCGCCAGGTCGATGGTGGCGGATCCCATGAGCGAGTCGAAGTAGTAGCTCATGCCGAACATGTAGATGACGGCCATCAGCAATCCCACTAACGCTGCTCCTATGAGCTTACCGAAGACGATGGATGTGCGGCTCACAGGCATCGTCAGCAATGTCTCCAGGGTCTTGTTCTCCTTCTCCGAGCCCATGGAGGATATCACGATGCTGCCGGCGTAGATGATGACCATCATGACGATCAGCGGCATGACGAACGACTGGGAGGACATCACGCTGGAGATGGCTATAGGAGAGATCCCGGTCATCTCCTTGCCCTTGAACAGCGTCGTCTCATAGTACTGCGTCGGGTTCAGGATGAGGGAGGCGTTATCGCTCATGTTGCCCGAGATCATGGCGGTGGAGATCGCCTGATCGACGTACATCAGGTTGGCGTCGGCCGCCGCACCGGGGACCGAATCCATTATCCCGGCGCCCTTCATGATCCAGAATACCTCGATAGTTCCTTGGGTGTCGTTCTCGATGTCCGAGGTGAAGTTGCTCGGGATGACGAAGAGCGATACCCCTCCCCGTTCATCCAGCACGTTCAGCGCCTCCTGGACGTCATCACCTTCGTAAACTATCTCGGACGTGGCGTTGAACATCGCCATGGCGACCAGGGAAAGCGAACCGCCGTCCTGATTGATGACCGCGATCATTGGCGGTTCGGCCAACTGCTCCTCCACGCCACCGAACACCCCGCCCAGGGAGCCGAACAGCACGGCGATTATGATTATCGGAATAAGAGTGGCCGGAGTGAGAAGCTCCTTGACCTCCTTCCGGATGATCTTGGAAAGGCTGCTCATTTCCTCACCACCTTTACGAACACTTCCTCGATGTTCTGCGCTTCGTACCTCTGCTTTAGCTCGGATGGCGTTCCCTCGGCCACGATCACGCCGTCGTTGATGAGGGCGATGCGGTCGCAGAGCAGCTCGACCTCCAGCATGTTGTGCGAGGACAGCAGCATGGTCGTGCCCTGCGCAGCGAAGCTCTTGACCGTCCTGCGTATCTCCTGGGCGTTCAGCACGTCCAGACCGGACGTAAGCTCGTCCAGGATGGCCAGCTTCGGTTTGATCATCAGAGCCCTGGCGACCAACAGGCGCCGGGCCATTCCCTTGCTGTAGGTGTCGACCTTGTCGTCTATCCTTTCGCCCAGGTTGGCGATCTCCAGCCCCCTGGCCACCAGCGCCTCGGCCTCCTTGCCCTCGGCGAAGAACTGGGCGATGAACTTCAGGTACTCCCTTCCTCTGAGGTGCTTGTAGGCCCCGGCGTCCTCCGGTAGGTAGCTGATGACCCGGCGGACCTCGTCAGGCCTCTCCCTCAGGTCTATTTCCTGGACCTGGATGTTCCCGCTGGTGACCTNNTCTTGCCAGCACCGTTCGGACCGATGAGACCGAAGACCTCGCCCTCCTTCACATGGAAGGAGATGCCCTTGACCGCCTGGAAGGTTCCGTAGCTCTTGACCAGATCCTTTACCTCGACAGCGTACATGGTATGCTTCCCCCTTCTGGGAAGTGAATACACCTAAAAAAATAATGCCTTGGTCCTGCGAAAACGCGAGGTTTGGTGAAGGATAGATAAACACTAACGTTCATCGGATGGCATGGACCGGGAGCGGTTGGCTTTGATCGGGGCATCGGCCGGCATGGTCGGCGTGGTGTTCTTCCAGGTGCTCTTCAGCGTCTCCCTGCTGGTTCACCCGGATTGGCGATTCGGTCTGGACCTCATGAGCGAGCTCGGAACGACCGAGCCGCACACCTGGCTCTTCAATCTCTCGGTGATAATAATGGGGACCATGGGCGTTGCTTTCTCGTTATCCCTTCTGAGGTTCCTGTACTGGAGCGTCCTGGGGAAGCTATCCGTGGCCATTCTGGTGGCGGGCTGCATCTGCCTTTTACTGCTAGGCGTCTTCACCATGGAGCGGCGGGCCCTGCACGACGCGTTGGCCTGGTCCTTCTTCGTACTAACGGTCATGGGGCTGCTTGTACTGTCCATCCCGATGTACATGTACTGGAACAAAGCCAGATGGGCCTTCGCCGCCACCCTGGCCACGGTTGTCCTCAGCGTGACCAGCCTGATCATGATAGGCCTGGGATTGGTAAAGCACCATCTGGCAGAGGTCGTGGTGGTCTATGCGCTCGGAGCGTGGATACTGGCCATCTCCATCTTCATGGTCAAGCGCCTGCGGAAGAACGACCTACCGTTCACTCCCTATAACGGTAGCTGATGTTGCAGCTCCCTTCGCGGCTCACCATGCACGGTCCCATCGGCCTTTTCGGAGAGCAGCCCTTGCCGAACGCGGGGCATTCCTCCGAGCGGATGATCCCCCTGAGCACCTCACCGCAACGACAGCCGCCCATGTCCTCCTTCACCTTCGGGGCGTCCTTGAGAACGCTCTCGTAAACAAGGCGGGCGTTGTGATCCTGCAGCTTGTCGGAAACCTCCAGAGCGCTTTGCGGAAGGACCGGGAATCCCCTCCAGGCCCTATCGTCGGTCTTGAAGGCCCTTGCCAGCATTTCCCGGGCTTTCGGGTTCCCTTCCGGACGGACGACGCGGGGATATTCGTTCTCCACCTCGCTCCGCCCTTCCTTGACCTGCTTGGCCAGCATGAACACTCCCATTAACAGGTCCAGAGGTTCGAAGCCGGTCACGACCTGCGGAACGCCCTTGGGTCCGGCGAACTCCTTGAAGATGTCTAAGCCCGTGATGGTGGCCACGTGTCCGGGCTGAATAAGTCCGTCTATGCGCACCTCGCCCATGGCGAAGAGTGCTTTCAACGCCGGAGGCAGCAGCCGGTGACAGCTCAGCACGCTGAAGTTCTTGGGCGGATCATGCAGAAGAGCATAGGCCGTGGACGGGCTGGTGGTCTCGAACCCTATGGCCATGAAGACCATCTTCTCGACCTCGGCGCTCATCCGCAGCGCGTCCTCCACCGAATACACCACGCGAACGTCGGCGCCTTCGGCCTTGACCTCCGCCAACGATCCGATGGGAGTGGGAACGGCCATCATGTCGCCGAAAACGGTTATGGTCACCCCGGCCCTCGCTAACGTTATGGCCTCCACGACCTCCCTGGTGGTGGTGACGCAAACCGGGCAGCCGGGACCCTGGCCGATGGTTATGCCGACCTCGGTCAGCATCTTCTCCAGGCCGAACTTGACCAGGGTGTCCTGATGAGTGCCGCAGACATGCATGAAGCGCAGCCTCAGGTCCATCTCCTTCAGCTTGGCCATGATCTTGCTGGCCGTCGCCTCGTCCCGGTATCTTAGGTCCTTCATTCTTGCACCACCTTCATGGAAGTCACCCTGCACGATTGTCCCTTGAGCACCTTTACCTTCCCCTTGCACTTCGGACAGGTCAGGGATGGCATGGCCATGTGGAACTCCTCACCGACCTTGTCCGCCTTGCCGAGATAACCGCACGACAGGCATTGCAGTTCCGTCTCCTCCGGCACTATGACCAGGGCGGAGCCTTCCAGCGCCGTCTCCCTGGTCATGATATCGTAGGCGAACTGCAATTGCTCTTCGCCAAGGAAGGTCAGCTCCCCCAAGGTCAGCTGCACCTCTTCCACCCGGAGAACTTCGTGCTTCTCCAGCTCCTTGAGGACGTTCTCCACGATGCCGGCCATGATGGAAACTTCGTGCATCGTTTAGGCCAATCCATCAACCCATATTAATTGAATGCCTACTTTGCGGCGATGATAACGAAGGAAGGCTGGCCGTAAGGAACCTAGATATAGCCCTAGGGAAATACGAAGTCCGGTCACCATGCCAGAGGAAGTTCCGCGCAACGATGCGATAGAGTCCATCATCGAGGGCAAGAAGATGGAGGCTTACGCGGAGCACCGCACCAAGGAGATGCACGCATGTGCTCTCTGTGGAGCCGTCGGCTACAAGAAACGCCCTATGAGGCCTGTCGGCCAGAAGTGGATATGTATCGATTGCCTTCGGGTCTTGAAGGAGACCTTGGACGGCCTCGACCAGTGGGAAGCCGAGATCCAGCTGGAGAAGGAGATGTCCAAGAAGATAGACGAGACGTTGCGCACCTGAATCATTTCTTGTTGGGATAGGCGCATTCGTCCTTCACCGGGCATAGAGAGCACTTGGGGTTGCGTGGAAGGCATATCTTCTGCCCGAAGCGGACCATTGTTCCGTTTATCTCGCACCACAGCGTCCTCGGGAACACCTTTCGCAAGGCCATCTCCGTCTCGTCGGGCGTGGAGCATTCCACGATGCCGAGGCGGTTGCTGATGCGGTGCACGTGGGTGTCCACGCATATCGCCGGCTCCTTGAACGCGTAGGCCATGACGCAGTTGGCGGTCTTTCGTCCCACCATAGGCCACTTGGTCATCTCTTCGATGTCCTTGGGCACGCCCCCGTTCTCCATGACCAGCCGGGCGATCTCCTTGATCGCCTTCGCCTTCGCCCGGTAGAAGCCGACCGGACGGACCAATGATTCCAGCTCCCCGATGTCCGCCGCGGCCATCTCCTCCGGGGTGTTGAATCGGTGGAACAGGTCCGATGAGGCGTGATAGGTGTTCAGGTCCCTGGTCCTCTGCGAGAGCACCGTGGCCACCAGGATATGGAAGGGGTCCTTTTCCCACCAGGTCTCTTCCTCGTCCATCAGCCCCGGAAAGGCCATTCCTTTGATCGAACCGCGCATGCTGGTCAACAGCCACCTAAGGTCCATGGAGCACCCCCAGATGCTGCATCGCTTCACCGACGGTGTAGAGAGAGCCGCTGACGAAGAGGAAACCGTCCTTTCCCGCCATCCCTTCCGCGACATCGATGGCGTTCCCAACCCCGTCCACCACCAGGGCGTTCCGGTTGAACGGGAGCGTGGCCTCCAGCATCTCCCCCGGGGAGAACGCCCGAGGAGACGACGAGCTGGTACATACTACGCGATCGAACAACGGTGCCAGATTGGCCATGGCACCCCGGGCGTCCTTGTCCCTGAGCATCCCGACAACCATTATCCTCGGGCTTCCTGGGAAGACGCTGAGCTCGGAGGCCACCGCCCTCGCCCCTTCCGGAGTGTGCGTGACGTCCAGAACGGTCATTGGAGAACGCCTGACGATGTCCAGCCTTCCCGGCCACCTGGCCTTGGACAGTCCCTCGATAATGCTGTCCTTGGGAACGGGGATGTTCTTACCGACCTCCATGGCCATCTCCGCGGCCACCGCGGCGTTCTGGCACTGGTATCGCCCGAGCATTCCCAGCTTCACCTCTGTCCCCAGTGAGCTCAAACGTACCGTCGCCCCTTCCAGGTCCTGGCCGACGCGCTCGGCCTGGAAGTCCCTTCCCAGGGATCTAACTTCGGAACCTTTGCATTCGGCCATCCAGGAGATCATGCGCATCGCTTCCGGGATTTGAGGGGAACAGATGACCGGCACGCCGTCCTTGATGATCGACGCCTTCTCGTAGACTATCTTGCTCAGCGTGTCGCCCAGGTAAGCCGTGTGCTCCACGCTTATGGGGGTGATCACGCTGCAGCGCGGACGTATGACGTTCGTGGCGTCCAGCCGGCCGCCCATGCCCACCTCGACCATGGCCTCCTCCACTTTGCTCTCGCTGAAATGGAGGAACGCCAGGGCGGTGGTGATCTCGAAGAAGGTCAGCGGCCTCGGGAAAGACCCGGACCCGGATAGTTCGCGCATCTCTGAAACGTATTTTGCCAGACGTTCTTCGGACATCTCCTTTCCGTCCACGGTCATACGTTCCGTGAATCGGACCAGGTGCGGGGAGGTGTAGAGACCGGTGCGGAAGCCTGCGCTACGTAATATCGACGCGCCCATGGCCGACACCGAACCCTTGCCGTTGGAGCCTGCGACGTGCACCGTGCCGAAGCGGTCCTGCGGATCGCCTAGCTTTTTTAAGAGCAGACGAACGTTGGAAAGCCCCAGCTTGATGCCCGTGCTCTCCAGCGAATAGAGCCATTCCAGATCGTTCTGCAGAAGGCGGCTCATCCCTTCACCTCTGCTACCCACCTTCCCAAATCCACACCCTGCACGGCGGCCATACGCTTCATGGCCTTCATGACCCCGCTGCCGTACTGGGCGGCCTTCTTGGGCGCCCTGGCCGCGCTGAGCCCCATGCCCTGGGCGATGCTACGGAGCGGTTGCTTGTTTCCCATCTCCCCGAACAATTCCTCAGTGGGTATGCATAGCCCCGCCTCGATCACCTTAGGATCGAGATACGGGCACACCAGCGTCTTGCCGAAACCTTGCGCCATGCGCACTTCCCTGAGGTATCCCTCGAAGAGAAGACTCTTGAGGTCCGCAATCCGCGCCTCGCCCAGTTCCTCGGGGGACATGGACGAGTAACGGGCGTACCCCCCGAACAGCTCGTCCGCCCCCTGCCCGCTCAGCAGTACTTTTTCCGGCACATGCGTGCATACGACGTACAGAGGCACCTCGAAGGATATGGTGACCGGGTCTGTAACGCCAACTTGGTCCCTCAGGTGAGCGATCGCCTTCCGAAGCAGAACATCGTCCAAAAGTATCGGTTCCCATGGAAGTCCGATCTCCTCGGCGCCCCTTCTGCCGGCCTCCAGGTCGTGGGAACCAGGATATCCCACCGTGTACAGGCGGAGTTCGGAGAAAGGCTGGGCCAACGCGGTCAGCAGAGAGCTGTCTAGACCGCCGGAGAACAGCACCGCCGTCCTGCCTTTTGATATACGCTCAAGGCCGCCGGTTAGTGATCTTAGAAGTTCCTCCACGCTCTTGTCAAGATTCAGTATTGCCCGCTCCCTGCTATCCATTCTCGCATGGCTGAATAGCATTATTAATCATTAGGATAATACCAAGGGGAGCATATGGACAACGTCACCAGGATAGGCGTCTCTCTGGAACCAGACCTTTTGGAGGATTTCGACAAGCTCATCGACCGGAAAGGGTACATCACCCGTTCCGAGGCCATAAGGGACCTTATCCGCAGCACCCTGGCCAAGGAGATCCTCAAGGAGGACGAGAACGCCGTGGTATTCGGCACCATCACCCTGTTCTACAGCCACCACAAGGGAGGCGTCAAGGAACGCCTGATGGAGATACAGCACGAGCACCATCAGCATATTCTCTCCTCGATCCACGTCCACCTGGACATCGAGCAGTGCCTGGAAGTGCTCATCGTTAACGGTACGGTCAAAGAGGTCAGACAATTGTCTGACGAACTAGGCAGCGTAAAAGGCGTCACCCACCGCACCTTGCATCGCACCCCCGTTAGCCTGGGCGAGGAAGCGTTGCGCACGCACATCCACGAGCATTGATGTGCCGCTACGTTCGCGGCAGGGGCAGATAACCTTTTTAAATGTTAACTCTTGATGCCCCCTGATGAAGAGACTGGTCATCTCCGAGAAGTCCAATGCCGCGGCGCGTGTGGCTACCATCCTTTCTGACGGTACTGCCAAACGCAAGAGCGTTCGCGGGGTTCAGGTATTCAATTTCGAGAGGGACGGGGACGAGTTCTTCGTGGTAGGCCTGCGAGGTCACATCATCGAGCTGGACTATCCCCCGGAGTTCAACGACTGGTCGAAGATCGACCCGGTGGACCTGGTCAAGGCCCACCCGGCCAAGAGGGTCACCGCCCTCAATATATTGCACACGCTGAGCGAGATTTCCGCGGAGTGCGATGAGGTAATAATCGCTACCGACTTTGACCGGGAAGGAGAGCTCATCGGTCTGGAGACCGTCTCGCTTCTGGAGAAACCGCCCCGGTCCGTTCGAAGGGTGCGCTTCAGCGCTCTGACCAAGTATGAGATCGAAGGCGCCTTCAAGGAGCTGACCGACCCCGACCACCGGTTGGCGGAATCGGCCGAGACCAGACAGGTCATCGACCTGGCCTGGGGTGCCGTACTCACCAGATTTATTTCGTTGGCGAGCGGGCAGATGGGCAACAACTTCCTCTCCGTGGGAAGGGTGCAGAGCCCCACCCTCACGCTTATCGTGGAAAGGCACAAGGAGATCACCGAGTTCGTTCCCGAGCCGTACTGGACCGTCGTGGCCCGCCTGGAAAAGGACCAGGAGTTCTCCGGGGACCACCTGGCGAACCCGTTCAAGGACGAGGCGAAGGCGGACGCCGCGCGCAAGCGGGCCGATTGCGGCAAGGGCAAGGTCATGGGAATGGAGCGCAAGGAGAAGGACGAATATCCCCCCGCCCCGTTCAACACCACCACCATGCTCAGCGAGGCCAACAAGCTTGGACTGTCGCCTTCGTTGGCCATGAAGATCGCCGAGGACCTGTACACCGCCGGTTACATTTCCTATCCGAGGACGGACAACACCGTCTACCCGCGCTCCCTGGGCCTGAAGAACATCCTGGAGAAGCTAAAGAAGTCCGACCTGGGCAAAGAGGCCGCGGAAGTGTTGTCGCAGGAGCATATCCGACCGTCCAGGGGCCGCGTGGAGACCACCGACCATCCGCCTATCTATCCGACGGAGGCGGCCACCAAGAAGGAGCTTAAGGGCGCCAAGTGGACGCTGTACGAACTTGTGGTAAGGCGCTTCCTCGCCACTCTGGCGCCGTCCGCCAGGTCCGAATCCGCCAGGTGCGACCTGGAGCTAGGCGGTGAACCGTTCCGTGCCGAAGGCTATCGCATGCTCTCCCCGGGCTGGCGCAAGTACTATCTGTACTGGAGGGTCAGCGAGGTCCTGCTGCCGGAGCTCAAGACCGGTGACATCGTCGATATCAAGGAAGTGCGCAACGACAAGAAGGAGACCAGGCCGCCTTCCCGTTACTCACAGGGTTCGCTGCTCCAGGAGATGGAGAAGCTGGGACTTGGAACAAAGTCCACCAGGCATGATATAATTCAGAAGCTTTATGACCGGAAGTACGTGAACGGAAACGATCTGGTGCCCACGTTAGCTGGACTAGCGGTCGTCAACGCGCTAGAGAAGCACGCCAAGATCGTCACCGAGAGCCGCATGACCGCGACGCTGGAAAAGGACATGGACTCCATCGCCAACGGCGAGTCCTCGCTGGTGGACGTAGTACAAGAATCCCAGGCCATGCTCCTGGACATCGTTGAGGTCATGACCAAGCAGCGCCAGGAGATCGGCGACGAGATAAGGAACGCACTGCAGGAGCAGCGGTTCATCGGCACCTGTCCGAAGTGCGGCAAGGACCTGCGTATCGTTCGCTCCCGCAAGGGAAGCGAGTTCATCGGCTGTTCCGGATATCCGGAATGCGACGTGACCTATCCCAAGCCAGGCGGCGCCCTGGTCCAGCCTTCCGAGGAGAAGTGCGAGGCTTGCGGACTCCCGATCGTCAAGGTGATACGCCGCGGATCGCCGGTCAAGCTGCAGTGCATCGACCCGGACTGCAAGTCCAACCAAGGAAAAGACTCAGCCGGGGTTTGCCCGGAATGCGGCAAGGATCTTAGAGTCCTCTACTCCCGGGCCGGAAAGCGCTTCATCGGCTGCTCCGGATATCCGGAGTGCAAGCGCACCTATCCGCTGCCGCAGTTCGGCACCCTGGAGTTCCTGGGCGAGAAGTGCCCGGAGTGCGGAGCTCCCACGCTGAAGGTGCTGGGACGGGGCGGATGGCAGTTCTGCGCCAACATGGATTGCCCGACCAGCAAGAGGTCCAAGGCCAAGAAGGAGGGCGAGGAGCCCAAGAAGACCGTCAAGAAAGCGGCTAAGAAGACCGTGAAGAAGACGGCCACCAAGAAGGCCGCGGCGAAGAAGGCGGAGGAAGAGGGTACGGAGACCGGCGAGCCTGTCAAGAAGTCGGTCAAAAAGACCGTGAAGAAGGCCGCCGCCAAGAAGGACGAGGGTTCGGAGACTGGCGAGCCGGTAAAGAAGACGGTGAAGAAGGCCGCCGCCAAGAAACCCGCGACCAAGAAGAAGGTCAGCCCAGCTGAATAAGCTCCTTCTCCTCGATCTCCAGGTCCTCGATGGACATTGAAACGTGTGAGACGAAGCTCCGTTTTCCGCAGTCGGCCACGATGCGCACCAGGTCCTTCTTCCTCAGACCGTACTGGAGCACGTTGACGATGAGGTCCACCTCAGAACGGGACGAATCGAACTTGCCGCGGCAGCGAACCCTGGCATCGTGGTCGGTCACGCTGCAGGCGATTATCTCGTCACCGGTCTCCACCAGGCATTTTATGTGCCCGATGAGCCTGGTCCCCGCCTCAAGGCAGTCCATCGCCAGACCGCTCATGAAGGATTCCAGCATGGCCTGCAACTGGTCCGCCGGAATGGATGATGAGAATCCGATCCGCAGCCGGGCGGCGTAGGCCGCGAAGTCCTCGGTTATCATGCTCCCACCAATCGGCCAACGAATACATCCAAATTATGCCCGCTGGTGCTGGAAACAGGAATTACAGGCTTGTCACCGATGACGCCCTTCACGAACGCCTCCATGTCCCTGAGGCGAGATTCGTCGACCTCGTCCGATTTGGTTAGGAGCACCATGTCCGCGGCGTGCAGCTGTTTGGTCATCGGGATCTTCATGGCCTGGACCAGCAGGGGGAAGCGCACCGCGTCCAGCAGTATGACCGTGGTGATCTTCCCCAACGGCCTTCCCTGGTAATGCCCCATGGTGGCCAGTATGGCGTCCGGGTCAGCGATGCCGGAAGGCTCCACGATCACCAGGTCCGGCTGGAACTTGTCGTGAATGGTACGCACGGTGTCCAGGAAGCTAGGACCAAGCGTGCAGCAGATGCAGCCGCGGGGAAGCTCCTGGACCTTTAGACCGTACTTCTCCATGACCTTGCCGTCGATCCCGATGTTGCCGAAATCGTTGACGATCATAGCTACCTTATTGCCGGTGCGTTCGGTGATCTGGCCCACGGTGTTCAATATAAGCGTCGTCTTCCCGCTGCCCAGGAATCCAGCGATGATGATCATGTCCATATGCAAACCTCAGGATGGAAAAAATCAATCCAGGGCGAGGTATAAGAAACTTGTCCGTTGCGAGCACCGGTGACGGACGGGGGTTACTCCCCCTCGCGATCGAAGAACTCGAGGTCCAGCTCTTCTTTCTCCATAGCCACGCGCCTATTCCGGCAATGATGGCACTCCACGGGCTTGCCGAGCATGCGTCGGCGATGCACCGCCGCCTGATCGAGGCGCACCAGAGAGCCGCAGGAGCAGAGCACGGTAGCGCCGTGCCAATCGCCGAACAGGGAGGAGCAATGACCGTGCTCCTCACCGGACAGACAGGGCAGCACTAGGGTCCTTTCCCTAAGGTGCACCTCCAGGTGAGGACGCATCCCCTCACCGTCTGACCTGAGCGTAGCTTGCGCTAATTGACCATTAAGCAATAAACTCATTCCTATTCAGAGCATGCTGCCCCCTCTACCAGCAGCCCACAAGTTACTGGACGGAAGACGTGACCCCTCTCGCAATATTCTGAACGGAAATGCCTAAGGTGCTGAGATATTTTAAAGATTTCCTTAACGTCCTTTACGCTTTTTTATGCTATCCAGTAAGATAATGAACAACCAAGTTTTTTCATATAAAAACGGTTGTCGGTATCGACTAAAAATGAGGTTATCGACCTCATTTCTGCGATAAACGCACTACTCGTCCTTGACCGTGGCGAAGCAGGTGCAGGTGAGCGTCCGCCCGACCCCGTCCATCTGCCGGATCTTGTCGATGACCAGATCGCCGATGCGTTCCATGGACTCCCCGCGAACCTTGAGCAGGATGTCGTGCTCACCGGAGATCAGGTGCACCTCGTGCACGCCGTCCAAGCGGCTGATCTTGTCGGCCAGCTCCCTCTGGGACTGGTTGTTGTTCGGCAGGAAAGATACTAAAATGAAGGCGGTGACCGGCTCGCCCAGCTTGCCAAAGTCCGGGACCACGGTGAACCCCTTGATTATGCCGCGCTCCATCATGCGGCGGATGCGCTCGTGAACGGTGGCCCGGGGTATGTTGAGGTCCTTGGCGATGGACTTGGTGCTGCGCCTGGAGTCCTTCTCCAGCTCGTTCAGTATGGCCCGGTCCTTTTCATCGAGCATGAGTGGTGGGAATGACCTTCCGCTAGATTATCTTTGCTCACTTTTTGGCAATTCCACTGACACTTGGATGTCGATGCCCTCGCGCACCGCGGCGCTCACCGTGCAGAAGTCCTGGAACAGAGGAAGGCATCGTTCCAGCTTCGCCGGGTCGTCCACCTCCGGGAATATGGTGACCTGCATGCTCTGAACCCTCAACCGACCCTTGTCGGTGCGGCCCAGCACGGTGCGTACGCGGGCCTTCATGGATATCGGCTCGGACCGCGCCTTGCGTAGACAGAAGGCCAATGAGGCGCACAGGCAGTTGCCTACGGCCGCCGAGAGGTAGCGGGTGGCGTTGGGATATTCCCCGCTCCCGACCGGGACCGGCTCGTCGGAGCGTACGTCCGCCAGCCCTTCGTCGTCAAAACTGATGTTGAACTGATAGTCGTGCAGCATCTCCAGCTCGGTTATGAACTCCTCTTGCATGTCGGCACCTCAGAGGTCGATCTTGTCCAGCTGCCTCAGGACACGGCGGCGGATCTCTTCCGCCGGTTCCTCGGGCACCAGACGCCTCCCTTTCTCGATGACCTTGACCTCCGCCCAGCGCATCTCCTTTCCACAGGAGCATACTGGAGGATGGTTCCGGTCCAAGGTGACCTCGAACTCCAGGCATTCGGGGCAGCGGAACACGTACTTGCGCCCGGCGAACTTGCCGCGCTTGGCGATCGGTTTCCCGCCCTTCTCCACGATGTCCATGGCGAAATCGATGGTGGGGGCGTTGCTTATCGACGTTCCGACACCGAAACCGTTCGCCCCGGCGGCCACAAGCTCCTTGACCTTCGATTCGTCCAGACCGCCGGAGACGAAGACCCCGACGTCCTTGTACCCATGCAGGTCCAGCTCCCAGCGGACCTCGCGGACGATGTCGGTCATGTTGCCCCGGCGGGATCCCGGGGTATCGAGGCGCACCGAGCGCAGCCCGGGCATCTCCTCGGCCGCCATCAGGGCCTCGATCTTCTCGTCGAAGAACGTGTCCGTCAGGGCCACCCGGGGCACGGTGGGATCTATGATCTCCCCGTAGGCCTTGAAAGCCTCGCGCTGATCGCCCATCATGATTACCAGGGCGTGCGGCATCGTACCGCTGGCCGGACGACCGACCAGCTCCGCGCCTTTGAGCGATGACACCCCGTCGCACCCTCCGATGTACGAGGAGCGGTCGATCACCGGGGCCATGGCCGGGTGCATGCGCCTCACGCCGAACGATATCACCGGAAGGCCGCCGGCCGCCTTCTTGCAGCGGGCGGACATGGTGGCCACGCCGCTCGCGTAGCACATGAAACCTAAAGCGGGCGTCTCCAGCGAGCAATACTCGCCGTACGCTCCGTCTATGGTCCCCACCGGAAGCTTGATCCCCTTCTTGGTACGGGAGGTGAACACGGTTCCCTCCGGCAGAGCGTAAAGATCGACGTTCCTGCCCTCCAGGATGCGGACCACCTCCTCGGTGCCGCAGAGCACCGCCCACGGCCAGGCATCCGGAAGCGTAGCGACCGTGAACTCGGAGCGGGTGTCGGTGTCCAGAAGCCCCTTGGCCTTCAGTATGGCCTCGGTGCGCTGGAAGTAAACGTCGGTGGTCAGACCCTTGTGGATATCATCGTGCTCGGCGGAGAAGAACTTGCCCATGTAATCACCTGAACCTTAGGTCATCGAGTTGCGCAAGCATGAACCTTCTTCAGAGGAAGGCCCCGCGACCTTTGAACTTGGCCTTGCTTCCCAGGTTCTCCTCGATGCGCAGCAGCCGGTTGTACTTGGCCGTGCGTTCCGTGCGAGCCGGGGCCCCGCTCTTGATCTGCCCGCATTCCAAAGCCACGGCGATATCGGCCATGGTGGTGTCCTCTGACTCGCCGGAACGGTGGCTGACCATTACGTTGTAGTTGTGGTCGAAGCATATCTGCGCCGCGCGCATCGCTTCGGAGATCGTTCCGATCTGGTTGACCTTGAGCAGCATGGCGTTGCCGGCCTTGGCATCTATACCGGTGCGAAGCCTCTGGGGGTTGGTGACGAACAGGTCGTCTCCGACCAGCTGCAACTTCCCGCCGAGCTTGGCGGTCAGCTCGGCCATGTCCGCGAAGCCGTCCTCGTGCACCGGGTCCTCCAGGCTTATGAGCGGATAGTCCTTGCTCAGGGAGACATAGAAGTCTACGATCTCACCGGACGACATCTTCTTTCCGTCCAGTTCGTAGACGCCTTTGAAGTAGAACTCACTGGCCGCAGCGTCCATTGCCAGGTATACCTCCTTGCCTGGGGCGTAACCGGCCGCTTCGATGGCCTTCAGCAGAACGTCCATGGCCTGACGGCTGGTGTCGAAAGCTGGGGCGAACCCGCCCTCGTCCCCGACGTTTATGGACATGGCCCCCATGCTCTTCTTCAGAACCTGTTTCAGGGAATGGTATACCTCCGCGCCGACGCGAAGGGACTCGGTGAAGTTAGGGACACCGCAGGGCACTATCATGAACTCCTGGATCTTGAGGTTGCTACCGGCGTGCTTTCCGCCGTTGATGACGTTCATGCATGGCACGGGAAGCACTTTGCTTGAAGAACCAAGATGCTCGTGGAGCTCCACTCCCTTCAGTATCGCACCCGCCTTGGCCGCGGCGTAAGACACGGCGGTGGTGGCGTTCCCGCCGAGCTTGCTCATGTTCTCCGTGCCGTCCAGTTCGATCATTGCGGCGTCCACCGCCTTCAGGTCGGTGACGTCCATTCCCTTCAGCCTGGGGGAGATGAGCTCGCGGACGTTGCGCACTGCCTTCTGAACGCCTTTCCCGCCGTACCTGACATCGCCGTCCCTCAGCTCCAGCGCTTCGAACGTACCAGTGGACGCCCCGGAAGGCGCGATGGCTGTGACGATCACGGCGTCGGTTTCGACCTGGGCTTCCACGGTGGGATTGCCCCGGGAATCCAATACCTCTCTGCTCCAAACCCTGGTAATGGTTAGTTCTGACATTGTCTCAAGCTCCGAACGTCATTGACGCTTGGCCTCTTCGGCCTCTATGATCTCCATGTTGCGCTCCAGCAGCGCCAGCTCCCTGGTCTCCAGCGTGCGTGGATCTACGGACACGATGAGCCGGCAGCGGTTCTCCATCACCGCCTCGGTCACGTGGTGGACCATTCTCAGCACCTTGTCGAAATCGTTGTTCACGATCAGGAACTCGATGCCGTCGATGAGTATGACCCCGTCACCGCTCTTCTCCACGAAGCGGATGATGGTATCGCTCAAAATGCCGATGTTGGAAGGATTTACGTAAACCTTGCCGAGCTGGTTGCTCAGCCAGATTATCGGGGTCTTCTCCAATCCCCACTCCTTGCGTATGATCGTGGGATGCTGGCGGGTGACGCACAGCCCCTGGATGTTATGGGTGACCTGGTCAACGAAAATCTCGAAGGACTTGTTCGGTTTCGTTTCCTTGACCAGATAGCTGAAGCCGCGCCGCAGCTCGTAAACCTTGGCGCTGTTACGGGCCACCTCCATGCCGCTCTCCTCCTCCTTCTTGCGCAGCAGGGAGCGCAGACCCTTACGGTCCTTATCCGTTTTCGGCTCCTCTTTGACCTGCGGCTGATCGCCTAGCATCTCACGCAAACGAACAGCGAGCTCGTCGTTGTTGAACGGCTTGCGAATGTAACCGGACACCACGTCCTGCAATCCGAAAATATCAGTGCCGATCTCGGTGGTGGCGGTGAGCATCATGATCTTGGTGTTCTCGGCCAGCCCCTTCTCCTTGAGGGTGCGGAGCACGGACCAGCCGTCCATGTCCGGCATGTTGATGTCCAGAAGAACGAGGTCCGGACGTTCCGCCTGTATCTTGCTCAGGCCCTCCCGGCCCCCGGTGGCGGTCATGGGCTGGTAACCCGCGGCAGAGATCAGTTCAGAGACGATCTCCAGTATTGCGGCGTTGTCGTCCACGACCAAAATCTTCTTGATCAGAATTCCCCCAACTCTACGGACGTTGGGTCATATGCTCAGGTGATTAAAAATCCTATCCCCTGGAATTAATCTGGGGATAATGATAGTGAAGAAAAGGTTTGTGATTGTGGTTTAAGCCTTGCGGCTCTCTTTGGCCTTCAGGCGCAGCGAGGTGTATCCGCACTTGCGGCACCTGGTGGCCTTGACGGCGTTACGGGCATAGCAGCTGAGACAGATCTTCTTGTTCAGCAGCCTATCGTCAGCTTCCTTGAAACGTGCCATTTGACTCCTCCGGCCTTGAAATAAGAAGCCGATATAAATAGGTTGGCAATGCTCAGTCCTTCTCGACCAGCGCCAGGTAGGCCAGGAGCGCCTCTAGCTGTATGCGCTCGTTGCTTCCCTCGACGATGCGGAACTCGATCTCGCCCGTCCTGTCGATTAAACGGATCTTCTCCCGGTCCGGGATGTCCAGATCGTAGAAGGAGCGGTGGATCTGCTTTATGATGTCCTCTCCGCTCAGTCCGTAGGTGATGATCATCTCGTCAAGTTTCGCCCGGGCTCCGGAGAAGTCCCCGGCCAGCGCGGTGTTCACCATATCCACCACCTCGTCCGGCCTGGCGTTGCCAGTTGCCTGGTAGACCACGTCGATGGTGACATCCTTGCCGATGGTGGCGGCGACCTGAAGGGAGTTGATCGATTTGCGCATGTCCCCCTCGCCCACATGGACGATGGCGTCTAACGCTTCGTCGTCTATCTTCACGCTCTCCTT
The DNA here is from genome assembly GCA_002497075.1 of Methanomassiliicoccaceae archaeon UBA472. Taxonomy (GTDB): domain Archaea; phylum Thermoplasmatota; class Thermoplasmata; order Methanomassiliicoccales; family UBA472; genus UBA472. Next base: position 141,001 of record DAML01000011.1, read on the forward strand.
CTTGGCGACGACCTGTAGGTGGTGCTTGATGTCCTCGGCCTTGACCGGACGGAAACGGAAGATGGCGCAGCGGGACTGGATGGGCTCGATGATCTTGGACGAATAATTGCAGGAGAGCACGAACCGGCAGTTGCGGCTGAACCTTTCCATGGTCCTACGCAACGCTGCCTGGGCGTCCTGGGTGAGAGCGTCGGCCTCGTCCAGGAAAATGATCTTGAAATCCGCTCCGCCGATGGGAGCGGTGCGGGCGAACTCCTTGATCTTCCCGCGTACCACGTCTATGCCCCTCTCGTCAGAAGCGTTCAGCTCGATGAAGTTGTTCCGCCAGGTCTCCCCGTACATCTCCCTGGCCATTGCCAAAGCAGAAGTGGTCTTGCCGGTGCCGGCCGGACCAGCGAACATCAGGTGCGGCAGGTTTCCGGACCGAACGTAAGAGGAGAGCCTCTCCACTATGTCCTTCTGGCCAACCACGTCCGACAGCTTATGCGGACGGTACTTCTCGGTCCAAATCTCCTGCATGGTCTCCGTCCACTTCAAAGATGTATCGTAGTTAAAAGGTTTCCTGGGGACCGCCGAATTTGCGGCCTAACATTTATTACCCCGCCCGGCGTGGACTGAGCGATGCGCTGCTCCAAGTGCTCCGCCCCGGCCGTGACGTACGTGCGGTACAACGGATCGCACCTCTGCCGTTCGCACCTTCTCGAGTATGTGGAGAGGAGGGTAAAGAAGGAGGTGCGCTCGCAGCTCAAGCTGGAGGGTGAGGCGCACATCGCCATCGGCGCATCGGGCGGCAAGGACAGCCAGACGGCGCTGTTCCTTTTGCACAAGATACTCGGCTGCCGGAAGAACGTGCGCTTGACCGCCATAACCGTCGACGAGGGTGTGAATGGATACCGGGCGCGGACGGTCCCGAAGGTACGAGAGTTGTGTGATTCACTTGACGTCGAGCACGTGATCGTGACCTTTGATGATGTTGCAGGCTTGGACCTGGACGGCATGGTCCGCTGGACGGACGAGAAAGAGGCGTGCACTTATTGCGGCGTCTTCCGCCGACGCTGCTTGAACCTTAAGGCCAAGGAGCTGGGCGTCGACCATCTGGCACTAGGCCATAACCTGGACGACATGGCCCAGTCGATACTGATGAACTTCATGCGGGGCGACGTGGAGCGCCTGGCGCGCCTGGGACCCCATGAACGATTGCAGCCGGGCCTGGTGCCACGGGTCCAGCCGCTTCGCACTATACCGGAGAAGGAGACGTTCCTGTACGCCATGCTTTCCGATCTTCCTTTTTCCGACGCGGAATGCCCGTACGCGGTGCACGCCCTGCGCAACGAATACCGCAGGATCGTGGACGATATGGAATACAAGCATCCGGGTACCAGGCATTCCATTCTTGGCTCCTATGATCGCCTACGTCCGCTGATGAAGGACGGCTTCCCGCAAGCCACGCTGAGAGAGTGCGCCTGCGGTGAGCCGACCCTGAACGAACGGTGCATGGCCTGCGAGATGCTGGAAAAGATGAGAAAGGGATTTTGAAGGGGTTTGGGGCGCTCAGACCAGCTTGTGGTAGGCGTACCCTTCCTCACCCTCATGCAGGCAGTAGCGCACCTTGGTGAAGTTGCGCTTGAGGGCGATGACGTCCTTCTTGACCAGGTCGGGCGATTCCTTCTTTACCACCACGCGGTGGATCAGAGCGGCCACTTCCTTCATCTCGCTCTCCTTCATGCCCACCCGGGTCATCTCCTGAGATCCCAGGCGTATACCGGAAGGCTTCACGGAGGACTTGTCGCCGGGGAGCATGTTCTTGTTGGCGATCATGTTGGCCTTCTCCATGAGGTTGGCCGCCTCGGCGCCGCCTCCGTAGGGAGCGACGTTGACGGCGATGGTGTGGCTCTCGGTGAAGCCCTTGTGGGAGCAGAGCACCTCGATGCCCAGCTCATGCAGCGCCTGACCGAGGGCCTTGGCGTTCTTGCAGACCTGGGCGGCGTACTTCTCGCCGTATATCTCCCACTCGGCCATCGTCACGGCCAGAGCGGCCATGGCGTGCAGGTGATGGCTGGACGTAACGCCAGGGAACACGGCCGAGTTCAGCTTCTTGCTTAATTCTTCGGACAGGTCGTGCCCGAGGACCAAGCCGTGGTTCGGGCCGGGGAAGGTCTTGTGCGTGGATGCGGTCAGAACGTTGGCGCCCTCGTGCAGGGGGTCCTGGAACTTGCCGCCAGCGATAAGACCGAGAACGTGCGCGCCGTCGTACCATATCGGAGCGTTGACCTCGGCCGCCACATCCTTCAGCTCCTTTATCGGAGCGGGGAACAGGAAAACGGAAAGGCCGAACTGAACGACCTTCGGCTTGACCTCACGGATGAGCTTGGCCGCTCCGTCCACGTCGATCACCATGTCGTGGGTGTCGAACGGGTAGGTGGCGGTGTTGACGCCCCTGAAACCTACGGCGCCGAACTTGGCGGTGGATATGTGCGCGCCGTGGTCGAGCGAGGTGCAGGTCATGGTCTCGCCAGGCTGTATCAGGGCCATGAGCGCCGCCATGTTGGCGACCGTTCCCGAGATCGGGCGGACGTCGGCGAACTGGCACTTGAATATGCGCTGGGCCAGCTCGAGGCATTTTATCTCGACCTGGTCCACGTAGATGTTGCCGTTGTAATAGCGCTTGCCGGGAAGTCCCTCGGCGTAGCGGTCGTGGAAGTCAGATATCATCATTTCCTTGGCCAATGGGCTCATAAGGTTCTCGGAGGCGATCATGGGGATCGATTCCTCGAACCACTTGTTGTGCTTCTGCACCTGGTCCCGGATCCAGTAGGCGTCCTCTTTCATAAGGTCACTTGCAACCCCATTAAAAGGGGGGATTAAATAGGTTGGCCTAGACGTTTTTTACGAAAAAAATACGAACGTAAAATCATTTAATAACTGGCAACCCCTGACTTGCTGGGATGGAGATGAACGACGCGGAGCAGTTGGTTTCCAGGAAGGCCGAGGCATGGAAGGGCAAACTGCTGGACGTATCGAACAGAAACCCGCTCGTCAGGTTCCGCAAGCACAAGGCCTCCGTGCTTACCGTCGCCCTGCCGGACGCCGCCACCTTGTATAGGGAGCTGGACCAGGGGCGGCAGTACACCGTGCTCTCCGAATCCCAGGGGCAGGAGGAGATGGGGACCGGAAGGATGCTCGTGAGCGCCCAGGTCCCCGAGCAGCAAGTGGACCGCGTGCTTTACAATCTGCGCTCCAAGTCCCGCACCTATCGCAGCGACCACGGGGTGAACATACTTTACGTGGCGGTCGGCTCGCTGCTCTGGAAGGAAGCGGGTTGCGAGGACCTAAACGAATCGCCTCTGTTCCTGGTGCCAGTAGCGCTGGAGAGGCAGAACTCGTTCTCCCCTTACCGGCTGCAGCCCCTGGACGAGGATGCGGTGTTCAACCCTACCCTTCGAAAAAGGCTGGAGCTCGATTATCGCCTCAAGCTGCCGGAGTTCGATCTGGACAACGGCTTCGATCTGCCGACGGCGTTCGAAGAGATCCGGAAGGCGGTCCCGCCCAGCTCCGGCTGGCAGGTCAACGCCTCCTGTCATCTCGCCCTTTTCCACTTCTCCAAATTGCTGATGTACTCCGACCTGGACCAGGGGCTTCTCTCCCTGACATCGCAGCCGGTGATCCGAGCGTTGGCCGGGGACCCGGCGGCGCTTCCCCCCGAGCCTTCCGGTATGCCGAGACCGCAGGAGTACGATGCCAAGCTGAGACCGGAGGACTCGTTCCAGGTGCTGGACGCCGATTCCAGCCAGCAGGAGGCGGTGCAGGCCGCCCTGGCCGGAGTCAGCTTCGTCCTGCAGGGGCCGCCTGGAACAGGCAAGAGCCAGACCATCACCAATATGATCGCCGAGCTCATGGCCGACGGTAAACGCGTGCTGTTCGTCTCGCAGAAGATGGCCGCCCTGGACGTGGTGCAGGGAAATCTGGAGAAGTGCGGGCTTGGCGACCGCTGCCTGGAGCTGCACGACCCCAAGAAGAACCGGGCCGACATAATCAAGGAGATAGCGGCCAGCCTGGAGAACCAAGGCCGGACCCAGGGCACGGTGGCCGATGTTCGGGACCTCGCCGCCGTCCGACAGGAGCTTAACGATTACGCGAAGGGCGTGCACGCTCCCCGCGGGCGACTTGGCACTGATGTTTATCGGATGATAGGTCAATACGCCGCGCTCAGCGACGCCAAGGATATCAATTTCAAGCTGTCCGCAGTGCTGGAAGTGGACGAGGACCGCCTGGGACGGATGGAAGGGATGGTCTTGAGGCTGTCGCAGATGACCTCGGCCTTCCGCGATCCAGCCCACCCTTGGTCCGGGGCGCTGGTCACCGAGTGGAGCGACCGGCTGCAGTCCAAGGTACAGGAGGAGCTGTCCGCATTGATAGAGGCCCGCCAGAAGCTTTGGGCGGTGATCCCGTCCTGGACCTCAGCTCTGGAACTTCCAACCATGGAGTCCCTTCCGGACGTTAGGCGGCTGAGGCAGCTCTACAGGGACATGGCGGAGCGACCAGTGGTCCGCAGGGAATGGCTGGAGATGGACCTTGATTCCCTGGGGGCCATGACCGACGACGGCCTGGCGGCCTTCCAGGACCTGTCGATGAAGGAGAATGGATTGCTGGGAATGGGCTCCCGGGACATCCTTGACCTGGACGGGAAGACGTTCCGTTACCGCTTCGAGGTGCAGTACGCCGGATCGCTGCGCTTCCTGAACGGGGGTTTCCGCCGGGACATGAAGATCCTGCGTGCCATATCCGGTCGGCAGCTCGGCTACGATGAGGCCAAGTTCATGGTCCGGGCGGTGGACGATTACCAGTCCTCACTGGCCAACTGGAAGGTCAAGAGGGACGGCCTCATGACCGCCCACCGGGGCGCTTTCACCGGGGACGGGGAGGAGCTGCGCTCGCTTCTGGATAGGATCAACTGGACCAGGAAGTTCCGTTCGACCCACGCCCTGTTCTTGAACGGCAAGGTGATGGACGATCTAACATCGGATGGTGTGCCGCAGCACGTCCAGGATGGCGCGGTGGACCTGGAGATGTACCTGGGACGGTTCGATTCCGCCCTGAAAGTCTTTGCCAGCCGCTTCTCCCAGGACCACCGTTCGAACGGAAGGCCGCTGCGGGACGCGCTCCTCAAGGACATCGAGCAGTGGACCGACAAGGCCTGGGTTTCCCGTTACAGATATCAGGAATGGCTGGACCTGGCCTCCTTGCTGGATGGCATGAGGGCCCTCGGCCTGGAAGATCTGATCCGCGAGCTGCGAGAAAAGGACGTTCCGTCCGATGGAATGGTGAAGGCGTTCCAGAGAAGGTTCCGGCGGCTGTGGACCGAGGAAGCTCTAGCGTCCGATCCGGTGCTCAGCCGATTCCGACGGGACCATCAGATAGGGCTGGTGGACCGCTTCAACGAGCTGGACAGGCTGCACGTGGAGAGAGGACGTCACCGGGTGCAGGCCCGGGTGGATGAGAACCTTCGCAGGAGGAGGGAGGGAGCCGATCGCAACGTGCTTCTGAAGCAGGAGACGGAGATCGCCAGGCTTGCGAAATTGAAGAGGCAGCGCAAGGCCATGCGTGCCATGCTGAGCGAGTGCTGGGAACTTATCGGCCTGGTCAAACCGTGCATGCTCATGAGCCCCCTCTCGGTAGCACAGTTCCTGGACCGGGAGCGGACCAGGTTCGACACTGTGATATTCGACGAGGCCTCGCAGATATGCCCGGAGGACGCGATAGGATCGATAGCCCGCGGGCACCAGGTCATAGTCGTAGGGGACAGCAAGCAGATGCCCCCCACCTCCTTCTTCGCCCTCGCCGCGGACGAGGAGGACGAGGAGCAGGACCTGGAGAGCATTCTTGACGAGTGCGAAACATGCGGCATGCCCCGCCGCATGCTCATGTGGCACTACCGGTCCAAGGACGAGTCGCTCATTGCCTTCTCCAATCACCAGTTCTACGGCGGGAAGCTGAACACCTTCCCCAGCTCCGTATTCGGACGGGAGGGGTTCGGGCTACATCATGTGTACGTTCCGAGCGGAGTGTTCGATCGCGGACGGTCACGGACGAACCGCGTTGAGGCCGAGGCGGTGGCGAAGATGGTCCGGGACCACTACGCCAAGAAGGACGGGAAGAGCCTGGGCGTCATCGCCTTCTCCGAGGCGCAGCAGGAGGCCATCGATTCGGCTCTGAACGAGATGCGCAAGGACGATCGAGAACTGGACGCCGTGCTGTCGTCCGAGGAAGGGGAACCGTTCCTGCTGTACAATCTGGAGAACGTGCAGGGGCACGAACGGGACCGCATCATACTCAGCGTCGGTTACGGGAAGGACGAGAACGGTAGGTTCGCCCTGAACTTCGGACCGCTGAACCGGGACGGCGGCGAGCGCCGTCTGAACGTGGCGATAACTCGGGCGAAGCTATCCCTGGACATCGTCTCCTCGATACGGTCGGAGGACATCGATCTATCCGGGTCGAGGAGCAAGGGAACGGCGCTGATCAAGCAGTATCTGGCGTTCGCGGAGTCCGGGGGCGACCGTAAGGCCCTGCCTGTTTCGCCCGGCAAGAAGGAGGACGTGACGCCGTTCGAGGAGCACCTGTGCAAGGCGCTGCAGGGCCGGGGGCACAAGGTGCGGATGAACGTCGGGACGTCGGATTACCGTGTTGACCTGGCCATCGAGGACCCGGACGAGGAGGGCAAGTTCCTGCTGGGCATAGAATGCGACGGACCGCACTACATCTCCGGCCTCACCGTGCGGGACCGTGACCGCACCAGGCAGGGACAGCTCAGAAGGCTGGGATGGAAGCTGCACCGGACCTGGAGCGTGGAGTGGTTCCGTAACCCCGAGGGAGAGCTGGACCGGATAGAGGAAGCCTTGCGCTCAGCAAAAACTAATGGCTGATGCGCGCCTTGAACTCTTTTATGGGCGTCACCGGAGCGGGATCGACGCCCTTCAGGATGGCCGTGTAATAGCTGGCCATGTCCCCGAGGGCTATTCCTTGCAGCACGTTGCTCAAGAGGTCGTTGCCGGGCAAGGTCACGAACACCGGGTCAAGGCCGCGCTCGTTCAGCATCTGCAGGGTGACCTCGGCCATGCGCCTGACCGTCGGCATCAGCTCTGCGGGCATGAGCATCACCGGGCGGCAGTGGCAGCCATTGCCGCCTTCCAGCCATCCCACGAGCTGGTTGTGGTCCATTTCCGGGATCTCCCCGCAGAAGGCCACCATCTTGGCGTTCTCGTTGAACTGGCCCTGCCAGCGCATCGCTACGGAACGGACCGAGCGCGGCGCGTATATGGCCGGGACGCTGCCACCCATGGCCTTGGCCAGCCGCTTGGCCTGGTTGGTCGAGGAGGGTACTCCCGGGGACAAAGTGTCCAGATAGGAGCGCAACGCGGGCGCGGCGGCCAGTAGCTCATCGTGCACCTTTCCGAACCCGGCCCTCTGGATCACCAGCGCCAGCGATCCAAGCAGGTAGCCCATGGAAGCCCGGGGCTGGTTTCCCGCCGGGAGCTTGATCAAAGGCTGAGAGTTGGCGACGGCCTGTTCCTCCAGCTTGCCGCCGGATGTGATCGCCGCGATGCGGCATCCCCGGCGCATGGCATCTTCGTACTGGTCCAAGCTCTCCGCGGTGTTGCCGGAGTAGCTGACCACGATGGCCAAGGTGTCCTTTCCGGCGAAACCCGGCAGCATCACGTCTCGAGACACGACCAATGGTACTGATATCACCGGAGCCAGCAGGTCGACCAGGACGTCACCGGCGATGGCTGAACCGCCTATGCCGCAGATCACCACGTTTCGTCCGCCCTCGATCGTCGGGAAATTGACACCGCTCGACCACTCCAATTGGTCCGGGAACGCGTTAAGCTGACCCAGCAGGTCCGCGGGGTCCATGGATCTCATGCCCACGATGTCGTCCAGTCGCTCTGCCATCGTTAACCGTAACCGTCCCGGGATATTTTATATTGACCCGTACCTGGCCTAGTCCTATTACCATTTGAGTTGTAGTAACGCAAGAAATATACTATCACCTCCGTGTTGGAGTGGCCATCATGAGCGACGAGTTGATCGAGAGAGCGTTGCAGGACATACGCAAGGGAAAGATGGTCCTGATCTTCGATTCCGACGACCGGGAGCGGGAGACGGACATGACCGTCGCCTCTCAGTTCGTAACCCCGGCCTCCATCCGGGAGATGCGCAAGAACGCCGGAGGGCTGATATGTACCACCGCCCACCACGACATGTGCCAGAAGCTTGACCTGCCGTTCCTGGCCGACGTGCTGGAGTGCAACCACGACCGCCACCCGGTCTTGCAGAAGCTGGCGCCTAATGATATCCCGTACGACACCAAGTCGGCCTTTTCCATAACCATCAACCACCGCCGGACGTTCACCGGCATCACCGACAACGACCGCGCGCTGACCGTCTTTGAGTTCGCCAAGCTGGCCAAGGACTCCTATGCCATGAGCGCCGAGGAGGCCAGGACGGCGTTCGGCAAAGCCTTCCGGGCCCCGGGGCACATCCACCTCCTCAACTCCACGCCGCAGCTGCTCAGCAAGCGGAAGGGGCACACTGAACTGGCCACGGCCATGATGGTCATGGCCGGGGTTACGCCTTCGGCGACCATCTGCGAGATGATGGGCGACGACGGCAACGCGCTGAGCAAAGAAAAGGCTAAAAGGTACGCGGACCGTTTCGACCTTTGTTTCCTGGAAGGAAAGGACATCATAGAATTCTGGAAGAGGAACGGTAACCTGAAATGACCAGGGTGATGGCCAGCGGCGTGTTCGATATCCTGCATCCAGGCCACCTGCGGTATCTGCAGGAGGCCCGTGACCAGGGGGACGAGCTGGTCGTGGTGGTGGCGACGGACGCCACCGTGCGGAGGAGAAAGCACGAACCGATAACCCCGGAGAACATGCGGCTGGAGCTGATATCCGCTCTAAGGATGGTCGACCAGGCATTCCTGGGAAGCGACGGGGACATGTTCGGGGTCGTGGAACGGATCCGTCCGGACATAATCGCCCTAGGCTACGACCAGGATTTTGATGAACGGGAGATCGAGAGGACCCTGCTGAGAAGGGGGATGAAGGTCCGAGTCGTTCGGATGTCCAAGCACGGCGAGGACCTCAATGGAACGCGCAAGATCATCGGCAAGATCATCGAATGGTACTCGAGCAACCAATCGAAGGTCAAGGAGGACTGATGAAGACCATCGGGATCGTGGACACGACGTTCGCCAGAACGGACATGGGCGCCGCGGCCATCGACGAGCTGAAGAAATACGGTACCGGTTACAAGATGATACGGCGCACCGTCCCGGGGATCAAGGACCTGCCAGTGGCGGCCAAGATACTTCTGGATGAGGGGTGCGATATCGTCATGGCATTGGGAATGCCCGGCTCCAAGCCCACCGACAAGATGTGCGCGCATGAGGCGTCCACCGGCATAATCGCCGCCCAGCTGGCGACGAACAAGCACATCATAGAGGTCTTCGTGCACGAGGACGAGGCGGACGAGAGCAAGCTAGCCTGGCTCATGGAGCAGAGGACGAGGGAGCACGCCCGGAACGCCTACGACATGATATTCAAGCCCGAGCGGCTGATCAAGAACGCCGGCCGGGGACTTAGGCAGGGCTACGAGGACGTTGGCCCGGTCAGGGAGAGATGAAAATGACAAGATACAACATCGGAATAGTGGTCTCGGAGTTCAACTACGACATAACCAGCATGATGCTGGAAAGGGCGAAATCGCACGCCGAGTTCCTGGGAGCTAACGTGGTCAAGGTGGTGAACGTCCCCGGCGTGTTCGACATACCGCTGGCGGTGAAGATCATGCTGAAGGATAACAGTGTGGACGGAGTGGTCACCCTGGGCTGCGTGATCGAGGGTGAGACGGAGCACGACCAGATCGTCATCCAGAACGCCGCCAGGAAGATCACCGACCTGTCCCTGGAGTTCACGAAGCCGGTGGCCTTGGGAATAACCGGACCCGGCATGACCAGACTTCAGGCCGAGGACCGCATCGAGAACGCCAAGAACGCCATGGAAGCCTGCGTCAAGATGCTGAAACGCCTTTACTGAAACCTTTTCGTTTCGTATATTTTCAACAAAACTATTAAGCCCACCCCAAAAAATGCTTCACCGGTGGGGGATCTGAACAAATTTGCTTTAACGATATTGACCTTGGGCGTGGTGCTGTTGGTGGCGATATCATCGATGTACTTCCTCTTTCAGAGCGATGCCAGCCTGGAGATGGAGAAGGAGAAGGAGTTCATCGGATTGGACCCTTATTGGGTGAACTGGCAGAAAGGGTTCCCGGCCAAGGTGGGCGATTCGGTCTATCTGTTCCTGGACGACCAGGACATCGTCGACCAAAATGTCACCCATAACTACAGCGTGGGTCGTCTCGACCTGAGAGCCGGAAACGTCGAGAACCGCTCCATTAACGGTTTGGAGAACCTCGATGACAACACCGTGCTATACATGTTCCTGCAAGGAGAGGGCGAGATATACCTGATAGGATACCGGGGAACCTCTAACGAGAGCCCCGTTCTCAACCAGGTGATGATCTTCGAGCTGGACCTCGAGACCATGGAGCTGGGAGAGGGCTGGGCGATCCCCGAACTGGAGAACGCCACACAGTGCGACCTCCTGATCGATGATGGCGTGCTGTACAAAATGCCGGGCTATTCCATCGTATCGGGCGATAACGGGACCGAAGTGGTACCCAGCCCGACCATCGTCACCTGGGACCTCGACAGTCACCAGATGATCGAGAGCTTGACGGTGCCGGAGTACCTCTGCGATGCGGAGCTGCTGCCCTTCGAAGGAAAGTTCTTCGTTTACTGGACCGGGAATGAGTATCTCTCCGATTCTTTCGTCTACGACGCTGAAGAACAGGAGGGCGAGCCTCTGATATCGTTGGGGGATCACGACAACTATCGCATGTACGGGAAGGGCGCCATGGTCTGCGGGAACGCCATAGTCATCCCCTACCTGAGCGAGTACGTCGACCTCCATTGGAAACTTTCCAATTCGACGATGGCCTTGGACGAATCCTTTGAACCTGTCAAAGGGAAGATGGATCTCTCCGATGTGGGGGAGGCCTACTGGCTCATTAGCTGCGGCGACGGTGACGAGGTGATCACGATGCAGTACTGGCTATCGTCGAACGGCTTGAACGATTCGGTACTGAACATCGCCAGCTATCGATCGACGTACACTGAAGCAGATTTGCCGTTCCCTACCTGGCTGATAGCTGTCCCGATAGCGGTGATCGTGGGAGGCCTGTTGCTGTTCCTTAAAAAGGATTGAAAGAGGCTGAGGCGGCCTAGGCCACCTTCCTCATGTAAGACTCGATGGAGTCCAGAGCGTTTCCCAGTATCTCCTCGTTGGGCAGGAACACCATGCGGAAGTGGTCCTTGCCGTAAATGGGACAGAAACCGCTGCCGGGGACCAGTAGCACATGGCACTGGTGCAGAATGTCCAGCACGAAGTCCTTGTCGGTCTTCCAGTGGTCCGATTCGATCCTGGGGAACATATAGAAAGCGGCGTTCGGCTTCACGCAGCTAAGCCCCGGGATCTCGTTGACTCGCTTATGAGCGAACTCGCCCCGGGCCTTCAGCTTGCTCCGCATCCCTTCCAGGTGGTCCTTGGGGTGCTTGAGCGCCTCGATGACCGCCATCTGACAGGGGGCGTTGGCGCAAAGGCGCAGACGGGCCTGCTTGTGCACCGCCTCCTCTATCTCGTCCAACTGACCGGTGGTGTCGTGGAATGCGGCGTATCCAAGCCTCCAGCCGGGAAGCAGGTCCACCTTGGAGAACCCGTTCACCAGGATGGTCGGCACGTCCTTGGCCAATGACGCGGGGGAATGGTGCTCCCCCTCGAAGGTCATCAGGTCGTATATCTCGTCCGAGATGAGGAAGAGCCCGTATTCCCCGGCAAGGTCGGCGATCTCCTTCAGCCTCTTCTCGCTGTAGACGGCCCCGGTGGGATTGTTCGGGTTGATGACGGCAATGAACTTGGTGTGCGGGGTGATCTTCTTCCTCAGGTCATCGATGTCCGGCTGCCAGCCCTCTTCCTCTATGGTGCGGTAGGTGACGGCCTTGCCTCCGAAGAACTTGGGGAACTCCAGGTAGGAGACGTAGCTCGGACCGGGGACCAGCGCCTCGTCGCCCGGGTCGATGGTGGCGGCACATATCATCTGCAGCGCCTCGGTCACCCCGGAGGTCACTACCATGTCCTTCAGGTCCAGGTCGATCCCGTTCTTCTTCTTTTCCTTCTCGATGATGGCCCTTCTGAGCTCGGCGTTGCCTTCCGACTCCTCATAGCCGTTGTCGCACTTCTCCACGGCGGCACAGAGGGCGTCCCTTACATGTTTCGGCGTTTCGAAGTCGAACTTGTTGGGGTCCCCGATATGCAGCTTGGTGATCTTATGACCCTGCTTCTCCAGCTCTCTTGCAGGAAGCAGCATCTCCCGGATCGCATAGCTGATACCCATCGTGCGCGCGGTGGCTTTCATGGTATCAGCCGGGATGATGAAATTACTGCTATATTAGTCTTCGATTCTCCGATGCTTTGCCGGAACGCTGTGCCAGGATTGACATTTAGACCCCGTTCCCGGTGGAACATACCTTTTATAGGGGTTCCTGCACTAGCCGAAGGCATGGCCGAGGTCCGGCTTGGTAAGATGCACCTTCGGTGGTGCGATCAGTGCAACGTACCGGTGCTGGAGGACGTCAAGTGCGCCCGCTGCGGGAACGACACCCGCCATGTGGAAATGACCCCTCCAGGTGATGCCAGGCCGGCCTTCCAGCACGACATCGACTTTGTGCGAAAGCACGTCGATAGGCAGTTCGGCGAAGGCTCGGGTGAAGCTCTTCTGCCGGACGGTTCCATTTACCTGTTCAATAAAGTACCTGCCCTGGACCGCATGGACGAGGTCATCGCTGACGGAGAGGTCGTCATCTCCATGCGTTACGACCTCGGCATAGGATGGAGGGCCTTGCCCAGGGTGAAGGCGGCGGCGAAGATCGTTCGCAAGGCCAGCAAGAACCTGGTGTGGGCCGACCAGGGGGCGGTCGAGCCGATCCTGGGTAACCAGAGCCTCATGGCGCCCGGCGTCAACAAGATCGTCGGAGAGTTCCAGAAGGGCGAGGAAGTGATCGTCCTGGACCCGGAAGGTAACGCCCTTGCCACCGGCGTCGCGCGCATGCCCTCGGAGGAGATGCGAAACGCTGAGCGGGGGGCGGCGGTAAAGGTCCGCTGGGCCGAGAGGAGCGTTCCTCCGGCGGAAAGGCCGAAGGCGGACTGGAACATCGCCATTGCGGCGAACGCCAGGGTCATGGAGAGGCGCGTCCGGGAGGGCGTGGAGTTCATACTGAAGCTGGCCGAGGAGCACGCGGACATTCCGCAGGTGGTCTCCTTCTCCGGAGGAAAGGATTCCCTGGCAACGTTGCTGTTGACAAGAGAGGCCGGGCTGAACCTGCCGGTCTTCTTCATCAACACCGGCCTGGAGTTCCCGGAGACGGTGGATTACGTTCATAGACTGAGGGACGAACTGAAGCTGGACCTGGTGCTCGGCAAGGCCGAGGAGGACGCCTTCTTCGGAAACCTAGAATACTTCGGGCCGCCGGGAAAGGATTACCGCTGGTGCTGCAAGACCAACAAGCTCGGTCCGACCGTCAAGGCCATCGTGGAGCACTATCCGAACGGGGTGCTCTCCTTCATCGGACAGAGGCGTTACGAATCCGAGCAGCGCTCGGCGAAACCGCGCGTATGGCGCAACCCATGGACGCCCGGACAGATCGGGGCCTCGCCCATTCAGGATTGGACATCGTTGCACGTCTGGCTGTACACCTTCAAGAGCGGCGTCAGCTACAACCCCTGGTACGAGAACGGGCTGGACCGCATCGGTTGCTTCCTCTGCCCGGCCTCCGACATGGGCGATCTGGATGTGGCCAAATCAAGTCCCACTTACGAACGTTGGGATGCGTTCCTGAGAGCGTACGCGGAGAAGAAGGGGCTCGGCCCGGAATGGGTGGAGCACGGCCTATGGCGCTGGAAGAGGGTGCCGCCGTCGGTAATGGAAGAACTGAAGCGCAACATCCCCGGTTTCGAGCTGGTGCGAAAGGAAGTGCCGCGGACCGGCGAGGGCAATCTGCGCCTGAAGATGCAGGACGGATTCTCGCCCTGCACGCTGGGATTCAGCATCGAAGGCGCTTTCTCGCGCGATCTGGACATGGAACAGGTGAGCAGCGTGCTCAACATGGTCGGCGAGGTCAGCCTAAGTCCCGGCGAAGAATGGTGCTCGGTCGGCAACGTCACGGTATTCAAAGAGGGCGCCCTGACCGCCAAGGGTGCGGACCAAGAAAAAATAAAAAGAGATGTGGAAAAGGTTCGCCGTGCGGTGGTTAAGGCCGAGGAATGCGTCGGGTGCGGAGTGTGTATCGCCAGATGCAAAGAGGGTGCACTTGTGCTGATGCAGGGGAAGGTTCGCGTTGAGGCGACTCGATGCATCCATTGCGGGGATTGCTTCGAGCCTTGCCCGGCGATCAGCTTCGGCGACGCCGCTTTTGACTTTTAGAGGTCACCGGCGACATTCAGTGGACGGTGACCGGGTCGATCGGCGCAGCCCTCGTTGACCCCCTCCGCATCAGCGTACGAAGTCTATGTCGTCGTCCCGGTTGCGCGGCCTCTGCTGCTGGTACTGCTGTTGTTGGTACTGGGGCTGCTGCTGGTAGCCCTGACTCTGGCTCTGCATTCCGACCGGTGCGCCGCGGCTGCCCATGATGTACTTGGACTTGGCGCCGGTGATGATGAGCAGGACCTTGACTATGCCTTCCAGCTCGGGGTCGATGGAGCATCCCCATATTATGCGAGCGCGGGGGGAGACGCTGTTGGTGACTATCTCGGCTACCCTCTGAGCTTCGCCAACGGTCATGTCCGGACCGCCCACGACGCGGATAAGAGCGCCCTTGGCCTCCTTCAGCTCGATCTCGCCCAGCATCGGGGACGTCAGCGCCTCGTGCACCGCGGACTTGACGCGGTCGTCCTCGTCGCTGTTGCCCTCGCCTATTCCGACGAAGGCCACGCCGCCCTCGTTCATTACGGTCATGATGTCGGCGTAGTCCAGGTTGACCAGGCCGGGCTTGGTGATGATCTCGGTCAGACCCTTTATGGTCTGCATGAGCACCTCGTCGGCCACTTTGAAGGCTGCGTCGACCGGCAGCTTGGGCACCAGCTCCAGAAGCTTGTCGTTCGGTATGACGATGGTGGTGTCGCAGATGAGCCTCATCTTGTTCAGACCGTCCAGGGCGTTCTCCATGCGGATGGTACCCTCGGCCTTGAAAGGCATGGTCACGACGCCGATGGTCAGCGCGCGGACCTGCTCCTTGGCGATCCTGGCCACATAGTGAGCGGATCCGGTACCGGTACCGCCGCCCATTCCGGCGGTGACGAACACGATGTTCGAACCGTTCAGGAACTCCCTGATCTCGCCGTCGCTCTCACGGGCGGCCGCCTCTCCCATTTCCGGCTTGGCTCCTGCGCCCAGGCCGCGGGTGGCGCTCCTTCCGATCAGGATCTTGCGCGGGGCCTTGACGGTCAGCAGGTGCTTGGCGTCGGTGTTGATGGCGCACAGCTGGGCCCCGTTAATGTTGGCTTCCCAGCAGCGGTTGATGGTGTTGCATCCGCCACCGCCGCAGCCGATGATCTTGATGCAGACATCAAGCTGGGCCGCGATCTTGGCCAGCTCATCGTCGATGTTCGACCTGGGTGCCGGTTGGGACGGGGCAGGCTCCTGCTTGACAGGCTCGGCCTTGCCGTTGTTCGTGCTCTCGTATCTAGTGTTCGCTAAAGCATTCTTAACCAAAGAACTGGTCATAAGTGCATCCCTCTGCTTAGGATAACGAAAAACGCAAATATATATTTTACTGAATTTTAAAGACCTGGACAACGGATGACGGATGTCAGACGTGAGAACCGGTGACAGGCTCACATGACCGCTGAGGACCAGGAGATGTCGGCGACGGTCGAGACTCCTTCCAGATCCCGGAAGTAGGTCACGTACAGCTCCTCTACCACCTTGGGAAGCGCATCGTGAAGTAGCTTCAGGCAGGTAAGTCCGGTGGTGTACAGGGCGAAAAGCAGCGAGGGGTCCCTGGCGGAGAGCCTGTCCTGAGCCTTGTCGCGGAGGTAAGGGAAGACCTCCTCGCTCAGGAAGGACCCGACCATGTCGATAAGCTCCGACCGGCGGGAGGTGACGTTGAGGGTGGTGCCTTCCGACACCAGCTCCTTCAGCCGGGCGAACATCCAGACGTCCATGCCGCTGAGCTGTTCGAGCGGAACGTGCGGCGCTTCCGTAAGCATCTCGCGTATGGACATGCCAAGCGACCGCATCTGGTCGACGGTCTCCACCTCCCGCAGCTTCTCGTCGATGAGGTTCCTGGTGTAATCGAACGAGCGCTGCTTGTTCGCTTTAGAGGCGCTGCGCAGCGATTCCTCGATCCTGCCGCTCACCATTCCCAGCCTGGATAGTTCCGGGGTGATCTTCAGCATGTCCGCCAGATAGTTCTTCATAGTTTCCACGGCGCGATAGCGGTGCTTGACCATCTCCGCCACCAAGGCAATTTCCTCCAGGGCCTTGTCCCGGTCGCCCTCGAGAAGGGTGACCTTGACCAGCTCGGAGAGGGTGATTATGTCGTCCACGAAAATGTCCCGGCTGCGCGCCAGGTTCATCAGCAAAAGGGATTGCTCGTAATCGGCCGCGAAGGCATCGGTTCCCTCCCCCCAGATGCGGACCAGCATGGCCCTTACGCCCTTCCGCACCTCCTGATCGGGGTGGGAGAGGTTCTCCAGGATCGCCGCCTTGCCTTCCCTGGTCTGGGAGATCTCGTCGAGAAGCCGGAGAACGGATCTCCGGGCGTTGTCGTTCTTGGCTTCGGTGTAACGGAGAAGAACGGCCACCATTCCCTCGGGCTCGTCCTTGACCACGCTGAGCACCCGGGACTCCATGCGCTTCCTTTCCATGGATAATGGAGAGGCCAGGGAGTCCAGGAGAATGGGCTCGATGCGATCGGCCTCGGTCCTTCCTTTGGCGGATATGGGCAGGATGCTTCGCAGTGAGACCGGGGGCATGCATCTATTATGACGAAGCTCCGATAAATCCTTTTGTTCTCGTTCGCACCGCCAGACATCCATTGGGCAAAGGTTTTATTCCCATTTGCCATATTTCTACCGGGAGATGCGTGGGTTGGAAGAGAAGGATTTCGAACTGACGTTGCAGAAGGTGTCCGCCGTCGAGGGCGTGGTATCTGCCTATGTCTGCTCCCGCGCCGGCAATTATGTCGGGGGCAACACGCCGAAGCTGGCCGACCGGAACATGTACTCGGCCATAACCTCGCTGGCGTACGGCACCGCGGAACAGGTGGGCCACGAGATGAACGACGACCTTCTCTACGTGTCCCTGCGCTTCTCGGAGAAAAATTTGCTGGTGGTGGCCCTTGGCCCGCGCCATCTGCTCGGGATCCTGATAGACGGAAAGGTCGATCAGGACCAGGTGCTCGGCGTGGTCCGTCCGATCATCGCCTGATCACATCTTCTTGAAGCCGCGGCCGAACCACTCGCCGATGCACTTGACGCCGTACGATATCGAATCCGTCTTCGGCCGGTGCTTGCCGCCTGTTGTTCCGTCGAAGGATAGGACATCCTTGATGACATCCTCCACGGTGTAGCAGTCCCTCGAGCTAACGAAATAGGCCTTGCCGACCGTGGAAGGCTCGTGCGAGTCGCTTCCCGCGGTGAAGGGTTTGCACATCCTGACCGCCAGCTTCGCGGCCAGATCGTTGTGTGCATGAGTGGACCGTCCGTTGTGTATCTCGATGGCGTCGAAATCGTTGGCCATGGTGACCTCCTCGCCCAGACCGGACCACATGCGGTAGGGGTGGGCGGCGACGGCGATGCCGCCCTGCGACCGGATCAGATCGATGGTCTCCGCCACCTCGAGCTCGCGGGGGACCTCCTCCTGGACGTTGTAGGCCAGAATGTGGCCCTTGGCCGAGGATATCTCCATGCCCGGGATGACGAGTATGTCGTCCCGCTCGAGGGAAAGAGCGTAACGGGACCCCTCCAGGGAGTTGTGGTCCATGATCGCCACTCCGGAGAGGCCTTTCTTCACGCACGCGTCCAGCACCTCCTCGATCCGGTTCTTGGAATCGCCGGAATGGCTGGAATGCACGTGCATGTCGAACTTCATCTCACTTTCGCCCCGTTGTCCAGATCTCCGTCCACGCCTATGCTTATCTTCTTTTCGGTGTAAAGCGGCAGCGCCACGTCCGCCCCTTCCTTGGGCAGGAAGAAGGCCGCTTGGGATGCTTTGACGAGACCTGAGGTGTCCGCGCTGACCTTCTTGCCGAGGTCGGCCTCCTGGTCGTTCAGGACGGTCCCGGTCCTCAGCGTGAAGGCCTGGAACTCTGTGAAGGTGAGTACCTTGTTCCCGGAGCCCATCCCGCTGTTGACCCTGTCGCCTGGATCGGCCGGTCCGGCGGGGGTGAGCACCTTGACCTCCTCCCCGGCCTCCGCGGCCAGGACCATGCCCTGCGACTCGACTCCGCGGAGCTTTGCCGGCGCCAAGTTCGTTATCACGACCACCTTCTTGCCGGTGAGCTCCTCTTTGCTGTAGAACGCTTTCAGACCGGCCACCAGCTGTATCGGGCGGCCGATGTTGACCTTGAGCACCATCAGCTTGTCCGCGTTGGGATGGTCGCTGACGGATTCGATGAGACCGACGCGCAGGTCCAAAGCCTCGAAGCCGGAGAACACCGATCCCTCCCGCTGGATTTCCACCTTGCGGTACAACGGCTTCGGTTCCGGAAGAGCACGGCCGACATTCAGGTCCTTCCTGACCAGGTCCCACGACCCTTCGCCTAGAGCACCGTCGTTGGCCAAGAATCCCCACAGCTTCTGGGTGGTGAACGGCAGGTACGGGAATCCGAGCACGGCCAAAGCTTGGACGATCTTAAGGTTCAGATGAAGTACCCCGCCGCACTTGGCGCGGTCGGCCTTCAGCAGGCTCCAGGGGGCGCAGGCATCGAAGAAACGGTTCCCGAACTGGGCCAGGTCCATTATGGCCTTGAGGCCCTTCTTGAACTGGCAGGTGGACACGTTCGCCTCCACCTCGGCCATGGCCAGAGCGATGGCGTCATCCACCTGTTTCGCCTCGGCCTCCAGCCCGTCAGATAACGGCGGGACCTCGCGGTAGTTCTTGTGAGTGAAGCTGAGCACCCGGTGGAAGTAGTTTCCGAGCGTCGCCACCAGCTCGTTGTTGACCTTGGTCTCGAAGTCCTCCCAGGAGAAGTCGGCGTCCTTGCCCTCCGGCATGTTGGTGGCCAGATAGTACCTGAGCTGGTCCGCGTCGAACTGCTTGAGGATGCTAGGTATGTCAATGGACGGCCCCTTGCTCTTGCTGAGCTTTTCTCCCTTGAAGGTCAAGAACTCGTTGGCCGGGACGTCATACGGAAGATTGAGACCGCCGTAGCCCATCAGAATGGAAGGCCAGATGATGGTGTGGAACGGGATGTTGTCCTTGCCTAGGAAGTAATAGCTCTTCACCGAGGGATCGGTCCAGAACTCCTTCCAGGCGTCCTCGTCACCGGTGGCCTTGGCCCATTCCTTGCTTGCCGACAGGTAGCCGATGACCGCCTCGAACCAGACGTAGATGACCTTTCCTTCCGATCCAGGAAGCGGCACGGGCACTCCCCAGGACATGTCCCTGGTGATCGCCCGGTCCTTGAGCCCGGACTCCAGCCAGTTCTGGGTGAACAGCTGGACGTTGGAACGCCAGTGCTTGCTACCTTGAACATAGGAAAGGAGCGGCTGTTCGAAATCGGTGAGCTTGAAGAAGTAATGCCTGGTCTCTCGCATCTCCGGGCGGCTCTTGCAGGTGATGCATATCGGATCGGCTATCTCGCCGACCTCGAAGGTCGTTCCGCACTTGTCGCACTGGTCGCTGCGGCTGTTCTCGTTGCCGCATTTGCCGCATCTCCCTTCCACATACCGGTCGGGCAGGAACTTGTCGCAGGTGGGGCAGAAGTACTGCAGGGTCTCCCTCTGCTCCAGGTGCCCCTTGTTCAGAAGGTTGGTGAATATCTCCTGGACCACCTGAACGTGATTGTCGGTGTGAGTTTTCGTGAAGAGCGAGAACTCGATGCCCAGGTCCTCGATGGCCTTCTTGTTCACCTCGTGATAGCGGTCGGCCACCTGCTGCGGGGTCGAGTTCTCCTTGTCCGCGCGGACCGTGACCGGCGTTCCGTGCTGGTCGGAACCGGAGACCATGAGCACGCGGTCTCCGCGCATCTTGTGATAACGGGAGAAGATGTCGGGGGGAAGTAAAGAACCGGCCACGTGCCCCAGGTGGATCGCGCTGTTGGCGTACGGCCAGGCCACGCCTATGAATACCTTGGATCGCTCCATCGGGCGTGGAATGGGTTCGTTCAATATAACCTTGCCGTCAGAGGAAAAATGAACAGTATATTATAGGCCGGAATCCAAGTTTTTTCCATAACCATCGTTTGGATGGCTGAAGGGTGACCCAATGTCTGATGATCCGGAGCTCGAGATAATCACAGTGGAATGCATACGAACGCCTGCTGAGCACATGTCGCCGGACAAGATCCCGGCCAAGGTGGAGGAGAGGGCCATGGACCCATCGGTGAAGGAGGTCCTGACCAAGACCATGCTGGAAGGGGTGGAGACGGTCTGGGACCGTTTGGAGAAGCAGCAGCCCCATTGTAAGTTCTGCGAATCGGGACTGTCGTGCCAGAGGTGCGCCATGGGCCCCTGCCGCATCATGGGAGACACCAAGAGCAGAGGTGTGTGCGGGGCTGGAGCGGACCTCATAGTGTCCAGGAACCTGCTGGACCAGATATCCACCGGAGCGGCGGCGCACTCCGACCATGGACGGGAGGTGGCAGAGACGCTTCTGCTTGCCGCACGCGGGGAAGCGCCGATGTATGGCATCGCGGACAAGGACAAGCTCATGGCCGTGGCCAAGGAGTACGGGATCGCCACCGAAGGACCGGTGGAGAAGGTCGCCGAGAAGCTGGCACTGGCCATGCTGGAGGAGTATGGAACCATCAAGGGCGATCTGGCCATGGCCAAGCGCATGCCTAAGGGCACCATCGAAATGCTGGTCGATGCAGGACTTATGCCTCGCTCCATAGACCGGGAGATCGTGGAGGCCATGCATATGGTGCACATGGGCGTGGGCGCCGATTACAAGAACATCCTGGCCCAGGGGGTCCGGGCCTCGCTGGGGGATGGATGGGGCGGCTCGATGATAGGCACGGAGGCCAGCGACATCCTGTTCGGTACGCCGAACATACGCAACAGCCGGGTCAATCTGGGCGTGCTCAAGCAAGACCACGTGAACATCTCCCTGCACGGACACAACCCGGTGCTCTCCGAGATGGTGGTCAAGGCGGCCGCCCTTCCAGAGATGAAGGAGAGGGCCGAGGAGGCCGGGGCCAAAGGCATCAACCTGGTGGGACTATGCTGCACCGGCAATGAACTGCTGATGCGCAAGGGCATCCCGCAAGCAGGCAACCACCTGAGCCAAGAACTGGTGATAACCACCGGAGCTCTGGAGGTCATGATCGTTGACTACCAGTGCATATTCCCGTCCCTGCCCAACACCGCAGCCTGCTACCACACCAAGGTCATAACCACCTCCCCCAAGGCCAAGATCCCTGGTGGATACTATCTTGAGGTAAACCCGGAGAACGCCTTCGAGCAGGCCAAGCGCATGGTGGCCATAGCCGTGGACAACTACAAGAACCGGGTACCGGAAAGGGTGTTCATACCTAACAAGCCGGTGGACGCGGTGGTGGGATTCTCCGTGGAGGCTCTGCGGGCCGCCTTGGGAGGAACGCTCAAACCCCTGCTGGACCTGATATTGGAGGGCAAGATCAGGGGAGCGGTGGGCATTGTAGGCTGTAACAACCCCAAGATCAAGCAGGACTACGGGCACATAACCCTGGCCAAGGAACTGATCCGCCGCAACATCATCGTGGTGGAGACCGGATGCGCGGCCATCGCCTGCGCCGAGGCCGGGCTGATGAAGCCGGAGGCGGCCGACCTGGCCGGAAAGTCCCTGGGCAACGTCTGTCGTTCGCTGGGCATCCCACCGGTGCTGCACATGGGCTCCTGCGTTGACAACACCCGCATACTGGTCCTGGCGGCCGAGCTTGCCAATTTGGCCGGCGTGCGCATGGACCAGTTGCCGGTGGCCGGCGCCGCGCCTGAGTGGTACTCGCCCAAGGCCGTGTCGATCGGCTCCTACTTCGTCGGAAGCGGCATCAGCGTGGCGCTGGGGGTCATGCCTAAGATCAGCGGTTCTCCCAACGTGATCAAGATGCTCACGGAGGACTTGGACGGGGCGGTGAAAGCCAAGTTCTGGGTGGAGCCCGACCCGAAGAAGGCAGCGGCCATACTCTTCGACCACATCGAGACCAAGAGGGCGGCTCTGGGCCTATGAGCCGGAAAGCGGCATCGGAGCTGGCCAAGCAGTTGCGACGCAGACCCGGTAACCAGGGCGGACAGCGCATCCTGGTGGCCGGGAAGGGGGGAGTGGGGAAGACCACTCTCTCCGCCGCACTGTGTCTGCTCGGTGCGGCGGACGGACGCCGGGTGCTGGCGGTCGATCAGGACGCCCAGCAGAACCTGGCATACTCGTTAGGATATCCGCCTGAAAAAGCAGCGCTGCTTCGCCCGATCACCCAGGAGCTAGATTACGTAGAGGAGAAGGTCGGCGCCCGCCCCGGAGGGGGGTGGGGCGGGTTGATCGGCCTTAACCCCGACGTGTCCGACGTGGCGGAGCGATTCGGCGTTCAGATAAGAGATGACCTGCACCTGCTGGTGATGGGGGGAGTGGTGCAAGCGTCCACCGGATGCCTCTGCCCCGAGAACTCGCTGCTCGGAGCATTGGTCCGTTTCCTGATCTCCAGAGAGGATGATCTCATAGTCATGGACGCCCAGGCCGGGCTGGAACCGTTCGGGCGCACCGTGGCCGAAGGTTTCGGAACAACGATGGTAGTATCGGAGCCGACCTTCAACTCTTTGCAGGTGGCGGCGAGGATCGAGAAGCTCTCTAGGGAGCTGGGCATGCGCCGGGTGGACCTGGTGCTGAACAAGTTCCAAGGGAGCTCTGACCGGGAGAAGGTCGACCGATACATCCCGGAGGCGGTGTTCGACCACGTTCACGAGCTGCCCCTAGACCCCTCGGTCCTTGAGCACGAGCCGGACGTGTCGCGCATCATAAGCTCGGAGGGAGCGTACATGGACGGCGTAAGAAAGCTCTTCCGCAGCCTGGACGGATGATCGCCCCTCGTTCAAAGGGGCTGGCGTCCGTCCATTAATTTTTTATGCCCCCTCTCATTAGGTGGGGTCATGCGCATAGCGGTACTGCTGCGGGACAGGTGTCAGTTCAAGAAGTGCAATCAGGAGTGCCTGAAGTACTGTCCCAAGGTACGCACGGGGGTGGAGGCGGTCGTCATTGGAGAGGACAACCGCCCGATCATCTCGGAGGAGCTGTGCGCCGGCTGCGGGATCTGCGTTCATAAATGTCCGTTCGAGGCGTTGAAGATCATCCAGCTACCTGACGAGATACGCCAGGACATCGTGCACCAGTACGGTTTGAACGCCTTCCGCCTCTACGGACTGCCTGTGCCCAAGGAGGGCGTGGTCACCGGGATACTCGGTCCCAACGGTATCGGAAAGAGCACCTCGTTCCGATTGCTCTCCGGAGAGGAAGTTCCGAACCTGGGAAATTACGAGAAACCGCCCAGCAAGGACGATGTTCTCGCTCACTTCGCCGGAACAGAGATGCACGACCATCTGAAACGCGTGTACGACAAGAAGGTCCGGACCTCCATCAAGCCGCAGTACGTGGACAAGCTGCCGAACGTGTTCAAAGGTGGCGTTCGCGACCTGCTGAAGAAGGTGGAGGGGCGAATGTCCATGGACGAGGCGGTTTCGCTTCTAGACCTGGACGAGGCCATCGGCAGGCAGATGACCGAGCTCTCCGGCGGCGAGCTGCAAAGAGTGGCCATAGCAGCCACGATCATGAAGGACGCCGACATCTACTTCTTTGACGAGCCCTCCTCATACCTGGACATCTACCAGAGACTAAGGGTGGCCCGCATCATAGAGAAATTGGCCAGGGAGAAACAGGTCATCGTGATCGAGCATGACCTGGCCATATTGGATTTCCTAGCGGAGAACGTCTATCTGGTGTTCGGTTCCGAGGGCGCCTTCGGTATATACTCCCAGCCCAGGCAGGTCCGTCAGGCCATCAACGTTTATCTGGACGGCTACGCCAAGGAGGAGAACATGCGCTTCCGGGACACCCAGATCGTGTTCGAATCCCGACCGCCGCGCTCCAACTGGGAGCAGTTCGATCTTCTGGAATTTGGAACCATAGAGTGCCAATACCCTTCGTTCCATCTCAAGGTGGAGCCGGGGTCCATCAAGATCGGAGAGACCGTGGGCGTCGTCGGACCGAACGCCATCGGAAAGACCACCTTCGTGAAGGTGCTAGCTGGCGTCCAGAAGCCCACCGTCGGAAAGATAGACACCAGCTTCAGGGTCAGCTACAAGCCGCAGTACATCAGCCCTGATTTTGACGGGACGGTAAGAGAGATGTTCGACGCCACGGTGAAGGACTTCTTCGAGTCCGGCTTCTTTCAGAGCGAGATCGCCCGGCCGTTGTCGTTGAAGAACCTCCTGGAGAAGAACGTCATGAACCTTTCCGGCGGGGAGCTGCAGAGGGTGGCCATCGCCTCCTGTCTCTCCCGCGAGGCTGATATCTACCTCCTTGACGAGCCCTCGGCGTACTTGGACTCCAATCAGCGCATGGAGGCCGCCAAAACGGTCCGAAGGGTCATGGAGAAGAGAGGGCGCAGCGCCCTTGTCGTCGATCACGACATCTACTTCTTGGACATGGTCTCCGATTCCATCATGGTCTTCAGCGGCACCGCCGGGAAGGAAGGCCTGGGCCAGGGTCCGTTGGACATGCGCAAGGGCATGAACACCTTCCTCGCCGACGTGGACGTTACGTTCAGAAGGGACAACGACACGAACCGTCCGCGCATAAACAAGCCCGGTTCCCGTCTGGACCGGGAGCAGAAGGAAAGGGGCGAGTACTACTATTCCGGCTGATCGTCCTTTTCCGGAGGGGCCCACCACACCATACAGCCCTCCTCGCGGTCGAGCTCTCCGCACAGCTCCCCCATCTGGCGCAGCTTGTTCAAGGAACGGGACAGCTCATCAGGGCAACGGTAACCGTAAACGGAGATGAGAAGCATCTCCATCTCCACCGTGGTGTATCTCTTTTCACCCATGGTCTTGCGCAGAGCTTTCACCACCATGCGCAGCGCCTCGCTCATGCCCGGTTATCGGTTAGACCGGCACAAAAAGCTTTGCCGATAATGTATAAATCATCGCCCAATCGTTGATGTTCCATTATGCAAGCGGTAGAGATAGCGGACGGAATTTACTGGGTCGGGGCCCTCGATTGGAACGGTCGCAACTTTCACGGCTTCGCCACCCTGCGGGGGACCTCTTATAACGCCTACTTGATCCTTGACGAGAAGAACGTGCTCATCGACGGGGTCAAGACCCCCTTCCTGGGGGAGATGATGGCCCGCGTGCGCTCCGTTATTGATCCGAAGGAGATCGACCTCATAGTGTCCAACCACGCCGAGGGCGACCACGCCAGCGGACTGCCGATGATCCAGCACCTGACCGGGGCTGAGATATTGACCTCTAAGAAGGGCGTCGAGGCGTTGCGCGCGAACTACGGCGAGATGAGGATGAGGGAGGTCAAGGATGGCGAAGAGCTATCGATAGGAAAGCGCACCCTGCGCTTCATCGAGACGCCGATGGTCCACTGGCCGGAATCAATGTTCACCTATGCCAAGGAAGATAACATACTGTTCAGCATGGACGCCTTCGGGCAGCATTACTGCAGCTCGCAGCGCTTCGACGACCAGGTTGATTTCGGCGTTCTAATGGAGGAGGCGGCGACGTACTATGCGAACATAGTGATGCCGTTCGGGAACCAGGTGAGGAAGGCCTACGAGAAGGTGAAGGACCTGCCCCTGAAAATGCTGGCCACCTCGCACGGGCTGATCTGGAGAACGCATGTCAAGGAGATCGTGGAAGCGTACGTGGAATGGGCCGAGGGTGTGACGGATGAGCGTGTGCTCGTCATCTACGACACCATGTGGGGATCGACGGAAAAAATGGCCGAGGCCATTGCTGAGGGAGTTAGCTCCCAGGACGTCCCGGTGGTGGTAATGCGGCTGACGGACACCGATCGGTCCATGGTCATGCGAGAGGTGCTTCGCTGCAAGGTCATCGTGGTCGGCTCATGCACCATGAACAACGGGATGTTCCCCACTGTCGCTGATATTACGACGTACATAAAGGGGCTGAGACCCAAGGGACGCAAAGGCGCAGTCTTCGGCAGCTACGGCTGGGGCGGAGGAGCCACCAAGGCCATCCGCGAGAACCTGACTGCCGGAGGCATCGAGCTCCCCTACCCGGACCTGGAGATGAAGTTCGCGCCGATGAAGGAAGGCATCGAGAAATGCATCGCCTATGGCGCGGACATCGCGAAAAGCATTAAGAACTGAGGGCTGCGTTTTCGAGACAGGTGTAAAAAATGACCAACGTTGACGAGGTTTACGAGTGCGAGATCTGCGGGAACAAGGTCAAGGTCATGGAGGCCGGAAACGGCACGTTGGTGTGCTGCGGGCAGGACATGAACAAGGTCAGCGGCTAGGCCGCTGCCCTGCTCATACCTTTTTTTCTGCTGGGTGCGAAACTAATTAAATGTGTTGTGTGGTTCGTTCCTCCGTGCTCAGTAAGGCCGACGTGCACGTCCATACTCGTTATTCTGGTTTTGGCCAATACAAGGCCATAACCTTTCCGGAATCAATTTGCCGTCCGGAGGATGTGGTGGACGAGGCCCGCAAGAAAGGCATCCGGGTGCTGTGCATCACCGATCACAATTCGATCCTGGGTGCGCTGCGCGCCCGGGAATACGCCGAACGGTTCTCGGACATCGAGGTCGTCGTGGGAGAGGAGATAACCGCCAATGAGGGTGAGATAATCGGTCTCTTCCTCAAGGAAGGCATTCCCAAGGGGTTGCCGGTCAGGGAGACCATCGAGCGAGTTCGTGCGCAAGGCGGGCTGGTCATCGCGCCGCACCCCTTCAGCGCCCATGTGCCCGCGCTCGGCAAGCTGGTTGACGAACTGGACATAGACGGGTTGGAGGTCATGAACGGCGGGCATGTGGACGGGTACGCCAACCAGGCCGCCAAGAGATACGCCGGAAACGGTAGGTGGGCGGTGCTGGCGGGGAGCGACGCCCACGCCTCGGCGCAGATAGGATGCTGCTACACCAGGTTCGAAGGGGAGACCGCGGAGGACTTCCGGAAGGCCGTTCTGGAAAGAACGACCTCCACGGAAGGCGAGGTTTCCACTCTCCAGATGGGCATTAAATGGACCGTGCAGGTGGTTCTGAAGACCGACCTGCTGATATTCCTGTCCCTGTTCGGGCCTCTGAAGATGGAATACCCTGACGATCCCCTTCTGAACAAGATCAACATAATGCGCGGGGAGAACAAGCTGCTCGCCCTCATCTCGTCGTCCATCTTCCTGATGCCGCCGATACCCATACTTACTGGCGTGACCGGAATGAAGGTCATGCAGAGGCTGAACCGGACCAACAGCTTCCCCGGACCGGACGATCAGTGATCGTGCTGATGCTCGTGATCCGGATCTTCTAGCGACCCGAAGGCCTTCACCACCGCTTCGCTCAGGGCAGGGTGTATGCATTGACTGCGGGCAAGAGGCATGTAGGTCTGATCGCCGGCGTTCATGAGGTATACGATCTGCTGGACCAGTATCGCGGCGTGAGAACCGACGATGTGCGCCCCGAGGATGCGCCGGCTTCCCTGATCGACGATGACCTTGACCAGCCCCTCCTCCTCGGCCATGGCGTATCCCTTGGCGCAGTCGATGTACTCACTGAAGCCGACCAGCAGCTTGTACCCCAGCTTCCGGCATTCCTCCTGGGTGAGTCCGACGCTGCCTACCTCGGGGTAACAGAACACGGCGTGCGGTACGGCGTGCTCGTCCAGCTCCACGCGCTTGCCGCCGAACATGTTGTACCAGACCAGCTCGGAGTGGTAGTTGGCGGTGTGGCGGAACATGGTGCGGCCGATGATGTCCCCGATGGCGAATATGCCGGGGACGTTGGTCTCCATGAACTTGTCGACCACGATGTAGTTGTCCTTGTCCAGGGCGATGCCGGAGTTCTGCGGGCGCAGCCAGTCGGCGTTGCTCTGCACTCCCGTGGCCGCCAGTATCGTCTCGGCCCGGACCTCGCGGACGCTGCCGTCCGAACGGTCCCGGCAGACCGCCACCTTCTCCCCGTTCTCGACGCGCACGGTCGTAACGTCGGTGTTCACCAGCACGTCCATGTACTCCCTGGACTTGCGGAGCACGATATCGCTTATCTCTGGCTCTTCGTTCTTCAGGAGCCGAGAGTTCCTTCCGATTATGGTGGTCCGGCATCCGAAGGAGGCGAGGAACATCCCAAGCTCGCAGGCCTTGTAACCTCCACCCAAGATCATCATGCTCTTCGGCAGCTCGGTGATCTCGAAGAAGTCCTCGGTGGTGTAGAAGCCTGCGTCAATAAGCCCGGGCACATCAGGAACCTTGGTCCTGGTGCCTACAGCTATGATCACCCTGGGCGACGTGATCTGCTCGTTCCCGGCCTGCAGGGTGTTCTTTCCGGTGAAGTACGCCGTGGTCTGGTAGAGATCGATCCCTTCGTCGTTCTTCACGCTCTCCAGGATGCCGTCCCGGTCCGGGGCGATGAGAGCCCACATCCTCTTCCGGACGAGCGTATAGTCGGTCCTCTCCACCTTGGCGTGAATGCCCATGCGCTTGGCGTCAGCGATGACCCTCACCAGCTCGGCCGGTGTGACCAGTATCTTACTGGGGATGCATCCCCGGTTCAAACATGTCCCGCCCATGGGACCGTTCTCCACCAGGGCGACCTTCATGCCCTTCCGCCTTGCCTTGGATACGACGTTCAACCCCGCGCCGGAACCGATGACTATCAGGTCGTACTCCTTCATGCTGAATCCTTTCCAACTAGTGAGCTACTGATTTAATATAATGTTCCAGAGGCGGAACGATTATCTCCGGGAAGCTGCCATTCATTACTGAGCGAAATGACCGAGAGCGAGGATTGCCAATGCAGCGGCCAGGAACTGATGATCTTCTCCTGTTCCGGAGGATGCAATGTGGGACAGATCGCTAACGCGGCATCCTACCGTCTGGCCACTGGCGGCACCGGAAAGATGGCCTGTCTGGCGGCGGTGGCCGCAGGCATGCCTGGACCGGTCACCGGCGCCAAGCAGGCCAAAATGGTGCTGGCCGTGGACGGGTGCCCGGTAAAGTGCGCGGCCAAGACCCTGGAGAAGGTGGGGATAAAACCTACCCACCATGTCCTGATCACCGACCTGGGACTGAAGAAGGTGGACGATCTCCGTCATTCCACTGAGGACGTAGACCGGGCGGTGCGCCTCTGCCTGGACGCTTTGCCCAGGAACTGACCTTTTTGTAAGACCCTATACCCATTTTTCAGTCTTTTTGATTCCGTTCAGAATTTTATGAGTCCAACTATACATTCATACACTTTTCAATCGTAAACCTACTCATTTGTAGCGTATAGAAAGTATTTATTAGTTAATTATCTATTGAAGCGAAGAAGTGACCGATTATATGTCGGTTTGATAGGACAAAGAGGATGCAAACGATGAAACATGGAATCGGATCGAAGTTCGCGCTATTCTTGGCGTTAGCCCTGTTGGCGCTTCCCCTAGTCTCCTCCCCGGTGGCGGCAGCGGACGGAGACGTGGACAGTGGGGACACCGCTTGGCTCATGATCTCTACCGGACTCGTGTTCATAATGACGCCCGCGGTCGCCTTCTTCTACGGAGGAATGCTGCGCAAGAGCAACTTCCTGTCCATGCTGGGACAGAGCATTCTGATCATAGGCGTGGTGACCATCATATGGGTGGTCTTCGGTTATTCGCTCACCTTCGGAACGGACAGTGGAGGTTTGATCGGAGGAACCGAGTACCTGATGCTGAACGGAGTTGACCTCGTACCCAACTCTATAGCGCCTACCGTCCCCCACATCCTGTTCATGATGTATCAGGGGATGTTCGCCATAATCACCGTAGCGCTGATCATCGGCGGAGTGGCGGAACGCATGAAGCTCAGCTCGCTGATCATTTTCCTGTCTATCTGGACAGCAGCGGTCTACATCCCGGTGGCCCACTGGGTGTGGGGCGGAGGATGGATATATGACCTGGGAGCGCTCGATTTCGCTGGCGGAACGGTAGTGCACATAACCGCCGGAGTGTCAGTGCTGGCAGCTGCGCTCGTACTGGGAAAGCGCATCAACCAGGCCAGGGGAGGGCAGGAGGTGCCCCATAACATCCCCATGGTAGTGCTGGGCGGCGCGCTGCTGTGGATAGGCTGGTTCGGCTTCAACGGCGGTAGCGCCCTGGCCGCGAACGGGCTGGCGGCGAACGCGTTGGTGGTAACGCACATATCGGCCGCTATGGCCGCCGCGGTGTGGGGACTCATAAGTTGGCTGGATACCGGCCGGGTTAGCGTGCTGGGTCTGATATCCGGTGGAGTGGCCGGTCTGGTGGCCATAACTCCGGCGGCGGGATTCATCAACCCCACCGGAGCGCTGTTCATCGGACTGGGGGCGGCGGTGGTATGCTACGGAGGCATACTGCTTCGGAAGCGCCTGGGATTCGATGACGCCCTGGACGTCTGGGGCGTGCACGGTCTGGGCGGAACGTTCGGAGCGATCGCCACCGGGCTCTTCGCCACCACTGCGGTGAACGCCGCTGGGAAGGACGGACTGCTGTACGGCGGCGGGACTGACCTGCTGATCGCTCAGTTGATCTCGGTGGCCGTGGTCTGGGCCTTCGCGTTCGGTGCGACGTACGTGATCCTGAAGGTACTGTCCAAGTTCATGCCCCTGCGCATGACCAAGGATGAGGAGAAGATAGGCGCGGACATCATCCAGCACGGCGAGAGCGCCTACTATCTGAGGTGAAGAACATGAAGAAGATCGAAGCGATAATCCGCACCGAGACCCTGGACTCGGTGAAGTGCGGCCTCGAGAAGTTGGGATTGAACGCCATGACCATAACCGATGTGCTCGGTCGCGGCGAGCAGAAAGGACTGGAGTTCACCCACCGCGCCGGCAAGTACCGCGTGGACCTGCTCCCCAAGATCAAGATCGAGATAGTGGTCAGGGACGAGGACGCCAGGAAGGTGATCGATGCCATTATTGAGAAGGCCAGGACCGGAGAGATCGGAGACGGGAAGATTTTCGTCTCCCCGGTAGAGGAGGTGATCAAGATCAGGACCGGTGAGAGCAGCAAGGGCAAGGCCTGATTCTCTCCCAGGACCTCCCCTTTTTATCTTTTTTATTCCCTCATCCTTTTCAATGAACGTAAAAGAGGTCATAGCCCGCCTGGGGTCGATCTCCGACCGCACCCGCCTGGAGGGGATGTCCAGGTATGGAATAAAGGTCGATGACGCTTTCGGCGTCAGTATGCCGGAGATGAGGGCTCTGGCCAGGAGCATTGGCAAGGACCATCACCTGGCGATGGGGCTCTGGCGTTCCGGCATTCACGAAGCTCGGATAATGGCCAGCCTTCTGGCCGACCCCAAGCTTCTGACCGAGGAACAGGTGGAGGAGATGGTCAGGGACCTTGATTCCTGGGACGTTTGCGACCAGTGCTGCTCCAATCTCTTCAGCCGTTCACCGATGGCCGTGCGGAAAGCGCTGGAATGGTCCGGAAGGCAGGAAGAATTTCAGAAGAGGGCGGGCTTCGCCAACATGGCCGCCCTGGCCGTGCATGGGAAGAAGCTTGAGAACGAGGAATTCGCGCCCCTACTGGAGGCGGTGGTCAAAGAGAGCTCTGACGACCGCAACTATGTGCGCAAGGCGGTCAACTGGGCCCTGAGGCAGATAGGAAAGAGGGATCTGTACTTGAACGGAAAGGCGATCGAAGCCGCGGAAAGGATAATGGCCAAGGGCGACCGGGCATCGAAATGGATAGCCTCGGACGCCCTGAGGGAGCTACGCAGTGGAGCGGTCCAGGAAAGATTGAAGAGCCGGCAAGGGAGATGAGGTGATATTATGGAAATAGAATACTTGGGCCACTCGGCCTTCGCCATCCGTGACGGGGGGAAGGAGGTGCTCGTGGACCCTTTCCTGTCGGACAACCCCAAAGCACCTTTGTCGGCGTCAGATGTACGTCCGGACCTTGTCCTGGTCACGCACGCCCACCATGACCATCTGGGGGATGCTGTGGACCTCTCCAAGCGCTTCGACTGTCCGGTGCTCTCCGTTTCCGAGATCAATGATCATCTGGAAGAGAGGGGAGCGAGAGTGTTGCAGGGCAACATCGGCGGTGAGATCCAACTGTCTTTCTGTTGGGTGAAGATGTTCCCGGCGGTTCACTCCTCGTCCTTCGAGGACGGCCGTTATGGAGGGGAACCTTGCTCCTTCCTGATCAAGATGGGCGGAAGGACCGTGTTCCATGCCGGGGACACCGCCCTGTTCAATGACCTTTCTCTGGTGGCCGATGAGGTCGATATCGACCTGGCGCTACTTCCTGTCGGCGGAACCTACACCATGGGAGCGAAGGAGGCGGTCAAGGCAATGAGGCTCCTGCGAGCGCGCATCATGGTCCCTATGCATTACGACACCTGGAAGAGCATCGCGGTCGATCGCCAGGTCTTGGAATTAGCCGTTTCTGGCGAAAGGTTCTCCCTCAAGGTGCTGGCTCCCGGAGAGCGCCTGGTACTCTGAGGTAAAAGTTTTATCCTCACGGGGCATGGAGGGATCCGGTCATGCCACGCAGGGGTTTCGGTTGTTGCCTGGTGCTGCTCGCGGCACTGTTCCTGATATGCATCAGCCCGGCCGCCATGTCCGCCCCTGGCGACGTCTCGGTGTTTCAGGTGAGCGACGAGCTCACTTTGGATGCCGGCACGAGCGTATCGTTCGAATGGGTCGCCTACAACAACGGGACGGCCCAGCTTCTCGTGATCCCCGAGCTGCTTTCTGGGATCCCCGAACGTATAACCTGGACCCTGGAGCCGAGCTATGCGGTGATCGAGGGCGGTAATGGCTGCAGCTTCTACCTTAACTTGTCCGCGGGCATCGACATGTATACCGACTTGGTTCCGCTTGACATCGTTTTCAAGATAACCGACATGATCACCTACGAGTCCAGGGAGGTGGAGCACCAGATGGTTCTGAGGGCCGAATCCCTTTACGGCCACCTGGACCGGGAGAACCGCATCATGGGGGTGTGGGAGAACTTTCTGCCTTCGCCGCTCGACAATAACTGGGGCGCGTTCGGGCTCAGCATCCTGATCTGGGTCATCATCGGGCTAGCGGTCATGAAGGTGGTCGGGCCGACCGTTAATCGCCTTACGCGAAAGACGCAGAGCAAGTGGGATGACATCGCCATCGAAGTGCTCAAGCTTCCGCTGACCATGCTCATCATTGCTTACGGGGTGATATCCTCGCTGCAGATATTGGCACTGCCGCCCTCCATGGTCGCCGACTTGGAGTTGATCTATATGGTCGTCCTCACCATGATCGCCTCCATCGTCGCCTATCGCGTACTGGTGAAGGTCGTGGCCTGCTACGGCAAGGAGAAGTGCGATGATGGCAAGGACGATGCCAAGGACATGCTGGTGGACGCTGTTTCACTGATAGGCAAGGTGGTCATTCCCGTGGCCGCCATATTCATCATCGCCGGACTTCTTGGGTTCAATTTAGGGAACATCATACTGGGAATTGGATTCCTGGGATTGGTGATAGGTTACGCCACTCAGAACACCCTGAGCAACATGTTCGCCGGCATGCAGCTTTTATTCGACCGTCCCTTCAAGACCGGGGACCGGGTGCCTTTGAGCGACGGGCACACCGCCCAGGTGCTGGATGTCGGCCTGCTCACCACCAGCTTCCTGGACCTGGACACCAACGAGGAGGTCATCGTCCCTAACGCCCTCATCGAGAGCCAGGTCATAGTAAATATGAACGCTCCTGATCTTAGTTGGAAGTCCAATGTAAAGGTCAGGGTGCCCTCGGACAAGGACCCCCGGGTGGTCGAGGAGCTCATGATGGAGGCATCTCGCCGTACACTGCAGATACTGCAGGGCGCCCAGGCGCCTGTGGTCCGAGTATCCGAGGTCAAGGACGGCCGTATGCTTCTTACGATCTTCATTTGGATAGACGATGTGGCGAACCGGCACCTGGCCCGCACGGAATATCGTAGGAACCTGGTAAGCGTGTTCAAGGAGAACGGCATGGAGTTCGCCGTTCCGCGATCTCAGGTCTGGCTCAACCGCGGATGAACATCCCAAACCCTGCTGGCCACCATGAACAGGCGCTTAAATGGGAACAGGACCTTGCCGTCCTTTTGAGACGTATAAACCTTCTCGAGCCCTTCCTAAACCGAACTTATGAACTCAGGTACCTCCTCGCGGAGATGCTCCAGATATGGCTTTAGTCCGGTCGACCGCATCATCTCCAGGATCCTTTCGTGATCCTCCATGACACGATAGTACTCGGTGGACCACATTCGAACATCGAGGTCCGTTCCAGACAACCGCTCGTAATAGCTCTTGTCCGGATTGA
This sequence comes from Methanomassiliicoccaceae archaeon UBA472, assembly GCA_002497075.1. Lineage (GTDB taxonomy): Archaea > Thermoplasmatota > Thermoplasmata > Methanomassiliicoccales > UBA472 > UBA472. The sequence continues at coordinate 175,846 of DAML01000011.1, forward strand.
AATGGTAACCAGGGTCGACCTTCCCGAGCGAGGCGGACCATCTCGGCGACGATACCACCTCCCCCATCACTTTCGAAATGGGCATCTGGTCGTACTGGGGTATCTGCGCCGCGAAGACCCCTTTCGGAAAAACGTATACCTGTTCGCGAGGGCGCGATCGGTGGCGGCTTTGAGAAAATAAAGCGAGCGGGGAGGGATTCGAACCCCCGACCTGCAGCTTAGGAGGCTGCTGCCATATCCAGACTAGGCCACCCGCCCGTGCGTTCCGTTGATTAGAAATAAGATATTTAAAATGTTTCAGAAGAAGGGGTTTAAAGCTCTTCTGGAGCCTTTTCGTCGGCGGGGGCGGCGGGAGCTTCCTCGGCAGGCTTGTCCTCCTTCTTGAGGTACTCCTCCACCAGCTCGACGGTGACCGCTCCGAACACTTCGCGCAGATCGGCGACGATCTTGTACTTGGTGAGCAGCCACTTCTGATCGTACTTGCAGACGTCGGGCAGGTACAGAACGACCTTGCCGTCGGCGACGGTGGCACGGAAGCCCTCGACGGTGCCGTAGTCCATCTCGCAGATGGCCATGACCTTGGCCTCGTCTCCCTCGACCTTGTCCAGGACGGTGAACTCGTACTTCAGGGCGGCGCCGGCGAAGCGGCGGTTGAAGTCCACGCGGACCATCCTGTTGGTCACGGCGACCACGGTGCCTACGCGGTTCTTCATGTTGACCTCCATGCCGATCTCCGGGCGGATCTCCTGGCGGAAGAACTCGCGCAGGGCGATGTTCTCGACCAGCTTGGGGTCCCGGGCTCCGGCGGCCTTCTCCGCGGGTATCTCCACGGTGGTCAGCTCTCCGACCTTGGCCTCGGCCAAGGCCTCGTCCAGACCGGGGAATACCCTTCCGCCTCCGACCAGCAGAGGCAGGGGCTTGTAGGTCAGGTTCTCGTTGAAGATCTCGGCCTCCTTGGCCTTGTCCGCGTTGGTCGTGTCGAAGAGCATGCCGCCCTCAGCGAGGTAGGCGTTGTATTCAACGTGGACAATGTCACCCTTGGAGACCTTTACGGTCGAAGATTCCTTGGTCATGAAATTCACCAGTAATGCTAATTAGGCGAACTGGTTGATTGATTCCCTCTTTTTATATCTTTCGGACGTCAGGAAGACGTATGGGGAGGGGACATTCGCGCCCTCCAGGAACATGGGCTTGGAATGGAGCCGACCTTATGATGCAGCTCCATTTTCAGAGGGACGGGGAAAAGGTGTAAAAGACCGCGAGGGCATCGCTTCGGTGCTGACGCGCTATACGCGCTGGGGATCCCATGAAGCTCTGCGACCACCGTCTGGTAAGGAACCGCCCCTCCTCCTGTTACCTAATGCATCTGCACAACGGCTCAAGGGAAAGATACCAGGACCATCGGGCTCTGTTCCGGGACGATCGGATTCGCGGCTTGGACCTGCCGATCCACCTGCATTGCGACGACGAGATGGCCGACATATGCCCGTTCAGGCAGTGGGCGCCTAAGCTGAAATGTGAACCGGCCAGTAACTTCTGGATAGAGTGCGAGGGATGCGGCCGTAAGCATCGGGAAGAGCAGGCGCATCAGACGTGCGTGTCCTGGCATAACTTCCTGGCGCTGTACCGCTCGAAGGAGAGCAGGGCCTGGAGGCCGGAAGGGACCACCGAGGACTATCTGTCGATAAGACCGGATTCGGAGCTGTACGTGAAGGTGCGCAACTGGTTATGGAGAAGGATCCGGAGGTACATCAAGCGCCGGGACGGCGGGTGCTGCACGGAATGCGGCATAGAGGTGAAAGGAAGGCGTGTCCCGTACGAGATCCATCACATCGTCCCTAGATCGCGGGGAGGGACCGAGCACCCGGCAAATCTGCGGACGCTGTGCTCGAAATGCCACATGAGGTACACCAGGGAGCTTCTGGAGGACAATTCCGGACGAAGGCGCAGGGGCGGGGAACGAACTGGACAGACGGCTGAAGAAGACCGCCCGGCCAAGAGCTCCTGATCAGCTCAGACGGCGGTTAGCGAGTCCACCGTCTTCCTGTCGAGAGCCTTGGCCAGCTCGACGACCAGTTTCAGACAGGCATCCAGATCGGCCGTGTCGAACAAGCCCACATGAGAGTGTATGTGGCGGGTCGGAACGCCTATGGCGATGGTCGGAACACCGGTGAGAGAGGTGTGGATCAAACCTCCGTCGGTCCCCCCTCTTACCACGTAGGCCAGCTGATGAGGGATCTTCTTTTTCTCGCATATGGATATGACCAGCTCCTTGAGGGGCTGGTTCGGGATCATATTTCCGTCGAACACGGTTATGGAGATGCCTTCCCCCATACGCGCCGGGGCCTGCAACGGATCGATGCCCGGGACGTCCCCGGCGATGTCCACGTCCAGAACGATGGCCACGTCGGGATTCGTGGAGGCGGCCACGGTCCTGGCGCCTCGCAGTCCGACCTCCTCCTGCACGGTAGCGGCAGCCACCAGCCGGTTAGGGTGCTTGACCTTTCCTTTCGTCAGCGTCTTCAGCAGTTCCACGGACGCGAACGCCCCCAGTCGGTTGTCGAAGGCCCTTCCGAAGACGATGGTGCGCTTGCCGGCCGGCTCCCCGTCTTTGAAAGCCTGCTTCTCCATGGTGAAGAACTTGGAATCGGGCGTGACGGCGTCACCTAGACGAACACCCATGGCTTGCGCCTCATCCTTGTTGCACGCCCCGACGTCGATGAACATCTTGTCCTTGGTCACCACCTTCTTGGCCTCCTCCGGTTCCATGAGGTGAGGAGGTTTACAGGCGATCACACCGTTCAGCACACCCTTCCTGGTGTGCACGAGCACACGCTGCCCCAGGAGGACCTGGTCGAACCATCCGCCCAGCTGGCTGAAGGCCAGATATCCCTGGGAGTTGACGCCGTTTATGATGAAGCCGCATTCGTCAATGTGCCCGGCCAACAGAACCGTGGGCCCGTCCTTCTGACCCACCTTCTCGAACATGGTGTTCCCTAGCTTGTCCGTGAACACCCGATCGCAGTAGCCTTCGGCGTACTTCTTCATCAATTTGGCCGCTTCGGCCTCGAAGCCGGATGGCCCGGGGATATCGCAAAGTTCCTGCAGGAATTTCCATGAGTCCTTGTCCATAAAGAAGATCACCTGGTCCGTTCCAAATATGAAAACCCATACCTTCGCTTCCGATTTAACGATTCCTAATTATCGGACGGGACGTGGGTCAGATGAAAGGTTGAAAAAAGTTAAAAAGCGAGGCCCCTGGCTATGGCATTTCGCCCAGAGGGAGCACGCTCTTCTGATATACCCCGTTGAGGACCGTGGCCAGGGCCGTATATATGGCCGAGGAGCCGCACACCAGCCCGATCAGGCCACCAGCGACGGTGATGACCGATAGACCGGTGAAATCGCCCAGGGCCAGGACGAAGAACAGAAGGGCCAGGGAGGCGAAGACGAACTGAGTGGCCCGGTTCATTTTCAGGGTCCCGATGAACATGAAGACGGTGAACACTCCCCAGAGCAGGAGATAATATCCCATGGCCGCCTTTTCAGTTGGAGCCCCTATGCCCATCTCCGGCAGGACCAGAAGTCCGACCAAAGAGAACCAGAACAGCCCGTAGGAGGTGAAGGCGGTCGTTCCGAAGGTGTTGCCCTTCTTCCATTCCATCAGTCCGGCCATGACCTGCGCCAGACCTCCATAGAAAATTCCCATGGAAAGGATGACGCTGCTCAAGATGATGATGTCAGCATTGTGAAGATTGAGCAATACTGTGGTCATTCCGAACCCTAGAAGGCCGAGGGGAGCGGGATTGGCGGTACGATCGATCACGACGCGGTTCTCCGTTCTTTCGTTAGCTTGGGCGACCAATGATACACCGTCCAATCGGTAAAGTATGGTTTTATAAAACAGTTGTTCGAGTTCACAACGTTGTTTGTCTATTTTTCTATTGATAACCAGACATATTCTACGATTTTCGTTTATTCGGTGTCCTGACGACACGACCATGCGGCCGAAATGGCTGTGAAAACGGTTATATCGAGAACATCGTTCCGGATTATAGGCCACTATAGCTCAGCTGGTAGAGCGGCTGACTTGTAATCAGCAGGCCGGGAGTTCAAATCTCCCTAGTGGCTCCATCTTCCCTGATCGACGGACGCGTGTTTTTCAATTCAACCGTCCAGCCAGACCGTGTCGTGCTCCTTGAACCCGACCTTGAGCACCAGTATCCGGAAGTCGCTTGAGATGACCGGGTTCCCGTGCACGTCGCCCGGCTCGCAGATCAGGCAGTCGCCCTCGTTCATCACGACCTGCTGCCCGTTGATGACGAAGGGCGCCGGTCCCGCCAGGCAATAGAATATCTCGCGGGTGACCTGGTGGAAATGGAAGGCCACCTTCTCCCCGGCGGTGAACTGGACCTCCTGCAGCAATGTCTCCTTGAGCCCGATATCCTTCGCCTCCAGGACTATCCTCTTCAGGTAGCCGTCCCCGGAGACCTCTTTATATTTGGTCCTGGGAAGATATTTCATTTCCTGTCCCTCGCCACGGAGGCTATGCTCTCCTCGAGCAGGCGCATTCCGGTGTCCAGGTTCTTCTCGTCTATGGTAAGCGGAGGTATCAGACGTATGCTGGACTTTCCGCAGCCCAGGGCGATCACGCCGTTCTTCAGCAGCGCGGTGACGACCTCGTTCCTCATCCTCACGGCAGGGACCTTGGTTTTGCGGTCCTCCACGAACTCCAACGCCTGCATCATCCCCAGCCCGCGCACGTCGCCGACGTTCTCGAAGCGTTCCTTGATCTCATCCAGGCGCTTCTGCATAAGGACCCCTTTGCGCTCCGCCTGCTGCACCACATTTTCCCGCTCGATCACGTCCAAGGTCGCCAGCGAACTGGCGCAGGCCACGCAGTTCCCGCCGAAGGTGTTGGAATGCGCTCCTGGAACACCCCAGTCCAGCTCCTTGCGGAACACCGTGGCGGCGATGGGCATTCCCGATCCCAGGGATTTGGCCATGCAGGTCACGTCCGGCTCCAGGCCGAAATGCTCCGCGGCCCACATCTTTCCCGTACGTCCCATGCCGGCCTGCACCTCATCGTCGACCGTCAGAATGCCGTGCGATCTGCATATGCGGGATATCTCGGGCAGGAACTCCTTCGGAGGGACTATGTAACCTCCCTCCCCCTGCACCGGCTCTAAGAACAGCGCAGCCACCTCGTCCGGCGGGAGCAGGGCGTCCAGATACATCTCGTCGAGTATCTTGGCGCACCAAAGCCCGCAGGACGGGTATTCCTGATGGTACGGGCAGCGATAGCAGTTGGCGTACGGGATGTGCGTCACGCCCGGAACGGTCGGGAAGTACTTGGCGCGGTGCACCCTTTTGCTGCAGTTCAGGGAGAGCGCTCCCATCGTCCTTCCGTGGAAGGCCCCGAAGAACGCTATGAACTGCTTGCGCCCGGTGGACCATCTGGTCAGCTTCATGGCCGCCTCGATGCTCTCTGCCCCGCTGTTGCTTAGGAATACCTTCTTCTCACCGCGCCCGGGGGCGATCATCGCCAATCGCTCGGCTAGACGAGATTGAACATCGTAATAGTAATCGGTGCCGGCGAAATGCATGACCTTGGCCGCCTGCTCCTGCACCGCCTTGACCACCGCGGGATGGCAATGCCCGATGTTCAGAACGGCGACTCCGCTGGAAAAGTCCAGGAAAAGGTTCCCGTCCACGTCCCAGACCTTCTCGCCCAGAGCCCGGTCCACGACCAGAGGCGCCGATTTGGTGACCGTGGCCAGATACCTTTCGTCCAGGTCCACTATGCTCCTTCCCGACGGGCCTGGAATGTCCGTCCGGACCAGGGGCACCTTGCCTTCAGATTCGTTCTTCATCGGCTATTGATAAGGCTTCACCGCATAAATGGGTTTGTGGCGTTAATGCGCCGCTTCCGTGGCCTTCTCCGCGCTCTCCAGCAGGTTCGACAGCAAAGAATACGCCTGAATCATGTCCTTCTCGTGCACGATGAAGATCGTGTCGGTGTAGCAGGAAACGGTCTCCACCATGTTCACGCCCTGCTCCGAGAGGTTCGAGGCCAGATATGAAAATACGCCGCTGGTCTCCCCGATCTTCTGGGGGCTTTTGACGGTGATCTCGACCAGATCCTCGCGCACTTTGAGGACGTTCGTCTCCCCGACGTCGTTGATGACCTCGTTGCGCAGCTTCTCGTCGGCGATGATGGTGATGGCCTGGGCGCCCTGTATGACCTGCATGAGCGCCTTCTGGTTGATGAGCTTGGTGAACAGGCGTTCCAGACGCTGCAGCACCGTCCAATCGTTGCTGGCAGTGACGATGCATATCTTCGTCTTCACTTCCAGGCGGCTGTCCGCGAGTATTGCCAGGATATCTCCCTCGTGATCACGTTTGGAGAGCTTCTGGGCATAGCGGCGGCAGGCGATCATGACCGCCTCCTCGTTCTTGATGACCAGGTCCTTCATTATCAGTCTGGCCAGTGAGGAATAGTTGACCAGGTCCTTGGCCATGCAGTCCTTGACCGAGGGATGTGCGTCTATGTATGCCCGGGTCCGCTCGGCCACGCTCTCCTTCTGAGGGGCTTCCTTCATCGCCCCCGATACTCCGAGCGGAATATTTATTGTTTTATTTCAGACATTTCATTTCAAGAAATCCCGCAGCGCGGAGTTCAGATCGTTAACGGACGCATCGGAGATGATGAGCGGGGGAACCAGGCGCACGACCTTGCCGGCACTGACGTTGACCAGTAGCTTCTTGCCCAGAGCGAACCTCTGGAACTCCTTGGCCAGGTCTCCCATCTCCACACCGTTCATGAGACCGAGGCCGCGCACGTCCTTCACCTCAGGATGTCCGGAAGCTATGCTCCTCAGCTCGGACCTCCAGCGTTCGCCCAGCTCGGCCGCCCTCTCCACCAGCTTATCCCTCTTCATGGTATGGATCACAGCGTTGGCGGCCGCGCAAGCCAGCGGGTTCCCGCCGAAAGTCGTCCCGTGCGTGCCGGGGGTGAACGTCTTGGCTATTTCCGGCGAGGTAACGATGGCGCCGATCGGGACGCCTCCGCCCAGCGCTTTGGCCAGGGAGATAACGTCAGGCACCACGCCGAAGTGCTGGAAGCCGAACCATTTGCCGGTACGTCCCATCCCGGTCTGCACCTCGTCCACGATCATCAGCGCCCCGGCGTCGGAGCACAGGTCACGTGCGGTACGGAAGTACTCCTGGCTGGCAGGCAACACACCGCCCTCGCCCTGTACTGGCTCAAGTATCACCGCGGCGGTGTTCCCGTTCACCTTGGACTTCAGCTCCTCGATGGAGTTGTAGCCGACGAACTCCACGTTCTTGGAAAGCAGCGGCTCGAAGCCCTTCTGGTATTTCTCCTGGCCGGTAACGGATAACGTGGCCGAGGTCCTTCCGTGGAAGGAATTGCGGCAGGCGATGACCTTCTCGCGACTGGTGTGCTTCACTGCCAGCTTGAGCGCCGCCTCGTTCGCCTCCGCCCCGCTGTTGCAGAAGAGGGATTTACCGAGCGGCGAGGGGGCGATGGAAGCCAAGGCTTCCCCGAGGTCCGCCTGCTCCCTGATCTGATAGAGATTGGAGACGTGGATGAGCCGGGACGCCTGTTCCGATATGGCCCTGACCAGCTCGGGATGGGCGTGGCCCAGGCAATTTACGGCTATGCCAGCCACGTAGTCCGTATACCGGTTGCCTTCCAGGTCCCATAGATGCTCTCCCTGGCCGTGGGAGAAGCAGATCATCTCTCGTCCGTAGTTCTGGAATAGGTAGTAAGAGCTCAGTTCCGCAACCTGTTTGCTGTCCATATCATAACCTCACAGGGTCAACCTGGTTCCTAGATTCCTGCCGCTGAACAACTGGTCCACGATGGAGTTCGGGGTCGTTCCGCAAATTATATGTGCCGTCCTTACGCCGCCCCGTAGGGCGTTGAAACACGCTTCGACCTTGGGGATCATCCCGTCCTTCAGTATGCCGGAGGAGGTGAGCGGGGCAAGGTCCGATTCCCTTATCTCGGGTATCGTGGAACCCAGGTCCTCGAACACCCGCAGCACGCCGGGAACCTCTGTCACCAGCACCATGTCCGAAGCGTGTATGCCGGCCGCAAGAGCGGCCGCAGCGGTGTCGGCGTTGACGTTCATCAGCATTCCCGAGCCGTCCGCGCATATCGAGTAGACGACCGGGATGAAACCGTTGTCGCAAAGGGCGTTCACCAGGCGGGGGTCGACCTTGACCACCTCACCCACGTAGCCTAGGTCAACGTATTCCGTTCCATTCGGACCGTCCAGCTTAACCGGGTCCATCTTCTTCGCCACCAAGGTGTCGGCCTCGCTTCCGGCCACGCCGATCGCCTTCATTCCCGCGTTGCGCAGCGACACGACGACACGGTCATTTATGCGCGAGAGAACGGACTTGGCTATCTGCAGCGTGATGTCGTCAGTTATGCGCAGTCCGGCGACCTTCTTGACCGGTAGCCCGCACCGTTTCATCTCATCGGTGATCTCCGGCCCGCCTCCGTGCAAAACGATAGGCGTCAGGCCGCGCTCCCTGAGCTCGGCGATCTGCCTGGCGAATAGATCGATCTGCTCCATCCCTCCGATGGACGAGCCCCCGAACTTGACCACCACCTTCCCCGCTTGGCACGGGGTGCCAATGTCTGCGTTATGTGACATCTCATCACGTGGTGTACATGGCGTTGATCTTGACGTAATCGTAGCTGAGGTCGCAGCCCCAGGCCTCCCCGGACGAGTATCCGTTGTTCAGGTCTAGGTCTATGACTATCCTCTTGTGCGAGAGCACCCGCTTGGCGGCGGCCTCTACTTCGCTGCCGGCGATCAGCATCGGAGCCCCGTCCTCGAACAGTATGACGGAATCGCCATTGGAGCGGAGCACCAATTTCACCTTCTCCAGATTGAACTCCGCGTCCGAGTTGCCCAGCGCGGCCAATATGCGCCCGAAGTTGGGATCGGCCCCGAATATGGCGGTCTTTACGAGGGACGAGGCTATGATGGCCCTGGCGGCAGAGCGCGCCTGGACCGGGTTCTTGGCGCCGTGCACCATGACCTCGATCAGCTTGGTGGCGCCCTCACCGTCGATCACTATCTTCTTGGCCAGCTGCTGGGCGACGTACCGTACGCCTTCCCAGAAGGCCGGGTCGTCATCGGCCGGCTTGCCGCCGGCCATGCCATTGGCCAATAGCATGGATATGTCGTTGGTGCTCTGGTCCCCGTCCACGCTTATCACGTTGAAGCTGACGTCCATCATGTCCTGCCAGCGGCGGTTGAAGTTCTTGGAAAGGTGGGCGTCGGTGACCATGAACGTCAACGTCGTGGCGTGCAGCACCTTCATGGCCGGGGAGATCATCCCGCTGCCCTTGGTGATACCGGCGATGGTCACCGCGGTCCCGTCCTTGAGGGTGACCTTGCAGGCGGCCTCCTTCTTCACGGTGTCAGTGGTCATTATGGCCCGGGCGGCCATGTCGTCGGACTCGGGACCTTTTCCCAGCGCCTGAACGGCCTTGGGGATGCCCGCGGAGATCTTATCCATGGGCAGGAAGCGGGAAATTACCCCAGTGGAGGCCACGCCTACTAGCGTGTCGCGGATCCCCAAGGTCTGGGCGGTGAGGAACACCATCTGCTTGGAATCGTATATTCCCTGCACACCGGTTATGGCGTTGGCATTGCCGCTGTTTATCACCATGGCCTGCAGCGCCTTGGGGTCCTTCTTCATCATGACCTCGATCGGCGCGGCCCGCACCTTGTTCTGAGTATAGGCTATGGCGCATTTTGCCGGCACTTCGGAGTAGATGACCGCCAGATCGAGCTTCTCCTTCTTTATGCCGCAATGAACCCCGGCCGCCTTGAACCCCTTCGGTGAGGTTATGCCCCCTTCAAAAACTTCCATCTTTAAACCCCCAATCCCGGGAAATCCAATCCCGTTTCCTCAGGCCACCCGAACATCGCGTTGCAGTTCTGCACAGCTTGTCCAGCCCCTCCCTTTACCAGGTTGTCGATCGCGCTCATGACCACCACGTTCCTGTCGCCTACCACTTCCAATCCCACCTCGCAATGGTTGGAGCCGATCACGGCCTGCATCCACGGCACCTCTGTCATGCGCACGAAGCGCTTCCTACGGAAGAATTCGGTGTACATGCCAAGCAGTTCCTGTTTGGTAAGGTCGTCGTTGAGCTTGAGGTACATGGTGCACAGCATCCCGCGCACCACAGGTATGAGATGAGGGGTGAAGACCACCTCGGCCAGCCTGCCCTGCAGTCGGGTCAGGGTCTGAGCGATCTCCGGAGTGTGACGATGCGTTCCGACCTTGTAAGGGTTGACGCTAGCTCCGCAATTAGGATGATGACTGGCCTTGGTCGGCTCTGCGCCCGCCCCAGACGTTCCGCTCTTGGCGTCAATTATTACGCCGCCAGCCACCAGATGATTGGCGAACAGAGGTGCCAATCCAAGCGTGGAGCAGGTGGGATAGCATCCCGGATTTGCGATGAAATCGGCCTCGGCAATCTCGTCCCAGTAAAGCTCGTTCAGACCGTAGACGGCCTTGCCCAGGTTACCCAGGTCAGTGTGATCGTGACCGTACCATTTCTTGTAGGACGCGGGGTCCTTGAGCCGGTAGTCGCCGCTTAGGTCGATCACCCTGGCGCCGCTGCGGGCGATATCCGGTGCCAGCTTCATGGAGGCGCCGTGCGGTGTAGCAAGAAACACGACGTCCATTCCCTGGCCGGTGACAGACTCGCTGAACTTTAGGTCGACGTAGCCGCGCAGGAACGGGTGGGTGTCCGCCACCTGCTGTCCGGCCAACTGCCTGGAGGTTATCGCTTCCAGGGAGATCTTAGGATGACGACTGAGCAGGCGCGCCAGCTCCCCGCCGATGTAACCGGAACCCCCGACCACAGCTGCCTTAATCATTCTGCTTCCTCGCCCAATATTGGAGTTTGCCGAATTAAGAGTTTGTTTATTAAGCATTATGCCCGAAATGCGACATTTTCTTTCTGTAGAGGTCAAAATAGACATTAACCCAGCTTTGGGGCGGCAAAGGGCCTCGAAATGGTTATTAACCGCCTCCGGCCAATAATGGTCGGGCATTGTTATACTTTCCAGCCCGGGCAACCAGGAAAGGGAGGATCCCCCATGGTCCACCCCAAAGCAACTGAGAAGGGCTGGAAGGCTTATCATTCAGTGTGGCTCATGCTTTTCATCGCTTGGACCATGTGTTACCTGGACCGGGCGATCACCGGCCCGGTGATCTCCTGGCTGATCACCAACGATCTAGAGCTGATCAATGGGGCGTATGAGCCGCACGCCGTGGGGGGACTGATCGGCTCCATGTTCTTCGCCGGGTATATGCTCACCCAGTTCCCGGCAGGGTTCCTGGGGGACCGGTTCGGCAGGCGCACCATGCTGGTCTTAAGCACGGTGTGGGCAGGGGTAGCCACAATTCTCAGCGGGATGGTCCGGGGGCTCAATGCCTTCGTCGCCGCTCGGGTGCTGACCGGACTGGGAGAGGGAGCCTACTACTCGAACGACCGGGCATTGGTGGCGCAGGTCACTCCACCGGGCAAGGTGGGGACAGGGATGGGAGTGGTGTTCGTGGGCCTGGCCGTTGGTATGACCGCTGCCACGGTGACCGCTCCATGGCTCATCGAAATGGCCGAAGGATTCATGGGCCGAGCGGCCTGGTCCTTTCCGTTCCTCCTGTTCGGTCCGCCGACGGTCGCGGTGGGGCTGCTCATGCATCGCCTACTGCCTGCCGGTGAGGTGGAAACATACCGGGGTGCCTTGCCCCGACTCGTAGCTTATTCGCTCTTCTTCCTTCTGGTGATCATGGGGTTGTTCCATCTCTCCCTATCGCTCCGCCTGGGCGTGCTCTGGCAAACCGCGTTCGTCCTTATGGTCGCCTTCGTTCTGGTAGGTTTCATCTACAGCAGGATCGGCTCCTCCAGTGCCCCGGTCCTTCGCGACCGCTCCCTTCTGCTCATGTACTTCTCGGCGATCCCCATATTGTTCACCCTTTGGTTCTTCGGTTTCTGGGCACTGCTGGTCGTCTCCGAATCTTCCGACCTAGGGTTGAGCGGGGCGGCGCTGTATGCCGGGCTTTTCGGCCTGGCCAACGCAATAGGTTATCCTTTGGGAGGAGTGATCTGCGACCGTATCCCGGGGATCGCTGGGCGGAAACGTTTGTATGCCCTCGTCTGTGTGACGGTCGCCGCCCTGGTGGCGTTGATGGTGCCTTCCATCCAGGCCGAGGACCTGACAGCCATGGCCATTCTTTTGTTCCTCATTGGGATGGTTTTCGCGGCCATGCAGACCGTCCACATGACGCTCACCGCGGACCTATCGCCACCCGACCAGCTGGGACAATCTTTCGGCATGTGGAACCTGGTGGCCGAGTTCGGAGCGCTGTTATCCCCGGTGATCTGCGGTTATCTTAGGGACGCCACGGGCAGTTGGGATGCCGCGATCGTTCTGACCTCGGCGCTCCTTCTGGCAAGCGCGGCGTTGGTCGTCTTGGTCCCTCGAGCTGTCCGATACTGAACACTAGAAACGGACAATGTCCCTCTTCCGCCACTTTAGATTAATATACCTGGTCACTTCATCGGCGCAGATTCATATGGCAGCTCGCGCTAAGAAGGTTCGTGACAAGGTAGTGCTAGCATACTCCGGCGGTCTGGACACGTCCGTGGCCATCCGGTGGTTGCAGCAGAATTACGATCTGGACGTCATCGCCGTAAGCATCAACGTCGGTCAGCCTGGTGACCTCCAGGAGGCTGTCGACCGCGCGCTACAGATCGGAGCGGTGCAAGCGTACGCATTCGACGCGACCGAGGACTTCGTCAAGGACTACATCGGACCCTCGCTCAAGGCCAACGCCCTGTACATGGGGACCTATCCCTTGGCAACCTCTATCGCCAGGCCGCTCATTGCCAGGATAATGGTGGACATCGCCAAGAAGGAAGGCGCCAAGTTCATAGCACACGGCTGCACCGCCAAGGGCAACGACCAGGTGCGCTTTGACGTAAGCATTGCCGCTCTGGCCCCGGAGATCAAGATCATAGCCCCCATGAGGGAATGGGTCATGACCAGGGAGGACGAGATCGAGTACGCCCGGAAGAACGACGTCCCGATCAAGGTCAAGAAGGAGTGCCCATACAGCACCGACGAGAACATCTGGGGGCGCAGCTGCGAGTGCGGCATCCTGGAGGACGCCATGGAGGAGCCACCGAAGGACGCTTACGAATGGACCGTCGACCCGGCGGACGCCCCTGATAAGCCGGAATACGTGGACATCCATTTCAAGAAGGGATTGCCGGTCGGGATCAACAAGAGCAAGAAGATGTCCATGACCGACATAGTCAAGAAGCTCAACCAGCTGGGCGGGAAGCATGGATACGGACGCATCGATCATATCGAGGACCGCCTGGTCGGCATAAAGTCCCGCGAGATCTACGAATCGCCGGCGGCCATGATCCTCATAAACGCGCATAAGGACCTGGAGAAGATGGTCCTGACCAAGGACGTCTTCAGCTACAAGCGCGGCATCGAGCAGCGCTTCTCCGAGCTGGCCTATGATGGGCTTTGGTTCTCTCCGCTGATGGAAGCGCTCACCGCCTTCATCGAAAAGACCCAGGAATTCATCGACGGCACCGTAAGGGTAAAGCTCTACAAGGGCAGTGCCACCATAGTGGGCCGTTCCTCGCCGTACTCGCTGTACGATACGGGGCTGGCCACTTATGCCGAGGGAGACCAGTTCAACCACAAGTCCGCGGAGGGCTTCATCTACGTGTGGGGCCTCCCGTTGCGCAGCGTGGCGAAGGCTCAGAAGAAGTGATCTTCATGGCCGAGAAGCAACTGTGGTCCGGTCGTTTCGCCGAGGGTCCGTCCGAGATCACCCTGTCGTTCACATCGTCGTTGTCGGTAGACACCAGGCTGGCCTGGTACGACATCGTCGGATCGATGGCTCACGCCAGGATGCTGGGCGAGGTCGGGATAATCCAGAAAGATGAGTCCGATCTGTTGGCGAACGGCCTGAGGCAGCTGCTTATCGACCTGGAGTCAGGACAACTGGACCTCTGCCCCGATCTGGAGGACGTGCACACCAACGTGGAGCACATCCTGACCGAGAGGGTGGGAGAGGCCGGAAAGCGCCTTCATACCGCCAGGAGCCGCAACGATCAGGTCTCCACGGACTTCCGCATGTTCGTGCGGGACGCCATACTGGAGATCGCCACACTGCTGCTGGACGTTCAGTCCGAACTTCTAGACCGGGCGGAGAAGGAGACCGAGACCATCATGCCCGGTTTCACCCATATGCAGCACGCCCAACCCGTATCGCTGGGATTTCACCTGCTGGCGCATGTGTTCCGCCTGCAGCGGGACGCCGAAAGGTTCCTGGACGCATACAAGCGCCTGAACCAGTGTCCCCTGGGCGCCGGGGCCCTGGCCGGGACCGGGCATCCCGTGGACCGGGACATGACGTCGGAAATGTTGGGTTTCGATCGGCCGACGGACAACGCCATGGACACCGTGAGCGACCGGGATTTCGCCTTGGAGTTCGCTTACGACTGCGCCCAGGCCATGGTGCACCTGAGCAGCATGGGCGAGGAACTGGTACTGTGGACGTCCCCGGAGTTCCGCTTCGCTGAGATGCCGGACGCCTTCGCCACCGGCAGTTCCATAATGCCGCAGAAGAAGAACCCGGACGTGGCGGAGCTGGTGCGCGGACGAAGTTCGATAACCATCGGGAACCTGATGCAGCTTCTCACCGTCATGAAGGGGCTGCCGCTGAGTTATAACCGGGACATGCAGGAGGACAAGGGATCGGTGTTCTCCAGCTACGAGACGCTGACCTCTTGCCTTTTCATGATAGGGCCGATGTACCGCGACCTGTCGTTCAACAGGGACCGCATGGCTAACGCCTGCGCGGACGGTTTCCTGAACGCAACGGACCTCGCGGACCATCTGGTGCGGAAAGGCATGCCCTTCCGGCAGGCGCACGAAGTGGTGGGCGCCGCCGTTCAATATTGCGTCAAGAAAGGAAAGAAGCTGGAATCGCTAACCGCCAAGGAGATGAAATCGTTCTCCGAGCTGCTGGATAAAGGATCTCTAGAATACATCTCCCTGGACGCTTGCCTGCGCCGTCGCACCTCGTCCGGAGGCACCGCGCCGGAAAGGGTGAGGGAGCAGATCGTCTCGGCCCAGGCGATAATGGAATCCCACCGCGCGGAATGTGATGGCGAGATAGCTCGTCTGGACGGAGTCTGGGAAAAGCTCAGGAAGTAGTTCAGCTCTCCAAGCAGGAGAGGGTGTTCCACGCCAGTTCGTGTTCGAACCCGTTGCGGGTCAGCAGCTTGCTGATCTTCTCCGTCACGCGAACCACCTCGCCGCTCTTGGACGAACCTTTCACGTAGAACTCCATGCGGTTGGTCGGGAATATCAGACGCATGCGGCCTTTGCGATTGTACCCTTCCGGCTTGCGGTTAGCCTCCAGGTCCAACTGATTGATGTGTATGAACATCTGCATGATCTCCGGGTCCTCGGGGATCTGGTCCGTCTCTTCCAAGAATAGCTTGAGCAATTCGGGGAAGACCTCGGCCAACTCCTGGTATTCTGTGCGGTCGTTCAGTACCAAGTGCCCACTGCTTGCTTTCATCGGGTTTTTTGAACAGCGGCCCTCGATATATAATGTTTGTTGGTTGACATCTGCGGCCGCATCCTGTTATAATTATTAGGAAGGGGCACCTTACACCAATTATGGCGATCATCCTCACTATAGCGGGCTCCGATTCTGTGGGCGGAGCGGGCGTGGAGGCCGATATAAAGGCCATCTCCTCGATGGGAGCCCACGCCGCGGTCGCTCTCACCGCGGTCACGGCCCAGAACACGTCCCGATTGCGGGAGATATTCCCGTTGCCACCGGAGCAGATCACCGCTCAGATCACCGCGGTGGCCGAGGATGCCTGCATATCCGCGGTGAAGACCGGTATGCTGTATTCCCCGCGCACCGTACGTGCCGTGGCCTCCCTGCTCAATGAACTGAAGGTACCTCTGGTCGTCGACCCGGTGCTCTTCGCCGGCGTGGGCGCCTCACTGCACAAGGACGGCCTGGCGGAGTCCTTGGCCAAGGACCTGCTCCCCTTGGCCACCGTGGTGACCCCGAACCGGGAAGAGGCTGAGATCCTATCTGGACTGAAGATCATTGACGAAGAATCGCTGGAGGAGGTCGGGAACGCCCTCCTGGAACTCGGGCCGAAGGCGGTTCTGCTGAAAGGCGGCCATCTGGAAGGGAACGTCGCCCGCGACCTGCTCTTCACCGCCGAGGGCGTGCTGGAGATGGCCTCGCCTCGCCTGGACCGCAAGGTGCACGGGGCTGGATGCACTTTATCCTCGTTCATCGCCGCCGGACTGGGCCTGGGCATGGACACACGTGAGGCGGTGCAGGAGGCCAAGCGGCGCATATACGACTCGATAGCCATGGCCTTGCCGGTGGGCAAGGGACTTTTGGTCATAAACCCCATGGCCACCTTGTACAAGGAAGCCATGAGGGCTCGGACGATGGAGGAGGTCCGTTCCGCCGTGGAGATCATCGAGCAGCGCTTGCCGCCCGATCTGGTCCCGGAGGTCGGCATGAACCTTGCATACGCTTTGCCGTACCCCCAGGGTTATCGGGAGATATGCGGAGTCCAGGGTCGGCTGGTCAGAGTTGGAGATGGCATTCGGCGGGCAGGCGAGGTTCGGTTCGGAGGAAGCCGGCACATAGCCCGGGTGGTCATGGCCGCTTCAGCTGCCGACCCCGAAGTTCGTTGCGTCATGAACCTGCGGTACTCGGAGGAGACCCTGGCGGAACTGGTGTCGCTCGGTCTGGACATCGGATGCTTTGACCGGGCCGAGGAACCGGACAGCGTGTCCTCCATGGAATGGGGCACCGCACACGCGATAAATGAATGCGGCCATGTGCCGGACGTCATCTTCGACCGCGGGGGCGTGGGCAAGGAGCCGATGGTCAGAGTGCTCGGCCGAGACCCAGAGGAGGTCCTAGGCAAGATCGACGGGCTCATGAAGTGAGGATGAACC
The DNA here is from genome assembly GCA_002497075.1 of Methanomassiliicoccaceae archaeon UBA472. Lineage (GTDB taxonomy): Archaea > Thermoplasmatota > Thermoplasmata > Methanomassiliicoccales > UBA472 > UBA472. The sequence continues at coordinate 192,948 of DAML01000011.1, forward strand.
TTTGAAGATCGCCATGTTCACCGACTCTTACCTGCCCGCCCGCGACGGGGTGGTGACCTCCCTTCTGCTGACCAAGAGGGAGCTAGAGAGGATGGGGCACACGGTTTATATACTGGCACCCGACCCGGCCGATCCGGCGCAGAGGGAGGATGGCGTATACTACTTCCGTTCCATCGGTTTCCAGCAGTATTCCGGTTACCGCATTCCCATGTTCCCGACGGACAAGTGCCACATACTCGCCGAACTGGACGTGGACGTGATACACGTGCACGGGCTCATGTTCCAGGCGGTCCGAGCCATGCTGGCCGGCCGGGGCCTGAAGAAGCCGGTGGTGCTGACCTTCCACACCATGGTCACCGAGGCGGCCAAGTTCTACAACTTCACCCCCTTCCCGGAATGGGTGATCCAGCTCAGCATGTGGACCTACCTGCGCACCATCCTGAATCGGGCCGAGGTGGTCATCGCGCCCACCCTGGCCATAAAGAACGAGATCAAACGCTACGCTCCGCACATCAAACGCTTCGAGGTCATTCCCACCGGGGTGGACCTGGACCGCTTCAATCCTGGACTGGACGGAAGCGATGTCAGGAGACGTTACGGACTGGACGGAAAGAAGGTCATACTGCACCTGGGACGGATAGCCTGGGAGAAGAACATAGAACTGGTCATCCGCGGATTCTGCATCCTCTCCAAGCAGGAACCTGACGCCCGCCTGGTATTGGTCGGAGAGGGCCCGGCAAAGGAGCACATGATCAAGCTCACCGAAGAGCTGGGCGTGGCGGACAGGGTGACCTTCACTGGCTTCGTCCCAGATTCCGAACTTCCCCAGTTCTACGCCGCCTGCGATGTTCTAACGCTTGCAAGCAAGTTCGAGACGCAGGGACTGGTGATACTGGAGGCCATGGCCGTCGGGAAGCCGGTCAGCGGCATTCGCTACCGGGCGGTCGCAGAGCTCATCAGGGAGGGGGAGAACGGGGAGCTTTTTGAGGAGACGCCCTACAGCTGGTCGCAGGCCACCACTCGTTTGCTCAGGGATCCCCAGATGTACCGGGAGGGAGCTCTGGCCAAGGCGCGGGAATATTCGGCGGGGCAGTGGGCCACGAGATTGCTGGACATCTACAAGTACGCCATCGAGTCCAAGGCTGGACGGGTAAGCAACAAAGTTTTTGTAAAGCACTAGCGCTCGGGAGATGGGATGTTCTCCGTCGGCGAGGCCTTTTACACCCTGTTCTCACCTCTAGGCCTGGCCGGCTGGTTGCTCTGCACCTTCCTGCTGTTCTACATCGACGCCATAGTGTTCCCGACGCTGCCTGAGCTTTTCGTCGTCCTGTTCTTCATCGCCGGCTACGGAACCATGCCCGACTGGGCCTTGTGGTCCCTCTTCGTAGTGGTCATCGCCGTGGCCGAGGTGCTTGGGTTAACTACGCTATACGTGGTGGTCAAGCGGCTCAGGGTACCGCCTAAGATCTTGAAAGCGATCGAACGCTACCGACGATTCCTGCTGCTGCAGGACGAGCGGATGATATTGCTGAACCGCATTGCGCCGATCCTTCCCTTCACCGGGGCCTTCGTGGCGCTTTCCGGCTGGTCTTATAAGAAATCGTTGTTCTACCTGGTGCTCGGAGGCACCCTGAAATACGGACTGATATTGGCCGCCAGCAATTACTTCCTGATCTACATGGAGAAGGGCATGGCCGCCGACGTCACCCTGGTCATGGTGATCGCGATAATCGCGCTCAGCTTCATCGCCTCCAGCTACCGCAAGCGCAAAGCGGAGAAGCAGGGCGGATCACAGTCCGCTCAATAAAAAAAGAAAGGTATTGGATTGGGGTTTGGGGATCACTCGACGATGCTCACGATGGTTATTGTGAACACCAGGGACTTGCCCAGCAGCTCGGTGTTGTAGTTGCGCACCGCAGTGCCGCTGGTCTCGTCCACGTCGATTATGAAGAATGTGCTGGTTCCGTCCGATCCCTTGATCATGTCGCTGTCGCCCTCATCCAGCTGGTGCTGGATGGTGATGAGGTTGGCGTTGCTGTCCATGCTGGTGACCTTGACGTCCCAGCCCACGCTTCCAGTGCCGTAGATGTGGTAGAGCGCGTTGAGCGTCGGAACGTTCTTGACCGTCACGCGGTCGGCCTGCTCGTCGTACTCGTACACGGTGGCGTCCCATCCGTACATGGGGTCGGCAACGGTCAACCCCTGAGCGGCGTCAACGCCGTACTCGGCCTTGAACGAGCTGGCGGTGAATGTCAAAAGCAGCGGAACGGACTCGGTGAGCTGGAAGGTGACCAGCTTGGAGGGGTCCATGTCGCCGTACGCTTCATCGGGGGTCAGGGTGACCGTCTTGGTCTCTCCGACCTTCATTCCTATGACCGCCTCGTCGAAGCCGGAGATCATCGTTCCGGCGCCGACCTCGAAGCTGAGCGGCGTGTACGAAGAGTTACTGCGCTTGGTGAAGGACAGGGTCTTGGGGTAGGCGGCGTCATCGTTGGCCACGCTGATCAGGGAGGTGTCGAAGACCCTTCCGTCAAGCAGCTTGCCGATATAGTCCACCTTGATGGTCTGCCCGATGGCGACCAAGTCATCAGAGCCTTCCTCGGACTGTTCGCCCTGGTAGATCAAAATAACGACCGTGCTGGCGCTCACCATCAGGACGGCGATCAGAACGATGAGCAGGACGTTCACGGCTCCCGTGACATCCCTGGATAGCCTGAATGACCTCATAAAGATGCGAATCAGGCAAACCTTTTCTTGAATTTAAACATTGCTTATGAGAAAGGACCGGAGATGAGATGCTGGCCATGCCGATGTTCCGGAATCGTTTATTTATACACGTGGACCATTACCAAATATACCCTATCAGGCGATAAGATGAGGACTCTCTACATACACGCCGATTTCATGGAGTTCGAGGTTAAGAAGCCCACCCCGTTGGCCGAAGCCATCACCGACCAGGAGAAGACTGGCAGGATGGAAGAGGTGCTTGTGGCTTTCATCACCGTCGAGAAGAAAGATCAGGACAAGCCGGAGGCGGTGGCCTCCCAGGCCTCGGCGGACATCATCGAAACTGCAAAGAAGGTCGGTGCCGAGCGCATCATGCTCTATCCCTACGCTCACCTCAGCGCCGAGCTGTCGGACGCCGAGACCGGCAAGAAGGTGCTCAGGGAGATGGAGCGCCTGGTCTCCGAAGGCGGATGGCAGGTGCACCGCGCCCCCTTCGGGTGGTACAAGGCGTTCAAGATAAGCTGCAAAGGACATCCCTTGTCGGAACTGTCCAGGGAGATCGAGGGCGAAGAGACGGCGGAGGCCCCCAAGGGAGTGGAACGGTTCATAGTGCTCCTCCCGGACGGCAGCGAGGTGGACCCCCTCGACTTCAAGAAGGGCACCGAGTGCTTCCAGATCATGATGGCCAAGGAAGCCCTGAAGAAGGATTGGCCATCCACCGGCGAGGTAAAGTACACCCGCCTGTGCAAGAAGTTCGGCATCAACTGGGAATCCATGAGCGACGCGGGCCACATGTGCTTCTCGCCCAAGGGCGCCCTGATGTTCGACCTGGTTGCGGACTACTCATCCCGCATCGTCAACGACATGACCCTTCCAGTTTACACCGTGCGCGGCACGAACATGTTCAGTTTGGACGAGGGCCCGGTGGCCGAGCATGCCAAGCTGTTCGGTGACCGCCTATACGTGATCAAGGGCGAGAAGCGCGACTTCGTGATGAGGTACGCTGCCTGCCACCAGCAGTTCGCCATGATGCGCCTCTGGAACATCAGCTACAAAACGTTACCTTTCGGCGCCTTCGAGGTGGCCGACTCGTACCGTCTGGAGCAGTCCGGGGAGACCATGCTGTGCTTCCGCACCAGGCGCATGAACATGCCCGACCTGCACGTGGTCTGCAAGGACATTCCGGAATCCGAGGACTGGTTCACCCGCCTGGACGCCAGGATATATAAGGAGGCCAATGATCTCGGACGGGACTACGAGATGCTGGTCAACTTCTCCTCCTGGGAAGCCTACCAGAACCACAAGGGGATGCTCATGGACATCGTGCGCAAGCACGACAAGCCGGCCCTGTTGCACTTCTATCCGGAAGGCATCAACTACTACTGGACCGTGAACATCGAATACCACATCCTGGACGATCTCAAGAGAGCCAGAGAGATCGGCACGGTGCAGATCGACATAGGCAACGCCCAGCGCTTCGGCATAACTTACACGGACGAATCCGGGAAGAAGATATTCCCGGTCATCCTGCACACCGCCGTCATCGGGACGGTGGAACGTTACCTTTACATGCTCTTCGACACAGCGGTCGGAATGGAGACCCAGGGCAAGCTAGGTACGCTGCCTACCTGGGTACTGCCGGAGCAGGTGCGCTTCATGAACGTGTCCGAGCCCCACCTGGAAAAGGCCAGGGAGCTAGCGGAGAAAGTTCGCAAGGCCCAGATCCGCGTGGGACTGGACGACCGCTCCGAGACGGTCGGGAAGAAGGTAAGAGAGGCCAAGCAGGACTGGGTCGGCTTCGCCATAGTCATCGGTGACAAGGAGATGACCTCCGACGTTCTGACGGTGTACGATCGCTCCCAGAACAAGAACGTGGAGATGACCGTGGACCAGCTGATCGAGCGGGTGCGCGGCGAGATCGGCGACATGCCCTTCCGCCCCATGTACCTGCCGAGCGAGCTCAGCCGGCGCGTGGACATGTGAGGTCGTGAGTTGCGTATCGTCGAGGTAAACGCTTTCCACTACCCTTTTATCGGCGGCATAGAGAACCGCCTGCATAACATATGCCGGAGGCTGGGCAAGGAGCATGAGGTCTTCGTGCTCACCAGCCGTCTTCCGGGGACGGAAGAGCGGGAGGAGATGGACAACTACACCGTCATCCGTCTGCCCTCTAGATACTTCAACATCTACAATCCCCCTTACGTCCGAATATCCAAGGTCCGGGAGGCGATCGATGAGCTCCGGCCGGACGTGGTGGACCTGCACTACCGCTGGGCCGGTTCGCTGATCAAAGGCGTCCTGGGTTACGGAGGCCCGAAGGTCTACACCTGCCACAACACCCTGGGCGAGGGGGTCGGGCTCACGCATTACGCCAGCGAGCTGAACGACCGCATGTTCCTGCGGCATCTGCACCAGTTCGACAAGGTGGTGTGCGTCTCCGACTACATGAAGAGGGATGTGGCCGCCCGCGGGTTCTCCGAGGACCGTTTACTGACGATCTATAACGGCGTCGATATTCCGGAAGCGCCTTGCCAGGACGGCGATTACATCCTGTCCCTGGGAAGGCTGGTCAGGCTGAAGGGTCTGGACTCCTTGATCAGGGCGATGCAGCACACGAAATGCCATCTGCGCATCTGCGGCGAAGGCCCGGAACGGAGGAAACTGGAGAGGCTGGCTCAACATCTTGGGCTTACGGACCGCATAGACTTCATGGGCTGGATCAGCGAGGAGGAGAAGCACCGCATGCTGTGCGAGTGCCGCATGTTCGCCATACCCTCCGTTCACGAAGCGTACGGAATGGTTGCCGCGGAGGCTATGTCCTACGGGAAGCCGGTCATAGCCTCGAACACTGGCGGTCTGCCGGAGGTCGTCGGGAACGCCGGGATCCTGGTCCCTCCGCGGGACGAGAAGGCCCTGGCGGACGCGATCAACGCCCTGGACAGCGACGCGGAGAAGCGTCTTACCTTGGGAAAGGCGGCCAAGGAAAGGATGAGGGCTTTCAGCTGGGACGAGATGGCCAAGCGCACTGGCGATCTTTACACTGAACTGGTAGGCGTCAGATGATGACGCTCTCCGTGACCAGCACGGTGTAGGTGCTCACCGGATCAATTCGTACCGCGATATCGCTGAACTCCACGTCCAGCACATGTCCCCCGTACGACAGGTCCTGGCTCAGGAAGTGCATGTGGAAGCCCGGAACGTTGATCTCCCCGAGCCCTTCCGAGATGTAGTAACCGATCATCGTTCCGCGCACGTTCTCCAGGCGCAGGGTGGTCTGGTTTGCGACCACGTCGACCAGCGGCGGGTAAGGCTCCTGCTGCCCCGGCACGCTCCGGATGGTGATGGAATCGAACTCCGCCTCGATCATGATGGCGTACGCGAGCCTCTCCTGCAGGATGTCATCCAGCAGGTCCTTGAAGGTCGAGTAGTTCAGTTCCTCGGTCAGGATGTGAGTTTCCATCTCATCGAAATAGGTCAGCATGGCGAACGGTATCATGGTCCCGGAGGGGACCTCGACCGGGACCAGGTCCGTGCCGGCCCGATACGCCACCCCATCCAGCACCATCATCTCCCCGTCTATCCCTTCCACCGTGCCGATGCCGAAGTCCCCGTGCTCCAGCAGTTTGTCGATGGATGTCATGCCCCGGTACCCTCCTTCGCTCAGGCGACCGTACGTCGAGACCTGATAATACGAGTCCCTATCAACTTCCGCCGAGGCCTCACCCGGCGCCAGCCAGTATCCCACCATGCCGCTGGACATCACCAGAATGGCCACGCCCAGCGCGTAGGCCCAACTCCCCGCCTTGGCCATGCCTATGCAATATTTTTCAAAATATATAAAATAAGGGAAGGAGTTTGAACGGTTCGATCATCACTTCAGCGCGTGGATAGCCGCCACGACCGCATCGCCCATCTGCTTCGTGGTGGCCTTGCCGCCCAGGTCCTGGGTGTATACGCCCTTGTCAAAGGCCCCGCGGACCCCCTTGAAGATCACGTCGCCGATGTCCCTGCGGCCCAGATTGTCCATCATCATCTTGGCCGCCAGTATCGTCGCCACCGGGTTGATGCGGTCCATGCCCTTGTACTTGGGAGCGGAACCGTGCACCGGCTCGAACATGGATATGCCCTTGGGGTTGATATTGCCGCCCGGAGCCAGTCCTAGCCCGCCGGTCACCTCGGCCAGCAGATCGGTGATTATGTCCCCGAACATGTTCGGCACGGCGATCAGGCGGAACTTGTCGGGGTTCTTGACCAGGGCCATGGTCATGGCGTCGACGTACATGTATCCGTGCTCCTTGCCTGCCCGCCTGCACTTCTCATCCCAGACCTCCCTCCACAGGGAGTAGATGTTGCTGCACACGTTGGCCTTGTCCACCACGGTGATGTAGTTCTCCCCGATGAGGTTCGAGAAATCAATGACGTGGTCTGCGAAACGTTCAATGTTCTTGCGGGACATCATGCCGATCTCGAAGGCGAAATCATCGGCAGCGTCGGCGTTGGCGTCCAACGTGACCCTCATGTCGTACAGCTGGCGCTTCACACGCATGTCCAACTTCCCTTTTCCGTTGGAGACCCTGCCGCCGGCCCCGATGTAATAGTCCTCGGTGTTCTCCCTGAACACGTCGATGTTGAAATCGACGTCCCTCTTCAGGCGACCGAAAGGCTTCCACAGGGGCGCCGGGCGGTGGTTGATGTACTGGTCGAAACTGAAACGGAGGGCGAGGAGAATACCCTTCTCCAGGACGCCCGGTTTCACCCGGTCGTCCCCGATCGCGCCCAGGAAAATGCTGTCGAACTTGCGCAGCTGGTCGATATCATCGTCCGTCACCAGCTTCCCGGTGCTGAGGTACCTCTCGGAATTGATGTTGAACTCCTGGAAGTCGAACTTGACCGAGTAGTTCTCGGAAAGGGCGTTCAGAACCTTCAAGCCCTCGGCCACGACCTCCGGGCCGATGCCGTCCCCTGGCAGTACCGCTATCTTGTGCATCTCTTCTCCTCCTTTATCTTGGCCATGAGGCCGCCCTTGTCTATGAGCTCCTGGACGAACTTCGGGAAGGGGGCGAACTTCCACTCCTTTCCCTTGGTCTGGTTGATTATGATACCTTTTGAGAGATCGACCGACAGGACGTCTCCGTCGTCAGCCTCCACACTGCACTCGACGGGCAGTAGTCCGGTGTTTATGCAGTTACGGTAGAATATCCTGGCATAGCTTTCGGCTACCACGCAGGATATGCCCATCTGCAACAATGCGCGCGGCGCGTGCTCCCGGCTCGACCCACAGCCGAAGTTGCGTCCGGCCACGATTACATCACCCTTGCTGACCAGCTTGACCATTTCCGGACGCACCTTCTCGAAGGCGAACGTGCCGAGCTTGTCATTGTTGTCGCTTGTTAGTCGTTCAGCAGGAATTATCTGGTCGGTGTCCACGTGGTCGCCGAACTTCCACACTTTTCCCTTCACGTCCTTCATTGCACCGCCTCCAGGTCCCTGGGGTCGGTTATGCGCCCGGTGACGGCGGAAGCGGCCACCACGGCCGGTCCGGCCAGGTACACCTCGGAATCCCGGTGCCCCATGCGGCCGATGAAGTTGCGGTTGGTGCTGCTGACGCATCTCTCACCCGGAGCGAGTATTCCCATGTGTCCGCCCAGGCATGCTCCGCACGTCGGTCCGGAAACGAATGCCCCGGCCTTGGAGAATTCCGTGAGCAATCCTTCGTCCATGGCCTGCTCGAACACCTTAACGGAAGCGGGGACGACCACCATACGCACGTCCTTATGTACCTTCCGCCCGCGCATTATCTCCGCGGCCAGACGCAGGTCCTCTATACGACCGTTGGTGCATGAACCAAGGTAAGCCTGATCGATCTGGACCTGGACGTCGCGCGCAGCTTTCCCGTTGGACGGGAGGTGCGGCAGGGCCACCATGCTCTCTAACGATGATAGATCGTACTCCAGGGTGCGTTCGTACGAAGCGCCGCCATCTGGAAGGGTGGCGTTGAACCCGTCCTTCCTAACGGTCTTCATGTAAGCCACCGTCGCAGCGTCGCAGGGGAATATCCCCGCTTTTCCGCCGGCCTCGATGGCCATGTTGGAGACCGATAGACGGTCGGATACGGTCAATGACGAAACACCAGTGCCTCCGAACTCCAAGGTCTTGTACGTGGCGCCGTCCACCCCGATGTCGCTTATGAGCTTGAGGACCAGGTCCTTCCCGCCCACGTACTTGGACGGCCGCCCCTTGAGCAGGACTCTTATGGAGCCAGGAACCTTGAACCACAGCTGGCCGGTGGCGAAAACCGCCGCCGCCTCGGAACTTCCGACCCCGGTGGCGAAGGCGTTCACCCCTCCGTAGGTGCAGGTGTGGGAATCCGCTCCGACGACCAGCGCGCCGGGATACGCGAAGCCGTTGTCCAGCATGACCTGGTGGCAGACGCCCCCGCGTCCGACCTCGAAATAGTTCTTGATGCCCCAGCGTTTGGCGAAATCGCGCATCTCCTTGGCCTGCTTGGCGGACGCCACGTCCTTGTTGGGCACGAAGTGGTCCGGGATAAGCACGATCTTGTCGCGCACCGGCTCGCACCCCAGGGCCTCGAACTCCTGGAAGGCCAATGGCCCGGTGACGTCGTTCACCATGACGTAGTCGACGTCCGCTTCGACGATGTCCCCTGCCCTGGCGTCCGTCCGGGACTTCAATGACAGTATCTTCTCCGAGATGGTCTTGGGGTCCGTTCTCATCTGTTCACCTCATGATCTTTGCCTGCCCAGCAGGCGGTCGATGGCGGCCATGGCGGCGTTCACGCTGGTGAGCACGATGTCCGAGCCGATGCTCTTGCCCACCGACATCACCTTCTGGTCGCCGTTCATCCTCAGCTTCACCGTCACCTCGCAAAGGGCGTCGCTTCCGCCCGTTATGGCATTAAGCCGGTACTCGACCAGCGAGATGTTCTCGCTCACTGCCGTGCGTATCGCATTCAGCGCCGCGTCCACTGGTCCGATGCCCACGTCCGACGATCGCACTGTCCGCCCGTCAACCTCGATGACCACGGTCGACGTGGGAGTGATGTTCATGCCGGTGAACACCGTGAACTCCTTTAGCTTTACGTGCTGGTGCTCCTGGTCCACCTGGCCCTGTATATGCAGCGCCAGAGCCACCAGCTCGGCGTCGTCCACCTCCTTGCCGCTCTCGGCCAGGGTCTTGATCTTGCTGACCACGGTCGATAGCATCTCCTCCGGCAGGCAGATCCCGTATTCGCTCAGTTTCTCCTTCACGGAATGAGCGCCGGTGTGCTTGCCCATGACGATGTTGCGCTGCATGCCAACCAGCTCGGGGGAGAAAGCCTCGTAGGTCGAGGGGTCCTTCAGCACGCCATGAACATGTATCCCGGATTCGTGGGCGAAGGCGTTGTTGCCGACAATGGCCTTGGTGTCGGGGACGGGGACGCCGGTCATTCTGGCCACGGCACGGGATGTCATTCCCAGCTTCCGGGTATCCACGTTGGTGTGAACGTTGAGGAAAGCCAGCAGGCTCATGACGACCTCCTCCAGAGCGGCGTTGCCTGCTCGTTCCCCGAGACCGTTCACGCAAACGTGAACCTGGCGGGCGCCCTTGCGCACCGCGGCCATGGAGTTCGCCACGGCCAGCCCGAAATCATCGTGGCAATGGATGGACAGCGGAACCTTGGTGACCTTCATGACCTCGGAGACCAGGTATTCCATGGCCGCCGGGGACATGGTGCCAACGGTGTCCGGCAGGTTGATCTTGTGAACGCCAGCTTCCTGGACGGCGACATGCATCTCCTTCAGGAAGTCAAGCTCGGTGCGCGTGCCGTCCTCACAGGAGAACTCGACGATGACGCCGCGGGAGCGGGCGTACTCGACCGCATCGACCGCCCGGGCCTTGACCTGTTCCCGGGTCATCTTGAGCTTGTTCTTCATATGCCCTTCGGAGGTGGCGATGAACGTATGGACGTAGTCTACGCCGTTGTCCACCGCCGCATCGATGTCCTCCCTGGAGCAGCGGGCGAGACCGCAGACCTTGGCCCTCAGCTTCAGAGAGCTGATCTTGCGGATGGCCTCCTGCTCCCCTATGGAAGTTCGGGGGAAACCGGCCTCGATCACGTCCACTCCAAGGTCGTCCAGCAGCTGCGCTATCCGCACCTTGTCGTCCATGGACAGCGCCACTCCTGGCGTCTGCTCCCCGTCCCGCAGGGTTGTGTCCAGAACCTCCACGCGATCAGGGGTGCAGGGGTCCAAGGCCAAGCGATTGAAGTGACTGGTGAATATCCTGTCCTTCTCTTGCCCGCTACGGGCGCTGGAGTCCTGACTGTACGGCGTTCGAAGTTCGGTCATGATAACCAACTCTCACATCCAAGGTCGCAGCGATGAGCCGATTTAAGCACGCAAAAGACCGTGTCCGTCCACGATAATGATGCTCATCGTCATACCTCGTATGTGAATTAGGGAAACTAGAAGCATATTATATAATCATTGCTAAGGTCTGACACGCCTCAAACGCCGCGCCTCTCGCCCCAGATGAGCTTGTGCAGCTGCGGCAGCACCCTTACCTCAAGCTTCCTTTTAAGGACGAACTCCACAACTGGAGCGAGGGTGAGACCGCCCACCGGAGTGAGGATCGCTGGACAGTCCGGTTTGTGCTTTCGCAGAACGTCCTCAGCCGTTTCCAGATCGTCCTTGTCGGCCACCACGAACTTCAGCTGGTCCTTGGGCCTCAGATGCCTGAGGTTCTCCAGAAGCATGTGACTCTCCATACCGGAGGAGGGGCACTTGTAGTCCATGCTGATCATCAGCCGTGGGTCGTCTGGTAGACCAGCTATGGAAAGTGAACCATTGGTCTCCAGGGAAACATGCTTGCCCTCCTCCAGCAGGCGGGAGATGAGCTCAGGCGTTTCTTCATGCCATAACGGTTCCCCGCCCGTCAAGCACACATGCCTGGTTTGGTAGCCGATGACACCGGCGATCACATCGTCCACGGACATCTCCGATCCGCCCTCCTCCGCGTAACGCGTATCGCACCAACGGCAATCGAGATTGCAGCCACTGAGACGCACGAACACCGTGGGCAGACCCATGGTCCTCCCTTCGCCTTGAATGGAGAGGAACATCTCGTTGATCAGCATTCTCAGTCCTCGTAGGGCACGGGGTCCCTGGTCCCGGCCTCCTTGAATCCCTTCAGCCGGAGGACACAGGAGTCGCAGTGGCCGCAGGCCTTCTCGCCGCCGCGGTAACAGCTCCATGTAAGATGAAGCGGCGCTTCCAGCTTCATGCCCAGCTTCACGATCTCCGCCTTGGTCTTCTTCAATATGGGGTGCTCTATGCGTACGGGATGGCCTAGCACTCCTCTCTTCGTCCCGACCTCCAACATGTTCTCGAAGGATTGGAAGAACTCCGGGCGACAGTCCGGGTAGCCGCTGTAATCGATGGCGTTGGCCCCGATGAATACCGCGCTGGCGTCCACCGATTCGGCCAGTCCGGCGGCCAGACTGAGGAACACGATGTTCCGGGCCGGAACGTACGTCTCCGGTATGTCGTACCCGATCTCCTCTGGCCTCCGGTCGGGGATGGGGATCGACTCGTCGGTGAGGGCGCTGCGGAACCCGGTGAGCGGGAACTCCATTACGATGTGCGGCACCTTGTAGTGGACGGCGACGGCACGAGCAGCGTCCAGCTCCCGCTTGTGCCTTTGCCCGTAGTTGATCGTTAGGGCGGTGACCTCGTATCCCTGATGAAGGGCGTAGGCCAGAGTGACCGTGGAATCCAGCCCTCCGGAGAGCAGGCAGATCGCCTTCATTTCCTTCCCCCAAGCTTCTTGCTCACCCAGGCGCTCTGTCCCAGCTCCTCGTGAACGCCCACCTCGACCTCCTTGACGTTGGATGGGAAGTCCAAATTGTCCAGGACCTTGGCTAGAATGAAATGGCACAGCTCTTCGGCGCTGCTCTCTTCGGTCGGAAGCAATACCACGTCCTCCTTGGGCAGGGCGTACTTCTTGCCGTCGGCCTTGATGAATACCTCCTCGCCCAGGACCACGGTGATCTTCTTGGAATTGGCTGGGATGAGGACGCGGTGGTCCAGCTCCTCGGTGATGGCCCGCAGCTCCTTCTTCAGGGGAATGAAGTCCATGACCATGCCGTCCTTCCCCATGTCCCCATGCAGCTTCAGGCTGACTACGTACGTGTGCCCGTGCAGGCGTCCGCACTTGTTATGCCCAGCTATGAAATGGCAGGCGGAGAACCTGATCCCCGCGAACTCCCCGTCTATTTCTAATCTCATATTATCTCCCTTTCCCTATTGCCCCGGTACTCAATAATCATTTTCCCTGTGGACCAGGGCGGAGGCCAGGGCGATGGAGTCAGCGTAGCACCTCTTGGCCCTCGATGTGTCGATGAAGATCCTATCCAGGTTCAGTATCGGGGCGCCCATGGACACGCAGCCGTCCACCAGGTGCATGGTCCGGAATATTATGTTGCCGCTGATGCCGTCCGGAGCGATGACCAGGTTCTTATTGCGAACCGCCTCCTCGATCAGTATCTGGCAGTGCTCCACGTCAAAACCTTCCTCCTTGGCAAGACGCTCGACCTCGATAGCTTCCTTTATGGTACGGTCCACCTCGGCGCTCCTGCCGATGTCACCAAGACGGCCGCCGGAGAGCACCCCGGCCTCCATACCGATGCCCAGCTGGCGGAACAGCGGGGCGGAGTAACGTATGAACTCCAATTTCTGCTCCACGCCCCATCCCTCATCAACACCGACTGGCGCCAGGAAGAACATGCGACCGCCCTTGGGTTGCATCAGGGCTGCCCGCAGAAGGTGGCCCAGGGAGAACTGGGCCTTCACCTCGGCCATGGCCTTGTTCGCGCTGAGGTCCCCACGGACCACCGCGTCCACCTCGCCACGGCGCAGCGCGGCTATCATGCCCTCGGCGGAATCGAAGGTTATCACATGGGCGTATCCGTTCTTCTCCGCGTCGCGGACGCTTTTCAGAACCTTGCGAGAATCTTCCCCCCGGCCGATGCCTACCGTCGCATGGTTGGCCGCTGCCTTTTGGAATATGTGCTCGGGGGTCAGCATGAAAGGGTGATTCGCCCCAACCGATATATTAGCTTCACCAGAACATCGCGAACGCGGTCAGGCCATCCTTCCCCTCAGCCGCTCCTGGAATTTCGCCTCGTCCTCGTAGCGGTAGATATGCTTCGGCTTCAGCTGCCCCAGCGACCGCCCGGCCTTGGCCCGCTCGTCTATCTCCGTTTGCACGTGAACGTACGCGGAAGGCTTGGCCACGATGATCTGCAGTCGGTCCAGGTCCCGACCCATCTTGAGCGTCCCGAGCAGGTCGTTGCATTCGTTGAGCAGCTTCTTCTCCACCAGACGGCGGAAGGCTTCCTCGTCCTCAACTGGATTCTCTGGAATGATCAGGAACACCAGTCTTGACGGACGGCCGCCAACGTCGTAGAGTTCCCACCACCACACGTTGTCGGAGCGCTGCAGCGCTTCCTGGATATGACGGGAGTATATCTTGCAGCCGAGATAGTTGCCGCTCTCGTCCTGTGCCTCGAAGTCCAGGGTGTCCACCGAACGCCCCATGACCCGGATGGAAGGCGAAACGACATGATGTACGCCATCCTCCATAGTGATCTCGGTGGAGCACGCGGGATCTATGACCTCGATCTGGTCACCGGTCGCGTAGCGTAGCAGCGGTAGGCATTCCCCGGGACGGCTGATGATCAATTCTCCGCTCATCCCGGCCTTCCACTGTGGCCACGGCACGGCCTTCAGTGGCGTCCTCTCCTTCTTCGACCTCTGGACATCTCGGGGGTCGGCCAGCTCGGCGATCACTCCCGGCAGGAAAAGCTGCAGGCCCTTCTGACCCGGTGAGTATTGGGAGGCGATAAGGGGGCATTCGGTGCTTCCCAGCACATCGAACGCCCTCATGTTCGGATAGAACTCCCTTAGCGAGTCCATGTAGGGGCTGAGCGGCTCGGCGTAGGTGATGGCGAGCTTGACCGCCCGAACGTTCTCCCGAAGCCGGTCCAGATGCATTCCGGCCAGCATCAAACTGGCCGTGAGCTTGGCCAGCGGCCCCGGCAGATGGTAGTTGTTACGGGCCGCCCTCTCGATCATACTTCGGAAATAGCCTTCCTCGTGGGCGATGCGCCCAATGATGTAGAACAGCAGAGGGGTACCGGCCATGATGTCGAACGGCTTGGACCGGGAAGCCTTGGAGACCGCCTTTCGCAGGTCGGTGTCCTGGGCCAAGAGCGTCGATAAAAAATCTGCCTCCAGCACCTTGCTGGCATTGTGAAGCGTCGGACCAGATACCAGAGGCTCCTCTCCGGCGATGCTCCAGCCGGTCATGCCCGGCCGCGCTCCAACGATATAACCGAAGAGAGCATAGCTGTGGGCCATCCATTCGATGTCCTTGGCGCTGTAATAAATGCGCTTGGACACCCCGGTGTACCCGGAAGTGTGGTAATAGCGGTCGGCGGGGACCAGAAGGGACCTTTCCAGTCCGTGGGTCTTGAAAACCTCGTCCAGGCGATCGTAGCCGATGGCCGGAAGCTTCTGCAGGTCTTCCCAGGAATTGATGTCCGGCAGGTCGGCGCCGTATACCGGAGAGGCCCTCGCCCGTTCCACCTCTTTTTTCAAGAGGCCTAGGTGCATTCTCTCAAAATCAGCTAGGCGCTTGGATAGGAAAAGCTCGGTCTCGCCTTTCAGGGTAGACGCGTCGTTCGGCGATGTCCGCACGTCCAACCTCAACAAATTAGATATATAAAACCTAGTCGGGAGTATCCCCGGACAGTATCTGGTCGAATTGGTACTCGTCCATGTTCCTAAGCCCGATCACCATCTCCATCTCCCAGGGGGTCAGAAGCGGAATAGGATAATGCGGACCGTCGTCGATCGCCAGACGCGGACAGGCGGTGCTCACCGCCGCTTCCGCCCGGTACGGCAGAAGCGCCTCCGCCCTGAC
The DNA here is from genome assembly GCA_002497075.1 of Methanomassiliicoccaceae archaeon UBA472. Taxonomy (GTDB): domain Archaea; phylum Thermoplasmatota; class Thermoplasmata; order Methanomassiliicoccales; family UBA472; genus UBA472. The sequence continues at coordinate 208,659 of DAML01000011.1, forward strand.
CTCATTGAGCTGGACGATGTCCGCCCTCATCCCCTTCTTCCGGAGAGCGTCCCGACATCTGACCGCCAGCTCGTATCTCCTCTGACCGGGCTTGTCGCAGAGCAGCACCAGCCAATCCTTGGCGTCCATGGCCTTGGCCATCGCCGCGTACCTTTGTCTGATGACCTTCTCCCTGGCCTCGGAGATGTCGTCCACCGCTCCCCGGTAGGGGTCGATGCACAGGACCGGGAGCCCGGTCCCGAGCGATACGGCGAGAGGGTGGAAGTAGCCGCTTCCCAGGAAAATGAACTGATCCACGTCCTTCATTATATTGAGCGCTGAGGTGACGTTGCATCCCAGAACCTGGCCTGGAAGCGCGATCCGGGAATCGCCGTTGCCGATATGGACCGTCCTTCCCTTTGCGACCAGGGAGCTTTGCACCACCGGAAGAAGATGCACATGCTGGGCAGTGGCCACCAGACCCACCTTGGCCTTGATCCTGTTCATGTTCCTCAGCACGGCCTCCGTGGCATCGAAGTCCATGCGGACCTCCAGGAAGACCGTCGGGATGCTCGGGCGCAGGTCGGGAATTGGAGCGTGGCCGACATGCACCAGCAGGTCCAATCCCTTCAGGGACCTCAGGTCGCAGGCCCCGTAGCAGGGATCGCCCAGTATAACGACCTGACAGCCAGTGGCCTCCTCCAGCTCATTGGCAAAGTCCCTGGCCCTGGTCTTCAGGCCCTCTGGCATCTGCAGACCAACCAACTCCGCATCTCTCGAACGGACCTCGGATATCGCCCTATCGATCTGAAGGTCCATGTTCACGCACCGCCTTCTTCCTCTTCCATTGGTACGTCGACCTCGGCCTCGGCGATCCGTCCGTTGCGTTTGGCGTGGATCTCCATGTAGAACGCGCCTATCGATGCCAGGACGGTGGACAGAAGAACCACGACGACCGTCACACCGAGAATGGCCGTGGCCGTCCCGTTGCTGAACACCAGTGGATAAGAGAGGGGAATGGAGGCCATGACCGCCGCCGCCAGACCACGGGGCATCATGTAGAACAGCCCCATCTCGTCGCTGGCGTCCAGCCCGATGTACCTGTCGGCCAGCAACAGGGAGATGTAGCGGGCGATGAGCAAACCGAAGAACACGATCAGACCAAGCAGGAGGTACCAGGCCGTGAACTGTATGGTGGTGATCACCAGCCCCAGGTATACAAAGAAGATCGTTCGGATGAGAAATGCCATCTCGTCGTGGAAGCGCTTGACCTTGTCGCCCAGGGCGAACTGCTCCCCCTTCTGCTTCAGCACCTTGGAGATCTCGTCCCAGTTGCCGATCGTGAGGCCGAACACCAGCACGGCGATCGCCCCGCCGCCGGCCTTGTCCACCAGGAAGTTGGTGACGGAGAACACCAGCAGCATAGCGGCTATTGTGATCATGTAGGAGTAGGGCTGTTTGCTGAGCCGCTGCAGGACCTTGGTCCAGATTATGCCAGAGATTATCCCGATCATGGTGGAGACCATGAACGAGCTGACCAGGAGCTCCGCCGCGCCCAGGATGGACGCCGACTCCTGGTCCATGAAGACTATGAGCGAGGTTGCCACCACTATCACCAGAACGTCAGTGATGGCCGATTCCAGGGTTAGGACCATCTTGAGCTTCGTGGATATTCTCAGACCCGATATTATCGGTATGACGATGGCGCCGCTGGTGCCGCCCACTATGGCCCCTAGCAGGAGGCAGGTCTCCAGGCTCCAGTCGGTGAGGAAGGTGAGGATGAGGGCGGTTATGAGCATGGAGGCCACGAAGGCGATGACCGTCTGGATCAATGATTTACTGAAGGATTTGACGACATCGCCAATGGCCAGGTCCATACCGGCCTGGAACATGATTATGGCCAAGGCTGCCGCAGCAACGTAAGGCGTAAAGTATTCGATGCTATGGGCCGCCTCGGAGTTTATGAGCCCCATCCCTCCCGGGCCGAGGGTCATACCGAGCACCATGAGTATCAGAACGTCGGGCGCCTTGAAACGTCGGAAAAGGTAGTTGGAGATGAACCCCATCAAGATGATGGCCCCGACGGCCAGGAACAGAGTGTCAGCGTCCAAACTAAACCTCGAAGTGTAAAAGGGTCATGGATAAATAATGCTTGCAGAAAAGTGAATAAGAAGAAGAGATTTGGAGTTGGGGTTTCACTTCACCAGCTCAGCGCCCTTCTCCACTTCGATGAAGCAGGGGGTGGGCAGTTTCAGGGAGGCCTTCCACAGGGCCTGCTTGGCGCTGTTGAAGTTGGCGGCAGGCACCCTGATGGTGAGGACGACCTGACCAGCGTGAACGCGGGCGGCTGTGCCTATGTTCTTGCCGAATGCGTTCCTCATTCCGCTGGAGACACGGTCGGCACCGGCGCCAGTGGCGAGCTTGTTCTCCCTGAGAACGTGGTGAGGATAGATCCTGAACTTGAGGTGGTAGTTGTTGCCGGGGGTCCTGGACATTACCCTGTTGGCGGCGATACGGGCAGCCTCCATGGCGGTGTGCCTGATCTGGCAGGTCTCCTTGACCTTCATGTTGATGGTAATCGGGAAGTCACCGTTGGTGGTACCCAGATCGAAAGTGTTGATCCTCAGGGCTGGAACTCCACCCATGTACTCCCTGCGGGTGTAGGCCTGCCCCGTGAGCCTCCTGTACATCCTTGCCGGCTTTCTGGCCATATCATATCACCTGTAATCTATCAATGCGACGGGATGGCTACATTCATATTTTCCTATATAAGGCTGATGTATGTGAAGGTGAGCCATATCACACTGACCAGAGGGAAAAAGCTTCTTGCATATGAGGATATCTGTCAAAAGATGAGCATAATCTACGAGGTCATGACCGAGGAGGGGCTGGACCTCATAGGCCCGCTTTGGCTGGAACTGAGGCAGATGCATAGGGCCAGGTCGATCCATTTCAGGAGTTCCTTGGGAGCAAAGAGCTTCGAGGAACGTAGGGAGGAGCTTCTGGAAAAGGCGGCCGGCGGACTGATGAGGTTGGAGCTGGCCAGAGAAGACGATGGACGGGTGGTGGGATACTGCGTCTCCAGCGTGAGGTCGGACATGACCGGGGAGGTGGACTCCATATTCGTCACCGCCGCCTACCGGCGAATGGGGGTCGGCACCTTCCTGATGGAGGGAGCGCTTCGATGGATGGATGGCCTGGGAGTGAAACGCAAGGTCCTCCTGGCCATAGTAGGCAATGAAGAGGTGCACTCATTCTACGCGCGGTTCGGCTTCCTGCCCAAGAGCGTTCAGCTGGAGCAGGTTCAACGGACTGGCGGAACGCGAGGTTCGGACAAACCTATTTAACGAGATGGCATTATCGCACCTGAAGGAGAATCCTTTGAGCAGGAAGAAGGTGTCGAACAATCAGGTCCGGGGGATCGCCCGCAAGAGGATGGACATCCTGGTCCGGCTGTCGGAGAAGGAGGCCTTGGGTGGCAACATGGCTAGAGCGAAAAGGTACATGACCATCGCCAGGCGGATCTCCGGACGGAACAAGGTGGCCATGCCCAGAGGGGCATTGTACTGCCGTAACTGCTCGACACCGCTCGTTCCGGGACTGAACTGTCGGGTGCGCCTGCGGAACCACCGCGTAGGCACCCACTGCCTGGAATGCGACAGCATCAGAAGGATACCGTATCTTATGGAGATCAAGGAGAGAAGGACATGCCGCCAAGAACGATGAAGGACGTTAAGAGGGTCGGACATGGCCTGCGACCTACCGTGCACGTGGGCAAGGAAGGGGTAACCGACACCCTCATCGAGGAGATAGCCAAGCAGGTCAAGAACAGGAAGGTCGTGAAAGTGCGTCTCCTCCCCAGCGTGGAGGATGACCGCAAGTTGGTGGCCGAGGACCTGGCCAAGCGTTCCAATTCGGTACTGATAGAGGTCGTGGGCCACACCGTATTACTGTGCGACCGGAAATATCTGGAAGGCAAGGGAGACATAGATTTCTAAGGTGAGCGTAGTGTTGGACGTAAGCGTGATCAGGGACAACCCCGAGGCGATTCGGGCCATGCTCAGGAACCGCACCTACAGCGAGGAAGTGCTGGACACGTTCCTGGAGCTGGACCAGGCCTGGCGGGCGGCGGTGGAGGAGGGCAACCGGCTCAGGAAACTGAGGAACGAGGCTTCCCTGCGCATCGCCAAGCTCAGCGGTAAGGAGAAGGCCGATGCGGTGGCGGAGATGAAGACCGTGGCCGCGCGAATTAGCGAGCTGGAGACCAATGCGGCCGATCTCGAGTCCCAGCGGGATGAGGTCCTTCTGCTGATCCCCAACGTACCTCATACCACCGTGCCTATAGGCGACTGCTACGAGAAGAACCGCGTCGTCATGGAGCACGGCAAGGTCACCAAATTCGATTTCGAGCCTAAGGACCACATCGCCCTGGGCGAGGACCTGGACATAATCGACTTTCAGCGCGGAGTGAAGGTCGCCGGCAGCGGTTTCTTCGTGCTGAAGGGCGACGGCGCGCGAATGGAAAGGGCGCTGATCAACTATATGCTGGACCTGCATCACGAACAGGGATACACCGAAGTGTTCCCGCCGGTGGTCGTCAACCGGGCCGCAGTGATCGGCACCGGACAGTACCCGAAGATGAAGGACGACATGTACTGGTGCGAGAGGGACGACCTCTGGCTCAACCCGACGGCAGAGGTCCCGGTGACCAACCTGCTGCAGGACGATATACTGAGCAAGGAGGATCTTCCGATCTGCTACACCGCCTACCTGCCCTCGTTCCGGCGGGAGGCCGGTAGGCACGCCGAGATGAAAGGGATGATCCGGGTGCACGAGTTCAACAAGGTGGAGCTGGTGAAGTTCGTTCTTCCTGAAGGCTCGTTCCAAGAATTGGAAACATTGCTCAACGACGCCCAGGACGTCCTGCGCGGCCTGGAGCTCCCTTTCCGCACGCTTCTGTTGTGCACCGGGGACATGGGGTTCGCCTCCGCCAAGACCTACGACCTGGAATCGCACGCCCCAGGCACCGGGAGCTGGCTTGAGGTTTCGTCCTGCAGCTGCTTCACTGATTTCCAGGCCCGCCGGGCCCGCATCAAGTACCGTCCGGAGCCGCACCTGAAGAGCGAGTTCGTGCACACCCTGAACGGTTCCGGACTGGCGCTGCCTAGGACCATGGTATCTATCATGGAGAACAATCAGGACCGCGAGGGGCGCATACGCATACCTAAGGTCCTCCGGCCTTACATGCAGGGACAGGAACTGATAGAATAGGAAAGGTAAACGGTTTATTGGCCGCTAGGCGGCCTTACTTCTTTGCCTTCTTGGCCGGGGCCTTCTTGGGCTTCTTCTCTTCTACCTCTTCTTCCTCTTCCTCGGCCTCTTCTTCGCCCTCTCCCTCTTCCATTTCTTCGTATCCAAGGAAGTCGAAGAGGTCCTCTTCCAGCCCCTTCAATACCTCAACGGCCTCTTCCTGCTCGCCTTCCTCAAGAAGGTCGATGGCCAGGGTTACCTGGTCTAAAAAGTCCTCCAGGGTGCAGTCGAGCTCCTCGATCAGATCGTTCAGGCTAACCATGTGTTTTACCTCGTCCTCTAATATCCTTTGCCAATAGATAAGACATCGGGTGGGCGAACGTTGAAACTGGAAGATTTTCGTTCAGAACGATGATCGACCCACTCATGCTGATACCCCTTGGACGTTCACCTTGCACAGCCAAATGTCTAGCGTCGTTCCGTATGGAGCTTTGAAGATGGGGACGGCAGTCGCCGGCACGCCGGTTATCTTGACCCCCGCCTCCATGGACCATCCGGACGTCCTGAGGCCGAAGACCATTGCGAGCACGCCGAGGTCCACCGCCACAGAGGCCTGGTATCTGACCTCCGTGCTGTAACCGGGAGCGCGGATCATCTTAGGAACGCTGACCGCGCCGAAGGCGGACATGGCCAGCCAGATCCCGTTGGCGGATGGTAGTCCGTCCAGATAGGCCTGGAAGGGATTGCCCAGGGAAAGGGTCAGCGGCTTGGCCGAACTGGCCAGATCGTGCAGGGCGTCCCGCAAGGTTCCGCAGCGCCAGATGACCTCCATCCGCATTCCTGACTTCACGGTCGATGACGCTTCGGCCACCGCCACCTCCACGAACAGCCCGGCCACCACTTCCTTGTCGAGTATGTTCGAGGTGAGCCTTTCCAGCATACGCAGCAACGCGGTTTCGATAGTTAACGCCAGAGCTTCCATGCTCAGTTCCCCGGAGGATAGCTGGTATAGCGATTCGGTGACCGCGGCGAAGTACACCTGCTCCACCGTGTCGAGGTCCAGAATGGAGAAGAGGTCCCTGCCGTTGGACGATCCTCTCGAACCGCTCCTGAACTCCCAGCGATCGGCGGCATCCTTGGCCCTCTGCCAAGTCCTGTCATCGTTCCAGCAGTCGGTGGAGAAGGGGGCGCTGTCCACCCTCCGGCCGCGCTCGTCCCGGAGGACCAGGCTCTCCTCGAACGGGAAACCCTCCCCTATGTTGTCCAAGGCCTGTCCCGGGAACTGGTACACCATCCGCGCCCGGGGCATCAATACCCCGTCCAGCGATCCAGATCCTTGGACCCCGTGCCGGGTCTCGATGGTCCACCCGGTCAGGTCCACCGCTTCCGTGGTGGGATTGTACAGCTCAACCCATTCCCTGCCGGCGTCCTCGCCCGCGGGATTCAGCTCGAACTCGTTGATCACCACCTGATCGGTCCTGCCCTCCAGAACCTTGATGTAAACCCCGGCGTTCACGGCCCCTTTCAGACCGGGTATCGGGAGCGGGATATTGGACAATAGCGCCCCTACCCCCGGTATGTCGGAAAGTGAGAACGATAGCTTCCTGTAGCTGACCACCTCGGGCATGACCAGTTCCACGCAGGCCCCGTCCACCAATCCCCGGACCTCCACCATGTGGCGGAACACGTCCATGAACGGATCGACCACCACGGAGACCGTCCAATCCTCGCCGCGCAGGGAGGCGTTCGTGAGAATGCTGAGGTTTCCCTGGCCCTTTACCAACCTGGTGGTCACATCGATGCGGCAATCATCGGTCTTAAAGCCAAGTGAGATGGAAGCGGGCACCCCGACCTCCCGGAAGTCCAGGTCATTGGGCTTCAGATTCACCTTCATGTCCACGCCCAGGAAGCTCAGGGTGACGCTTCTCTCGCCCAGGATGCCCAGCAGCAGCCTGGCGACCTTGGACTCCACGATCGACATCGCCGAACGGATGAAATCCTGCAGTTCCTCCACCATTGACCCTAGCATCGTGGAGAGCGTGTCCAGGACATCCCTGCCCATCTCGACCAGGTCGGTGACCGCTCCCCGGAGGAGTCGGTAGGTAGACCGCAGGTAGGAGATGAGCGTTCCCAATCCCTCCTGGAGCGGACGTAGTAGCGAATCTATGATCTCCGAAAGCTGTTGGCCGAAGGTGTTCACGTTGACGTAGTTCACCCCCATTAGGGCGTGTCCAGTAAGTGCCGCCACAATGAGTTCTGATCCGAACTCTAGTTGCCTATCGAGCCGCGATGGGACCACCTGTCCGATCTCTCCGCCAGGTGACACAGATATCGATATCTCGCCCAAGAATGTAACCTTCCAGACCGATTGATAGGAGGCCGCCTTGACGTCCAGAACGTCAGTGTCGTGGACCTGGACGCCAGACTCAGGAGAACCTCGATAATCACCGGGGTCCAAAATAAACGATGAGAATCGGGATTCCGAAGAACCCCCGTTAGGATAGACGATCTCCACCTGCAGGGATTCCTGATACGACCGGCCGTCAGCGCTTAGAAGCGAGAAGTACGGCGAGGCAGAAAGCGCTATCTCCATCTGGTTCCCCCGCACGCGCATGCCGTTGGAGATCTCGGACAGCATCTGGGAGACGTCATCGCTGAGAACCACCGAGATGCCGGCGTACGGATCACCGGTCCGGGCGATCACGTCGGCCATCCATGACGACACTGTACCGGATGATGTTCCTTGGCTCAGTCCGGCCATGAAGTTTTCCTCAAGAAAACGAGCGTGCTCGTCGAAGGTCCATTCTATCGAACCGTAGGCACCCCATGCGGCATCCTCCGCGATTCGCCCTTCCAGCAACTTCAGGCCATCGTCCCAGGGAATGTCCGTGTTATCGCATTCCGAGAGGGCGGCGGACAGAAGCTGCTCCGCCGCGCTGGAGACCATGGTGCTCAACGCCTGCTGCCTGAGCAGGATGGCGTCCCGGTTCCTCTGGAACTCGGCCTTGGTGGCCTCGGCCAGAGGATCGGCGGTCATCATGGTGGATCCCGCGGAGCTCATGGCCGCTCTCATCCAGGTGTCCTTGTGACTAAGGGCTGTGTGCAAAGAGATCTTCATTTCGTCCAGGAAGGAGACCCCGTCGCGAGGATCGAGCGACAGTTCACCAGGAGGGAGGAACATGCTCCTGGACACCTGCTCCGCTACGGCGGCGATCTCTCTTCTGATGGCATTTAGTATCTCCAGGGTGCCCTTCTTGTACTGTTCGTGGAAATCGCCCCAGCCATCCCAGGCCAGGACATCGGTCTGTGGTATGTCGAGAGTCACCAGACCTCCCACAGATATCGGTATTGCTTCCCCACCTGCGTCGACCAGGTGAATGACGATCTCATCGACATTTACCGACCCATCAGGAACGCCCGCCCCTAGATACCTGTACAGAGCTTCGGGTACTCCGGCCTGTTCGAACGTCTCCTTCAGCCAATCCTTGAAGTGCCCCTCGGCCAGGTCCACGTCGAAAGTCCGATCGAGGAGGTCGTTGGCGAAAAAGAACACCTCCTCGCCGGCCTTCTCCGCGATCTCGAACAATTTGATCAGGCCGATGCACTCCATCCACCTCAAGGAAAGGCGTTCTAGGGCCGAGTTCAAGGTCTGTGAGAATATCACGCGCCAATCCAGTTGGTCGTAGCCGTAGAGGCCGAGGAAGATGTCCGCCGGATCGATGGTACCGCCTCCCCTCAGATTTTCCTCTATGAATAGCCAGCAACCCTCGCCATCCAGTACGTCCGTGCTTATGCCGTAGCAGGGGGTGGCCTGACGGAAATGCTTCATCTGAAGGACGATCAGACCAAGGTCGATGGCGTTCGTGAGGTCCCTGTCGGTCATGGTCTCGGTCAGCCCTTTCTCTCCGATCATAGCGCTGCCCCAGCCTTGTACGGTGCGGTACGCCGCCAGCGATTCCAGCAGATAGTTCACCATGGAACTGAGGTCGCCAAGGCCGTCGGAGACCGATCTTTCGAAACCATTCATCCGGTCGTTCAGAAGGGGCCAGGGAACCTTGCCTTGGTCCTCGACCAAATAATCCCGGCTGAGATTGCCGTTGGCGGAGGATACCCTGATCGAAATGGAACCGGTCAGGCCGACGTAGGCTGGAACGTATTTATCCGTGAACCTTTCACCGGAGAGGTCCTGGTCCAGAGGAAGGCGCAGGAAAGAGAGCCGAACTTCGCTGACGTTCGCCTCCAAATCCATGCCAGACCGGGACCTCGGGTAGCTGGATGCGACCATCGATCCTAGTTCGCGCTGGAATCGCGAGGTTATCGCGCTCTCGTTGAGCGGATCACCGGTGCACGCGGTCAGCAACGATTGCCAGGCTATTTCTTGTACCTGTTCCTGAGCGTCCGAGGACATCTCGTCCATGCGCTCGATCTCCTCTCTTGTCAGGCTAACCTCCTGAGACCCGTCGCGGAGGTCGGAGATCAAGGCCGCGGAAAGGCTGGAAACGATGATAAGAACTATGGCTATCATGGAGAAGGGCATCTGTGCCCGGCGGTCCCGGGACAAAGCGCGCGTCGAGCCTCTTTCGGTCATCCCCCCTGACCATCACCTGCCGCATAAAAAGGGGGTGAGCTACAATCAGGTTACGTTTTGGACCCCTTCACCATGTGCAGGAAGTTCTCCAGGTGCCCCGCTATGAGCGGATTGTCGGAGAAGCCGCACAGGTCCATGTCCTCGGTGGCTATCATGGCTACCTTACTGTCAACTATCACATCCGTGGCTATCAGACCTTTTCTGCGGAACACCTCGTCGGCCGATGGGACCTTGACCGCCGGTTCGGTTATTATGGTGATCTTCACCCCTCTGGCCTGGGCTTCCTTAAAGCGATCGGATAGCTCGGAACGGATGTCCTGCATCTTGGGCGAGGATATCATGAAGGTCGTCCGGGCGGTATCGAGCATCTCACCTATCTTCGCCAGCACCTTCCTCCGCCCATAGATGGTGTACACCAGCTCTGGCGTCCCTTTCTCCGATAGAAGCCCCTTGATCGAGCTCAGCTTGGCGAACATTCCGTTCATCTCGTTCATGGTCCTCTCGCGCAGCTCCTCTATGTCCAAAGGATAGTAGATTGCGGGGCGGCCGTCCGTCTCCTGCGCGAACCCTTTCGTCACCAAGGACTGCAGTGATTTGTAGGCCGAGGTACGGGGTATCATGGACAGCTCGGCAACCTCCTCAGCCGTTCCGTGCGTCCTGAGCACAAGGGCGACATACGACCTCGCTTCATAATTTGAAAGCCCTAAATTCCCAAGAACAGAAGCGATCTGAGTGAATTCCTTCTCTATGTCTCCTATATCCAGTCTGAGAACGTCTATTATGTTCATAGCTCAACATGTAGCTAATCTCGCTACAATAATATTATATTATCGTGCGGAAGTATCAGCTCGGGGTGCAATAGTGATTGCCAAAGAGAGTTCATTACCCAGAGGATTGCCGAAGGAGACGCAGTCCCTCTGTCCCGAGTGCCGGAAGATCATTACCGCCAAGATAATGGAGAAGGACGGCAAAGTGGTCATGGAAAAGGAATGCCCAGAGCATGGGCATTTCAGTGATATAGTCTGGTCGGACGTGGAGCTTTATCTCAGGTCCGAGCAGTTCGCCTTCGACGGCGTAGGGGTCGAGAACCCGTTCATCACGAACGCTAAGGTCTGCCCCGACGATTGCGGGCTCTGCAACCTCCACCTCAGCCACACTGCGTTGGCCAATCTGGACCTTACCAACCGATGCAACATGAAGTGCCCGATCTGCTTCGCCAACGCCAACCAGTCGGGCTACGTCTACGAGCCGAGCTTCGATGAGGTCGTGAAGATGATGAAGGTGTTGAGGGACAGCAAACCGGTCGCCTGCCCCGCAATACAGTTCGCGGGCGGCGAGCCGACCATCTACCCGCAGTTCATAGACGTCATCAAGAAGGCCAAGGAGATGGGGTTCTCCCAGATCCAGGTCGCCACCAACGGCCTGATGTTCGCCAATGATTTCGAATTCCTCAAGGCCGCGGCCGAGGCCGGGCTGAACACAATCTACCTGCAGTTCGACGGGATGAACGATGACATATACATGGTGACCAGGGCCAGGAAGATGCTGGAGGTGAAGATGAAGGTGGTGGAGAACGTCCGGAAGCTGGAAAAGCGTCCGTCGATCGTCCTGGTGCCCGTCATCGTGAAAGGGTTGAACGAGGACCAGATCGCCCCCATGTTCCGCTTCGCCTTGGAGAACTCGGACGTCGTCCGGGGCATGAACTTCCAGCCGGTGGCCTTCACCGGAAGGATAAACAAGGACGACCTTGCCAAGCAGAGGTACACCCTGACCGACCTGGCCATAGACTTGGAGGCCCAGACCAACGGACAGATCAAGAAGGAGGATTGGTTCCCGGTGCCCAGCGTGGTTCCGATCTCGACCCTGGCCACGGCCATACTTGGCGAGCCCAAGGTGACCTTCACCACCCACCCCCACTGCGGTCTGGCCACCTATCTTTTCGTACAGGACAAGGACCATGTGATACCGCTGACGCACTTCGTGGACGTCGAACCGCTGTTCAAGGACCTCTACGAGCTCTCCAAGAAGGCGGAAGGGTGCAGGATCAAGCTGCCTTCCAAGATGAAGGCCTACTCCCTGCTGAAGAAGTACATCCACGAGGACAAGATGCCGGAGGGACTGGACACCATGTCCTTCCTGAAGCTGCTCTCCTCGGTCATGGGCGACGAATCCAAGCAGTCCCTGTCCAAGTTCTCCTGGAAGATGATGTTCATCGGCGGAATGCACTTCCAGGACCTGTACAACTACGACATCGAAAGGGTAAAGCGCTGCGCCATCCATTATGTGGTGCCTGACGGAAGGATAATCCCCTTCTGCGCCTACAACGGCGGACCGACGTTCCGCGAACAGGTGGAGAAGAAGTTCTCCGTGCCCATCGAGGAGTGGAGACGGACCAGGGGAACGGAGCACACATAAGGAGGACCTATAATGATCGTGAGCATCGAGAAGTGCATGCATTGTGGCGCCTGCGTGGGCTCCTGCCCACAGAACGCCATCTACCTCAACGAGATAGTGCTGGAGTTCAACGATAACTGCAACAAGTGCGGCCGCTGCGTTCGCCTATGCCCGGCCGGCGCCTTGAAGATGGAGGGAAAGAAATGAAGACCGATTACGACGTGATCGTTGTCGGGGCCGGACCCGCCGGAAGCATGACCGCCAAGCACGCGGCCAAGAAGGGCGCTCGGGTCCTGATGATAGAGAAGCGCCAGGAGATCGGCGCCTCCCTGCGTTGCGCCGAGGGCGTCAACAAGAAGGGACTGGCCAAGGCCGGAGTGCCGGTCGACAAACGCTGGGTCTCCGCGGACATCGCCGGGGCCAAGCTGGTCTCGCCTGGCGGGCATGTGTTCCGCATAGATGAGAGCCAGGCCGGGGCCGAGGTCGGACTGGTCCTGGAAAGGCACCTGTTCGACAAGGCCATGGCCGCTGACGCCGCAAGAGCTGGCGCGGAGATCTGGCTTAAGACCGCCGCCGTTGACGTGATCAAGGAAGGCGACAAGGTCGTTGGCGTAAAGGCTAGGCGCGAGGGCGAGCCAATGACTCTCACTGCAGGATGCGTCGTTGCCGCGGACGGGTTCGAATCCCAGGTGGCCCGCTGGGCCGGGATCGACACCTCCCTGAAGGCTGGCGATATCACACCCTGCTACCAGTACCGCATGGTCAACCTGAAGACCGAGCCGGACTACTGCGAGTTCATCATCGGCTCAGTGGCACCCGGCGGATATATCTGGGTGTTCCCCAAGGGCGACGACACCGCCAACGTCGGTATCGGCGTTCTCGCCTCCAAGCTCAAGAAGCCGGGCGAGGTGAAGATGTACCTGGACGGCTGGATAAAGAAGGACCCTCGGCTCAGCTGCGGCCAGCCCGTGGAGGCTATCGCCGGAGGCGTTTCGGTATCGCCGCCGGTGGAACAATCCGTGATGAACGGCCTGATCCTGGTCGGAGACTCCGCCCGCATCATCGACCCCATAACCGGAGGCGGTATCGCCAACGGTCTCCTGGCAGGCAAGTTCGCCGGCGAGGTGCTGGGCGACTGCGCACAGGCCAACGATTACTCCGAGGCGGCTTTGATGCCCTACGACAAGAAGTGGCGCGACGCCATGGAGAACCGCCTGTGGCGCAACTGGATGGCCAAGGAGAAGTTCCTGACCCTCTCGGACAAGACCCTGGACGGCGTGATCGATACGTTATCCACCGCCAACGTGGACCAGATGTCGGTGCACAATATCCTGATCGCCATCAAGGAGAAGCACCCCGAGCTGGTCAAGGAGTTCGAGGAGCTTATCTGAAACCTTTTTCCCGTAAACCCTTTAATCTATTTTCACTCCGGGAACACCGGTCTCGGCGGCGAATGGCTGCCCTCCCTTTTTCCTGATGACCTCTATGACCTTTTCCGGATGGTCCGTCAAGGCCACCATGCTGCCGCCGCCCCCGGCCCCGGTGAGCTTTGCCCCGTAGGAATAAGGTAGAACTGACGACACAAGCTTGTCGAGCTCTCGGCACGATACGCCAAGTATGGCCAGGAGCTTGTGGTCCTTGGTCATGTTGCGCCCGAGCCCTTCCAGGTCGCCCTTGGCCATCTGTCGTACGCCTTCCATGGTGACATCCCCGATCTCGTCCACGATGTCCCGGGCGAAGGTGCTGTGGTCCACGTACCTTTTCACCTTGGCCACCAGCGGACCGGTCGGCTTTGATTTGCCGGTGAAGCCGACCACCAGGGTCATCTTGGGGACCTTGAGATCGTGAACGCACCAGCGACGAGTATCGCGCGATATCTCCCATAGGAAGTCGTCACCGCGTTCCCTCCGGACCAAGATGCCGTTGCCGTGGGTACAGGTCGAGGTGTCGATGGGGCTGGCTCGCCCCTGCACCTCGCACTCCACCTCGAAAGCTTCCCTGGCCACCGCGTCCTCTTTGAAATCGCCCTTGGATGCGCTCAGGGCGGCCAATAGGGCCACGGTGACCGCCGCCGAAGACCCGAGTCCGGACCCGGATGGGAAGTCGGAGTCGGTAAGCACCGCGGTCGGGGGGGCGTTGCGCTTGGCCAGACACGCGGAGACGTAAGAGTAGCTCTGCTGGGTAAGAGGTATCCCGTTCAATGACGAAATGGTCGCCGGTCTGATCTGGCAGCGCAGTCGGAGCCCTAAGGCCACGGAAACTGCCGGCTTTCCGAACACCACCGCGTGCTCGCCGAGCAATATCACCTTGGCCGGTGCCGACGCGCCCCAGGTTCGACCGGACATCTGGCGACCTTCACAGACCGTACTTGCGGCCCATGGCCTGCATGGCCTGGTCGGGGCTCTTCCCGTCCAGTTCCTTCAAGGCAGCGTTCCACCACTCGTCCTCGAACTTGGCCAGGGCGACCTCGAACATCTCCAGGACGTCGATCTTGTGCTCCTTGTTAACCAAGCTCAGTTCCAGATTGTGGTCCAGACCCTGGAACATGTCCTCGCTCATGAAGTCGGGCATCACGTTCACGACCAGGTCCAGCAGGGCGTTGGCCACGGCGATGAACAATCGTTCCCGCTTCTGCGGGGAGGGCATGGACTCCTTGGCCATGCTCTCCACGATGCCAGAGAACCACAGGTCCCTTATGATGTAGGCGCGCGAGGCCCAGTAGTCCTCGTCCCCGCACTCATCGCATCCGCACTCGTCCTCGTGCTGCAGGACCGAGTCCATCTTCTCCCGGGCCTGGTCCATGAGCTCGTTCGGGGCCTTTCCGCCCAAAAAGTCCTTGGGGGAGTCCCACCACTGGTCCTCGAAGGCGACGAGGGCTTCCATGAGCTCACGCTCGTCGTTGAAGTCGTCCCCTTGGGACTCCAGGAACTGGTCCCGGAACAGAGAGAGCATGTCCACCTCGTGCTCCTTGTTGATGATGGCGATGGAAAGGTAGTCGTCCAGATTCTCCTTGAAAACGTACGAGAGATCTTCAGGAAGGTTGAGACCTATTCGCTCCAGGACCGCGTTCGCTGCCGTCAGGAAAAGCACCTCTTCCATGTCTTCCTTGGGGACCTGCTCCGCCTTCAGGCCATCGACGATGTCCTGGAGCATGGCATCCTTGAACATCAAGGCCCGGATGGGGTTCTTCGACAGTACCGGATTCTCAACCACTGACTTATGCCCGGGCTCTGTCGCTTTGTCTTTCTTAGACTCCTTCGGCTTGCTTTCCTTGGTCTTCTTGACTGCCATGATAACACCTTCCAGATGACACCTTGCCATTAAGACAAGGCATATATCGATATGAACGGACAAGGCTCGAAGGTAATATAAATCCATGGCGTTGGAACGATATCGGAACCCAGATACCTTTTTCAATTGATCGTATGATAAAAGGTAATATCAAAAATCGGGGCAGATCGTTTTTATTTTTGATTTTTTGGTTAGCTGAAAAACATATCCAGCATCGTTGAAAATAAGCATAATTATTTATAATCTTGGTGGCGATTATTTGTAAAACAAATAGGAGGTTGAAATATGGCACTGATATTGGGATTAACATTGATATTCGCGGGTTTGATTTTGGCCATGGGTATCCTGACCAGCATCCCCGCTTTGGGCAAGTCTTTGGAAAAGCTGGCCAAGTGGCTGGGCAGGTTCCAGACGATCATCGGTATCGTCGCTATCATCTTGGCAATCCTGTACTGGGGAGCCCTGCTGTACAGCCTCGTGGCCGTGATCGCTGGCTTGGTCCTGCTGGTCGGTATCCTCCCGAGCATTCCCGCCCTGGGAAAGCACCTGGAGAAGTTGGCCAAGTGGCTGGGCAGGTTCCAGACGATCATCGGCGTCGTTGCCATCATCGTTGGTATCCTGGCGCTGCTTGATTGAGCAATCCGGGCCTTCGGGCCCAACCCTAACTTTTTTATTTTTTTATCCAGATCATTCATGACAGTTTTTCTTGAAGATTGCCACAACCTTGCTCAGGTAAGATACTGAGCGAAAAATCTTCTGTGTCGTTGTCGATCCCTGATAAAAAATAGTGCGAGGGACCGGATTCGAACCGGCGAACCTCTGCAGGAACAGATCTTGAGTCTGTCGCCTTTGGTCGGCGTTCCGCACGCCATTGACCGAGCTTGGCTACCCTCGCGTGAGGCCAGATAAAAGAACCGACCTTAATAAAGGTATTCGAGATCAGGCAGTGGTGATCTCCCCGCGCCCACTCCCAATCAGAATGGTGTGCTCGGCCTGCGAGACCATGCCTTGTTTGTTCTCGCTTAGGATAGGATATGTGGAGATGACCCCGTGGCGGTGAAGTATCCTCAGCGTCGCCCCGGAATCAGGTTGCAGGCGGTCACACCAACGCTCGCAGAACGGTAGCGTCGTGAACTCCTGCTTGATCAGCTGGAATAGCCTCTCAGCTTCAGGATCCTTCAGGGGGCGGTCCCTCAGTACCCGGTAGATGTTCCCCGAGCGGCCATTGGACACCTGTCCCTGACCGTTGGTGGCGAAAGGCTCTACTGCCAGGAGCATGTTGCGCGTGAGCTTGGTAAGAGAACCGTCGTCATAATTGGGAACGGAGAGACCGGCGTGCAAGTTGTACCTCTTCATCTCGTGACCGCTTAGGTTGACCACCGGACGGAACCCGGTGCCCTTGATGCTCCTCTCGACCACACCCCCGATGGTGCCCACGGAAATACCGTCCTGAGCCACCTCCAAGGCCTGCTGCAAAGCCCCCTCGGAAGCCTGGATCAGAGTTTGCCAGTTGCGGGTGCCCACCTCTACGGTAGTGGCGGTGTCGCCTAGGTATCCATCTACGTGCGCGCCGACATCCAGCTTCACCAGGTCGCCTGATTTGAAGACCGTCTCGTCGGCGGTGTTGGGCGTGAAGTGCGCGGCCACATCGTTCAGGGAGATGTTCACCGGGAAGGCCAGCTTGCCGCCGTGCTCCAGTATGTGCAGTTCCATGTTCTCAGCGACATCACGCAGCCTAACGCCCTCGGCTACGAGCGATCTGCCCAGCTCCCGGGCTTCGGAAGATAGACGCCCGGCCTTGCGAATGCAGTCCTGGCCGTGCTCATCTAACAAGTACATCTTCGATCTTCTCTTTAGGAATAGCGCCATAACGGATCACCTCTACGGTCCCATCGATTATCTGGACGATGGTCGAAGGGGTGCCAACCTTGCACGGTCCGCCGTCCACGTAGGTGGCCACGCTCTGACCTAGGTCGGCTATGGCATCCTCCACTTTCACCGGGTTAGGGTGGGAGTGCATGTTGGCGCTGGTGGATATGATCGGTCCGAACTCCTCCAGCATGCGCAGGGCGACTGGATGGTCCGGAATTCTGATACCCACCTCAGGCAGTGAAGCGGTAACGATGTCGGGAAGCACGGGACGTTTCTTTACCAACAGGGTCAGCGGTCCCGGCAGGAAGGCCTTGGCCAGCCGATAGGCGTTCTCGTCCAGCTCGGCCACGTGCTCGGCGACGCTGATGTCGTTGACGGCGATGGAGAGCGGCATGTCGAACGGCCGCCTCTTGGCCAGGAATGTCCTCTTAACCGCGGTCTCATCGAACGGATCGGCGCCCAGACCGTAGACGGTCTCGGTGGGGTACACGACCAGCCTGCCGAAACGCAGTGTGGACAGGATGTGTTCCAGATCGTGCTTGGACATGCCGACATCGGCGCCCTTTACCTCCTTGCATTTAATAATGTCCATTCAAGATTCTCCCAGATATTTTAACGCCTCTTCCAGTATCCCCGATGCACCATTCTGGCTGATATCGCCGTGCCCGGGATAAATCCCCTTGGGGGCCAGGGATAAAAGCTTTTTGACCGAACATGCGAGCTGCTCGAAGTTCCCGCTCGGCAGGTCCCAACGTCCGACTCCCCCGACGAACACCGTATCTCCTGGTAAAAGGACCTTGCCTTCCCTGTCGTACAGGGAGATCCCGCCCGAGGTGTGTCCAGGCGTGTGGATGACCTCGTAGCTTGATTCCCCAGTGGTCAGGACCTGTCCTTCCCTAAGTTCGGTGATCTCCACAGGCTGGCTGTGAATTCCGAACATGTAGGAGAGCGTCTGGCGAGGGTCCCCCTCTCTTACGGCCGGGGCGTCCAGAGGATGCATGAGGACCTCGGCCCCCAGCTCCTTGGCCAATGCCGCCGCTCCGCCGGTATGATCGTAATGACGGTGCGTCAGCACTATGCGGCGCACCTTTCCCTTCTTGACAATGGATGACAACCATTTGAGGATGTCCTGATGATGCATGCCGGTACCGGCATCGACGAGGATAGGATCCTCACCGGTCAGAAGGTACACGTTGGAATCAAAGTCCATACCAGCGAGACATCTGACAGCCATCAACTTTCGATAAAATATGTTCGTATATAAACTTTTGAACTTCAACATCCAGATTTATTTTATCATCTGGTCGAACAAGTCAAATATATCCCGAAGGACCATAGATGAAACGTGATGGAATGAACTTATTGGAACATGAGGCAAAGCACCTCTTCAGACACTACGGGATATCCACGCCTCGAGGCCTGTTCCATCAAGACATGGGCGGGATAGCTGGCTCGCTCGCCAATCTGGAATTTCCATTGATGGTGAAGGCCCAGACCACGGTGGGAGGCCGCGGAAAGGCAGGGGGGATACGCACCGCGATGCACGCCCAGGAAGCCCTGGAAGCCTGCGAGAGGATATTGGGAATGCGCGTAGCCGGAATGAAGGTGCATGGAGTGCTACTGGAAGAGATGATCGACTCTTCCAAGGAGATCTACCTGGCCATCACCATCGATCAACGTTCTCGCTGCCCGCTGCTGCTGGCCGGCTGCGCGGGAGGCATGGACGTGGAAAGCATGCCTTCCCATACCGTCGGAAGATGGCCCTTGGACCCAACGGAGCAACTTTCGGACGAGGTCTTGGACCAGGCTTCTCAATTCCTGTTGCGAGGAGGCGGGGGTACCAACGAGGTCAGGTCGACCATGGGGGCCATGTGGAGGCTCTTCCGGAACATGGACTGCGAGCTGGTCGAGATCAACCCACTGATGATAACCGATTCCGGGAAGGCCATAGCCGCGGATGCCAAAGTGGCCATCGATGACGATTCTCTTTTCCGTCATACCGAGTATCTAGATCGGTCCGGTCGAGACCTCACCAGCCTGGAAAAGATGGCCAAAGACAAGGGATTCAACCTGGTCGAGCTACCCGGCGATATCGGGGTCCTGGCCAACGGGGCCGGCCTGACCATGGCCGCCCTGGACACATTGCAGAGGTACGGGGGAAGCGGGGGTACCTTCCTGGACCTGGGAGGTACGGATGACCCTGACCGGATCTCCGAGGCCTTGGGATTATTGTCATACGACTTGGCCAGAGGGAGGATAGGATCCCTCCTGGTCTGCATATTCGGAGGAATTACCAGATGCGATACCGTGGCTGACGCCATGATGCACACCATAACCGACAGGAACGTGAAAGCCAGAACGGTGGTGCGGCTGCGCGGTAACAACGAGGAAGAGGCGGCTCAGATGCTCCGCTTGGCCAATTTCAACGTGCACATAGACCTCGATGAAGCCTGCCAGCAGGCGGTAAAGGTGAGAGAATGAAAGGCGAAGCCCTCCTGACCGACCACAAGCTCCTGGTACAGGGGATCACCGGGAAACAAGGCCAGCACCACACCGTCCAGATGATGGAATACGGCACCAAGGTGGTGGGGGGCGTCACCCCTGGAAAGGGAGGGCGCATCGTTAATGGCGTTCCTGTCTTCAACGATGTCCGGAGAGCTGTCGAACGGACGGGAGCGACCGCCAGCGTGGTCTTCGTTCCCGCGGCGAACCTGAAGCAGGCGGTGGTAGAGGGAATAGAAGCTGGCCTGGAGGCCATGGTGATAATCACCGAACGGACGCCGCTGCACGACTCGATGAACGTGCTTGCCTTGGCCAGGAAGAAAGGCGTGGCCATACTTGGACCGAATTGCCCCGGGTTGTGCCTGGTCGGGCACAGCAAGGTGGGGATAATGCCCAATCGCATTTTCAGACAGGGCGATCTGGCAATCGTGTCGCGCAGCGGCACCCTGACCTACGAGGTGGTGCAGGCATTGAGCTCTGCTGGCCTGGGACAGAATGTAGTTCTGGGCTTAGGCGGGGACAGACTACTGGGAACTGACATGCGCGAAGCGGTGGAGATGGTGCTGGAGAAAGGTCCTTCCGGAGTGGTCTTGATCGGCGAGATCGGCGGCCAGATGGAAGAGGAGGCCTCGCTGCTGATCAAGAAGATGGGCGTGGAGAACGTTTTCGGCTACGTGGCTGGGGTGTCCGCACCCCCGGCCAGACGCATGGGGCACGCCGGGGCTATCGTGTCCAGGGGCTCCGGCGGCGCCTTGGACAAGATCAATGTATTGGAATCGTCTGGAGTGACCGTGGGCCGGTCCTTGGGAGACCTGGTGGATCGGATATCCAAACGCTTCGGCAAGTGAAAGCCGAGTTTTGTCTTCAAATTTGACATCAATATACATAATATAGGCAGGGCAGAAAACCTTATGAGGAGATAGTGCCTAGATAGTGAATACGGGCGGTAACGGTGGTAGCAACCTACAACTGGCTGCGATAAGAAACCGTTATATAATGGAACCGTAGTAGCCCGTTTCACTCGCGAAGTAGGCGAGTGTGGAAGCATGAACATACGGGAAAACTCGTATGGGTAATGCTTAAATATACCCTCAATTATTGGGGGACTCACGCGTTCCAGCCATGTGTTGGAGCGAAGTGAGAAGTGCTCATGCACCCGGAGAGTTACCCTCTTCGGGGAAGCGGAGGAGAGTCCTGGGAATTTGGAAGAGGTCCCCGGTGATTCGTTGATACCAATCATACGCAACCTGGACGTTTGTTAAGCCGACAATGCATAGCGGCGTTTGCTACGCCGACTGGGGAATGGCTCGGTTCGGGTGCCGAAGAAGGTCGTGCCAAGCTGCGATAAGCATCGGGTAGGTGCAAGGAGCCTATGATCCGATGATGACCTAATGCGACTTCGTAATCTTCGGATTGTTCCGTAAGGAACGGGAACGCGGGGGATCGAAACATCCTAGTACCCGCAGGAAAAGAAATCACTAGAGATACCGTGAGTAAAGGCGATCGAAAACGGTACAGGGCAAACCGAATCCCCATCAGTAATGATGGGGAAATGTGGTGTTATGGGCCCGGTTACATCCTTAAGACTAACCAGAGATCTGCTGGAACGCAGTACCATAGAGGGTGATAGTCCCGTATGGATAACTCAAGAGGATGAGTTCCGGTGTCCCTGAGTAACGTGCGTTGGATATCGCGCGTGAATTTGGGAAACATTCATTTCCAACCCTAAATACACCCCGAGACCGATAGTGCAGTAGTAGCGTGAGTGAAAGCTGAAAAGTACCCTTGACGGGAGGTTCAAAGAGCCTGAAACCAGTCGGCTATAAATTGTATGGGCATGAAAGGGAAACCAGTGTTCATACGTCCGTTTCGAAAAACGGGCCATGGAGTTCTATTCAATGGCGAGGCTAAGAGGATCATCCTCGGAGCCGAAGGGAAACCAACAAGTCCGCAACCGCAAGGTGAGGGACGAGGTGCGCTCGCCTGGAGTCATTGGAGGGACACCCGAAGCCAGTTGATCTATACCTGGGCAGGTTGAAGCCTTTCGAAAGGAAGGTGGAGGACCGAACCGGTAATGATGTGCAAATCTTTCGGATAACCTGGGTATAGGGATGAAAGGTCAATCAAAGCTGGAAATAGCTGGTTCCTCCTGAAACTAATCGCAGTTAGATCTCGGTGGAGGTCGATCGTGTGGTAGAGCACTGATCGGGGACTTAGGGGGAGAAATCCCTCGGTCCCCTGTCAAACTCCGAACATGTGGTCACCGTAGAAGCCGGGAGTGAGGGCATCCGGGGTAAGCTTGATGTCCATCAGGGAACGTAACCCAGCCAATAATTAAGGTCCCTAAGTTTCGGTTAAGTGTAATAACAAAGGGAGTCTGTAGTCCAAGACAACTGGGAGGTGAGCTTAGAAGCAGCCATCCTTAAAAGAGTGCGTAATAGCTCACTNNACCGATATTATTGAGCACCGCAAGGTGATCTGGTAAGGAGGTGACAGGCGTGGGCAGAAGCTAGGCCGTGAGGTCTGGTGGACCGCGTTTGTATAAGGATCATGGCAGGAGTAGCAGCAAAGAATGGTGAGAATCCATTCCGCCGTAGGGGCCAGGGTTCCTCGGNNGCAATGTTCGTCAGCCGAGGGTTAGCCGATCCTAAACTATTACTTAATCGGAAATAGTGAAAGGGAAACAGGTTAATATTCCTGTGCCGCGTCAGATTTTGCGTCATTCTTGACACATCGGGATAAATGGAATAATCTTGTCTGGTTATTCAAGTGTATAAACTGAGGAAGAACCGTAATGGTGTGAACTCGGTGAAAGCGCGAGCAGGGGGACGAAAGTCCCCTTCCGTCGATTCCTGGTGTCCGTGAAAATTGAATGACTTACACCTGACGCGTTCGTACCAAGAACCGACACAGGTGCCCCTAGATGAAAAGTCTAAGGCGTGTCGGCCTAATCGATGCGAGGGAACTCGGCAAATTAGCCCCGTACCTTTGGTATAAGGNNCCGTAACTTCGGGATAAGGGGTGCCAGCCGCGAGAGTGGCTGGTCGCAGTGGCAAGGGAACTCCGACTGTTTAATAAAAACACAGATCGCTGCAAGTCCGAAAGGATGTGTATAGCGGTTGAAGCCTGCCCAGTGACGGTATCTGAAACTCGGGTCCAACCGAACGAAGGACCGTTAAACGGCGGGGGTAACTATGACCC
>DAML01000011.1:231777-231962 GCA_002497075.1 Methanomassiliicoccaceae archaeon UBA472
CCCCATGGAGCTTTACTGCAACCTGTTGTTGTGATATGAATTTTGATGTGTAGGGTAGGCGGGAGACGTTACCCAGGAAATGCCGCTAGGTATTCTCCGAGTCAACGATGAAACACCGCCCTTCAGACTTCGTACCACTAACTTCGTCAGAAGGACACCAATAGGTAGGCAGTTTGGGTGGGGCG
>DAML01000032.1 GCA_002497075.1 Methanomassiliicoccaceae archaeon UBA472
CTCGAAGGTACTTCGTCCCTACTTGGCGAACACACATCTGCAGATGGGTGGTTCGTCATCTCGATGACGTCCTACCTAGCTTTCGAGATCCCGAAGGGTCTCGATCGCCATTCGTCACACTGCTTTCCCGTCTTAAGTCAGGAAGCNNACAGCCTTTCCGACTCGGGCAATAACTACTATTGCTTTGCCTATTATTTAATAATTTGCTCGTTAAATGGAATAGCCAGAATATTATTCATTATATAATAATAAAATTGACCAAGAATGTCAATTAATTCAGGTCAGAAGTGCCTGGGCGGAGGGGGAGGAGTAAGGCGACCTTCGGTCCGACCCATTCCTCAAAATGGAGAAGTTCCTCGGGCGACCAACCCTTCATCTCCCGCCGATCGCACATAGGGCGCGGAGGGAACCGGCGAGATCACGCAACTGTTCACTGCGCTCACGCACGGCGGACCGTTTTAGCCGACGAAGGCGGGCGGAGATGCATCCGCAGGTCCTGCCCTCTCCATTCCACAGGCAATATTATACTTGGTCGTTCTCAGTATAAATAGATTGTTTTTATGTCTGGATTTACAAAATAAGGGATCGCTTCATTCCTTGAGCGAATCCAATTCCGACCGGGCCGCCCGCACCTTCTCGGTGATATCGTCCATCTTCGCCTGGCATCTCCGGCGTATGCGTTGCAGCTCGTCCTCGCCCATCTCCCTCTTCTTGTGAAGGCGTTCCGCCTCCTCAAGTTCAGCGCGGTATTCCCCGCGCAGGGCGTTGAGCTGCTTGATCTTGGCCTCGAGCTTGGATTTTCTGGAACCGAACATGCCATTCCCAGAATTATATCGGCCTGCATCGTCTAAATAGATTGTCCGTTCGACCCTGCATCGGCGAACGTTGAGCGGAGGACGTCAAGGACGATAGACAACGTAACATCTTTCCTCACGCGGAAAAGATGCGTGGGGCATCCGCAGTCCGAAGAGCCGAACCCGTTGCCTATCGGTTCGGTCCCTGGGACCGAGGCGACCGTTGCCGCCAACCGACATTCCGTTTCCTTCGACCCTAAGAAGGTAAGGGCACCGACGACCAGCCCTTCGCAGGTCAAATAATCTATGTGCCAGTGTTTTTTCTTATCGGCACGCATGTGCCTGGCCAAGCGGGGCAACAGGCCGGCCTGGGCAGAACCGCAATAGAGATAATTACCCTCGGCCAGGGACATCTTGCCGAGGCTACCAACGCATATGGTCGTCGGTTTGGGAAGATGCACGACCAGCACATAGGCGCCCGGCGAGGAGCTCATGTTCCCCCGCTAGCGGACCTTGCCCTCCACCTCGGCCTTGGTCTTGATGCGGATGATGGTGCTGTCACCGAGACGGCAGTCGGAGATGGTGGCGATGTCCTTCAGCTTCCGGCCGTAGACCTCGAGCCCCTCCAGCTCCTTGAGGTGCTTTTTGTAAGGTATCTTGACCCGGAGGCCGTCCACGTGAAGGACCACCGGTGCCGGGCGCAGGCACTCCTGCACCGCGTCAATGTCCTCCAGGGCATCCTTGACCTCGGACGGGTGTACGAAAAGGGGGTCCTCCTCGATCTCCTTCCTGCGCTTGTCGATGACCTCCTTCACCCGGTCGGCGATCTCCTCGAGCTTCGCGATCTCCTCGGAGCGCCGCATCCTTTCGACCTTGCGTCCGACGCCGCAGACCAGCGCCTCACAGTGCGGAAGCGATTCCAGCTCCGGGCCGATGACGGTCACCACCGGGATCTGGATGTCCTTGTAGAGATCGATCTTCTCGTGGGTGACGCATTCCTTGAAGTTTCCCAGCATGAATATGGCCGCGTCGTATTCCTCGATGATAGCTTTCTCCGCCGCCGATATCTGGCATGTTTTTCGTCCGCGGCCACGGGCCAGCCCCATCACGATGGTGATGGCGCCATACCTCCGCAGATGCTCGGCGATGTCGCAGATGGGGTGGGGCATGTGATGCCTTCCCAAGGTCGGACCTATGACCGCGATCTCCGTTCCCGCCAACGGCACCTCGACTATCTTTCCGCCAAGCTCCGCCGTCTTCTTCTCGATGAGCGGGCGGTCCTCGGCCGGAATGGCTATGGTCAGGGTGACCATGACCTGCACCTGGGTGCGCTGGAGAACGAATCCGCCCAGGTCCTCGATCAGATCGAGCAGTTCGTCTATCTTGTGGACCCCGCCGTCGAACATCAGAACTTCGTACATCAGTCCTCCTCCGGGCCCTTGATCATTTTAGCATGCACCTTCTGCGCTTCCGCTATGAAGTCAACGGTCATCCCGTGCTCCGTCGCCACGATGGTCATGACGTTGTCGTTGTAGTACTCGTTCCTCAGCTTGAGCCCCTCGGGCAGGAGGCGCCACATGGCGTCCAACAACTGTGAGCGGACCTCCTCCTCGGGGTCCAGCTTCATGTCCGAAAGCTCCTCCTTGGGAACGCCTTCCACGAATATTTCCAGGCGCGTCAGTTGTTGCACGCGCTCCCTGCCATACAGACGCCAAAGACTGGCCAGCAACCGGGGGGCGTATGATTCGTCCTTGATGGTGATGAAGGTACCGCCTTCCTGCGACTCCATATCTGCTATGTCATAGACCGGCCTCTTGCTGCCGGACTGCTTGATGCGCATGGATATGATGAACAAGGTCTGGTCCGGACGGATGACGAAATGCACCCGCTCGACCATGGTGCTGATCCCCATGTCCATGAGTATGCGCTCCAGCATCCACTGGTACGATTCCAGCGCGTATTGCTCGGTCCCCTCCAGCTCGA
>DAML01000026.1 GCA_002497075.1 Methanomassiliicoccaceae archaeon UBA472
CGGGGAAGTTCTCCTGCAGCTTGGCGGGATCGATCTCCCCACGCAGAACGTCTACTGGCAGGTCGATGTGAACCGGACCTTTCCGTCCGCTGTTGGCGATGCCCATGCCGCGCTTTATCGCTTCCGGGAGATCGCTAGGCTTCAGCACCCGGTAGTTGTGCTTGGTTATGGGCATCATCAGGCTGAAGATGTCCGCCTCCTGGAATGCGTTGTTGCCTATGGCGGCGGTCGCCACCTGGCCAGTCAGCACCATCATCGGGGATGAGTCCGCGTAAGCGGTCGCCACGCCGGTGACCAGGTTGGTAGCCCCCGGTCCGGACGTGGCCAGGCATACACCGGTCTTGTTGGTTGTTCGCGAGTAGCCGTCCGCCATGTGCGCCGCGCACTGCTCGTGACGGACCAAGACGTGGTGGATGCTAGAATCGATAAGCTCATCGTACAACGGGATGGTGACCCCGCCCGGATAACCGAACATGACGTCAACCCCCTGTCCTTCAAGCAGTTCCAATACGGCCTTGGCACCTTTCATACACTAATCCCTCATTTTCCGATCAAGGAGGATGGTCGTTAGACCTCCTCTTTCACAAAATAACAACTGCAGTGAGCGATGGCAAAAGCAATGATGTTCTCACACGCGTGTTGTTATGTGACACGGATGGTCTTCATGCCGAGCAAGATATTTAAGAATATCTCAATTCATCACCACCCCTGAGGAACGCTGGGGGACGCCTTAGGATGACCGTGATGGAAAGACCAGGTATCGGACTGGACATCGTGGAGCTCAAGGACCACGACCAGGGTTGGAAGGACCTCTTTCAGCGGGAGAGGGCGTTCCTTCTTGAGACCCTGGGTCCCCTGGCCAGATCGATAGAGCATGTGGGAAGCACGGCGGTCCCCGGGATCCGGTCCAAACCGGTGATAGACATCCTGGTCACCGTGGAGAACGTCCGTTTGGAGGAGGTGGAAGGAGCCTTGGGAAAGCTGGGATACATCCACGTTCCGATCGGCGATCCCGAGAGGCTCTTCTTCCGCAAGGGGATGCCTCGCACGCATCATGTGCACGTGGTCCGCCACGGAGGAGAGGAGCATGTCAAACACATCCTTTTCCGGGACCGGCTGCTCGCCCATCCGGAGGAGGCTGCTGCCTACGGTCGGTTGAAGGACGAGCTCGCCCTCCGCTTCAGGGAGGACCGCCAAGCGTATTCCAACGGAAAGGACGAATTCATCGCCATGATACTGGACAGAGCGAAGGATGAGCGGCGGGGAACGATCTAGTGCATCGGAAATAGTACGCCAAACTCATATATTGCCAGTAAGCGTTCCCTCCCCGGTCAGGAGAGTGCCCAAACGAACGCCAAGGAATTGATGGAGAACGGGTCCCGCAGCAAGCTTCTGGAAGATCCGTACGTGAAGAAGGTATGGGACCTGATAATGGGCGAGCCGCTCTTCAAGAAGAGCTCGGCCGAATTGGCGTCCATCAGGGAATCGCTGCGCCGGGAGTCCCTGCAGTTCTTCGCCAGGCACAGCCCTTATTACGTCGACCTTTTCGAACGGCTGGATATCGATCCGGCCAAGGCCACGCTGCATGACGTCGCGAAATTGGCCATCCCATCGGACATGCTGCGCGGCGAGGGACAGAAGCGCTTCCTGATCCAGGACATCGAGGAGGGCGGGGAGACCTTCTCCTCCAGCGGCACCACCGGCAAGGACCCGGTCCGCGTATACCGTTCACCAGTGGACCTGGCCATCATGCTCAAGGCCAACACCGACCTGTTCGAGCACGTATACGGGGATGTTCTGAAACAGGGAGAGGGTGTCGCCCTCTTCATGGCCGCTCCCGAGCTCCGCTACAAGCTGAGCTTCGTGGCCTTCGTAGACCTGACGTTGGACAAAAAGGGCATAGAGCTGCTGTACGGCATGGACCTGGAGGACAAGTCGCAGGCCGGGACGCCCTGGCAGAAGCTGACCACCAACAAGGAGAACTTGTTGAAGTTCCTGAAGTCGAAAAAGGAACCGAAGCTGTTCTTCACCGCTCCGGCCGGAGTGCATATCCTGGGCCAGAAGTTCGAGACCATGGGCTTCGGCAAGAAGTTGGCATATAAGCTGGCCTCGGGAGCGCCGCCGATCAAACTGGGCAAGGGCGGCATCGTGGTAACTGGCGGAGGAAGCAAGGGCTTCGCCGACCTTCCGGAATATCCGCAGCTGGTCTCCGACGCGCAGAAGCATTTCATCAGCAAGGACGTCCAAGGAACGCAGATCGACACCCCGTTCATGGACGTGCTGGGAATGACGGAGACGCTCACCGCCCTCATCGACCGCTACGGCGTCATGGACAAGGTGCCCCATCCATTGGCCGAGGCGTTCCTGCTGGACCCCATGACCTTCGAGCCGATCGAGGAGGAGGGAAGGGAAGGCATACTGGGGATATTCAATCCGTTCACGACATCCTGGCTGGAGGTGTTCTATCCAGGAGACATAATGACCTGTCATTCCTCCAAGGGATTCTACGGCAAGGAGTTCGTCTATAAGCGCCGTTTGAGCGTGAAGGAAGGCTGGGACCTGCAGCGGGCCTGCGGCGGCACCCTGGAAGAGATGATGACCAAGCAGTAGGCGCATGTTTATTTTCCGGGAAGGGCATCCAGGTGGCCATGTGTCCCGCCCTGGCCCCGCTGCTGTTCGATCGTGCCCTAGAAACGGTGCCCTCCTCCGGGAACTCGGAGGTGCTCGAGCTCTCCCCTTCGGCATTGCGGGAGCTGGTGTCGTCCGCGGGAAAGGTGCAGGCCGAGCTTTCGTCCATCCCCATCGATGAGAGGCTGCAGGTCATCGAACACATCGCGCGCAGATGGAAGCAGAAGCTGGACAACGGGGACTTTGAGGAACTGAAGAAGGACATGTCCGCCTCCACCGGGTATTCGCCAGCGTTAATGGAGACCGAGCTGTCGTTCGTGCCGGCGGTGCTGGGCGCTGCGAACATACGCAAGAACCTGGACGCCTCGGTGCAGGGAGGCGCGGACGCCCTATACAAGTTCGTGGAGGTGGACGAGACGGAGATGTTCCGCCACGTGCCGGTGGGACCGGTCCTGATCATCAGCTCCGGGAACTCCATCGTGCCCACGCTGATCCCTACCGTGGTCTCCCTGGTGACCGGGAACCTCACCATACTGAAACCTTCGATAGCCAACTACCGCGGGGTCTGCGAGGTCTTCAAGCTGCTGGCGGACGTCCCCGATTCCCGGGCGGCAAGGGCTGTCCGCTCCGCATTGATCGTCTCTTACTTCGGGCACGACTCACCCTCCTTGAAGCTCGCCCTGGAAGAGCTGCCGATGGGCATGATCAACTTCTGGGGCGCCGAACCGGCCCGTACCGTCGTGGCCAACATGGTCGGGAAGAACCGGAACCACCCGCGCTTCTTCGTCAACGGCCCGTTCACCGGCATGGCGATCGTCGAGGAAGGCGTTGAGATCTTGCAGGCGGCGGACGACCTGGCCTTGGACGTCGTTCTTTACGACCAGCAGCTGTGCTCCTCGCCCACCACCGGGGTCTTCATCGGAAGTTACGATAAGGCGAAGGAGTTCCTGAAGGCCGCCGGAGAGCGCCTGGACGAGACGGGGAACGAGTTTCCCCTGACGCCGGACCAGGACCGTCTGTTCATTCTGCAGGGCGCCCGCCGCTTCATCCAGACGGACGGAGGGATGGTGCTCTCCTCGAAGGATCCGGAGAACCCCTGGACCCTGGTGCTTTCCAAGGGGAACAGCTCCCTTGTCAACCTTACGGCACAGTTCCCGACGTTCAACCTTTTCGCCAGAAGGCGCTTCCTGGAGATGGTGGTGGTTCCGGACGCGGAGAGCGCCTTGCGGTTGCTGAGGTCCCTGCCGGAGCATCCGGCCTTCAAGGGCATCGACGGAGTGCAGAGCGTTGGATTGGCAGTTACAGAGGCGTCTCGCGATCTTATCGTCAGCAAGCTGATAGGCGCCGGGGTGCACAGGATACTTCCCTTGGGCGATATGTTCATGCGCGGAGCCGTCGAGCCTTACGATGGGGTGACGATGTCGTCCCTGTTCACCCGCATCGTGTACTGGCGCAAAACCAACGCCGCCCTGGAGGGGCAGCTTTGAGAGTGCTGGTCACCGGAGCCACCGGATTCCTGGGCGGGCACCTGATAGAGGAGATGGCAAGGGGACCTCACGTTCCGATCTGCGCCCACCGCAAGGGAAGCGACACCGGGAAGATCGACGCCCTGGGGCTGGAGAAGGCGGTGTTCGACCTCACCGACCGCGATTCCATGCTTCAAGCGTTGAAGGGCGTGGACGCCGTGGTGCACCTGGCCGCGTACTACACCTTCACCGGAAAGAAGGAGACGTACGACAAGGTCAACGTGAAGGGGACGGGGGACCTTCTCGAAGCGTGCAAGGAGGCGGGCGTGAGGCGCTTCCTGTACTGCAGCAGCACCGAGGCCATGGGGCCGATAGCGTCCCCGCCGGGGGACGAGGATTCGCCGCTCAACCCGCAGTACGAGTACGGCCGTTCCAAGGCCGGAGCGGAGGAGCTGGTGAGATCGTCCGGCCTGGATTGGACCATCCTGCGTCCCTCGGGCATATACGGCCCGAGCAACGTGGACGACGTGGCGTACTACTTCATCACCTCCTTCAAAGGATTCGCCTCCAAGTTCATCATCGGTTCCGGGAAGAACTACATCCAGTTCGTGCACGTGAAGGACGTGGTGCAGGGATTCGTGAAGGCTTTGGACAGCCCGGCTTCCATCAAAGGGACCTACATCATCACCCAGGCCCGGCCGTACACCTACGAGGAGGTGTACCGCGTCCTGGCGGACATATTCCAGAAGAAAGAGCCCCGGTGGCGAGTATCGAGATCGCTGGCCAAGCTGATGATGCTGCCCATCGAAGGCGTCAGCCTCCTCATCGGCAGGGAGAACTTCCTCTACCGCCGGGAGACCGTGGAGAGCGTGACCAGCGATAGGGCGTTCAGCATCGACCGGGCCCGGCGGGACCTCGGTTACGAACCGGTTTACGACCTTCCGGAAGGCATGGCGGAGACGGTGGCCTGGTACCGGGAGAACGGCTACCTCTGAGCAACAATTAAATGCGCTCTCCGTTTTAACCGTCCCGGTGAGTGGATGGAGAAGACGCTGTACCGCACCCTGCTGAATATGCTGAGGATCAGCTACACACTGCCTTTTGTCATGGCCTCGGTGACCGGGGCGGCGTTCGCGCTAACGGTTTGCGACGAATGGCTGCTGGCCGTCCTCATTCCCCTGGACGTTTTCTTCTTCGCCCTTTTCGCCAATCTCAGCAACGATTACTTCGATCACAAGAGCGGCACCGACGCCACCCGCTTCGACTTCATGACCGCCGAGAGCAAGGAGGCGATCAAGGAGCTTTACGACGAGCGCATCTACTGGGAGGGCAACATCTTCGACAAGGGCGACGTGAGCGAGAGGACCGGCAAGATCGTGCTTGCCTTCATACTCGCCATGGCGCTGCTGACCGCCATACCGATCATAATGCACGGCGGCTGGCTCGTTATCGCGTTAGGCGCCATCGGTCTTTTCTTAGCGTACTTCTACACCGCCCCCCCGTTGAACCTGGGGGCGCGCGGCCTGGGCGAGCTGGACGTCGGGACCTCGTTCTTCATGATGTCCTTCTTCACCTACTACGTCATAAGGCCGGAGTGGTCCTGGCAGATGTTCCTGATCGCTCTCATCGTTGGAACTTCCGTCCTTCTGATGCGTTTCGTGGACCAGATGTCCGGGTACGAGGCGCACCTGAAGGGCGGGGAAAAGGACTGGACGGTAAGACTGGGGCTGGAGAGGGCGGTGGGCGCGGTCGGCATCGTCCTGCTCATCATCCACGCCATGCATCTGGGCCTGGTCTACTTCCACCCGGTGTTCCTGATACTTCTGCTCACCATACCCATGGGAAGGAAGCTGACGAAGGGGCTTCACGATAAGAACGATGGCCTGCGGTTCATCCGGCCGGCCCCGCAGATAGTGAAGATGGTGATCTTCAGCGAACTGCTCATCGTCATTTCGTTGACAGTCCAAAACGCCCTGCCATGGACAGTATGGTAGTGATGCTGCCCCTGGTTATCAGCGAATATTCGCGCACGGCGTTGAAGCCGCAGCGCTTGCACGATTCCCCCTTCATCGGGCAGCCATAGACCTTGCTGCGGTCCGGGAGAACGAACTCCGAGGCCCAGAACGGGCATCTGCACGAATAGTCCTCGATGAGAAGCTCCTTCAGCGCCTTCTTGGAGTTCAGAATAGGGTAGCCTTCCTTCTTTAGGGCCACGATCTCCTCCACCACCTTGCGCTTCTCCTCGATGCTCAGCACTTTGGCGTCCGGCGGCGGAGTGAGGAAGTTGATCATCAGGCCGTTGATGCGCGGATCATCCTTGACGATCTGCGCCGTCTCCCGGATGAGGTGCTTGTTATCCGGCATGACCACCATGTTGGCGAAGACGTTGGGGTGGTCCACCTTCGAGAGGTTCTCCATCATCTTATCGAAAACACCTTTGCACCGGATGGCGTCGTGCGTCTCCCGCGGCCCGTCCAAGGAGACGGATATGACGTCGCTCTCCGGATAGAACACGTTCGTCCCGTTGGTCGTGTATCCGGTCACGAAGAAGCCGATCTCCTTTCCGGCCTTGATGAGGTCCAGCAGCGTGCGTTCCCCGTCGCTCCAGCTGGTAGGTTCCCCGCCCTCGAAGAACAGCACCCGGGCCCCTCGCTCGTAGGAGGCCTTCATCTCCTCCACCGCCACTTCGTAAGATATCTTGTGCGGTTGCGGTATGGATGGCAGGGTCTCTGCTATCTGGCAGTGCTGGCACCTGAGGTTGCACTGGTAGGTTATGATCATCGTTGTGGCCAGTGGCTTCTTGAACCCCAGCAATTCCTTGAGGAACCAGATGCCGTAATAGGCGGTCTGGCCGACGGTCCTCGCGACGCCCATGCCCACCTCATCCCCACCCGGATATTTCAATTGTGGCCGGCACTCGTTCGGTGCCTGTGTATTCTTTGATAAGAAAGGTCTGGCTCGATGTGGCTCGTTCGTTCCTTCGTTCATCCAGACATTATTTTTGATTGTTTACAATTTTGATAATCATTAAATACAGGCCAACCAGATTTATCTTAAACGACTTTATGGGAGTGATTCAATGGCAAGCTTGAAGTTAGAGATAATGGACAAGATCGTGGCCTTGATGACCGCGGCCTTCGGTTTCGTCGCTGCGCTGGCCTGGAACGAGGCAATCTCAACTTTGATGGTTCAATGGTTGGGTGAGGGCGATGATCAGGTATTGGGTCTGCTCATATACGCTGTGATCGTCACCATCGTGGCAGTGATCGCCATCGTCCTGATATCCAGGGTGTACGGCAAGATCAAAGCCAAGGAAGAGGCCAAGGAGAAGAAGTAGGCCTTTTTCACAAACCCTTTAATCTCTTCCTTTTTTATGATGTTTCCACTATTGTTCTCGTCGCACCAAAACGATGATAACCGCCCTTGGCTATCCTGAAAACGTACAGGAGGCTTCGCATGAAGGTCAAGGTAGGGATCAACGGCTATGGCACGATAGGCAAGAGAGTGGCTTGGGCTGTGAACAGGCAAGACGACATGGAGGTCGTCGGGGTCACCAAAACGCGTCCCTCGTACGAGGCTTCCACTGCCATACGGGAGGGTTGCCCGCTCTACGCGGCACACGCCGAGGACGTTGATAACTTCGAGAAAGCCGGGATCAAGGTCCAGGGGACATTAGACGATCTGCTGAAGAAGGTCGATGTCATCGTGGATTGCACCCCTGGTGGTATTGGAGCAAAGAACAAGGAGCTGTACGACAAGGCCGGGGTCAGGTCCATATTCCAGGGAGGGGAGGACCATGCCATGGCCGGGATATCCTTCAACGCCCTAGCCAACTACCAGGAGGCGTGGGGAGCGTCTTCCGCCCGGGTCGTCTCCTGCAACACTACCGGACTGGTCAGGACGCTGTTCCCATTGCAGCAGGCCTTCGGTATCCAGAAGGTGTTCGCGTCCTTGATACGCCGCGGCGCCGATCCGGCCGATAAGAAAGGCGCCGCGCTCAATGCTATCGAGCCATCGCTCAAGTTGCCGACCCATCACGGTCCGGACGTCAAGACGGTCATGCACGGGCTGGACATCCAGACCATGGCCGTGGTGACGCCGACCACCCTGATGCATCTGCACTGCATCGTGGTCGACCTGAAGAAGGAGGTCAGTGAGAAGGAGGTCCTTGAGGTCTGGTCGAGATCTCCGCGACTGCAGCTCGTTTCCGGAAAGGATGGGATCAAGAACACCGGCCAGATAATGGAGCTGGCCAAGGACCTGCACCGGGTCCGCGGGGACCTGATGGACATCGCCGTATGGAAGGACGGCATCAGGACCATCGGTTCCACCCTGTACTACTATCAGGCGGTGCATCAGGAGAGCGACGTGGTCCCGGAGAACGTGGACTGCATACGGGCCATGATGAAGCTGGAGAAGGACAACCTGGCCTCCATCGAGCGGACCAACAAGGCCATCGGCCTCCACTGATCTTTTTCAGGAGGGCTGAGAAGCCCTCCTCATAACCCTTTCAGGGACTTCCTCTTCAGTATGTAATTGGCGGTCAGCAGGAAGACCACGGTGAATATCATCAACATCAACAGGTCCAGGACCAACGGTAAGGCGCCACCGTTCCCCAGGGCGTGGTTGAACCCGTCCACCAGATAGGTCAGCGGGGAGAGCATGGTGACGATGCGGGCGGTCCCGGTCATCTCCGCCAACGGCACGAAGATGCCGCTGATGAAAATGAGCGGGAAGCGGACCAGAGCCGCCAACATCATGATGTTGCTGGGCACCGGACCGGCCGGAGATGACAGCAGCACGCCCAGGGCGGCAAAGCACAGATTGCCCAGTATGAACAGCAGTGGAATGGCCACGACCGCCATTAGGGTTATGGGGAAGGGCAGGAGCAACGCTCCGGCGGCAAATATCACCAGACTTATAATTAGACCGAACCCGGCCCCGGCGATGGTATCCCCCAGCACCAGTATCGGGATGCTCACCGGAAGCGACAGCAGACGTTCGAACGTACCGGCCTGCTTCTCCCAGGGGATGATGAGCGGCCCGACCGAGGAGGCGGTGAAGAACAGGGCCATGGCCAGGAACCCGGGGTAATACTTCTCCATGTCCAACTGCCTTCCCACGAAGAAGGCGAAGAACAGGAAGGTCGGCAATATCAGGCCGAAGATGAACACCGGGGGCTTCTTGTAATAGATCTTGATGTCCTTGACCGCGGTGGCCATGACCCCTCGGACCACGATCTTCAGGTTCACGCGCTCATCTCCGTGAGCTTGACGAAGACGTCCTCCAAAGAGGGCGCGAGGGTGTTCAGGGAGATTATGGTCAGCCCCAGGTCGTCCCGTACCTGCATTATTTTGTTCATGGCCTCGTCCGGGTCCGAGGTGTAGAACCTGAGCTTGTTGCCTTCCCCCTCGGCCCTGGTAATGCATTGGTCGAAGAATAGCCCGCATTCCACCACCCGGTCGAAGGTGACCTCCACGGACCGCGCTCCCTCGAAGGTCGACCTCAATCTTTCAGGGGTGTCCAGGGCGACTATCTTACCGTGGTTGATTATGCAGACCCGGTGGCAAAGGCGATTGGCCTCCTCGATGTTGTGCGTAGTAAGCACTACAGTGCATCCGGCCTTGTTCATCCCGTTGACCTTTTCCACGATCATGCGCCGGCTCTGCACGTCCAAGCCTTCGGTGGGCTCGTCCAGGAACAGCACCTGCGGCTGGTGTATGATGGCGCATCCGATGCTTACCCGCTGCTTCATGCCCTTGGAGAACCTCTTGATCTTCTCATCGGACCTGGCCCCGAGCCCTAGCTCTTCCAGCAGCGCGGAGGCCCGCTCCATGCGGGTTCGTTTGGTCAATCCGTAGAAGCGTCCGAAGAGCTCCAGGTTCTCCCGGGCGGTGAGGTCCGGGTAAACGTTCCCGATCTCCGGAATGACCCCTAACTTCTCCTTGGCCAGCAAGGGCTCCCTGTCCATACTGACGCCCATTATGCGGACGTTGCCCTGGTCGGGGCGGAGCACGCCGATCATCATTCTTATGGTGGTGGTCTTGCCCGCCCCGTTCGGACCGAGCAGACCGAAGAACTGCCCCTTGGGCACTTCGAAGCTCACGTCGTCCACCGCTTTGAACTCCCCGAAGAGCTTGGTCAATCCATTCGCTTCGATCGCCGGCATATGGTCAACTGCCAGTCTGTGATGGCTCCTATGGATATTAAACGATTTCAATTTATTTTTGAACGATACGTCCATTCTGTATTTCGGAATGTGTTCCAGGGGGATGGAACGACGCCGCGCTACCCAAGGTCACTGGCCTTCCCAAGCAAATCATTTTTTATTGCATCGCCATCCCTGTGCCGTAGAATCACCGCTAGCGCTCATAACGATCGCCAGGGGAATTTGCCATGAAGGACCACTTCACCATCGACGACCTGGACATCAAGGGGAAGACCGTCATCTACCGCGTGGACATCAACTGCCCGCTGAAGAAGGACACCCTGGACCTGGCCAACGATAACCGAATCCAGGAGATATTGCCGACCTTGCGGGAGCTTTTGAATCGTGGGGCCAAGGTCGTCATCCTCGCCCATCAGAGCCGCCCGGGGGAGTGGGATTACATCTCATTGGAGAGGCACGCCAAGCGCACCTCGGAGCTTCTTGGCGTGGAAGTGACGTACATACACGACATATACGGGGAGAAGGCCAAGAAGACCATACAGCGCATGATGCCCGGCGAGGCGGTCATGCTCAGGAACGTCAGGGACGAGAAGGGGGAGATGGACAAGGCCAGCATGGAGCAGCATGCCCAATCGCCGATGGTAAAGGAGCTTTCCGCCCTGGCCGATCTTTACATATCGGATGCTTTCGGCGCCGCCCACCGTTCCCAATGCTCGCTGGTAGGATTCCAGGCGGTGCTCCCGTCGGCCGCCGGGAGGCTGATGGAGAAGGAACTGACCGCGCTAGGCCGGGTCATCGACTCGCCTTCCCACCCCTGCGTTTTCGTTCTAGGGGGATCGAAGTTCGCCGACGCCATCAAGGTGGTGGATAGGGTGCTGAGAGAGAACATCGCCGACAAGGTCCTTATGGTGGGATTGGCCGGCAACGCCTTCCTGAAGGCCAGGGGCATCCAGCTCGGGGAGAGGAACGAACAGATCCTCATGGAGGAGTTCACCGAGGAGAACCTCAAGGCGGCCAAGGCCCTGCTGGACAAGTACGGCGATCGCATCGAGACCCCGGTGGACGTGGCCCTGGACGACGGAGGGTTGAGGAAGGACGTTCCCATAGGGGCATTGCCGTCCGAGCTGCCGATATCCGACATAGGAAAGGAGACGGCGGCCAAGTTCTCGGACATCGTCTCCAAGGCTTGCACGGTGTTCATCTCCGGCCCGGCCGGGGTCATCGAGAAGGAGGAGTTCTCCTTCGGAACAAAAGCGCTAATGGAGGCGACGGTCTCCTCGGACGCCTTCTCCGTGATAGGCGGAGGGCATACGGTGAGCGCCGCGCAGAGGTACGGATGCTGCGACCGTTTCTCGTACGTAAGCACCGGTGGTGGGGCGTTGGAGAACTATATCATGGGCAAGCCGCTGCCGGTCGTCGAGGCCCTGAAGGCCGCCCATCGGCGGGAGACCGGCAAGCATTAGATCTGGCGTCCATCCAAAAAACAACGTATAATCGGTGTTAAGGTTTTATATCACAAGCTCCACCTGCATCGTTCATGGACCCCGCGGAGTTCGACGAACGGTGCAGGAGATGCGGAAAATGCCTGGAAGCCTGTTCGCAATACTCGGACATAGAGATAATAGATTCTTTGGTCGATTATCTGAAGAACGGCAAGGAGAGCTCATTCGACATAACCCAGTGTCTGACCTGCGGGAAGTGCGAATCGGTGTGCCCGGAGAAGCTCAGCCTCAAGCTGCTCATTAAGGACTCCCGGTTGAAGAGGGTCGCGGCGGCTGGCCTATCTGACATCAACTTCATATGCGATCCCGGTTACGACCGCAACATCTTCAAGACCGCCGCGGAGACCGAGGAGCCGTTGCTCTTTGAGCCGGGAAAGGCGGACGTCGTCTACTACCCGGGTTGCTATTCCAGCTACATACACAAGACCATGGTCCTGGCCATCACCCGCCTGATGGAGAGGGCGGGAGTGGACTTCGCCGTCCTGGACGGTCTGGACAACTGTTGCGGACTGGCCTCGGCGGGGACCGGAAACCCGGCGGTCATAAAGGCCAACGGACCCAAGATCATCGCCAAGCTCAGGGAGATGGGGGCCAAACAGGTGGTCACCTCCTGCCCGGGCTGTTTCATGGCCCTGTCCAAGGCGTACCCTGCTATGTTCGGGGAGCTGGGCTTCGAAGTGGTACAGGCATCCCAGTTCCTGAAAGGACTGATCGAACAGGGCCGGCTTAAGCCCGGGGAAGGGGCCGGAGGCCGGGTCTATTATCATGACCCCTGCCATCTGACCAGGGGGGCGGGGATCTACAAGGAGCCGAGGGACCTGTTGGAGAAGGTGCCCGGAACCGAGCTGATGAACCCCGGACCGGAGGGCTCCAACTGTTGCGGCTTCGGGGGAGGGGTGAGGCTGAACCATCCTACCGAGTCCATAAAGGCCTCATGCACGGAGCACCAGCAGGTGAAGGCCGAGGGAGGGGACATCATCATCACCAATTGCGCGGGCTGCCGGCAGAACCTGATCGAAGGCCGGCCTGAAGACGGTCCCAAGGTTTACGATCTGGCCGAGTACCTGTTGCTCTCCCTGGGCGAAGAGCTGCCTCGTGACGACCAGGCCCTGATAGATCTGGTGAACAAGGCGTATGCCAGGGGCGTGCGGGGGTACAAGAGGCCAGCCCTGTAGACCGCAATGCGGACCTCGGACGTGCGCGGTGCGGACCATACCATCTGCAGATCCGTGCGCTGGGCGCTACACCCGGGCCGAAATGACCGTGAACAGCCCATCACCGTGCCCTTCTCGGACCGGCTCGGGAGCGGTCAGGCCTCCTGGATCGGAGAATATGGTCTGGAAGGTGCTCTCGATCGTGCAGCCGGCCTGTTCTAGGAGATCGAACGTCTCGGCGGCCGACAGGAACCTGGCATCGCGATAGAAACGGCTGCCTTCGGCGCCTGCCTCGTACCTCCTTCCCAGAGAACTGTCCCGGTCCAGTATCCCGACCAACAAAGAACCGCCCCTGCGGACGACCCTCGTGGCTTCCCGAAGGGCATCCAGTGGGTCATTGACGAAACATAGCACCGTGACCATCAATGCGAAATCGAAGGCTCCGTCGCGGAAGGGAAGGTTCTCCGCCCTGCCCTGGACGACCTGCAGCCCTTTCTTACCGGCCAGGCGGAGCATGGGGATCGACGGGTCCACGCCCACGACCATCTCGAAGGGAGTGGAGAAGCGCCCGGTCCCCGACCCGATGTCCACCCCCCGGCCTTCCGGTACTACCTTGGCCAGGGCGGCCAGCTCGGAGCGGTAGGCCCATGGATTGCGCTCGAACCATTCATCGTATTCCATGGCGAACCGGACGAAGGGGTCGTTGAGCATCGGACCTTCCGAACGCGCCCTCCGTGGCTCAGAGGACCTTGGACATCCGTTCCAACGCTTCCTCGATGCGCTCCACGGACTGGGTGGTCGCCATTCGAACGTAGCCTTCGCCGTTCTTTCCGAAGCCTATGCCCGGGGTGACGACGATACCGGCGTTCAGCATGGTCTCGGCGAACTCGAGCGAGGGGCCGTCAACCTTCAGCCAAAGGTAGAAGGTCGCTTTCGGCGGTTTGACCTTGAAACCGAGCTTGCGCAATCCGTTGACGAGAACGT
This sequence comes from Methanomassiliicoccaceae archaeon UBA472, assembly GCA_002497075.1. Lineage (GTDB taxonomy): Archaea > Thermoplasmatota > Thermoplasmata > Methanomassiliicoccales > UBA472 > UBA472. The sequence continues at coordinate 13,904 of DAML01000026.1, forward strand.
TCCTCCGCTCCTGATAGACGGCGATGTTGTCCTGGAGCATCTGCGGCCTCTGCCCGTTCTTGTACTCGCCGAGGGACATGGTCACCGCCCTCTGCAGGAACTTGGGCGCTCCGGAGTCGATCTGGGACTTGACCTTTTTCAATCCGGCTATTAGCTTGGCGTCCCCAACCGCGTATCCTATGCGGTAACCGGTCATGTTGAACGTCTTCGACAGGGACCCGAACTCAATGATGCCATCACTGTGGCCCACCTCGATTGCCGAAGGTGCCACGTAGTCGTCGAAGGTCATCTCCGAATAGGCGTTGTCATAGCAGAAGATCGTGTTGGTCTCGTTGCACCACCTGTGGGCCTTTAACAGGAAGGTCTTGTCGCACACCGCCCCCGTGGGGTTGTTCGGATAGTTCAGGTATATCATTCGGGCGTCATCCGGCAGGGATTCCATATCTGGGAGGAAGCCCTTCTCTGGAAGAAGCGGGAAGCGCACCGGGACCGCGTCCGTCAGCAATGCCGCTCCCTGAGCGTACACTGGATAGGCCGGGTCGGGCGCCAGCACCTTCTCGCCGGGGTTGACGAAAGCGCGGCATATGTTGGCCAGACCCTCCTTGGAACCGATCAGGATGGCCACCTCTCCATTGGGATCGATGTCCACGTTGAAGCGCTCCTTGTACCAGCGCGCGATCGCCCTTCGGGTATCGGCCTCGCCGGCGCTTGACGGGTAGCGGTGGTTGTCCGGATCGTCCAGCTCGTGCTTGATGAAATCCACTATCGGTCGGGGCGTTGGAAGGTCGGGATCGCCGATCCCGAGATCGATGATGTCCATGCCTTCCTTTTTCTTCTTCTCCACCTTCTCCTCGATCTCCGCGAAGAGATATGGAGGCAGCATCTTCAGCCTGTTAGCGTAATCAAATTCCATATGCTCACATCCGCCCTTCGAACACCAGTGCCGCCGGGCCGCGCATGGTCACCATGGATAGGTCCTCCGAGACCTTTATCCAGAGGCTTCCCCCGGGGAGGCGCACCTGCACCTCCTTTCCGAACGGTGCCTTGCCCAGCAGTCCGGCCGCCACCGCCGTCGCGCAAGCTCCGGTCCCGCAGGCCATGGTCCACCCGGCCCCCCTCTCGTACACCCTGACATCCAATATCCCATCCACCGATTTAACGAATTCTACGTTGGTCCGGCGCGGGAACAAATGATGAGCGTGAACGACCGGTCCCAGGCTCTCGACGTCCTGGTCGCTGAGATCGTCGAATATGATCAGGTGAGGATTGCCCATGGACACTGCGGTGCCGTGCAGCACCCTCCCCTCGACCTCGATCGCCCTATCTATGAACTTACCCTCCCCGTTCACCGGGATGTCGCGGCATTCCAGGCGAGGCGCTCCCATCTCCACGGTGGCGGCCACGGCCTTTCCGTTCTCCACGTCCAGCTTGATGTTCATTATGCCGGCCAGGGTCTCGATGGTCATCCTTTCCTCTTTCTTGTGGCCCATATCGTAAACGTGCTTGGCCAGGCATCTGATGCCGTTGCCGCACATCTCCGCCACCGAGCCGTCGGAGTTCATGACCCGCATGGTGAAATCTGCTTTTTCGCTGTTCTCCAGATACAGTATGCCGTCCGCCCCGACCCCGAAGCGGCGGTGACAGACGGAACGCACGTGATCGGGGTCCTTGGACACGCTCCCGTCGAAATTCTCGACCAGCACGAAGTCGTTGCCCAGCCCGTGGTACTTCCAGAACCTCATTTGTTCAGCCTCGACGGTATCTTCTGCAGGCGGAAGAGGTCCTTGATCTCTTCCCTCTCCCGGATCAGGAAGGACTTCCGGTCCGCGACCAGCACTTCCGCGCAGCGCGGCCTGGTGTTGTAGTTGGAGGACATCGAGTATCCGTACGCGCCGACATCGTAAACGCAGAGGATGTCCCCGACGTCCACCCTGGGCAGGTAGCGTTCCTTGGCCAGATAATCACCGCTCTCGCAGAGCGGACCGGCCACGTCGTACTTCATCTGGGCCTGCTCCCCGAACTTGGTGGCCACCGCCACGTGATGATACGAATCGTAGAAGGCCGGGCGGATGAGAGTGTTGAACCCAGCGTCCACCAGCAGGTACTCCTTGACCGGGGTGGACTTGACGTCGTTCACCCTCGTCAGCAGAACAGTGGTGTCGGCCACGATGTACCTTCCCGGCTCGATGACCAGCTGCTTCACGCCGCTGCCTTTGAGCTTCTCCGCGACCTCTGTTGCTATAGCGCCCAGGTCAGCGCGGAGCTCCTCCGGCCGGTAGGGGATGCTGATGCCCCCGCCGATGTCCAGGAACTCCAGGTCTATCCCGAGCTCGGCCCGCACCTTCTCGAATATGGCGACGAGCACTTCGGTCACTTTTCCGAAAACGGCCGGGTCGCTTCCTCCGGAGCCGGTATGGGCGTGCAGCCCCTTGGGAGAGAATCCCAACCTCACCGCTTCCGCGAAGGCCTGGACGATATCCTCCTTGGGTATGCCGAACTTGGCCCCTTTCGTTCCGGTGATGACCTTCTGCGAATGCCCGGAACCTACGTCCGGGTTGACCCGCAAGGATATCGGGTGCTGAAAGTCGATGGCCGCCAGGCGCCTAAGCTGACCGACAGAGTCCACGTTGATCGGGACCTTTCTCTCCACCAGCATGCGCATCTCCTCGTCGGAGACGCTGACGCCGGTGTAAAGGATGCGGTCGGGAGAGAACCCGGCCTTCAGGCAGGACTCGACCTCGCCGATGGAAACGGCGTCAATGCAGGAGCCTTCCTGCTCCAGTATGCGGAGGATGGCAAGATTTGTATTGGCCTTGCAGGCGTAGTTGACCCTGGTCGGGAAAACGGCGTTGAAAGCCCCGGATATCGCCCGGTAGTTCTCCCGCAGAGCGTTCTCGTCCGTGACCATCAAGGGAGTTCCGAACCGCTGAGCGAGCTTGGCGGCGGAGACGCCGCCGATGAGCATGTTGTCCTTTCTCTTCTGGAATTCTCTCATTCAAGCACCTATGTAGAGTTCATGCAATCTTCTAACCACGTCCACGGCCTTGGAGCCGCCGACCATGAAATTCAGCGCTATGTCCGAAGCGCCTTCGGATATCAGTTCCACGTTGGCCCCCACGTCGGCCACGGCGGAGAATATCTTGGCGGAGACGCCGCAGCTCTCCAGCATGCCATCCCCGACCGCGCAGATCAGGGCGGCATCCTCCTTGATCTTTATGGCCTCCACCTGATCGCGGAAGCTTTTCAATCTAGAGCATGCCTCCGGTACCGATTCGGAGGGCACGACGACCGCCAACGTCGACAGAGAGGTCGATACTGCGTATATGGTGGTCCCGTCAGCGCTGATGGCCTCCAATATCCTGGCCACCAGCTCCGGCTGGTAGAACAGCTCGGATGAATATATCTTCACGATGCTGAGCCCGGTCTTCAGGGCGACGCTCCTGAGCAGGTCCTGGCTGCTGCGGTTCAGCCCGTGAATGCGAGTGCCCTGCCCGGAAGGATTGAAGGTGTTCTTGACCAGGACCGCCACGCCCTTGCGTTTTGCCGGCTCTATGGTCCGGGGGTGCAGTACCTTGGCACCGAAATACGCTAGCTCGGCCGCCTCGCCGTAGTCCATCTCGGCTATGGTGCGAGCTCCTTTGACCACACGGGGATCAGCGGACATGAAGCCGTCCACGTCCGTCCAGATCTCGACTACATCGGCGTCCACCCCGTGGCCTACCACGGCGGCGGAGTAATCGGAACCGCCCCTTCCGAACGTCAGCGGACGTCCCCGGTTATCTGTTCCATAGAAACCGGTGATGATAGGGACCTTTCCCTCGTTCAACAGCGGCGCGAGCGTTCTGCGCAGGTTCGTCTCGGTCGCCGGAAGCACGGCGCTGCCGTTCCCCGGGGGACCGGCGGCCACGATGCCGATCTCTTCTGATGTCAGAGCCAAAGAATCGGCACCGCGGGTGAGCAGTATGCACGAGAGGGTGAGGGACGACAAACGCTCGCCCCAGCTGGCCAGGGCGTCCTGGTACATTATGCGGTCCTCGTCCTGACGATACAGATGAATGAGATGTCCCAGTCCGGAGAGCCGGTACTCCAGCTGGTCCAGGTACTCGGGCATCAGCTCCTTAGAGATGTTTCCCTGGGCGGCATCCAGATGCTTCTGCCTCAGCCAATTGAGGTATTCCGGAACTTCTTTGCCGCCGCCCATCATCTCCAGGAGCGAGTTGGTGACCCCGGACATGGCCGAGACGACCACCGCCTTCTGGCAATCGTAGGACATGATGATGTCCGCAGTACGGGACATGGCCTCGCCGGAGCCGACGCTGGTGCCCCCGAACTTCATGACCTTTCTCATATACCGAGCACCTCGTCCATCCCGTGGACCTTGCCGTCCCGCAGCGGAGCTATCCAGCGTACGGCGGCGATGCAGCCTTCGGCGAAGGCCATTCGGGAATGAGCGCGGTGCGTCAGCTCGATGCGTTCCCGGTTGCCGGCGAAAATCACCGTATGCTCACCGACGATGTCCCCAGCCCGCACGGCGTGTATGCCGATCTCCCTGCCCCGGGCGCCGACCATGCCCTCCCTTCCGTTGACCATGCGGTCCACGCCAGTTTCTGCGGAGATCAGTTGAGCGGCCTTGACCGCCGTTCCGGAGGGGGCGTCCTTCTTCTTGTCGTGATGCATCTCGATTATCTCGACTTCGTACTCCGGCAAAGCCCGGGCCAGGGTCTGGCACGCTTTCCAGAACACGTTCACGCCGATGGAGAAGTTCGGCGTGACCAGAGCGGAAGAGCCGCTGCGTCCGACCATCTCGCTGATGCGGCCCAACGTTTCCGCAGATAGCCCGGTCGTTCCGACCACCACGTTCGTTCCGGCGCGAAGCGCCACTGGCAGGTTCCTTTCCACCGCCGCGGCGTTCGTCACGTCGACCAGCACCGTGCTGCGCTTGCACAGCTCCTCGAGGCCGTCCGGTCCCACCGCGATCACGCCCGGGTAGAGCTCGGTCCCGGCCTTCCCGCCTTCCGCGGATACTATGGCGCCGATCAAACGCATGTCCTTCTGTTCCCTGACGAGGGAGCACACCATGGAGCCCAGTTTGCCCGTGGCTCCGGCTACTGTAACGTCTATCATGTCTGGGAGCCTCCTTTTCGCTCAGAGCAGCTTCAAGTCCGCTAACGTCTTCCTCAACACCTCGGCGGTCGCCGGCTCCATGTCGCACAGGGGCAGACGGAAAACGCCGGACGGTCTCCTGAGCATGCGCATGGCCGTCTTGACCGGGATCGGATTCGTATCCAGGAACAGGTCGTTGAACAGCGGCAACAGCTGGAAATGCAGCTTTCTTGCTTGATCCCATTCACCGTCCAGAGCGGCATGGGTCATCTGCACCATGAGCTCCGGAACGACGTTGGAGGTGACCGAGATGACGCCCTTGGCGCCCAATGCCATCATCGGGAACGTAAGAAGATCGTCACCGGACAGCACGCTGAAATCGGGACGGACGCTGGCCAGTATGGCGTTGATCTGGGTCATGTTCCCGCTTGCTTCCTTGACGGCCACGATGTTCGGCACCTCGGACAGGCGCTTGATCGTCCCGGCGGCGATGTTGGACCCCGTTCGGGAAGGCACGTTGTAGACGACGATGGGAACGTCCACCGCCTTGGCTATCGCCTCGTAGTGACGGAAAATGCCCTTCTGATTGGGTTTGTTATAGTATGGGGAGATGAGCAATACACCGTCAACCCCCAGGTCCTTGGCCCCCCGGGACAGGTGGATCGCTTCATGGGTGGCATTGCTGCCCGCCCCGGCGATGACCTTGGCCCTCTTGGCTTCCTCCCTAACGATACCTATGACCTTGAGGTGCTCCTTGTGTGATAGGGTGGCGGATTCTCCGGTGGTGCCGCATGGCACTATCGCATCAATGCCCGCCTCCTCTTGCATGCGTACTAGTTCTCTAAGACCTTCCTCATCGATCTCGCCGTCCTCTCGGAACGGGGTGATAAGCGCGGTGGCGCAGCCTTTGAACATCTTACTCAGCTCCAAAATGCTCTTTGAGGATCAGCCGCGTTCGGGTCGATTCGACATTATCATAGCGGCGGATGCGCTCGATTATCTCGTTCAACTGGGGGGACGAGGTGACGTCGATGATGGCCACGATGTCCTCCTCGCCGGTAACCTCGTAAACTTCCGATACGCCTTCAAAGCTGGCTATCTGGTCGGCGATGTCGGATGTGTTGACGTTCACGTCGATCTTCACCTCCACCAGGGCCTTGACGTTCTTGCTGCTGGTCTTGATGGTGAAGGCCTGGATGATATCCTCTTCGAACAGCTTCTTCACTCGGGAGCGGATGGTGCCCTCGGAAACCTCGAGCTCGTTGGCTATCTCCACGAAGGGTCGTCGGGAGTCCTTCTTCAATATCTCGATTATCTTGTCGTCTAGGTGATCGATCATGTCTGCATCCTCCTAGTGTTTTTTTCCGATTTCGTATTCGAATCTCAGTAAATAGTAAAATATTATTAATATATTCCTAGAAAGCGCGTAAATTGTGATTAAATACGTGTGAAAAATGCCCTTACTTGACCTTTTGCAGGAAGTTCAGCCACCGCTTTTCATCCGATACTTTGGACATCAGCTCCCTGGCCTTCACGTTGCGGTCCTCCAGCTTGACGTCGCGCAGTTCGTCCACCGCCCTCAGCAGACCGAGCGCCTCGTGCATCACCCGGTAGGCGGTCTCCCTCTCCATCGGTTCCAGGCGCAGGTCCTTCTCCAGAGACCTGGCCTTGTGTTCCAAAGCGCTAGCGAGCTCATGTGCGCTGCGCACCGTGTCCTCGTTCGGCTGCATCTCGGTGATGAAACGAAAAACCACGTCCCTCAACGGCAATTTTTTTCCGTCCAGCTCCTCTGTGTCCGGTACGTTCTCCCCGACCCAGAACAGCAGCGAATGGAAACGGGAGAGTATCTTCGCCCTCCCCTCGGGAGTCAAGCAATCCTTGACGCAGGAGTACTCGGTCATGTCGCCGACCGCCTGAACTTGGTCGCCAGACGATGAGCCAAGGCCATGGGATCAGCGGGCAACGACGTCACGGCGCGGGACACGGAATCCAGGCTCGCCTTATGCCCGACGGAGACGAAGTAGGTGCGCCCATCAATGGTTCGGACCAGCCGTCCGGCCTCCTCACCGTCCAATAGCAAAGAATCCCCCTTCATCACCCCGGTCAGTATGGACTTGGCCGCGCCTGCCGCGGCGACATCGTGCACCACTCCGAACTGGCAGGCCACCCCGGCGCGCCTCGGGTGAGCCTTTCCGTGACCGTCGATCAGGTATAGGGTATCCTTTCTCGGTTCGCCCATCACGGCCGTGTAAGGTCGCATCTCGCGGAAGCCGAGATACCCGGGCACATAAGGGAAGTTCACCGTGCAGCGAACGGTGCGTTCTTCCAGCACGCTGCCTTTACGGTCGACGGCCACCATGGCGGCGAACGCTTCGTCCCCGCGGTAGGAGACGTCTAGCGCGGCCAGGCGTTCAAATCGCGTAGCATCCCCTATCTGCGAGACGTGGGAAGCGACACTCCTCTGGGCCTCGGCCATTCTAACAAGGAGCGGATCGCCCGAGAAAACGGTGAACAAGGAACCTTCCAGGTCCTTGACCCGGTCGGCCAAAATAGCTACGCCTTCGGAACGCAGCAATTCCCTCTTCTTTTCCGCTCCCTGCCCCATGCCGGTGTACCAACCGGTGCGACCGTCGGAATATATCACCCTGTGGCATGGCACTTTGAACGGCCTTTCCCGGTCGGCGGACATTATCTGCCCTACCGCCCGGGACGCGGAGATATCGCCTAGCGCCCTGGCGATGGCGCCGTAGGTGCTCACCTTGCCCGGGGGGATCTGAGCGGCCAGCTTGAACGCTTCTAGGTACAGGTCGTGGTCCTGGAGATGGAACTCCCGATCGATCATAGCCGGTCGCGCTCGCCGTAGCGGTTCCAGCTGAACAGCTCATCGGCCTTCTTGCGGCCTCGGGCGGCAGGCGCCTCATCCGGATAACCCAGGGCCATGCAGACAGTGACGGCGCGATCGGCCGGCAGTCCGATGAACTCGGCCATCCGGGCCTGGTCGAATGCCCCGAGCCAGCAGGTGCCCAGCCCTTCCTCGACCGCCACCAGCGTAATGTGATCAAGGGCGATGGTGAGGTCCACCTTGGCCCACTTCTGCTGCGGGTCGTCTATGCCAATTAAAAAGGCAGAGCAGTCCCCGACGAAGGCCTGGTCCTTGCAGATCGGCACGATGTCCTTCAGTCTCTGACGGTCCGTGATCACCACGACCTCCCAGGGCTGCCGGTTCGCTCCGGACGGGGCGATGCGAGCCATCTCCAGAACGTGGTCCAGCAGCTCCGACGGTATCTCCTTCCGCTTGAACTTCCTGATGCTTCTCCTAGCCTTTATCGCGCTTGTGACTTCCATATGTCCCCAACTCAGCGCTATTGATATTGAGGTGGAAAGGCATAATTTTTCTGGTCAGGCCTCTTCCGCCTTTCCCAGGTCCCGGAGCCAAACCACGGATTGCGGGAAAGGTATCTCGATGCCGTTGTTGTCGAACCGGCGCAGCAGCTCGGCGCGATAATCGGACGCTACCTTGAACTGCAGGTCCAGGTCCTTGACCCAGATGAAGGCGGTGAAGTTGAGCGAGGAATCGGCGAAGTCGCTGAAGCGGACCACTGTCTGGTGGTCCGGATCGTCCATTACTTCCGGCAGGGCTTGCGCGGCCTCCGTCATCAAGCGCATGACGGTGTCCACGTCGCTTCCGTACGCCACGCCCACGGCAACGGCTATCTTCAGCCGGCGGTCCGGCTGCACCATGTTCACGATCTTCTTGTTGGCGATGTCATTGTTCGGGACGATCACCATCTCGTTGGTGAAGGTGTTGTACAGTTCCGTCGCCCTCATGCCGATGTGGCGTACTTCACAAATATCACCGTTGTCGAGACGCAATAGATCGCCTATCTTGAAGGGGCGATCGAACATCATCTGCATTCCAGCGAAGAAGTTGGCCAGGGTGGCCTGGGCGGCGTAACCGATGACGATACCCATGAACCCCAGGCCGGCCAGGATCACGGTGAGATTGTAACCGAATAGCCCGAGGATGACCGCCAGGGCGATTATCGGGATGACTATCAATCCCAGCTTCTCCAATATCGGCACGAGAACATCGTCCACCTCGGAGTCGGTCTTGGCGGCCAGCTTATGTCCGTAGTACACGATTACCCCGGCGTATATCTTGTAGGAGAGCCAGGCCATGGCCAATATGAACGCTACGCTGTAAGCGAGCTCCAGATCGGCTATCAGGGTGCGGCTCAGATTGAGGATCTCCAGGGAATTGACCGCCCCGAAGAGCACCATCAGCAGCAGGACCGGCCCGCGAATTATCTTAAGGATAATATCGTCCAGATCGGTGGCGGTCTTGGAAGTTAAGCGATGCAGTAAAGGGTCGGCCACTAATATGATGAACAGCGCGACCAGCGCCCAGATGCCAACGCTCACCACGAAGGCGCCGACGTTCCCGTCAAGCGGCCAGGGAAGATCGTTATCCCACGTTCCTAGTATCTTGTTGTCCCCGGCTCCCGCGCCGAAGACCGGTACGACAACGAGCCGGACCGTGCTGTTGATCGAGAAAGTGTTGCCCAGTTCGTTCATCTGGGTTATGTTGAAGCGTACGTCGAATATGATGTTGGAATCTGACATCTCTCTGACCGTGGTCACGGTCATGATGATCGATTCCGATTCCCCCGGATACAGCGTCAGATAGCTCTGGTCGAAGTCCACCGAGAACTCGCTGTTACTGGAAGGATCGGACGTGGGAGTGATGACGTAGGGAACGGTGTCGTTGTTGTAGAGGATCCATTCAAAACTGGCTGGAGTGCCAGCGACGGTGGTCAGCTCAGCCTCCCCGACCATGAAACCGTTGACCGGGTCAGCGGAAACGGCTGGAGCGAGAGCTGCCGTGAAGACCATCAGACCGAGCAAAATGAGCCCGACGAGATAGAGAGCCGTCCGTGACCTCATCGTTCTTTCCCTGGCAGGCGTTAAACTTACCGCCTATATAGGATTTCTCGCCCGTCCCGGTGGCAAACCATTAATCGTCCTTCGTCCCATGACCGGGCATGGAAGAGCTGACCTGGGCCCGGATAGCGCTGGCCCTGGCCATCATGGTCGCCGCGTCCGTATCCGATTGGCGCAGCCGGACCGCTTCCGACCTTTACTGGTACATCATGGGGGTGGGCGGTTCCGTCCTTTTCGGGGCCCAGCTTTTTAACGATGGAGAATCGTGGATATACCTGGTCTGCTTAGCGCTGATCACCATAGTGTTCGTGGACCTGCTTCGCGATCGCCGAGGGATGTTCGAGGACGGCGTGAACGTCGCGCCGCTGCTGCTCTACGTCCTGACTTTACTGGCGTTCGGCTTTCTGAGCCTGGAGCATTTCGGCGAGGACCGTTATTGGACGATGCTCTCCATACCGCTGCTCATCGTGTTCTTCTTCGTCATGTACCAGCTGGACGTGATCAAGGGCGGCGCGGACGCCAAGGCGCTGATCGCCCTCTCCCTCGTTTTCCCGATTTACCCGGAGCTTGCCGGCCTGCCGGTGCTGGAGCTGAACGATCCGGCCGCCCTGACCATACTCCCGTTCCCGGTGCTGGTGCTCTTCAACGGAGCCATACTAACCTTGCTGGTGCCCGTCGGTATGCTGTTGTTGAACGTGGTTCGCCGCGACCTCCGATTCCCACTGATGCTTTTCGGCACCCGGATGACGATCGAGGACGCAAAGAAAAAGCATGTCTGGCCTATGGAGAGGGTTGCTGAAGGAAAGGTTAGGACGGTATTGTTCCCCCGTTCAGATGAGGAGATCGATTGGGATTCTCTGCAAGGAGCGGGCGTGGACCGGCCGTGGGTGACCCCCAAGGTGCCGTTCCTCATTCCGCTGACGTTGGCGGTGCCATTCTCGCTATTGATGGGTAATACGCTGCTGTACCTGATGGGCGCCTGATCCGAGCTACCAGATGATGTCCGTTACGCGCCCGCATTTCGAGCACGCCCTGTCCTTCACTCCCAGAACCTCGGCGGAGAACCCCGTGCGGCGGACGAGAAGCGAACCGCATTTCGGACAGTAGGTGTTCTCCCCCCGCTCCGTGGCCATGTTGCCAACGTATACGTAATCAAGACCATGGCCCTTCCCCTCGTTCAATGCCAGTTCCATAGTGGACCGTGGCGTGGGCGGCACGTCCTCCATCTTGAAATCGGGATGGAAGCGGGAGAAGTGCACCGGCGTCTGCGTTCCCATGCGGTCCCGGACCCATTGGCAGAAGTCGGCGATCTCCTGCTGGCGGTCGTTCTTTCCAGGAATGATGAGGTATGTCAGCTCGACGTGGATCCCGACCTCCCTGGCCACCTCGCAAGCCCTGAGCACCGGGGCGAGACGGCCCTTGCACACCTCACCGTAGAAATCCTCCGTGAAACCCTTCACGTCGATGTTCATGGCGTCGATGACCCCCTTCAGGGAACGAAGTGGTTCTTCCTGGATGAAGCCGTTGGTCACGGAGACGGTGAAAAGCCCGCGCTCCTTGCATAGGCGGCTCGATTCGAGCAAGTACTCGTACCAGATGGTCGGCTCGTTGTAGGTCCAGGCCACCCCGTTGGAGTTGGCCCGTAGGCACATGTCCGGGACCTCCTCGGGCGGGACGTACTGAGAAAGCCCGCGGTCGAGCCCGACCTGGGCGATGGTGAAGTTCTGGCAGTGCTGGCAGCGCAGATTGCAGCTCAGTCCTCCGAACGATAGTACTGGCTCCCCGGGCCGGAAGTGGAAAAGAGGCTTCTTCTCCAGGGGGTCCAGGTGCATCGAGGAAACCAGTCCGTAGCTGATGGCCTTCAACGCGCCGCCAACGTTCTGGCGGACCCGGCATATTCCGACCTTTCCATCCTTGATCAGACAGGAATGAGGACATAGCTGGCAGCGCACGGCGTCCTTTTCCCTCTCCCAGAACAGGGCTTCCTTGAGATCAGCGGCGGAAGTGCTCATACCCCTTCGGCTCCAGTTCCTTTCGGGACCGTCCCCGCTTCAGGACGTTCCTCTTTCCCTCGATGCAGCGCCCGATGACCTTGGCCTCGTCGCCCAGGGCATCCAGGACGCCATCCGATCCTTCCGGTCCGACCGTGAACAGCAGCTGATAGTCGCCTCCGCCGCACAATGCGAGTTCCAACGGGTCCTTATCGACGAGCTTCGCCAGCCTCACGACCTCCGGGTCGATGGGAACGGCGGAGGAATCCACTTCGAAGAATACCCCGCCTGCCATTCCCAGTTCGTGCAAGGACATCGATAGTCCGTCGGAAGTGTCCATGCAGGAGGTGACACGACCGGTGGATGAGAGCAGGGTACCCTCTTTGATTCGGGGCTGCGGTTCGAAGAGCGCCTTGATCGCTTTTTCAGAACCTACCTCGTTCTCCAGGGCGATCAAACCTGCGGAGGCTAGACCGGCGGTCCCGGTCATCATGAGCAGGTCCCCGGGACGGGCGCCCTTCCTGGTAAGTAGGCCGCTCTTTGGAGCGGACCCCAGGGACGTACCGGTAAGCACTAGTTCGGAGCATTCCTTGGTGTCCCCTCCCAGATAATCAGTCCCGAATTGGTCGCAGCAGTCCGCTGCGCCCTGCACCATTTCCCGGACGTCGCTCTCATCGAGATGCGCCGGCAGCCCCATGGCCATCAGGAACCCGATGGGCTGGGCGCCCATCGCGGCGATGTCGCTCAGATTGACGGCCGCGGCCATCCAGCCTTTCTGTTTCCAGGACATGCGGGGATGAAAATGGGTGGCTTCCCAGAGCATATCGGTGCTCACCACCAGATATCTGCCCCCGAACTCGATGGCGGCCGCGTCATCCCCTGGACCGAGGCGGGCGGAGGTGCTCAGCATGGATGCTATGGAGCGGACCATGCTTTTCTCGCCGACATCGCTCAGGCGGGCCATGGAACATAGAGGGAGACCAAAGCGAATAACCCTTTCTCTCACGGAGCACAGAAAAATAAAAGAAGAGGTTTAGATGGGGGCCTACTTCTTTTTAAAGTACACCACCGCAGCTACGGCCACCACCGCTATTATCGCCAGGACCGCGATCACCATGACCCAGGGGGTCCCTCCGTTCTCCCCGCCGTCGTCCGCCGAGACGAGGGTCAGCTCGCCCAGGTCAGTAATGCCTTCTGCCGCCGATTCGACGCTCATCGAAAGGACCTCATACCCATCGGCATCCACCGTCAGCGTGTAGTTGCCTTCGCCGACCTGTTCGAAGAGGAAGCTGCCCTGTGAGTCTGTGGTGACGTTGTCCCCGTTGCTCAATCGAACCTCTATCCCTTCCAAGGGATCGCCATCCCCGTTGACCAGCTTGCCTTGGACGCTGCCTACCGACAATGTGCTGAAGGTCCAGGAGGTCGTCATGGAGTTCCCGGCCAGGTCCGTTCCGGTCACCGTAACGTTGTGGGCGGTGCCATACGCCAGCCTTTGAGAAAGGGTGAGCGTGGCGGTGTTACCGCTCCAATCTACGCTGCCCTCCACTCCGTCTACTGTGATCTCCACGGAGGTCTGGTTCATGAGCTCCGAGAACTCGACCACGATGAGGGGGCTCAAGGAAGCCTGGTCACCGGTGGGGGACACCTCCGCCGTAGGGGCGGTCGTATCCACGGTGAAGTTAACGGTCGCGGTTGCGGAGTTGCCAGCTGCGTCAGTGACCTTCACCTCGATGGTGTGCGCCCCGTCCTCCAGCGAATATATCCATGCAGTTGCCGACCCCAGTTCGGTCCAGTTCCCCCCGTCCACCCTAACGAAGGTGCCGTTAAGGCTGGATGTGGGGTCCTCGGCCGTCCATTCCACCGTACCGACGGTGTCATTGAGGAGTGCGCCTTCGGCCGGGGACACGATGACCACGACCGGGTCGTCGAGATCCAGGGTGAAGTTGCCGGACGATATTGCGAAGTTGCCGGCGGCATCGGTGACCTTGACATATACCGCGTGCGGGCCGGCCGTAAGCGCCAGTTTGACGAACTGCTCCTCGTACACCAGCACCCAAGGTTCTCCGTCGAACCTTATCTGTATCGTTCCCGGATTGACATCAGAGGTGGTCCAGGTCACCGTCACCGAGGTGACGTTGAACAGCTGCCCCTCCTCAGGAGTATCAATTTCCAGTGTCGGAGCGATAGTGTCCACGATGAAGGTGACGACCTCGTCCCTGCAATTACCCAAAGCATCATAGGCGCTCACCATCACCGTATAAGTGCCATCCTCCAGATCGTTGATGGTATACGAGCTGCCAGTGGTGTTGATGGAGAACGATCCCTCCATGCTCACCGTGTAGTAAGTGATGCCTGTTCCCGCATCGAAGCCCGCCCAGGTGACCGTTACCTCGCTGTTCGCCACGTAACCGCCTTCGGCCGGGTAGGTTATGCTCAGCGAAGGCGCCTGGATGTCCACCTTTACCGTGACGGAGTCGGAGGACGATCGGCCGGCCTTGTCGTATATGGTCACGGTCAGGACGTGCGAACCATCACTGAGCCCATTGAAGGTGTAGGTGTTCACGCTGGGCAGCAATGTCACCGGAGATCCGCCCTCCCAGCTGACCTCGTAACGGTCAACTCCGGAACCGATGTCGCTGCCGTTCCAGATCACCGTGACACTATTGTCGGTGCTGAGGAAGTTGTCGGCCGGGGAATCGATGGTCACGGTCGGGGAGGTGACATCAACGGTGAAGGAGACCGCCATGTCCAGGTAGTTGCCGACGGCGTCGTAGGCGCTCACCAGCACCGTATAAGTGCCATCGGCCAGATCGTTGATGGTGTACGAACTTCCAGTTACGTTGACGAAGAACATTCCCTCAATGCTAACGGCGTAGTAATCGATGCCGGATTCGGCGTCGCTGCCGTTCCAGGTCACCGTGACGCTGCTTCCGAGGTACGCACCCTCCGCGGGATAAGTTATTTCCAAGGTCGGGGGAACGACGTCGAGCACCACTGTTATCGAGGCGTTAGCTTCTGATCCGTGAAGATCGACCATGGTCACCGTGATGACGTTGTCGCCATCTGCCAGGGGAACGGCGGCCGTCCAGGCGTCCGTGCCGTAGCAGTCACCGGACGCATCGTTGGCGGCATTGTGCCAGGTCAGATGGTCCACGCCGAAGTAACTGAGCGCAGTTCCGGAAATGTCGACGCTAGTCTCGCCGGTGGCGAACCCGTCGGCCGGGGAGGTTATCGCCACGCTTACAGCCAGCGGCAAGAGGTCTTTGCTCGCCCCGCCATCGATCAGGTACGCCTCGTCCACGATGCCATCGCCGTTGGAATCCGGAGAGGTCCAGTCGGCCCACAGGTTGCCGTACTCTGTATCGTTCCAGAAGTTCTCCCCACTGTCGTACGCCTGAACGTGCGCAGGGTCGTACTCAGATGTCGCGCCATTGTTGCCGATCAGCACATTGCCGAAGATGTGGTTCCTTGTCGAGGAGGTGATGCTAATGCCATACGCCATGCTGCTCTCGATGGTGTTGTTGGCGATTGTGTTCCCATAACAGTCGTCGTCTCCAACCCCAGTTAGGATCATGCCGTTGTGGTTGTTTACGAGGGTATTGTCGGCGATAACGTTGTTGTACGACCGGTACTCAAAATACATACCCGCCATGCTGTTGTCCTCGCAGGTGTTGTTGATCACCCTGGAATCGTACAGCGGCCCTTGCACCCAAATTCCGTACACGTTGCCGATGCAGGTGTTGTTGGCTATCACGTACCGCGCTTTATCATACCAGATGTTGTTGATCTCGATCCCTTTATCAGCGTTGTTGCTGAAATCGTTCCCTTCCATACGAATATCATCCCCACCCGAGATGGATATCCCATAGTCGGAACCCATGCAGGAATTGTTTGTTATGTTATTGTTAGAAGATGATACCACGTTGATGCTCCTGCGAAGCCCCATGAAATAATTGTTGTAGTTCAGCTCATTGAATGATATGCTGTTGAAATTGGAGCCATCCATGATCAGACCAACACCATTGTGTTCGCAGATGTTCCTGAATACCTCGTTATGATCGGAGCCGTATAATTTGATCCCAACAGTAGAGCTTGGACCATTAGCGGGGTTGTCTGCGATGCAGGTGTTCTTATCCAGAATGTTGTACTGTGCATTCTCCAGCAATATACCGCAATTGCCATTGTCCTGGCAATAGTTGTTGAACAGGGTGTTGCTGGCAGAGGTGCCTATGACGATTCCGTGCCCGATGTTCTGATTACAAGTGTTGTACGACAACAGATTCCTTTCAGAATAACCGACCGTTATGCCATGCATGGCGTTATTGTTGCAGGAGTTCAGAATTAACGTGTTGTCATCGCTGTCCGAGCTTAGCAAGATGCCATATGTGTTGCCGTCGCACACGTTGCCAGCGATCGTGCTGTCACTGGACTGGAAAACCACGATGCCATCATAGTTCCCGGTGCAAGTGTTATTGAGCATCGACGAACCGGGAGAGTTGGATACGCTAATTCCGTCATAGTTTCCGGTGCAAGTGTTATTGCTGACCGTGGAATTGGCAGAGGATTCGATCACTATCCCGACATTCCCGCTACAGGTGTTGTACGATATCGAATTGTTCGCCGAGCCGTCCAGCAGTATACCTGTGTAGACATTATCTATGCAGGTGTTGTGGTCAATGTCGTTCAGCTGGGAAATGCCCGTAACGTATATGCCAAACTCATTATCGGTGCAGTTGTTCTCGGTGATCGAGTTGCCCGACGAATTATAGAGGAATAATCCGAAGGTGTTCCCATCGAGGTCGTTCCCAGACAACTCGTTGAGATCGGAATCGGAGAGGTATATACCGTCCGTGTTGAGCTCTCCGGTATTGTTCCGTATCACGCAGCGCTCAGAATTATCCAGCCATATCCCGGAATCCCCATTTTGGTAGACGGTGTTGGACGAAACTATGGTGTATGAGGAACCTTCGAGCCTAATTCCAGAACCGGCATTATCGTGGACGGTGTTGAAGGCAATGGTATTGTTTGGCGAGTTGAGGATGTAAATTCCGTAATAGTTGTCGCTGCAGTCGTTCCCTACCATGGTGTTGTACGACACCAGATAGGAACCTGACCACAGTTGAATGCCGTAGCATTCCCAAAGTGCGCCAGGGTACGAGCACTGATTGTTGAGAACCGTGTTGAATCGGCTATCGAAATAGCCGGATTTGATAATTATCCCGGCGTAGGCGTACCCGTTGCAGTGGTTGTCCGAGACGGTGTTGTTATTGGAGGAGTCGACCTCTATGCCGTTCCCTTCGTTGTCGAGGCAGGTGTTGGCGTGGACGGTGTTGTTGTCAGAGAGGGTGAGCAGTATCCCGCCGTAATTGTAACTGCAATTGTTCTCGATGAGGGCGTTGTAATGGGAATAGTCAAGAGTTATGGCCGCGGAACCGCTCAGGCCGTTGCTACAGTTATCCCTGAACAAGGTATTGTTGACCGCGTCGATCAGGGCGATGCCGGTCCCGCATGCGTATAAGGTATTGTTGGAAACGGTGTTGTTGGCGCTGAAGTCTATTGTGATGCCGCTGTTCTGAGAGCGGATGCAGATGTTACCGTTGATGACGTTCCAGTCGCTCTCCGATTGAACTAGTATCCCATCGAACGTGTCGTTGCAGGTGTTATTGTTTAAGATGTTATCGCTGGATTCGGTGAGATATACACCAGTTTGCCCACCCGAGCAGTTGTTGTAACGTATCGCTACTTCGTTCGAACCGTCCAGGTAGACGCCCACATCGTTTTCCCTGCAATCGTTCCCGTTCACGACTATGTTCGAACAGGCCCCCAAATAGATTCCGAATGTGGTCTGGTTGCAGGAGTTGTTCTCCAGGACGACGTTCTGAACGTTGTAGAACCTTATCGCGTAGTTCGTGGGATCGTGCAGGACGCAGTCCTTGATCACCAGGTATCGGTCGGTGTTCCTGATCCAGATCGCCGCATCATACGTGGCGGCATTGATGTCCAGGTTCTCGATTATGTAGGGATCTGCTTCCGTGCCTAAACCAGCCCAGGCAGGATTGCTGCCGAACAGGTCGTCCAATTCCGCGTTGCCGTCGACGCTGATGGGCATGAACGGATCTGCCGCCTCGGCAGAACCCGCCATCAATGTGGACAACAAGACTAGAGCAGTAAAGATCAACAGAACAGATCCGATATACTTACCGAACACCTTTTGCATACGAATGTCCCCCTTGAATGAAATGGGACCTTATGGGAGGACCGCCATTAATGGTTTCGCCGCAAATTTTCATTTCATGAACGAACTGGACGCGTTCGGATCACCTTAGTTTCGGCAGATGGGGCAAGGGAGAACGGACCGTTCCGCCCCGAGAAATGACAATTCTTTAATAGTCAGTTCGCCAACGGTGGACCGGATGCTCCTAAAGCTGCCATACGGCGAAGGCGGATTGCTCAAGGCGAAGGTTCCCAATGAAAATCTGGCCGGGATCGTCGGACCGCACGAGGTCCACTGCGCACCGGACGAGATCGAAAGGGCGCTCTCCAAGCCGTTCGGCCGTGCCCTGGATTCGTTCCTGAAGGACGCGGAGGACGTGGTCTTCCTGGTCAATGACGGAACGAGACCGACGCCTACCTCGAAGGTGCTGAACGTTTTGGCGGGCCATATGGACCTGAAGAAGGCGCGCTATCTTATCGCCACCGGCGCTCACCGGGGACCGACCGAGGGGGAGCTGAAGTTCATATTCGGAGATCATCTGGACGAGCTGCGAAACCAGATCGTCGTCCACGATGCCAGGCGTTCCAATTGCGTTCATCTGGGCGTTTCCAAGAACGGCACGGAAATGGACGTGAACGAGATAGCGGTGAACGCCGACCGCCTGATCATCATCACCAGCGTGGAGCCGCACTACTTCGCCGGCTACACCGGAGGTCGTAAGTCCTTCCTCCCCGGCGTCGCTTCCTTCCGCACCATCGAGCAGAATCACCGCCTGGCCATGCGCCCCGAGGCACAGACCCTCGTTCTGGAAGGCAACCCGGTCCACGAGGACATGATGGACGCCCTTTCGGTCGTCAAGAAGGAGATATTCTCCATCCAGGTGGTATTGGACCGCCACCAGCGCATCTACAAGGCCGCGGCGGGCGACCTGCACAAAGCGTTCCGGCAGGCGGTGGAATGGGCCGATGAAGTGTTCTCGATCACCATCAAGCAGCGCTACGACGCCGTGATAACCGTCGCCCCTTACCCCATGGACGTCGACCTCTACCAATCGCAGAAGGCCATCGACAACGCCAAATGGGCGCTGAAGGACGGAGGGACGCTCATATTGGTGGCAAAGTGCCGCGAGGGCATGGGCGAGGAGACCTTCGCCAAACAGCTGTCATTCTCACCGGACAAGAGGAAGGTCCTCAAGAACCTGGAGAAGGAGTACAAGCTCGGATATCACAAAGCCGCCAAGGTGGCCGAGGTGATGTGCTCTGCCGATCTCTGGGCGGTTACCGCCCTCGGTCCTGATAAACTAAGGGAAATGGGCATAGTTCCGTACGGCACATTGCAGGAAGCGGTCGACTCGCTCCTGAGGGAAAAACCAAAAGCCCAGGTCCTCGTTCTGCTGGACGGCAGCGTGACCGTGCCGAAGGTGCGTGAAGATGAGTGAGACGATCGAGGCGACCAACCTCCGCAAGATGAAGAAGGAGCTGATGACCTGCACCTATTGCGGGTTCTGCAAGAGCGTCTGCCCGACATTCCAGAGGGTGGGCTGGGACCCCTCCGTCGCCCGAGGCAGGATGGTCCTTGCGTACGGCCTATTGCAGAAGGAGATACCCGCCGATCCGTCCGTTCTTGAATACCTGTACCAGTGCACCACCTGCAAGGACTGTGAGAGGAGATGCCCTTCCAAGATCTCCGTCGTCGATGTGGTGGAGAGCGCCCGCCGCGATCTGGTGGCTGCGGGGCACATGCTACCGAAGCACAAGGCCATGGTTGAAAAGGTAATCGCCACCGGCAATCCTTACGGCGAGAAGAAGAGCGTTCCTGATACGCTTGGTTCCCAACCGAAAAAGGCCAAGGTCGGCTACTTCGTCGGCTGCACCGCGACGTATCGCGATAGGGCTTTGGCGGACGCCACAATGTCGATCCTGCGCAAGATAGGCGAGGATTTTACGCTCATAAACGAGAACTGCTGCGGCTCCGTTCTGCAGCGCATAGGCGTGGACGAGGTGGAAGTGGAGAAGCTCTGGGAGAGCAACGTGAAAAGCATCCGCTCCCTCGGTGTTGAAAAGGTCGTCTTCTCCTGCGCTGGCTGCTACCGCATGTTCAAGGAGGAGTATCCTAAGAAGCTTGACCTGGGGTTCGAAGTACTTCACATCACGGAATACCTGGCCTCCAAGGACCTGAAGATGAAGCCGTTCGAAGGGATCATAACATACCATGACCCGTGCCATCTGGGAAGACATTGCCATGTGTACGACGCTCCCCGTGCCGTGCTGGCCAAGATACCTGGCGCCCAGTTCAAGGAGATGCCTCGCAATCGGGATACGTCGGCCTGCTGCGGAGGCGGCGGAGGCGTTCGCTCCGCTTATCCCGAGCTGTCCAAGGAGATAGCCGCTCGTCGAGTGGAAGAAGCGTCCTTCGCCGACCTGCTGGTGACGACCTGCCCGTTCTGCGTGAACAATCTGAAGGCCGGGGCCTCCGGACGTCCGTCCCCGGAGATAATCGACCTGGTGCAACTGGTCGACAGGCTGCTGTGAGGGGACATGGCTAGAGTTCGAACTTACCGCAACTACCAGGAGGCTTGGGGGGAATGGCGCCGGCTAGGAATACCGGACGGAGCGTTCACTAGGTTCGATCTGGCATCCAGGCAGTTCATTTTCATCGATTCCATCAGCAAGGAAGAGGTGAGCGCGCTCCAGGAAGAGCTGGCGCCTAAAAAAACGACGGTCCTGCCGTGCCGCGGAGACCGCGTTCTGGTCACCATCACCCCCCTTACCCTGGAGAACCTCCTGATGACCGGCGCCTCACCGAGGGTGTTGGAGATGGGCGAAGCGCTGCGTTTCCGCAACGAAGTGGAACCGCCATTGTTCGAGTGGTCGGACGGTTCGTTAGATCTATCGAAGCCGAGGGTCGTGGGCATTCTTAACCTGACCCCGGATTCCTTCTCCGACGGTGGACGGAATCCTGACGTGGACACGGCGGTGCAACGAGCTCTCGCCATGAAGGATGAGGGCGCGGACATCATCGACATTGGAGGAGAGTCCACCCGGCCTGGCTCGGCGCCAGTATCTCCGGACGAAGAATGGTCCCGGATCTCCGAGGTCGTAAGGAGAGTGAGCGAGGAGGCCGGTGTTCCGGTATCTGTAGATACTCGGCGTCCCGAGGTCGCGAGGAAAGCGCTTCGCGCGGGAGCGGTCATCGTGAACGACGTTTCCGGCCTCCAGGAGAACATGGCCCAGGTGGTCCGTGACGAGGGGGCGGCCGCTGTCGTCATGCATATGCGAGGGGAACCGTCCAACATGCAGAACGACACCAGATACGTGGACGTGGTCGGGGACGTATACGCCTTCCTTGAGGGCCGGGTGAGAAAGGCCGTCGCCGGCGGGGTCCCGATGGAAAGACTGGCGATAGATCCTGGGCTGGGGTTCGCCAAGGACGTCGATGGCAACTTGGAGATCATGTCACGATTGGACGAGTTCAGATCGATGGGGCGTCCAGTTCTATTGGGGGCGTCCAGGAAGGCCTTCCTGGGGAAGATCTCCGGCGGCGGACCGGAGGACCGTTTGGAAGCCAGTCTGGCCGCTGTGGCCGTGGCCTGCTGGCAGGGCGTTCACCTCTTCCGGGTGCATGATGTAAAAGAGACGGTGAGGGCTCTCAAGGCGGTCAGCGCCATGAGGGCGGGGATCAGCCCAAGGTCACCATGATGGTTATGGCGATAAGGAGAACCGCCGCGATCCCGAAGAAGACCATGTTCCTGGTGCGCTCCTTCTTAGCCTCGCTTTCCGCAGCGGCCTTGCACTCGTCGGAGCAGTACTCCTGACCCACATCGACAGGATCGTCGCAGCGAAGGCAATGGGAGTGTTCGGGAAGCAGGCTCATAATATCTCCAAAGGAAAAGGGGATGATAAGGGTTTAGGCGGGACGCAGGAACAGCGAGCCCGTTCCGGCGGCCATCAGCACCTTCAGGGCGTCCACGGTCGCGAACGGGACCACCCCTAGAAGAATGGCCTCCCCCACGTCCAGACCCAGGAACAAGGCCAGCTGCGCCGCGCCGAGAGCGTAGATGATCAGCACGCCCAGGGACATGGCGGCCAGCACTTGGCTCGTGCTCCAGTCCTTCCGGCGCTCCACCATCTCACCGAGGACCATCGAGGCCAAAACGAATCCGAGCAGATATCCGCCGGTCGGTCCGAGAAGAGCCGCGAAACCGGCCATGCCGCTGAACCAGCCGAGCGCCGCCCCCATTCCCAGGTACATGCCCTGGCCTAGGGCGCCGTACCTTCCCAGGACGACCGCCCCCAGCAAAACCAGCAGCACCTGGCCAGTGAACGGCACTGGGGTGAACGGCAGCACTATGCGAACCTGCGCGGCTAACGCCATTAGGAGAGCGAGAAAGAACGCCGCGCTGACCTTGGTGACGACGCTGGACTCCTCCCTCCATTTGTAGAGAGGTGCGGACGTCGCTCTTCGCCAGCCGTGGACCGTGTCAAACACTTGCATGGGTCTTGCAGTATGAGCGACCGCCAAATAAACATTTCCCGACCGAGGGCAAGCTTTAATTGCCAGCAGGGGGTTTTTGGCCTTCATGTGGAAGGTCTTCGGAGAGGAAGGGGTCATGGTCCAGTTCGGGCCGCTCTGGAAAGAAAGGATGATAGAGCTGTCCAAGCGCCGGAAGGACCGAGCAAGGTTCCTCGAGCTCCTGGAGAAGGCGGACATCACGCACTATCTGGACATACACCAGCGTTTGCACGTGTTCCGCATGGACCTGCCCGCCACCTGCACCAAGGATGACGTTGAGTTCTTGAAGAGCTTCGTGCAGCGCGTCATCAAGAGCACGGAGTATCCCATGGTCGATCTGGATGATGAAGAACAGAGGGCCGCCCTTGTCATCTCCGCCGAGGAGGCGGAGGACGAGCACACCTCCCGTATGTCCGGCTGGTACAAGATGAAGCAGGACGAGGACCGGAAGAGGCAGGGGAACTAGGCCCTGTCGGCCATCCGTTCCAACCGATCCAGCTTCTCTCCGGGATCGCCGGAGTTCTGCGCTTTCACCCAGTTCTTCAGTTTATCGAATCCTCTGCCGCTCTCCAGGATGTCCATGGCCTTCGCGACGCCTTCTTCGAGCGAACCGGCGTTTCCGTTCAGATAGAGGATCGGAGCGGTGTTCAAGGCCACCATGTCCCTCCGGGAGCCTTTCTCCTTCCCCATGAGCACCCGGATGAAGCGCAACGCTTCCTCATCCCGGTCCAGGGTGCTCAAGATATCCTTTTCTTCACCGAGGGATATCCCCATTTTCTTTGGGGTGATTTTGTAACTGGTGACATCCCCATCCTCGTGGAACTCGGCGATGATCGTCGCTCCTAACGTGGAAAGCTCGTCCATCCCTCGTTCACCGCTGCCGTCCAGTCCGTGGGCGACGATGCCTTTGCGGTAGCCCATCTCCCTCATGGTCTTGGCCAGGGGCAGTACCAGCTCCCGGGAGTAGACGCCGCGCACACCAACCTCCGGTGAAGCTGGATTGGCCAGCGATCCGGCCACGTTCAGTATCGTTCCGAAACGTATCTGCGACAGTATGCGGTACAGCGCCTGCGGATGCACTTTCGCGCTCATGCCGTTGAAGAGACCGATGCCGGCCACCTCTACGCTGCGCTTTACGACCGAAACGTCGCACTCCACGTCCACGCCTAGCGTTTCTGCCATGTCCACGATGCCGCACTTGGAAGTGATCGCCCGGGCTCCGTGCTTGGCCATGTAGGCACCTCCGGCGGCGGCCACAACGGACGATAAGGTGCTCACGTTGAAGGTCTTGATGCGGTCCATGCCGGTGCCGCAGTTCTCCACCAGGAACCCGTCGACCTCTGGCCTGGCTTTCACCGTATCGATCTCGAATATCGCTTCCCAGCTGCCGGCGATCTCCTCCGGGGTCGGCCTTGCGGAAGTGAGCGCGGCCAAGAACGCTCCCTGCTGCAGGTCCGGCTGTTTGTTCAGAAGGACGTCGCGGAACATGTCCCTGGCCCTCTGCCGTCCTATGTGCTCTCCCCTGATCAGTGCGTCCACCGACGCCCCGAACTCCCTAAGCTCGTTCTCCATGATGTTCCCTCTTTACAGCGTAATGACGGCCTTCTGGCCAGTTCGTCCGGAGGCGTGCCCGAACGCTTGCCGCACATCTTCCAGACCATATCTTCCGGTGAAGATCCAAGATAGGTCCGACCCTTCCCTCAGTAATTTGACCGCATCCCTACCGTGCCGGCTTGCATGGCCATAACTTCCGACCACGGTAAGCTCCCGGTAGTGCATATCTCGAACGTCGATAGGCAACGGGGAGTCCTCCCGGCGCGGACCGGAGAAGACGCAAAGCCGGCCGCCGGGGGCCAATAGCCCGAAGACGTTGCTGTCCAGACGGATGTTGGGTGTGCACGGGATGATCACGTCGGCACCTCTGCCGTGGGTTCCGCGCTTTACCATCTCCGCGATTTCGTCGCCCTTCGGCTGCGAAATCCGGTCGAAGAGCCCGTTCGGCACGTGATGCAAACGTTCCAGCACCGGTTCGCTGAGCATGACGCTTTCGGCGCCTCGGCGCCTGGCCAGGAACGCGTTCAGGCAACCCATCGGCCCTCCGCCCAGGATGAGAACCGAATCGCCCTCTCCCACCCGGAGCTTCCCCTGGGCGTTGATGCAGCACGCTAGCGGTTCGGCAAGGGTCAGCATCATCGGATCAGCGTTGCCGATAGGGACCAGCCGAGAGGGATCGACCACGGCCATCATCTCGGCCATGCCGCCGTCGGTGTTGAACCCCATTATCTTTACATGGGGGCAGAGATGGTCGTTGCCCGAGCGGCATTGCGCGCATGTACCGCACGATTCGCCCGGCCACACCTGCACCCTGTCCCCGATGCGCATCATCGAGATGTCGGTCTCCAGAACTTCGGCGGTGACCTCGTGCCCCGGTATGCGGGGGTACGTAAGGTCGCGGTGCCCGGCCTCCAGCATCTTGATGTCAGTGCCGCAGACCGCGCAGGCAAGGACCTTCAGGAGCACGCCGCCCTTCGGCAGGACGGGATCGTGCACCTCGTCCACGTCCAGCACTCCCGGGGAACGCATCAGGGCAGCTTTCATCTTCTCACCGGATTTGAGTTGGATATATCATCCAATTATATAACCGATACGAGCAAGTCTTGACCAAGAGATGAATTCCCTCAGGTCAGATGGTGAGGGATTTAAACCAGTAGCTACCTAGACCGCTCGATGGCGCGTCGGAACTTCATCGCCCTGGCCTTGGCCTTCCTGTTGCTGACCACGAGCTTCAGCATTCCCGCATCAGGATATGTTGCCGACGACGCTCGGCGCTTCACCTCCGGGCCGACCGGGTATCCTTCCAATGACCTGCGATCGTCGGAGCTGACGCCCGATATCATATCCGCCCGCTCCGCCGAAGGTCTTCTGTTCAATATCAGCGTCACCTTCTCATACAATCTGCTGGATGCGCAGGAGAGCGATCCCTGTGCCGGCGCTTACGTCCAGCTCAGATTGAACGGGATGAGCTCCTTCAACACCATCCGTTCCGGACATACCGACAATGAGGGAAAGGTCACCTTTTCAGGACTTACGGCCGGCACGTACATGACCCGCATAGAGACGGACGACGATCACTGGGTGCGGGTGACGGACGGGTCCAAGAGCACATCGCCGACGTTCTACTGGAACACCCAGCAGTTCACCGCCAGTTCGCAGACGGATGTCGAGTACCGTATCACCGATCAGACCAGGGGGGCCTGGGCGGTCTACAGCAACATTCGTGACGGAGGCTCCTGGCTCAACGACCGGACCGGATGGGAACGGTCCCAGGTGACCGTGGTCTGGCCGGAGGGCGATTGGCCGCACTCCCATGGCAGCGAGATCCACATGCCCTCTGACGAGTTCTTCCAGGACGCCATATGGCGGAGGGACATCGCCCTGCATGAGTACGCCCATTGCGTTCATTTCGAACTCAGAGGCGGAAGCTTCCCGGACGGGGACGGGCCGGACCCGCATTACATCGACAGCGAGTCATCCCCGGGGTTCGCCTTCACCGAAGGCTGGGCCCAGTTCTTTGAGAGAGTGATAGATGGCGATCCGCTGCGTTTGGACGGGTCCTCGCTGGAAAGCACGGTCTTCGCCGACGGCCCTTATGGCCATGGTGACGATGGGGACATGGACGGTATGATCGTCGAGGGGGCGGTGGCCAATGTGCTCTGGGACCTGTGCGACGGAATTGACGGTTCGGACCGTCCGTCAGGCAGCGTCCGAGGGGATTTCGTGGATAACGAGTTCTCCACCCTCTGGAACATAATGTATGATATGCAGCCGGAGAGCCTGGAGGACATCAAGAGGGTCTGGCCATCGCGCGATGTGAACGTCACCGCGGCGTTCCGAAACTCGCGCGTGCCGATGGAACTGGACCCGCCGAGCAACCCCTCTTCGTTCAGCTCCTCTCACGTGATCGGAGAAGGCTCGCAGGACAGCACGATAAGTATCATCTGGTCGGGGGCGGGAGACAGCGGAAGCGGGGTGCTGGGATACAGCACCCTGGTCAGCCCGGACGCTAACGCTGTGCCGGACCTGGTGATGGACACTACCTCCGGATCTTACACCACGGTCTCGCTGTCCCCGGGAACATACTATTTCCACATCAGAACGGTGGACGGGGACGGCAACTGGGCGGAGGACGTCTACACCATCGGTCCTTTCGTGATAGACGAGGGAGCGATGCCTTTGGATGACGACCTGTTCCAGGAGGGTGACCCGGAGCAGGCGCTGCTCGGACTGCTGATAGTGCTGGCGGTGGTGGTCTCGCTTCTGATGCTGGTGATATTCATGGACAAGAAGAGCGCCAGGCCGCAGCCTCCGGCGCCGGCATCGAACAACTGCCCCTACTGCGGGCGGTTCGACCACGGGGGCCAGTTCTGCCCCTACTGCGGCGGAAGATTGAGGTGAGGAGATGAGGAAGGCGGAGAGGGAGATCAAGGACCCGGTAGAGCTGGAGAACGTCATCCGGAGAGCGGAGGTCTGCCGGCTGGCGATGGTGGACGACGGGGAACCGTACATCGTGCCGTTGAACTTCGGGTATCGAGACGGAAGCCTGTACTTTCATTGCGCCAGGGAGGGCCGCAAGCTGGACATCCTGAGGGAGAACCCCAAGGTATGTTTCGAGCTGGAAACGGACGTGCATTTGGTGAAGGGCGAAAAGGCCTGCCAATGGTCCACCAGCTTCGAGAGCGTCATCGGCTGGGGCACGGCGGCGATATCTTTGGACGAGAAAGAGATCAGGGAGGGGCTGGAGGTCCTGATGTCCCATTACACCGAAGGACCGTACGATCTCGACCCTCGTTCCCTGTCGCTCACGGCTTTGATAAAGGTAAAAGTGGAAAGGATGACCGGCAAGCGGTCTAAGCGGTGACCTTGACCACCTTTCCGCCGTAGCGCTCCACGATGAACTCCTGGAGCGGTAACTTCTTACCGCTCAACCGGAGGGCTTCGTGAACCATGCGCTGAAGGCCGCCGCAGCAGGGCACCTCCATGCGGATCAGGGTGATGTCCTTGATCTCGTTGTTCTTGAAGATCCTGGTGAGCTTTTCGACGTAGGCCTGAACGTCGTCCAGCTTCGGGCAGCCTATTATCGCCACCCTTCCGGCGATGAAATCTCGTTGGACATTGCCGAGGGAGAACCCGGTGCAGTCGGCGGCGATGAGCAGCGAGGCGTTCTTGTACGCCGGGGTGACCTCAGGCGCCAGATGCAGCTGGATAGGCCAGTTCCTAAGCTGAGATGTATTGTCACCGGCAACTGCCGGCGCCGTCTCGGGCATGAGCGTCATCGGCCGGGAGGAGCTGCAGGCCTGCAGCGGCTGGTCCTTTGTTGATTCCACGTGCTCTTTCGCTGCATCCTCATCGAACGGATCGGCTTCCCTCTCCTCTATCGAGAGTGCGCCTTCCGGGCAATGCCCAAGGCAGGCCCCCAATCCGTCGCAGTACATGTCCTTGACCACTTTGGCCTTGCAGTTCTCTATCACTATCGCGCCTTCCGCACAGGATAGCACACATTCTCCGCAACCCGTGCACTTCTCCTCGTCGATCTTGATGATCTTCCGCTTGACCTTGGACATGGCGGACGTTCAATCGAACTGCTCGTTTATCCCGTTTATCATTAGGTGACCGATATGAAGCGAATCTTCTCTGAACTATCTGACATATTTTTCCCTGTATCGGAGCAGCTCCTTCCAAAAAACGGGTGTTAGCAACACAAGCACCGCGATGAACTCCAGACGGCCCGCCCACATGGTGAATGATAAAACAATCTTCGCCAAATCTGGGAGCGCCGCATATGTACCATAAGGTCCGAGAACCCCTATACCTGGTCCCGCATTCGACATCGTAGCTATGGCTGCGCTAGCGGATGTCGCTGGATCGATCCCCAACATAATGAGAGCGACCACCGCAACGAAACCAGTGGCGAAGTAGCACATGACCATTGCAACGACCGATGACATCGCCTCCTGGCTCATTGGCCTTCCATCAAATTTTACCGTAAAGACGGAACGAGGGTGAACTGTTTTATGGAGAGCCGATGATATAAACTCCTTGGTCAGATAGAAACGAGCAGTCTTAATCCCTCCGGCCGTGGATCCGGTGCAACCACCAATTATCATTAGAGCCATGAACAGAAACACTACGGCTTTATCCCAGGTCACGTAATTCGCGGTGGCGAATCCCGTACAAGTCAGTACATTGACGACTTGGAAGGCAGAAAGACGTAATGCATCATCGATATTATCGAAGGCTCGTCCCCACATTACGAACATGACCACTGCCGTGGATGCAACGACTAAGGACAAGTATATTCGGAATTCGGTGCTCCTCCAATATATATTTGGATTTTTGGTGATTATCGCTTGGAAATGAAGGTAGAAATTGGTACCCGCGAGAAACATGAAGATGGTGACTATCCACTCGACGGTGGGCGAACCATAACTTGCGATACTCAGGTTCTGGGTCGAGAAACCTCCGGTGGGCAGGGTTGAGAACATCACGCATATGGACTCGAAAGCCCCGATACCGGTGAAAAGGAGGAGAACGAACATTGCCATCGACAAGGCGAAGTAAATGTAGTGGAATTTGCGCGCCTCCTCCTGTATTCGCAAAGAGAAGTTCTGAACGTCCAGCCCAGGGAACTCGTTCTTGAACAAGTTGCGACCTCCGATCCCCAGCATCGGCAGGATGGTGACGAAAATCATGATGATGCCTGCCCCTCCCAGCCAATTGGTGAAGCTCCTCCAGAACAGTATGCTTTTGGGCCAGGACTCGATGTCGGTCATGATCGATGCCCCCGTGGTGGTGAAACCGCTCATGGTCTCAAATATGGCGTCGATGATCCCCATGCCATGAAGCACGAAAGGGATCGCGCCCATGATGGTGATGGCCAGCCAGCCAGTGGACACCACGAACATCGCCTCGGTGGGCCGGGTCATCTCCGGGGACCGGTAACGCATAAGCAAAAGTATTCCAGAGATGAAACAGAGAAGGATCGGGAATATCCATGGCCGAGTGTCCTCTCCATATTGTACCGCGATAATTAATGGGAACAACATGGCGATGGACATATAGAGCATGAGTATCCCGAAGATATGCGGTATGGAGCTCTCCTTGCGGGCAAATTTGTTAAAAAGCTCCCTGAAATCCACATTGAGGCTATCGAACGAGTAAGCTAGACGCCCGATGGTGCGACGGAACTTCTCGTAGTAGCTGGTCATGACCGTTCACTAGATTCCCATTGGTATGTTGGCCTTAAACATCCATTCCAATTTTGCGATGGCGGATTGCATTGCGTAGATGAAGACCTTGTCCCCTTCCTCCACGACCGTATCCGGTGTGGGAATAATGGCCTTCTTGTCCTTGACCACCAGGGCGATGGACGACATTTTGGGCATATCGATCTCGCTGATCCTCTTATTGATAATGCGACATCCTGGCAAGACCTTTAGGTCGAAGAACTCCTCAGAGAACTTCTCCAGCAGGAGCATGACCTCATAGTTGTGCACGGTCTCCTTGATTATCTCGTTGGCCACCACGTGATAGTAACCGACCGCGGCGTCGATCCCTGTCATGCTGAATATCTCCTCGTACTCCCTTTTAGAATATCGGGATATAACCTTGGATACACCAAGGTGCTTTCCGATGAGGGATGCCAGCAGATTCTCTTCTTCATTTTCTGTGGCACAGACCAGGACATCGGCCATGCTAACGTTCTCGTTCCTCAATACCGAAGGGTCGGAACCATTGTCATTAATTATCACGGTGTGGTTGAGCTTCTTGGCCAATATCCTGCACCGGTCCTCATCGTTCTCAATGAGTTTGACCGACAGCCGTTTTTCTAGCATTGCGGCTAGGTGCTCACCTACCACTCCGCCACCAATGATGATCACATCCCGCGGTTCACGAAGAATTCCTAGCATCCGGTTGAACTCGTCGATGGAATTTTCCTTGCCGACCACTGTGACCTCGTCACCCTTCATGAGAACATCGTTTTCAGAGGGGACGATCACCTGTTTACCCCGGTGGATGATCAGTATCTTGCACTCCGGGGGTATCAAAAGCTCCCTGAACGGGACCATTATCACCCTCTCGTTCTTTCCCACCACCTTGAACATGGCAAGCTCCACCCCCAGAGACGGGATGCTCTCACATCCTATGGCGTTCTCCAACAAAGCGATGCGGTGGAGCTTAACAGCGGTAAGATATTCAGGCGAGATTATGTGATCAACATTCAATGACTTGGCTACCAAAGGATCGTCGATGTAGTCTGGGTTCCTAGCCCTGGCCACCGTGATGACCTTAGGATTGATCTGTTTGGCCATCATGCAGGTGAAGATGTTCGTTTCATCCCTTTCTGTGACGGCCAATATTAGATTTGTTTCCTCGTTGATGACGCTCTTGAGGATCCTAGGACTTGCACCGTTGCCGTTCAATGCCCCTACATTGAGATGGTTGACGACATAATCGTAACGTTTTATGTCATCTTCGATGACGAGCACTGAATGCTGCTTTGATAGCATTTTAGCAATAGTAAACCCGACATTCCCCGCCCCTACCACAATGACGTGCATCCATCAACGCTCCCTGTGCCATTGGCTATTGTCTGAATATCGGATAAAGAACACGTTACCCATTAAGATATGTTTGGTAAGAAGGGCGGATAAATGACCGTTATAACTGCTGGACATGTCCCTCATACCAGCAGGACGGTCAAGATCAGAAGCAATGCCAGCTGGACCACCCAGACCAGAGCGGCCACGGGCATCAACCTCCGTCCCACCCTTATCGTCTGGCGAAGGTCCATGGAAAGACCGACACCGGCCATGGCCACTGTGAGCAGCGAGGCCGATGTTGACACGATCGCCGACCTGATCTCCCCACCAAGCCCTGGGTGGGTGTGGATCAACAACGATATGAGGGCGGCCACGACGATGAAAGCGATGAGGAAGCCAGGCATCCTGGTGCCGGTGGTCTTGCCGTCGTTCTGGAAGACCTTGGCCAGGACGTAGGCCACCACGACCAGCATGGCCACCCTGATCATCTTGTAGGCCAGCACCAGGGAGGCCACGTCCTCGCCTCCTAGGGCGTTGTGGTACAGGTCAGCCGCCGGGATGACGTTCCCGACCTCGTGCAGGGAGCCGCCTATTAGCACTTCTGCCTGGGCGGCGCTCAGCCCCGCGATGGACGCCAGCCAGGGGACGACGAACACTCCGATCAGACCAAGGACGCTGATGACCCCGATCACCGCGTGGGTGTTGTGCGCCTTGGCGTCAATTACCGGAGCAACGCTCAGGCAAGCAGAAACGCCGCAGATGCTGTTGCCGGTGCCGATCAAAGCCGCGGCGTCCTTCTCCAACCGAACCCTTTTACCGATGAACATGGAGAGCCATATCGTGAAGGCCATGACCACCAGGATGATCACGATGCCGACCGGGGATGCTTTGGAAAGGACGTCCGCGGTCACTCGCGCGCCCATGAGCATTATCGCCAGTCGCAGTAGGAAGCGGCCAGCGTAAGCGCCGCCTGGGTTCAGCGGTGAGAGGTTGACCAGAAGGCCGATCAGGAGGGCCAGCACGATCGGGCCGACCTTGAAGAGGGCGGAGAAGACGGGGTCGTTCTCAAAGAGATCGGCATCCAGGACCCGCGGCCCACTGTCTATGAGGACCCCGCGCGTGATCACGTATGATAATAGGGCCACCAAGACGCAGAACATCAGGCCAGGTAACTCTTTCCGGCCGATGCCCAGATACGCTCTTGCGTCGTCGAGATATGACATAGATATCTCACCCACGGTTATTGGTGAAAAGGAAAAGTGGTGGGTCTGTCCGAATTTGAATCGGAGTCACCTGCACCCCAAGCAGGAAGGATTCCAAGCTACCCCACAGACCCATTGTAAAGGGGTGAAAGAGGTTTAACCCAGGGGGATCAGCTCACCGAGCAGGTCCGAGTGGGAGATTATCATACGGCGGCAGCAGTACCGTTTGATGTCCAGATCGTCCAGCACTTCTTGGGGGTTCTCCCCCATCTGCACCCTCTTGACGAAGGTCTGGTAGGAGCTTCCCACCACCTTGCCGCACGTGAAACATCTTACCGGTATTATCATTTCTGCTCACCTGTACGATTTCTGCCTCTTCTTCCTGGCGCCACGACCCAGCGGCTTCTTCGGGAGCTTGCGGCGAACGTCGCTGATCAGCAGGGACCTGTCAAAGTGCTTGAAGGCCAGCTTCAGCTCCTCGTCGTTGAAGAACTCCACGATGGCCTTGGCGATGGCGGTACGGGTGGCCTCCGCCTGACCCATAACGCCTCCGCCAGCCACGCTGACGTCGATATCGATCTTGGCGGCCTTTTCAGGCACCAAGGTCAAAGGCTCGGCCATCTTCAGCCTAGCCAGTTCGGGGGTGACGATGTCCAGCGGCACGCTGTTGATGCGCACCTTGCCGGTTCCCTCGCGGGCGACCGCGCGGGCCACCGCCGTCTTCCTCTTACCACTGGTGTTGACAACTTCGGACATATCACTTCACCCTCGAGCCCAGGTATTCAGCTATCTGACTGAGCGTGACGTATTGGGTCAGCCCGGTCTTGATCGCCACGTCGACCTTCTCCTTCTGCATGTCGACGAACTCCTTCGGTACGCCTACGTAGACCTTCAGTCTCCTGTAGGCCTCCCTGCCGGAGGTGGTCTTCCAAGGAAGCATCCCGCGGACGGTCCTCTTCATGATGAGGTCAGCGCGGCGGGGGAAGAACGGGCCGCTCTTGACGTTACCCAGGTCCTTCTTCTGCTTGTAAGAGGCAAGTACGGAGTCGCGCTCGCCGGTGATTATGATCTTCTCGGCGTTGACGACGACTATCTCCTCGCCCTTCAGAAGCCTCTTGGCTATTACGGTAGCAAGTCTTCCTGCGATGTGGTTCTCAGCGTCTATGATTGCAACCATCTGCTCACCTCATTATCTTCACGCCAGTTCCCTGGGGCATCTCCTTGACCAGCTCCATGATGGTCAAGTTCTTGCCCCCGGCAGCCATGATCTTCATCTTGGCGGACTCAGAGAACCCGTAGGCGGCTACGGTCACTTTCTTGTTGATCGCTCCAGACCCCAACACCTTTCCCGGTACGACTATGACGTCGCCCTCGGAGGCATATCGCTCGATCTTGCTCAGATTGACCTCGGCCCAATTGGCCTTGGCCTTTTCCAATCTTAGAGCAATGTCTCGCCAGATCCCCGCACCGCTGGACCTCGACTCCGCCTTCAGGGCGGATATGAGGGTCAAGAGATTGGGGTCAGTCTTTGCATGTGCCATGTTCTGACTCTCCCGACATTGGTAAGCCCCTCTAATATGGAGGGGTATTAAATACCTTTGCCATCCAATCGAGGCTAGAGAGGAGGGCCGCCGCGTACCACTGGCTCAGTGGCATGGCGGTCCTGATAGCATCTATGCGGTGCCGGCATCATGATCATTGCCAAGTCGGGCATTGAACGATGTACACTATAATATTAACGCCTTTAAATTAATTTTTGATAGCCCTTATATATCTCATTCGACATATCGTTTAGTTTGCTCGGGGTTTTAGATGATTCGCTTTGGTCCAGCTGGTATTCCACTTTCTTGTAAGGGTCGCACTTTGAAGGACGGTATCGAGGATGTTCACGGCCTCGGCCTAAACGCCATGGAGGTGCAGATGGTCAGGGTGAACGTGTCGCCGCGCTCCCCTGACGACGAGGAGGTCGGTCTGACCCCCCGCCAGCTCGATGGCGACCTAGTGGTGGAGATGCACCGTAAGAAGGGCAAGAAGGACGTTCAGATTACTAATCTGGATGAGAAGATAAAGGAGGACGATGTCCTGATCAGCCTCTCGTCCGGGCTCGCCCACAACTTCGACGAACTGCAGAAGCTGGGAGTAATGGGAAGCGAGCTCGATGTTGAGCTATCCATGCACACCCCATATTACATAGACCTGGCCGGCGAGGGCGATCTCACCAAGAAGAGCATGGACTCCATCCGCTGGGCCGGGCTCATGACCCAGGCCATGGGCGGCAACATGGTTGTAACCCATATGGGGCTTTACGGCAACATCAGCCGCCGCGAGGCCGCGGAGAACATATCCGACCGTTTGGAGGAGATCGTCACCTGGTGGGAGAAGAACAAGCTCACCCCCAGATTGGGTCTGGAGACCTCCGGACGCAAGGAAGTGTTCGGGGGTTTGGACGAGATCATGGATCTGTGCGACAAGTTCGACCGCCTGTCGCCTGTGGTCAATTTCGCCCACCTTCACGCCCGCAGCAACGGCATGCTGCGCGAACCGGAGGACTTCGCTGAGGTCTTCGACAAGGTCAGCAGCTACGTCGGCGGATTTCATTACACTCATTTCTCGGGCGTGGAGCACGAGGGGGGCAACGAGAGAAGGGTCACCCCCATCAAGAAGGGCGACCTGCGCTTTGAGCCGATGGCCGAGTACCTGGCCGATGCAAATCTGAACGCCACGATCATCTCCAGCTCTCCGCTCTTGGAGCATGACGCCATGTACATGAAGGTCATTTACGAAAGGGTCATGACCAAGAGGGTCACTAAGGACATCAAGGTCAAGAAAGGCAAGGGTGCCAAGGACGAGGATGAGGATTGAAGGAGACCACCGCCTACATTCTTGACGAGGTCAGGCGGACCATCGAAAAGGTCGACGAGACGATAATAGATGATATCGTCACCACCCTCGCCGCCGCCCCCAAGATATTTATCTACGGGGTTGGACGGTCCGGACTGGTCGGCGAGGCGTTCGCCGCCCGTCTGGTGCAGATCGGCCTCAACGTTCATTTCGTCGGAGACACGACCACGCCTATCGTGGAGAAGGGGCACGTCGTGCTCATCATCTCCAACACCGGGGAGACCATGTCCGCGGTGCAGACCGCCAACATCGTCCGTCGTCTGGGAGCGGTGGTGATAAGCATCACCGGCAGCGCCCACTCGAAGCTGGGGATCGCCAGCAACATCGTGATGGAGCTTGTGCAACCGAGGGATGAGCAGAAGAAGAGGAACGCGCCGCTTGGAACGATATTCGAGGCGTCCAGCATGGTCATGATGGACTCCATGGTGCCGCTTCTGATGGCCAAGCTGAACCAGGACGAGTCCTCGTTAAGACGAAGGCACGCCATCTGGGTCTGATCACATCCTTATTTTCCGGGGACGAACGCTCTCGCCGTAATAGGGATTCTGGAACTCGTCCCAGTACACCAGGAACTTTCTGCGCCGAACTTCGTCGTTGGAAAGGCAGAAGGCGTCCATCTCCTTGCGGATGGGATCGACCACCAGGGCGGTATGGTATGGCTTATCGAACATCCCCTTCTGGGTTGACACGTCCGTAGAGGAAAGGAAGCAGCCGTGCCCGGGATGGGAGTGGTACCAGCCCACGAGCACGTAGCGGAACCGGGCGCATTCCAGTGAGGCGAACAGTGATTCGAAGCCCTCCGGGTCGAATCTGACGCTTACGGACGTCGCTTCCAGATCGGTGGTGGCCACATCACGGACCACCGTGTATTCCGCGCCTTTGTGCGTGAACACCTCGCCGAGCAGGAAGCCCATGACCTCCAGCCCCGCCTTTACCTGGGAGAGGGCGTGGTTGCGCACCTTCTCCTCGGCGGTCTTGAAGAGATACATCTCCGCCCCCCTGATGTCCGTGTAAAGCGATGCGGCCTCCTTGGGCAGCCACTTGTGCGGCAGCGTTCTCTCCTCGGCCGGGGGCAGCATCTCCTCCACCTCCATGTCCTTTCCGCCGAGGATGACCGGGGGCCTCTTCAACGACGCACCACCTTGGGAGCGGGGGCGATTATCACCGGAGGTGTTCGACGGGGGGAGGAATTGAAGTACTGGGCGGCGGCGGTGCAGGTGTCGGTGCCGAACGGGCTGTTGCCGTTCGGCGAGATGAGCAGGGATTCCAGCCCCTTTATGAAATTGGATAACGTGGAATTGAAGGACCATTCCGAGAGCAGCTTGATGCAGACATGACCGCCATCCTCGGGCATCATGATGTTGGGATGGAATATCGGCGTCCTCCAGATCACCAGCGGCTTCTCGAACGGATATTCTCGGCCGATTATCAGCTCCAGCCGGTGGTTGTAACGGTAACCGAGCTTCCCGTTCTCCATGACCGGGCCGGGTATGCCTTCCATGGCCACCTCCACCTTCAGCGGGAACGTCGTCAGATGCCCTTCGCTGTAATCGAAGTCTTTGGGGAGGTTGTGATGGCAGGCCTCCAGCTCGTTCCTCAATCTTATGTAAAGGATCTCCTGGGGCAGGGTCATCTGTTCCCGCCCTCGGGGTCGGGTATCAGCTCAAGCTCCTCGTTGGCCTGGACATCCAGTTCCTGGACCTTCTGCTGACCGCGTAGCAAGCGCCGGCCCTTACGGATGACGTAGGCGCCCGGGTCCTTCTCCCAATAGGCCGAGACGCCCTCGATGATCTCCTCCACGGTGTTCTCCATCTCCAGCTCCATGTCGACCGTGGCACCGGTCTCCGCGTTCCTGACCCTTACCCTTACCACCATTTTATCGCCCCGGGCAATCCCTGGGAAGGAGGTATAATCCTTTCCATTAGAGTCAGCATTATGATAATTTGGCCGAGAGATGATTGGAACAGCCTGGGTCGATGTCTAGGGCGAATACTTCGCTCGTCCCCGCCAGACCATCGTAATGCATCACGTTCGCGATCGCCGATCTTCCGGAGAGGATCTTCACCGCCTCCCTCACCTGCACGGCGGCTACTATGCTGGTGGTGGTTATCTCCGCCGCCATCTTCGGCTGGTAGAACACGGTGTCCTGACCGGTGCAGCTGAAGCGGCGCTCCATGACCTTGAAGTGGCTGCGGTTCATGCCGCATTGCAAGCATGGCGAAAACGGAGGGACGACCGCCTGCACCCTTCCCCGGAACCCGTCCGTGCCGCCGTCCACGTAAGGCACCTGGGCATGATAGGAGTTGGCGTTCAGGTGCAGTCGGGCCGCAACGTTATCCAGGCACCCCAGTATCATGTCGTATCGTTTCATATCCTCCGGACCCAGGGACTGTACCTTCCCCTCGATGGCCTTGATATCGATCTCCGGACATAGCCCCCTGGCCCTCTCCGCGACCAATGGCGCTTTGCCTTTTCCGGATGATTGATCGCCTTCCCGGAACAGCACACAGCGGCTGAGGTTTGACCGCACCACGGTATCCATGTCCAGAACGTCCACGTGGCGGAAGCCGAAGAGCGCCAGGTCCTTCACCGCTTCGTTCCCCAGCGCACCCGCTCCGACGACGAGCACGTTGGAGGAACTTACCTTATCCATGTCCACCCAGGTAATGAGCCTGGTCCGGTCGTGGCGGTCCTCGTCCCTTTCCCCTGGACGGATCAGCTCGGCCATGTCGGGAGCGACCGATCCCTGACTATAAAAAAATGGACCGTACCAGTACATATTGTGATATTCACGAACATATGGACTGGACGGTAACCTCATATATACTGGAGGTAGGATGTAATAAGGACGCCCATGCCGGCCCGCAAGAGCAGCGCAGACCGTAAGACCAGTGCTCGCAACAGCAAGTCCAAGAAGCAGTCCAGGAACTCGCCGTTCATCAACCGGGAGATCAGCTGGGTACGGTTCCACAAGCGAATACTTGAGGAGGCGCAGGACACCGCCCACCCCATTTTGGAGAGGGTGAAGTTCCTGGCCATCTGCGGCAGCAACCTGGACGAGTTCTTCATGGTCCGGGTGTCCGGGCTGATGAGTCAGTTGAAGAAGGGCGCCCTGGAGGCACCGCCGGACGGACTGACGCCTTTGGAGCAGCTGGAGACCATCAGTGAGGAAATTCTGCCGTTGCTGGAAGCGCACGGCAAGCTGTGGCATGAAGATCTCCAGCCCAAGCTGAGGACGGCGGGTATCAGTATCCACACCGTGAAGGACCTCGAGCCAGACAAACGCCAGGGATTACGCGATTACTTTGAGCGGATGATCTTCCCGGCCTTGACGCCATTGGCCTTGGACTTCAATCAACCGTTCCCGTTCATTTCCAACCTGAGCATCAACCTGGCCGTCAGCGTGAGGCATCCCCAGAGAGGGGACCGCTACGCCCGGGTCAAGGTCCCTCTAAGCCTATTCCCTCGCTTCGTGCCTATCCCCGGAAGCGCACTAGGAAAGCAGCAGGACTTTGTTCTGCTGGAGGACCTGGTGGCCGATAACCTCGATCTGTTGTTCCCGGGCATGAAGGTGCGGGACGTGCACGTGTTCCGCATAACCCGTGATGCGGACATCGAGATAACCACCGACGAGGCGGAGGACCTTCTGACCGCCGTCGAAGAGAGCGTGGAGACCAGACGTGTCGGTTCACCGATCCGCCTGGAGGTGGACAACGACATGCCGGATAAGCTCGTCGACCTCTTCGCCACGAAGCTAGGGCTCCATCCTCTGATGGTGTTCCGCTCCCACGCTCCACTCTCGCTGGTCGGATTCTGGGACCTTCTTTCACTTAACCGACCGGACCTCAAGGACCCGCCGTTCCTTCCCTATGTGCCGCCGGACCTGGTGCCCGAGAAGTCGCTGATGTCCGCGGTGGAGCATCGCGACCGGCTGTTCTATCATCCTTACGATTCCTTCGTGCCGTTGGTAACCTTCCTGAAGCAGGCGGCCAACGACCCCCAGGTGCTGGCGATAAAGATCACTCTTTATCGCATCGACAAGCACTCTCCGATCATCGACGCTCTCATGGAAGCGAGGGAGAACGGCAAGGCGGTGGCTGCGGTGGTCGAACTGAAGGCGCGCTTCGATGAGGAGAACAACATCGTCTGGGCTCGGGCCTTGGAGAACGCCGGCGTCCACGTGGTCTACGGCCTCATGGACCTGAAGGTGCATGCCAAGCTGCTTCTCGTCGTCCGTAAGAAGGGCGACAGCATCGTGCGTTACAGTCACATGAGCTCTGGGAACTACAACGCACAGACGTCCCGCATCTACGGTGACATAGGATACCTCACCGCCGACCCGGACATCGGGGCGGACGTGGCCGACCTGTTCAATTACCTCACTGGATACTCGCACAAGGACTCCTACCGAAAGCTGCTGGTGGCGCCTGTGGCACTGAAGAAGGAGATGATCGCTCGCATCGACCGCGAGGCGGCCAGGCAAAGGGAGCATGGGGACGGGTATCTGGCCTTCAAACTGAACGGTCTTCTGGACCCGGACATCATTCTGGCGCTGTACCAGGCCTCTCAGGAAGGCGTCCGCATCGATCTGAACGTGCGCGGGCTGTGCGCCTTGCGCCCCGGCGTGAAGGGGCTTAGCGAGAACATCAAGGTCAACAGCATCGTCGGGCGCTTCCTGGAGCACGCCAGGATATACTACTTCCGCAACGGTGGTGAGGAGGAGGTGTTACTGGGCAGCTCGGACATGATGCCCCGCAACCTCAAGCGCAGGGTTGAGGTGCTGTTCCCCGTGCTGGACGAGCAGTACCGCCGGCGGCTGGTGGACGAGATACTGTCTATACATCTGAAGGACAACGCCAAGTCCCGCGACATGCTGCCCGACGGCACCTACGTCAAAAGGAAGATCGCCAAGGGCGAGGAGAGGGTTGATTCCCAGGCCTGGCTGATCAAGAACCGCGGTTCCTGGCACAGGGAGGAGTGAAGTTGTCCGAGGACCTATGCGCCTATGGACGGCTGGTTACCGCACAGAGGCTGGAGGCGCTCTTGGCCGAGGTCGAGGGAG
Source organism: Methanomassiliicoccaceae archaeon UBA472 (assembly GCA_002497075.1). Taxonomy (GTDB): domain Archaea; phylum Thermoplasmatota; class Thermoplasmata; order Methanomassiliicoccales; family UBA472; genus UBA472. The sequence continues at coordinate 54,430 of DAML01000026.1, forward strand.
TGCGGACCGGGGAGGACATCGAATACGTGCACCGGATGCGCGTGGCCTCCCGGCGCCTGCGCTCCGCGCTTCGCATATTCGAGGAATGCTTCAAAGGCAAGAAAGGAAAGAAGTGGAGAAGAGCGGTCAGACAGGTCACCACCTCGCTCGGCGAGGCGAGGGACCTGGACGTGCAGATGGACCTGCTCGGCTCTATCGGAAAAAGCTGGGAAGGGGAGGAGGCGGTCGGCCTAGCGCTCATTATCGAGATGCTCAGATGCCGACGCACGTCCCTGCAGCCGGACGTCGTTACGCTGATGGAATCCATCGTCGGCGACGGCGATCTCGCAGAGATGAGAACGGAACTTGCTGCTCCTACGGAGTGGAAAGGCGATCCGTCCGTCCTCTATCCATACGCCTATGCCCACGCCGCGGTGGCCGTCGAGGAGCTGATGGAGCATTCCCATTCCGTCCCGGTCTATGAGGATTGGCAGGGGCACCACGCCCTGCGTATCGCCGGCAAGCATTTGCGTTATGCGCTCGAGGCTTTCCGGGACGCTTACCCAGATGGGCTGGATGGCGAGCTGAAGGCCCTCAAGAAGCTGCAGGATACGGTTGGCGAGCTGCACGATTGCGACGTCTGGCTGCAGCGGTTGCCCGGTCTGCGCGAGGAAGCGCCCAGCGCGGTCAAGGCCATTGACCGCCTCCAGATCACGTTCGGGTCGAGAAGGAAAGAGCTGCACGCGAAGCTCGTGGAGCAATGGTTCGCTATTCTGCAGGAGCGCTTCCTTTTCCGGCTGCTTGACGATCTTAAAGGCCGTCCGTTAGTGGAGGCTTGCCCGGTCAAGGTGGCCCTGATCTCGGACGCGCACGGGAACGTTTCCGCCCTTCGAGCGGTGATGGAGCATGCCCGGGCGAACGGAGCGACGGCCTTCCTGAACGCCGGGGACGCGGTGGGTCTGCCTCAACCTCTGGAAACGATCCATCTGCTGAGGGACAAGGACGTCCTGAACGTCTTCGGCAACATCGACAGGGCGGCGTTGAAGATCGCCTCGGGTAAAAAGATCAAGGACCGCCAGTGGGAGATGGCGACGGAAATGCTCGGGGAGAACGAAATGGAATGGTTAGGCTCATTACCGGACGAGCTGCGCCTGGACATCTGCGGCCGAACCGTGCTGGTCACCCACGCCTCCCCAGGACAGGAGGCGGAGAAACTGACCCCATCCACGCCTGAGACCAGGCTGCGCCATCTGGCCGAGGAGAGCGGGGCGGACGTGATCGTCACCGGGCATTCGCACGTTCCGATGGTCCGGGAGAGTGCTGGAACATTGTTCGTCAATCCGGGGAGCGTGGGACGCCCCCGCGACGGAGCTGACGCTTCCTACGCCCTGCTGGACTTCCCGTCCATGAATGTCAAGCTCATCAGGGTTCCCTACGACGCAAGAGGCGTCGCCGACGAGATCCGGGCGCAGGGATTCAAGGACCTGCCCCAGGACGTTGAGAACGGGCGAACGGAGGACAAGGTCAAGGACGCCGCGGCCTGGGCGGAACAGTTCGGTATCGACCGTCCGCACGCTGAGCAGGTGAGGACGCTCGCGGCGCTGATATTCGATAACGCACGAGGGCTGCACCGTCTCGACCCCAAGGACCGCGAGCTCCTGGAAATGGCGGCCATGGTGCATGACGTTGGGCTAAACGAAGGAGCGGAGGGGCATCAGAGAAGGGCCCTGGACATCGTTATGAAGGCGGGTCTGCCCCTGGACGAAGTGGAGAAAAGGATGCTGGCCTGCATCGCCCGCTATCACGGCATGCGCTCTCCGCGCCGTGAAGACCGGGTGTTCAAGGGACTGACCCAATCGGAGCGGAAGAGGGTGACCAAGATCTCGGCCATCCTTGCATTGGCTGATGGCCTGGACCGCAGCCACTCCTCCCTGGTGGGAGGATTGGAAGTGATCGTGGGCAGAAAGGCCGTGAAGATCATGATCTCCGGACAGGGAGACCTTTCAACGGAAAAGGAATGGGGAACCCGAAAAGCTGTACAGTTCGCCCGTGCCTTCGGCCGGGAGGTGACCGTCAATGGTTGAGCCGGAAAAAGGAAAGGTCGTGGCTTTCCTGGACGTCGGTACCAACTCCGTCCGGCTGCTGGTGGTGCGCATCAATCCCAACCGCTCTTACACGGTCATCAGCGAACAGAAGGAGATGGTGAGGCTGGGCGAACAGGAGTTCTCGGACGGACTGCTGCTGGAGAGCGCCATGGAACGGGCGGTGAGGGTGACAAAGAACTTCTGCGACCTTTCCAAAACGTACGGAGCGACGGAGTTCGTGGCCATGGCCACCTCGGCCACCCGGGAGGCGTCCAACCGCTCCGAGCTGGTCGAAAGAGTTAAGGAAGCCACCGGCCTGGAGCTGCAGATCATCTCGGGCATGGAGGAGGCCAGGCTGATCTATCTCGGCGTGTCGAGCGGGCACCACATCGGCCGCAAGACCGCCCTGTTCCTGGACATCGGCGGGGGCAGCACCGAGCTGGCCCTGGGCGATCAGAACGAGTATTCCTATCTGGAAAGCCTGAAGGTGGGGGCCATCCGCCTCACCACCATGTTCGTGAAGAAGCCGGAGGCGCCGATCCCTGACGACGCCTTGGTCAAGATGCGCAAGTACGTGAAGAGCTCGCTGGTCCGGGCGAAGAAGGAGATAGTGCAGAGCAAGGTGTCCCTGGCCTTCGGCAGCTCCGGGACCGTGGTGAACCTTGGCGAGATATTGCTGCGCCAGGACAGCAGCTCGCGCCCCGGGGTGATCAGGTACTCGCAGCTGAGGAAACTGACACCCCAACTGGCGTCGCTGGACCTGGCCGCCCGGCGCAAGGTGCCCGGGATGAACCCGGAGAGGGCGGACATAATCGTGGCCGGGGCGATGGTCCTGGAAACGGTCATGGACGAGCTGAAGCTGAACGAGATCGCCGTAAGTCAGCGAAGTATGCGGGACGGGATGCTGCAGGACTATCTCGGCGGTCTGGAGGAGTTCCCGGGCTTCCGCGAGCTGTCCGTGCGCGAACGCAGCGTGATCCAATTGGGGCGGGCCTGCTCGATAGATGAGGAGCACGCCCGGCGGGTGACGTCCATAGCATTGGAACTTTTCGACAGCGCCACGAAGAAGGGCCTGCACACTTTGGGCAAGAAGGAGCGGGAGATGCTGAACCACGCGGCCTTCCTGCACGACGTGGGCGATTTCATCTCCTTCAACGATCATCATCTGCACTCGCACTACATTATCTGCCACGCCGAGCTGCTGGGATTCTCCAACCGCGAGGTGTTGCTCATCGCCAACATCGCCAAGTATCACCGCAAGCGCACGCCGAAGATGAGGGCGGCCGACCTGCGCGAACTGGATGAGAAGGACCAGCAGGTGCTGATCCGCCTATCGACGCTGCTGAGAATGGCCGAGAGCCTGGACCGTTCCCACTCCAATCTGGTGCAGAACGTGCGCTTCAGCAAGGTGACGAAACGCTCGGTCAAGCTGATAATCACCGCCAGCGGGGACCCCCAGCTGGAGATGTGGCGCATGGAAGAAGATCGAAAAGCATTCAAGAAGGCCTACGGAAAGGACCTCATGGTGGTATTGAACAACATCGAAGGCTGAGAAAAGATAAAAGGAATGTAAGGGGTTTGACTGGGTTGAAAGGAAGACCTTACTTGGTCTTCTTCATTATCTTCATCCAGCCGCCACTCTCGAACACCGCGAGACCCCTCTTGGTGAGGGTCTTCTCGAACTCCTCCCAGGATACGATCTCCAGCCTCGCGTTGTTGCCCTTTGTGAACTGAACTCCGTTGGTGCCCTTTACGCGCCCCGGCTTGAGACCCTTCTTCTTCGCGATGTCCTTGGCCTTGTCTAAGTTAATTTTCTCCATCACCATGGAACGACCTCCGCGATAATCGACCATTCTGGCCTGTTATCCAGTAAGTAATGGAAATATTCAATATATAATATTTATCGCATAAAGGACGTTGCCCAGCGCTTATTCCTCTTATATAGTATAGCCCGTTAACACCCCTTCGCACCCAGATTTTTATCCCCCCGGACGCTATGCCGAAACGATGCTGGCCGGATGACTGGCTGTGTCTGGAATGGCAGGGATTAAATGCCTTAGCAGGGATTACCTGCGGATAACATGGGCCTCTTCGGTTCCTCCGGCATACGCGGTCTGATAGGAAAGGACATAGACGCCGAGCTTGGCGTACGCATCGGCAGGGCGGTGGGAAGTATTTCCGGAACCGTCGTCGTCGGAAAGGACCCTAGGACCAGCGGGGACCTCTTGGTGAACGCCCTGATAGCCGGGCTCATCGAGGCCGGCGCGGAGCCGTACCGGGCGGGCATGGTGCCCACGCCGACGCTGGCCTGCGCGGCATCCCATTTCGATTGCGGCCTCATGGTCACCGCCTCCCACAACCCCCCGGAGTACAACGGGGTCAAGATGTGGAACCAGGACGGCAGCGCCTTCGACGGGGAGCAGACCGAGGAGGTGGAGAGGCTGATCGCCGAGGGCGGCAGGAAGGCCCCCTGGAACGAGATGTTCTCCGAACGACCGTGGGAAGGAGCCATCGACGAGCATATCCTGACCATCATGGAAGAGGTGGGACCGGTCGAGCGTTCTATAGTCCTCGATTGCGGGTGCGGGGCCACCGGCCCGATCAGCCCCCGTCTGTTCCAGGACCTGGGCTGCGATATCGTAGCATTGAACGCCAACCCGGACGGGCGCTTCCCCGGGCGGCCGTCGGAACCGTCCGAGGCGAACCTCGGAGACCTGATGTCTCTTTGCAGGTCCAAGGGCGTGGTGGGCATCGCCCATGACGGTGACGGGGACCGCATGGTGGCGGTGGACGAGGACGGCCGCTACGTGAGCGGAGATCGCCTTCTAGCGCTGTTCGCATCTCTCTTGCAGGTCAAGGACATGGCCGCCCCGGTGGACGCCTCCATGGTCCTGGACGACATAGTCGGAAGACCGATCGTGCGTACCAAGGTGGGGGACATGTTCGTGTCCGAAGCACTGAAGAAGAAGGGGTTACCGTTCGGCGGCGAGCCGTCCGGCACGTTCATCTTCCCCTCGGTCAACTATTGCCCGGACGGCATGCTGGCCGGCGCGTATCTGCTGAAGCTGCTGGGCGGTAGGCCGCTGAAGAACGTTGTCGGATCCCTGCCGGCCTATCCCTCGGTGCGGGACTCCTTCTCCTTCGACCCCTTGGTCCGTAAGAAGGTCCAGGACAGGCTGGCCGAGGAGATGTCCTCGATCGAGGGCGACCTGACCACCGTGGACGGTTTCCGAGTCGATCTGGGGCACGGCTGGATCCTGGTCCGCCTATCGGGAACGGAGCCCAAGGTGCGTTTGACGGCCGAGGCCCGCAACCAGAAGGACCTGGATGAGATCGCTGAACTGGCCAGGGCAAGGGTCCGCAAGGCCCTGTGCTGAGCAGGCATTTAATAGCTGACAGCCATTTTCATTTTGAAGGGTCCAAATGAAAGCGCTCATCCTGGCCGCCGGGGAAGGCACCCGCCTCAGACCGCTCACCAGCAACATTCCCAAGCCGCTGCTGACCGTGGCCGGAAGACCGTACCTTGCCCATTTAGTGCAGGCGCTTGGCGACGCGGGCATCAAGGAGCAGGTCATACTGGTGGGCTGGAAGGCCAACCGGGTCAAGGAGTTCTTTGGTGACGGAGGGCAGATGGGCGTGGAGCTCAGCTACCTGGAGCAGAAGGAGCGCCTGGGCACCGCCAACGCCATAGGGGTTGCCGAAGGGGTCATGGACGGCGACTTCATCTGCGTGAACGGGGACGTGGTCATGGCCCCGGAGGCGGTGGCCGAGATGGTCTCGACGTTCCAGAAGGACCACACGCCGTTCATGGGCGCCGTCGAGGTCCCGGAGCCGCAGCGGTTCGGGGTCGTCCAGCACGAAAACGGGAAGCTGGTCAGGATAATCGAGAAGCCGTCCAACCCTCCATCGAAGCTTATCAACGGGGGCTTCTTCGGTCTCACCACCGAGATTTTCGATCATATAAGGAAGACCGGGCGATCGCCACGCGGGGAGTATGAGTTCACCGACACCCTGAACATGATGGCCTCGAACACGGAGGTTGCCGTCCGTAATATAAAGGGGGAGTGGATGGACGTCGGCTACCCCTGGGAGCTGCTGCGTGCCAACGAGTTCCTCATGGGCCGCCTGAAGCGCGATATCCGAGGGACGGTGGAAGAGGGAGCGGTGCTCAAGGGTGAGGTCGTCGTCGAAGAGGGCGCCCTGATCAGGAGCGGGAGCTACATCGAAGGCCCAGCGTACATCTCCAAGGGCTGTGATATCGGGCCGAATTGCTACATCCGGCCCTCCACCAGTCTTGGTGAAGAGGTGCGTATCGGAAGCTCGGTGGAGGTCAAGAACTCCATAGTCATGAAGAGGGCGCACATCCCGCATCACAATTACGTCGGCGACAGCATTATCGGGGAAAGGTGCAACTTCGGCGCCGGGACCAAGGTGGCCAACCTGCGCTTCGACGATCGCACCGTTCGCGTTACGAACAAGGGGCAGATGCTGAGCAGCGGCCGGCGCAAGCTGGGAGTGGTGATGGGGGACGATGTCAAAACCGGCATCAACGCCATGATCGAGCCGGGAACGGTGATCTGGGAAGGCACCGTGGTGGGCATGGGCGCCCGGGCCCGCGGGAACATCGGGCCGAACAGCAAGGTGTTCTAAAGCTCGACCACCGGCAGCTGCATGCGCCGTCCGCGTCCGTCGTAAGCGCGCCAGCTGCCCTCGTCGTACGGCAGGCACGTGATTATATGGATGTATCCGTAGCGGCGGAAAAGCTCCAGGTCCTCGCGGGAGGGCCGGTTGCTGTAGCCCGGGTGGGAGTGCACCGTGCCGACGACCGAGTAGTCTATGGGCATCATGTGCATCATCAGGGTGGCGGAGTCCTCGCCCTGCAGCGTGCCCGGCAGTAGCAGCAGCTCCTCGATGACGCCTTCCTCGGCCCGGAGCATGGCCACGAACTCGTTCGGCAGCGAATCGCGGGCGGCCTGGTTGATCATTTCCAAGAGGCCGCGATCGATGCCACGGACCTTCAGCATAGGGTCCCCATCAGCTTCTCTCTGGTCCGGGCGTAGAAGCCTTTTCCGAAGCTGACGAAGCGCGCCCGGTCCGGGGCGGCCTTGAACTCCACCGTCTCGTTACCGGCCATGAGCAGTTCCTGCTGGCCGTCCACGACCACAACGCACTCCTTGGGGCGTACGACCTGCACGGTGATACGGCTGCTGGCCGGGACCACCACCGGGCGGGCGGAGAACTTGAACGGGGCCATTGGCGCGATGACGAGAGCTTCCACCCGCGGATCGATCAGCGGGGCGCCCAGGCTCATGGCGTAGCAGGTCGAGCCGGTGGGGGTGGCCACAACGATCCCGTCCGCCCTCACGTTCATGGCCATCTCCCCGTCCACGAACACCTGGAAGTGGCGGATCTTGGCCACATGGGCGGTGTGCAGCACCGCCTCGTTCATGGCGTCCAGCATGCGCTTCCCGCCCACGGTGGTCTGCAGCTTGATGCGCTCCTCCAGTTCGTAGTTGCCGTGGAGCACGTTATCGATGGCCTCCTCCAGCTCCTCCTCCGAGGCGACCGTGAGGAACCCCAGGTCACCGGCGTTTATGCCCAGTATCGGGGCCTTGTTGTGCTGCAATGCCCTGAGTATCGTCCCGTCGCCCCCGACGGTGACCATCATGTCCACTTCCATTTCCTCCAGGCGCAGGCCCTTGGTCTTGAACCGCTCGGCCATCTCCTTCTCCAGCAGCACCTCGTGCCCCTTGAGCAGGTCCAAGGTCCTCTTGGCCATGCGCGGGGCGTCGGGTATGTTCATGTTGACGCTCATCCCGAACCTCATAGCAGCCACCTCAGCAATGCCACGTCCCCCGCGGCCAGGCAGTTCGCCCGGACCTCCAGGTCCAGGCTCATGTCCAGTACGTTTCCCTCAAGATCGTAAAGCTCCCCGCCGGCTTCCCGCAGGATCAGGGTGCTGGCGGCGATGTCCACTACTCTCAGCGCTCTCCGGTACACCTCGGAATGCAGGTAGAAACCGTCGGCCAGTCCCGCCGCCACCAGGCACATTTCCAACGACGAGCAGCCCATGGAACGGGTGCGTCGGGCCTTGCGCAGCACGCCGTTGGCGGTGGCCGCAGAGAATTTTCCCAAGTACACGAACAGCACCGAACTTTCCAGATCGCATTTTCTGACGTGAATGGGCTTGCCGTTCCAGGTCGCCCCTTTACCTTTTTCTGCATAGAACTGGTCCCCGGTCACCAGGTTCCGGACGATGCCGTGGGTGGCGTCGTTCATGCTTTTCGTGCAGACGGCCAGGGAGACGCTGTAGAACGGGATGCCCATCAGAGCGTTGTATGTTCCGTCCACCGGGTCCATGACCAGAGTGCGTTCGTAACCCCGGTCCACGAAACCCGCCTCCTCGCTCAGAACGTTCAACGGAACCTTCCTCTCGTCCATCAATCTCAGGAGCAGGTCCTCGGCGGCCTGGTCAATGCGGCAGGTTGGCGTTCCGTCGGCACCCATGCCCACCTCGGCGGCCCTCTCGCTGAACGCGCACTCCTGGTCGATGCTGCCGGCCACCGAGGCGGCCAGCCATTCCAAAGTTTCCCTCATCCCCCTGGATATTGGCGGAGGGTTATTCATAATTGCGCCAGTGAACATTCATGGAAACGGTTTATACGGAACAAGCCGTTCCCTTTACGCCCCACGTGGCAGAGGGATCGTTTGGGAGAACAAGTCATCTCGTTGGCGGCTAAGGGAGATACCAAGGAAATAGGCGGGAAGGCCCGCAACCTGATGGACCTGATGGCCGCAGGGTTCCCGGTGCCGGAGGGATGGGTGGTCAGCACCGCGGCCTATGAGCAGTTCCTGGACAGGAACGGCCTGAGGCAGCGCATCTCTGACGCGCTCAATGGCCTGGATCATAAGGACGCGGTCAAGGTGGTCCGCTGCGCCGAAAGCATACGCGGCTGGATGATGGCCGGAGAGATGGACCCCGAGCTTGCGGAACGGCTTACCGAGGAGACCGCTAACTTCGGACCTTCCGGACTGTGGGCGGTGCGTTCCTCGGCGATAGCGGAAGATCTTGAGCAGGCCTCCTTCGCCGGTCAGCAGGACACTTACCTTAACGTGACCAGGGAGAGGCTGGCCGAGAGCGTTAAGAAATGCTGGGCCTCCTACTGGAACGACCGGGCCATAGAGTACCGCCACGACAAGGGCGTAGGCCATCTTGACACCGGCATGGCGGTGGTCGTGCAGCACATGGTGAACGCCGATTCCTCGGGGATCATGTTCACCTCCGACCCCATCACCGGCGAGGAGATCATCGTGATCGAATCCAGCTGGGGACTGGGCGAGTCGATTGCCTCCGGTCTGGTGACGCCGGACCGCTTCGTCTGCGACGCCTCCACGGGAGAGGTCGAGGAGTCCAAGATCAACAGCAAGTCCCAGGCGATCTTCCTTTCCCCGGAAGGGGAGAAGGTGGTGGACGTGCCCGAATCGGAGCGCAGCCGGCCGTCGCTGACCAAAGGAAAGGTGGAGCTGGTTGCGAAACTGGGCATTCAGCTGCACAAGCATATGGGATCCCCCCAGGACATCGAGTGGGCGGCGGAGGGCGACAAGATCTATCTGTTGCAGTCCCGGCCGATCACCACCATCGGCGGGGACCTGACCCTCTGGACCCGCGGATATGGCGACGAATATTGGGCGGACGTTACGTCGCCGCTGTTCTTCTCGATACTGGGACCGTGGCTGACCCAGTACGTCAACTGGGAGGGCAGCGCCATCATGGGGTACCGCGAGCTCACCAACAAGCCGCTGCTGAGCATCCACAAGGGCCACGTGTACTTCAACGCCGAGGTGCTGGAAGGCATGCTGATGTACAACCCCAAGTTCTCCCGCACCAAGGAGCTGCTGAACTATTTCCCGGAACGAGATCAGCAGCGCATCGCCAACGCCGACTTCCGGACGGGAAAGAGGGTGCTGGCCATGCTGCGGACGGCCGTTCTTGACTGGGATGGGAACATCCTGCGTACGGATAAGGCGTACAAGCGGTGGGCTAGGCGGTACATGAAGTGGGCGGAGGAGTTCGACGTCCGCGATCTGACGAAGGTTCCTGACGACAAGCTTGAGGACGTCATCTGGGAGATGGAGGACCAGCTGGTGAAGCATTACCGGCTCATCCGCTACGGCATGGTCGGGCACTCCATCGGCATGAACATGATCATGAAGCGCTGGCTGCAGGACTGGATCGGGGACGACAAGGGCGTTCTGTACTCGAAGGTCATAAGCGGGCTGAAGGGCAACAAGACCATCGAGACCAACATCGCCCTGAACCGCCTGTCGAACGCCGCCCGGGCGGACCCCTACGTCCTGAGCAAGGTGCTGGGCCTGAGCTCCGCTGATGTTCTAGTGCAGATGCGCTCTGACGAGAAGATGTCGAACTACGCCAAGGAGTTCGATTCGTTCCTCAGGCAGTATGGACACCGCTCCCACACCCGCGAGGTCTTCTTCCCCCGCTGGGGCGAGGACCCCCGGCTGGTGGCGGACATCGTGCGCTCGTTAGCCTCGTCGCCCCCGGTGGACCTGGAGGAGCTGGAGAGGCGGAAGATCAGGGAACGCGAGGAGGTGGAGAGGGAGATCCTGGTAAAGATACGCCAGATCGAGCGGGGATGGCTCAAGGCCCGCATGTTCAAGATCATCAAGGGCTTCGCCCAGACCTACCTGATGTTCCGGGAGAACCAGCGCTACTACCTGGACCATATCCTGTACCGACAGCGCCGGATGTACGTGGAGTTCGCCCGCCGCTTCCTGGAAAAGGGGATGATCGCCAAGGAGGAGGACATATTCTTCCTCTCCAAGGAGGAGATATTCGCTCTTGCGAAAGGGGAGGGGAAGGACGCTCTGAGCAAGATCCCTGAACGCCGCAAGGAGTTCGTGGACTGGCGCGGCGAGCTTCCGCCCAAGTTCCTCAAGGGCGCGGTGGAGTTCGACGACACCGTGAAGATGGTGGAGAACTCCGCGCAGCTCACCGGAACGTCGGCAAGCCCGGGCGTGGCCACCGGGCCGGTGCACGTCGTCGATTCCATCGAGCAACTGTCGGAGGTCCGGGAGGGGGAGATCCTGGTCACCTCCAACACCGATCCCGGCTGGACGGCGGTATTCTCGAAGATCGCCGGCCTGATCACGGAGACTGGCGGCATACTATCGCACGGGGCGGTGGTGTCCCGGGAGTACGGCATCCCGGCGGTCACCGCGGTCAAGGGAGCAACGAAAATCTTCATAACGGGTCAGCGGATAACCCTTGACGGCAACGAAGGCCTGATCTACATCAGGGAAGGATGATTCCAGTGGAAACCGACATTATTCACGAGCAGGGCGAACAGAAGAACTGGAACGAAAGTTTCTATTTCAGCTTCTATGACCGCGGAAACGATATCTGCGGATTCATGCGCCTAGGCCTGAAACCCAACAAGAACGAGAAGATGCTGTTCTGCTTCTTCATGATGCCCGACGGATCCCTGGTGGGAACCAAGGAAAGCGTGGAGTTTGACGGTGCGACGCTGAGCGCCAAGGGCATAACCTTCACCAAGGTGGAGGACGAAAAGGTCTGGAACTTGACGTTCGACGGCGAGCTCCCGGCCCACAAGAAGGGCGAGGACACCGTGGCCAAGGTCAAGTTCGACCTGCGCTTCGTAGGGACGAACCCCATGTTCAACTACCGCGAGTGCGTGACCCCCGACAAGGAGGCTTTGGCCGCGTCCGTCGCCTCCGAGCACCTTGAACAGATGGGCAAGGTGCTTGGGAGCTTGAAGGTCGACGACCGCGACTACTACGTCAAGGGACTGGGCGAGAGGGACCACTCCTGGGGCGAGAGGGACTGGACTTCGCCACGTGCCTGGGTCTGGCTCACCTGTCAGGTCAGCGATGACTTCGGGTTCAACGTCACCAAGCTGTACATGGACAAGGGCGACATCGACGCCGGGTTCCTGTACGTGGATGGAGAGAACCTTCCCCTGGTAAAGGTGGACATGGTCACCGAGTACGACGCTGACGGCAGCCCGAACACCCTGTTCATGGCCATGTACGACAAGGACGGCGTGGTGTACGGAGTGAAGGGCGAGGTCAAGAAGAAGGCCATCATGGAGTTCAAGGGCGAGAACGACCGCGGCTCCATAATGTTCGAAACTCTGACCAAGTGGCGCATCGACGACGGCGAGGACGCCGGCTACGGTATCGCCGAGTACCTGTTCAGGAAGTGAACGGGCCCATCCCCCTGATCATCTGGGTCAGGGAGATGCTGGAGGCGTAGATGTCGGCCAGCTCCCTGGCCTCGGGGACGGGAACACCATCCCTGACCAAGGCTAGGAAGAACCGGCGTCCCTCCTGCTTGGCCCGCTTGCGCATGCGCAGGCACGCTAACCCCAGGCCGATCAGCAGCCCGGGAACCGCCGCGGCGATGTAAATTATCGCCTGGCCATTTTCTTTTTGTTTTTGTGTTCTGACCATCGACATCCTCAATCGTCCCTATGGGCTGCGCCGCCCACTATGTTCTTGAGCATCCCTCCGAGGCTGAGATCGGACATGTAGTCCTTGGTCAGCTCGAAGGCCTGTTCGTCGCTCATCCCCGCGTCCCGCAGCGCCTTGTAGAAGGCGGCCACGGACCCCCGGACTTGGTACCCTCCTGCGCTCCGTACAGCACCTTGGTGACGCTGTCCAGGAGCTTCGGCACCTGCTCGGAGAGCACGGTGAACATCTGTCTCAACTGTTCCGGGTCCGGCATATCGTTGTCGCTCACATCCTCACCTTATCATGGTCCTGATCTGCATCTGTCCCTGCCCGATCATCGCTTGCCTGTCCCACGATTTCCATGGTTGCATGCACCTTCCTATGAGTGGTCACCCTACTTGGTCAGACCGAGCACCTGTGACCACCTCTTGACCACGTCCTCGGAGAGGCGGTACGATCTCTCGTTCCGCCCCGCTTCCTCGACGACCAGCTTCATCTCCGCCAGTTCTTTGAGCTTATCCCGCACGATGCGTCTGGACGAGCTTCCGCGCCTGCCCTTGAGCTCGTCGGTGAGCTGCGAGATGTTCAGGCCGGGGCGGTCCAGCAGTATGCGCAACATGTCCTTGGAGATGGGGTCCTTCACTTCCGGCACTATGGTGTCTATCGACACTACGCCGTAACGCTGGTAGAGGTCCATCAGCCGGAAGTACTTCCCTACGGTGTCCTGGAAGGTGGCCAGCTGGGCTGCCAGCTGCTAATACGGGACAGAGGCCTGGCGGATGGCCTCCTCCAGCTGAGCGATGCGCTCAGTGAGCTCCTGTATGCGTTTGGCCTCCTCCGTCCCCGCCGCGGGGAAATGATGACGGTGAAACCCTTAATATTTTGTCGGTAATGGCAGGAACATGGGCGAGGCCAAGCTGCGCATAGAGCCATCTAAGTTCCTGGGGGTGTTCTGCTCCGGGGACATGATCCTGACCAGGAACCTCGCCCCTGGCAAGCGGGTGTACGGTGAACGCCTATTCTCCCAGGAGGACGAGGAGTATCGGGAATGGTCCCCGGACCGCAGCAAGCTTTGTGCCTTCATCCGCAAGGGGGGCTCGTCCTTCCCGTTCAAACCGGACTCGCACGTGCTCTATCTGGGCGCGTCGAGCGGCACCACGCCTTCCCACGTCTCGGACCTCGTGCCGAACGGGAGGGTGTACGCGGTCGAGATATCGCCGCGCATGTTCCGCGATCTGGTCGGCGTTTGCGAGGAACGCCCGAACATGATGCCCATCCTGGGCGACGCCACCAAACCGGACGACCTGGCGTTCCTGGTGGAAAAGGCCGACGTCGTCTACCAGGACGTGGCGCAGAAGAACCAGGCCGGGATGTTCGCTAAAGCAATGAAACGCTTCTCCGCTCCCTATGGGATGTTAGCGGTCAAAGCGCGCTCGGAGGATGTGACCCGGGAGCCGCGTGACGTCTTCCATGACGCCGCCAACTACCTGAGGAAGGAGGGCTTCAAGGTCATCGAGATCGTGGACCTGGAGCCCTTTGAGAAGGACCATGCCATGATCGTCGTGGAGAGATGATCAGAGCCTTCTCTCAAAGCAGATGCTTTGCTCCGAACAGGGTATCCGACCGGCGCAGGGCACGCGCTCGTATCCCAGGGACGTGTACATCCGGATCGCCTCCAGCTGCTTATCGGCCGTTTCCAGGAACAGCATGGAATAACCAAGCTCGGCGGCCTTTTTCTCCAGGGCGTCCATGACCCGGCGGCCGAACCCGTTCCCCCTGAAACCGGACCTGACGAACACCCGCTTGACATGCGCGGTGCTCTCGTTCATCGTGGTTATGGCCCCGCAGCCGATGGGCATTCCATCCAACCAGGCGACGAGGAACGCGGCCCGGGGCAGGCGGAACTGCTCCAGAGGCGGAGGGTCGATGGTCGTCTCGCCGTACATGACGTCGAGCTCCCGGCGCATCTCCCATTGCAGGTCGATGGACTCCTGGCAGCCTGGCTCCACCGCCCTGATGACCAAATTCCCGGATATATCATCACCGCCGTTGCCGGCCATGTTCCGGGATACGGGAATCGAATAAATAGGGATAGCGTCTCTGGGAGAACGTTACAAATGAAGCGGTGATCAAACTGCCCAACGTCTATGCCATAGGTTTCCAGGGGGACCGCTTTCTCATGGTCTACAACCCCAAGCGGGGAGGGTGGGAGATGCCCGGCGGCAAGCTGGAGGAGTTCGAGACCCCTCTGGACGGGATAAAGAGGGAGTACCGGGAGGAGTGTGGATTCGAGCTTGAGGTGCTCGACTGCCGGCCCATGGGACCGGTGGTGGTCTTCGCTGGCGTGCTCGGCAGGGAAGTGGAAGAGGGGGAGATGGGCTGGGAGCTGATGAACGAGCTGCCGCAGAACCTGGCCTTCCCGGAATGCGAGTACCGGGAGCAGATCGCCTGGGCCAGGGAAGCCGTGCGGAACAAGCTGGGGAAGGGTCTAACTCTTAAATAGTAAGAGTGAAATAGACGGTCACTTCGCCGCCACCAACGAAGTAAATCATTTACAATATCAACATAGGATGATGTTCACATGGCAAGAATGCACGCCAGGAGAAGGGGTTCCTCCCGTTCTAGGAGGCCCCTGCTGACCGAGAACCCCGAGTGGGTCCCGCTGTCAAACGACGAGATAATCGAGATGGTGGTCAAGCTAGGGAAGGAAGGCATGACCACCTCCAAGATCGGCATGGTCCTGAGGGACCAGCACGCTGTGCCCGGCGTAAGGCTGGCCACCGGCAAGACCGTTCTGGAGATCCTGAAGGAGAACGACCTTACCCCCAAGCTTCCTGAGGACCTGATGGCCCTGATGAGGAAGGCCATCAACCTGAACCTGCACGTTCAGAACGGCAACCGCGGGGACTTTTCCAACCGCCGCGGACTTCAGCTCGTGGAGTCCAAGATCAGGCGCTTGGTGAAGTACTACAAGCGGAAGGACATCCTGCCCGCCGACTGGAACTACTCTCTGAAGAACGCCGAGCTGCTCATCGAGTGAGTGGGACATGGACGCCGGCGTCCTTCCGGAAAACCTCTTAGTTCGATTTTCCTTAGCCGCGGCCGCGGTGCGCGAATGCACCGAGGCCCGTGTTTTTTCTCACAACGACGCTGACGGCATCGGTGCCGCCAGTGTTCTCACCTCCATGCTGGTCCGGGCCGGAAAGGGCGCGCAGACCACCAATTTGAGGAGCTTCGATCTCGCGGCAATACAGGCCAGCCTGGTCCCGGGCGTCGACCTGCTCATCGTGGCCGACATGGGCTCCAGCAATCTTACGGCCTTGGAAGCACTGGGGACCAAGGTCATCGTTCTCGACCACCACCGCCCGGAGAAGGACTCCGAGAAGGTAATGCACCTCAACCCGTCCGTTTTCGAGGTGGACGGTGCAAGATACGCATGCGCCAGCACGCTGTCGATGCTTTTGGCGGTAACAGTCGACGAGGCCAATTGGGACCTCCTGCCGCTGGCCTTCGCCGGAATGGTCGGCGACCGGCAGCATCAGCAGGGACTGAGCGGAGTGAACGCTCACCTGTACAACGAGGGGAGCAAGCGGAACCTGGTTCAGGAGAAGAAGGGCTCGCTGCTTCCTCCGGGACCTGTCGGCGAAGGGCTCATGCGAACCATGCACCCCTTCATAAGAGGGGTGAGCGGAGATCCCGAGGGAATAGCTCGGCTGCTGCAGGAGGCGAACGTGAGAGCGGAGAGCACCTGGGACGGTCTGGACGAGGGAGGAAGGAGGCGTCTGTCCTCTCTGATCTCCCTGCGCCTGCTGGAACAGGGCTGTTCGCTCGGCAGCCTTGAGGATGAGCTCGCCCCAGACTACTTCTTCCCCCAGGACAACTCCCGGGCTTATCTTTTAACTCGTTTGATAAACGCCTGCGGGCGGGTGGACGAAACGTCGCTCGGACTGGCCCTGCTGCTCGGTCAGAAGGATGCCAGGGAGCGCGCCGAATCATTGGTCAAGGAATATGACGAGATGCTGCTGAACGCCGCCAAGCGGACGGCGGAGCGCGGATTGTCCAAGGAGATCGCCATCCAGCACTTCGAGTCGCCGCACAAGGAAGTGTCGAGCGAACTGTGCGGACTGGTGATGCAGTGGGTGGGCGACCAGGACAAGGCCACCATCTGCCTGACGCGCATGGACAAGGAGTTCAAGGTGTCCTCCCGCGGAACGCGGAAACTGGTGGACAAGGACGGTCTTGACCTGTCCGTGGCCATGAGGGACGCCGCCGCTTCCGTGGGCGGCGTGGGCGGCGGCCATAACATTGCCAGCGGTGCGACGATACCTTTGGGAAAGGACATAGATTTCCTTCAGGCGCTTGACGCCATCATAGCAAAACAGATGAACCGGGTCAGCGCCAAGTGACCTCTACCTGGTCGGTTCGGAAGCGCTGGTCGACCGTGGTAGTTTCCATGGGATGTTCTATCCCGGCCTCATGCATCACCAGACCGGTCCAGGCGATCATTGCGCCATTGTCCATGCATAGCGTCCGGTCAGGAACGAACATGCGGGCACCGCGCGCTTCGGCCATCTCCTGCACCATGCGCTGCAGCCGTTTGTTCTGGACCACGCCTCCGCCCAGAAGGACCTCCCCCTTCTCCACGTGGGCCATGGCGCGTTCCGTCACCTCCGTGAGCATGGCGAAGCAGGTCTCCTGAATACTGAAGCAGATGTCCTCGATACTTTCGCCCTTGTTACGATGGGCGACGGCGGCCGTCAGAATTCCGGAGAAGGCCATGTCCATGCCTTTGACGGAGTACGGCAGATCGAGCAGCTTGCTGCCCTGGGCGGCCGCCTTCTCGATCTTCGGGCCGGCGTAATAGCCTAGGCCAATTTCCCGTCCGAGCTTGTCCAGCATGTTGCCGATGCCGATATCGAGCGTTTCGCCGAATATGCGGTAGCGGCCGTTGGCGAAGGCGATGACCTGGGTGTTTCCCCCGGAGGCGTACAGGAGCACGGGGTCCTGGGCCTCGGTCTTGATCCTGCCGATCTCCAAGTGGGAGATGCAGTGGTTCACGCCAACTATGGGAACGTTGAGCGATAGCGATAGAGCGCGGGCGCCGGTGGCGACGGTACGCAGGCAGGGCCCTAATCCAGGACCTTTGGAGAAGCAGACCAGGCCGATGTCCTTGAACTTCAGTCCCGATCTGTCGATGGCCTGGCGGACCAGGGGGACGAGACGCTCGGCGTGGTGATTGGCCGCCTCGCGGGGATGGATGCCGCCTTCGGCCGGACGGTACATCTCCAGCTCGTTGGCGAGAACGTTTCCTTTGCCGTCCACGATGCCCACGCCCACGGTGTGGGCGGTCCCCTCGATTCCCAGACAGTACATGGATGTCTGGCTTAAGCCAGCTCCTTGAGCTTGTTGATGATGATGATGGCTCCCTCGAACACCTCGTCATCAACGACCAGAATGGGAAGGTTCTTGTTGAGGAGCTCGTAATAAGCGGCTTCCGCCAGACCGTCAGCATCGGACGTGTTCACGATGCGCGGCTGGACGCCTTCCGGCATGTGGGACTTGACGTAATCGCACTTTTGGCAGTCGGGTTTGGTGAAGAGGATGATCTCCGTCATTTAGCTCATTGGATGCAAGAGGGAGCTAGTAATAAAAATTTGCCCGTGGAACCAGGACACCAGACTATGGATCGAGGGGCGGCGGACGACGAAAGGCATATCAATTAGAACAACTTACGGCCAATTCCAAGGGCTCATGGTCTAGCGGTTATGACGTCTCCCTGACACGGAGAAGGTCTCCGGTTCAAATCCGGATGAGCCCACCAAAATCATCATCATTTCTTCAATTTTTTCTTAACAAAATATATCCTATTGCATGACCGCGCTCCCCAACCCATTCATGACCGATCGGATTGTGGCTTTATGGGAGCCAGTGTCTCGGACGTGCAGTCTCGGGGGTCCTTGTCCGTTCTCATCCGTAGGAAGGATGGAGCCCTCAGATGTCCATCCTTGGTCATGAGTAGATATTCGATCTCCGCGACCAGCTCGGGACGGACCCATATTATCGGATGTTTAGGAACATTCCGCACCGGAGGCTCCTCAATCACGATATTGTCCAGGATCGTTCTCAGCTCATTGAGGAACTTTTCTGTGAATCCGGTCCCTACCCGCCCTATGTAAGTTAGCTCATGGTCAAAGTAGAGTCCAATGGCGAGTGCTGAAATAGCCCGCTTTTCCGAGGTGAAACCGACGATGACGCAATCGACCGTCTTCAGCGCCTTGATCTTGAGCCAGGAACTTGAACGCCTACCAGGCTCGTAAGGTGAATCCATCCGTTTGGCCATGACCCCCTCGAGCTTCCTTTCCTCGACAATGGTCCACAGACGGCGCCCGTATCTGGTGGTCACGATCAGCTACAGACGCTCATCATCACCCAATGTGGCGCTCAAAATGTCCTTCCGCTCTTCTAGGGGCAGCGCAGTGATATCCCTGCCCTCAAGTTCCAGCATGTCGAAGACGACGTAGGTGGCCGGATGCTGCGAGCTCAGCAGGCCTGCCATGCTGGTGCGGGACTGCTCCCGCTTCTGCAACAGGGAGAAGGAGGGGTTGCCATGACCGTCATACACCACTATCTCACCGTCCAGCACGCATGACGTCGCCCTGATGCTGTCCCTGAAGGAAAACTCCGGATACCGCTCCCCGATCTCGTGGTCCCGCCTGTTCACGAACCTTAGGCCGGAATTCACATAGCATATCGCCCTGGTCCCGTCCATCTTCGGTTCGAAAAGGAATCCCTGGGCGTCCAGGTCCTCGGGGGCCCCCAGTCTGGCCAGCATCGGCCGGTACCCGTTAGGCCTCAAGGCTCTGCCTCAATGCGTCCATGAGGTTCTCTTCGGGCGTCTCCATCTCCTTCGCCTCGATCACCACCAGCTCCTTCCTGTCTCTCTTGGCGACAGCGCTCTTCAGATGCTCCATGAACTCGTCCTTGAAACGCGAGTTGTCGAACCGGGGCACGCTCAGCTTATCGACCAGAGCCACGGCCAGCTCCAGCTCCTGGTCCTTGATCGGGACCTTTTCGTTGACGTTCTCCACCTCGTCGACGCTCCCAAGCTCGTACGAATAATTTAGGGTGCTAAGGAGCAGCCCCCTGCTGTATGGCGAGACGATGCAGGTGTATTCCTTCTCCCTCATAACGAAGCGCCCGACCGCTTCCTTTTTCGAAGCCTTCAATGCCTGAGCGAAAATGAAGAAGGCCTTCTCCTTCTTCTTCGAGGGACCGATGAAATAGTGAGAATCGAGAAGGACCCTGTCCACCTGCCCCAGGGGAATGAACTCCACTATCTCGATCTGGTCGCTCTTCTCCGGCCTGAACTTTTCAAGCTCCTCCTTGGTGAAAAGGAAGAACGACCCCGGCTCCACCTCCAACCCTTTCACTATCTCCGACCATGGCACTTCCTGGTCATGCAGCTTGCAGAAGCGACGGTATTCTATCGGCCCCTGGTCCTTGCCATGCATCAATTTGAACCCTGGCGCGGTGGAGCGATCGACCGTGGAGTACAGCTTGACAGGTATGTTGACCATCCCGAAGGACAATGAACCGGACCAGATCGGCCTCATGTTATCACGGTAATAACACTCTCACCCGAACGGATAAGAATTTTGGTGATTTGGTACACGGACTGCTGCCTTTCCAGTTCCATCAGCTCACGCTCGGTGCATTCAGCCAAGACCATCTGGACGGTTCAATTTTCGATCGTTCGACTATCTCCCAGCCCTTCCCAAGGGATTCACCTGATCGTATCATTCATTGAATTTCATCTTCCCGTTCTTGTCCACGGGCGTGAAGGGATTGTAGGCAACCTCCCAGATATGCCCGTCGAAGTCCTGGAATTTGGACGAGTAACCTCCCCAGAAGACCTTCTGAGGCGGCTTGATCACCTTTGCTCCGAGCTGTGTTGCCTTGGCCACGAACTCGTCCACCTCCATCTCGTTGCGCAAGTTCATGGCCAGGGTGACCCCTCGGAACCCTGTCCCCTCCGGGGATACCCCGGCGTCATCAGCCATGGCGTCCCAGGGATAGAGCCCCAGCACCGTCCCTCCCGTATTGAACCAGACGATATCATCATCGCTCTTCGCGGACATTACGAACCCCAGTCCCCCGTAGAATGCGGCCGACCGCTTCAGGTCCCTCACGCCCAGGGTTATGATGCTCACTATCCGGGACGGCATGATATGAGGATCGAGTCTTTGAATAATCAATTTACTTGCCCATTGGACGCGTTGAACATCAAGACCGTTCCTCATTGTAAAGGGATTGGGAGCGTCTATGACAGCCATTAAATATCAACGGTAGTAACTTCTAAGATGATGTTCTGGGAACAATTTCTCGACGTCTGGGAAATGTTTGGATCGATAGCCGAGAGGGGGCTGCCGAGATGAACTGGATAGACCAATATGTGGCGGTGGGAAGCTGGAAGTCCGTTTTCTTGATCGACAACTTGAAGAAAGAGGACATCGACCTGATCATCGACGCTCGCACATTGTTCGACGTGGCCCATGGTCGTCCAAAGAAACCTTTGGTCAATAAGGTACTGAAAGCTGGCGATATGATCGAGGCGCTGACGCACTTCGATGCCAAGGTGCTGATCCACTGTACGGAAGGCATTGATAGGACCTCGTTCGTGGCCATGGTCTATGTCAGCAAGAAATATGACCTGCCTTACCGGGAAGCATATGAATTCGTTAAAAGCAAGCGACCGGAGACCATCTTTCATTGGGATTGGATGGAGATGCTCGGTGACCGCATGTCGAGGGTGATCGACGTCATTGACTTTTCCATGAACGACGGACCGTCTTGACCGGAGGTTAGCCGGTCGGTACTATGACCTAGCATTTATCGTTTCAACTATTAAGGCCTTGTTGCAAAATTACTGTGACCAGGCGAGCCCGGTCACTGCCATTTGATGCAGGTTGAACATGATGAGCTTGCAACGAACCTCGTTTTCCCGCGCGTCACTTTTCCGGCATCGGACACGATGACCGAACAGATTGCCGATCATGCTGAACACTGTTTCAGCATGATTGCGCTTCGCCGTCAAAGCGGCGAAGCGCTGCGGGAACTGCTTGGCGAAGAAGACCAGCTTGTTGTAGTTGACCCGATGTTCCATCAGGCCCTTGGCGTTCTTTTTGATCTTATGCAGCGGTGTCGCCCCGTGCAGCCTCGCCGTGGTAGGCCGAATCGGCCAGGCTGCGAGTCGGGGCGACGTTCTTCGGCAATCGTTCCCAGACATCCGAGAACACCTGGCTGTCATGCACGTTCGAAGCGGTCAATTCGTAGCTCAGGACGAGGAAGCGGTCGACCTCGATGGCGGCGTGCGTCTTCACCCAGTCCTCGTTCGGACGGTGCGCGTATAGCGTCTCGCGCCATCCGCGCTTGCGACCGGAATAGCCGGTCGCATCGGTCGCTGCGATAACGTTTCTTTTCGGCAGACGCTCCATGAAGAACGAGAAAAACCTCTCCAGCAACGATGTCCAGCGTCGGCTGGACATCGCCCGGCAGAGCACGGAATGATCCGGTACGCGGTCGATCCGGAAGTACCAGCTCAGCATGTTCAACAGACCTTCCGCATCGCGGAAGGTCGTGCGAAAGAGCTGCTGGATAAGGAAACCGATCATGATCGTCCGTTCATTGGAAGAGGGTCGGCCGACCCTCTTCCTTCGCTGCCAGAAAGGGAACGAATCAACGTTCCAACGGATAGCTTCCATAGCCAGCTGCAACCGGTGCGCCTCGACCTCAGAGCATCGACCGAGGTCGATGCTGAAGGTGTCGAGGCGAGACTGACCGTCAAACTTGAATATGTCGGATGTTGTTTCTACGACCGTGGCAACCAATCCAGTCACCTTCCTTGAACAGCTGGCGAATGGATTGGACCACACTTAAATATTTTGTAATCAATATTGATAACAATATAAAATACTTAGAATTCAATTATTTGGCGTTGGCAAAGTGTCAGGTTGAATTTTGCAACAAGGCCCATCATTATAGATAATATATACCGTATTATAAATTAAATGATTTGGTGCAATTATGGAACGATAGCCGAGTTTTGATCGAGCTGCGGCCCCATTATCGCATTTTCGTTCCGCTGGTCATAATCTTTTTAATGACCCGATAGGCTATGTTCGATCATCGAAGAAGGGGGAATGGATACCATGGAGAGAATGAAGATCGTTCTGCACATACAGACCAGCCTGGACGCCCGGGCCACCGGTTTCGATATCGACATGGGCACCTACTATCAGTTGGCGGAGACGTTCGAGCCGGACGGCATCATCTCCGGGGCCGACACCTTCCTGGCCGCCCCGATGTCGGAAGAGGTTCCCGATTGGTCTTACGAAGTGGCCAAGAACTTCCCCAGCTGCTCCCGTTCCGTCATTGCCATAGTGGACAGCAAGGGAAGGGTGCGCAATTGGAGCGCCATCAAGAAGCAGCCCTTCTGGAAGACGCCTGTGGCCCTCTGCTCCCGCTCCACTCCTAAAGAATATCTGCAATACCTGAAGGGGGAAGGAATAGACACCATAATCGCCGGCAAGGAGCGGGTGGACCTCAAGAAGGCGTTGAAGGAGCTTCAGGCCAAATTCGGATTGTACACCTTGCGCATAGACAGCGGGGGAACCCTGTCCGCGATATTGCTCAAGGAAGGATTGATCGACGAGATCAGCGTCATTCTCAGTCCATGCACAGTCGGGAATCCCAACAGCGCTCATTTCATCAATCCCACCGTATCCGAACTGCCTGAGCCATGTCAACTAAAGCTAAGGCACCTGCAGGAACTTAAGAACGGACTGGTCTGGCTGAAGTATGATGTTATCAAGAAAAGAAAGAAAAAATGAGAGATCGCGGGTTAGGACCGGCTGTCGTGCCCTACCGAACTCCCCTCTGGTATCGAGTTGTTAGTTGCATCTCACTTGATCGCCACGATCTTGATGCTCTCGACCGGATAACCATCATAATGCATCTTGCCGACCCCCTCGTCGTCGATGGCGTTCTCGACCCTGAACCCGACCTCTTCCATCAACCTCAGGTAGTCCTTCTTGAGGATAGCACCACCGACGCATCCGGTCATCAGCTTCTCATCCTTCCTTTGCGCGGCGGTCAGTCTTTTCAGGAGGACCATGTCCGAGATCAGCAGCCGTCCTCCCGGCCGAAGGACCCGGTATGCCTCTGAGAACGCCTTGCGCTTGTCAGGAACCAGGTTGATGACGCAGTTGCTTAGCACCACATCCACCGCCCCATCATCCACCGGCAGGTCCTCGATGTCCCCCAGCCTGAACTCCACGTTCGCATGGCCGCGTTCTTTCGCGATCCTGGTGGACCTTTCGATCATTTCCTTGGTGATGTCCACCCCGATGACCTTTCCGGAGGGCCCCACTTTCTTCAGAGCAAGGAAAGCATCCAGACCTGCCCCGCTCCCTAGATCGAGCACCGTTTCCCCTTTTCTAATGGAACCAAGTGCTCCGGGGTTCCCGCACCCCAGCCCCAGGTTCGAGTCCGCCATGTCGCTCAGCTCATCTTCCGAATAACCGATCGATAGGGACATCTGGATGGGATCGAACTTACCGTCACCGCAGCACCCAGTGCCGCATCCGCAGCCGCCTCCTTCCAGAGCGATCTTTCCATAGCTCTTCTTCACCGCCGACTTCTTGCTTTGCCCGCTCGGCGTTTCCCTGCCGCAGCATTCGTCCTGAGGTTCGATGCCCATGCGGTCCAGGTCGCCCCGGACCTGATCGCTCTTGATGCTGTAGATAACGTTCCTGCCATCCTTCCTGAACTTCACCAGTCCAGCGTCGTGAAGCACCTTCAGATGTCGGGATACGGTGGTCTGGTCCTTGCCGCTCATCCCCTGGAAATCACAGGCGCAGTGATCGTTCTTTAAAAGGTAACCGACGATGGCCAATCGCGTAGGGTCGCCGAGGGCCTTGAAGACCTTGGCCTTGTCACTGATCATGATTCATGCATATTTGCACATATATACATAGTTTATGAGGGATCGACAGGCGACCTATCGGTCTGAACGTGGATCGCGACCGAACCTGCCCGGCCTCAGAGAGAGGGCTCGATGACATACTTGCACATGTTGAAGCCGGCGCCGAAGGTATCCTTCTCCACCACGCGCAGGGGCATGTGCAGCCTCTCCTCGAATATGGACTCCAGTATTCCTTCGTTCAGCAGGCACAGCGTCTTGCCGACGTCCGGGGCCTTGGAGCAATCGTACTCGTCACGGATGATCAGGGTGACCGGGTGTAAAGAAAACACGACCAGTTCGCCCAGCTCGTGCATGGCATAGAAGTCCTTGATCTCCTTGATCAGGCCCTCCACGTCGTTGGCCTTCATGTTGGTAGATATCTCCGCGCCCATCTGCCGGCCGATGTCCTTGAGCACCGGGTCCATGTTGAAGCCTATGGCCTCCATGCCGATGACGATGGATCTTATCGTTCCCTTGAGGAACGTGCTGGACGTTCCGATGGACCTGCCGATGGTGTTCGAGACGGCCTTCTTCAGCTCCTCCCTGGGAACTACCGAGCTGCCGACCGGCCGGGATATGACGTAGAATATCTTGCGGCGGTTGTCCAGAGGATCGTCCCGGTATCCGATCAGGCCCTCCTTCACCATCTTGTCCAGATGCACCGACAGAGTGCTCTGCGCCTTGCTGGTCAGGACCGCGATCTCGGACAGGCTAAGGTCCCTTCTCTGCAGTTCGCTCAATATCTTCTGGCGGACCGGATTGGATATCTGTCTTAGTCCGGTGGTCGTTGAGTAAACGTCAAAATCCGTGGTCCTGCTGGGCAGAGGTATCGCCGGGTAACTGATTACTGCTCACGCTAATTAAATCTATCGTAAGCTTACGAACTATCGCCTCCGGCATAACTTAATTAGATTGCCCACCCTCCCGTGGATGAGAGCAGATGAAGATCAGGATCGACGGCAAGGTCAGCGATGTTAGGGCGGTCTGGAGCGAGGAGGGCATCGTCCGAATGTTGGACCAAAGAATACTTCCGCACCGCGTCGAGGTCCTGGGGTTCCGTGACCACCATCAGGTGGCCGAGGCCATCAAGGACATGACCGTGCGCGGCGCTCCGGCGATAGGCGTCGCCGCCGCATACGGAATGATGCTGGCCGCCAACAATCACGAGGACCTTGAGAGAGCGGCCAAGGAGCTTAAAAGCACCAGGCCAACGGCGTTCGATCTCTTCTTCGCGGTCGACCACATGCTGACCCGGATAAAGGACGGCGATGACCAGACGGTGGCGGCGGAGGAATACGCTGATACCATCGTGGAACGGTGCCGTCTGATCGGCGAACACGGCGAACGGCTGATCAAGGACGGCGACCGCATCATGACGCATTGCAACGCCGGGGCCCTGGCCACCGTGGACTGGGGCACCGCGTTGGCACCGATACGGGCGGCCTGGCGCAACGGCAAGAAGATCTTCGTTTACGTTTCCGAGACCCGCCCGAGATTGCAGGGCATGAAGCTCACGGCGTTCGAGCTGTTGAACGAGGGCATACCGCACGCCATAATACCAGACGGCGCTTCCGGCCACTTCCTGAGGGAAGGGGTGGACATGGTGATCGTCGGCGCGGACCGCATCGCCGCCAACGGCGACTTCGCCAATAAGATCGGGACGTTCGAGAAGGCGGTGCTCGCAAAGGAATTGAAGGTTCCCTTCTACACCGCTGCCCCTCTGTCCACGTTCGACCTCAGCATCAAACGCGGGGAGGACATACCGATCGAGTACCGGGGCGAGGAGGAGGTTACCGTGGTGGACGGCGTGCGCATCGCGCCGCAGGGCTGCAAGGCGCTCAACCCCGGCTTTGACGTCACCCCGGCCAAATACCTCAGCGGGATCGTAACCGAGAGTGGAGTGCTGAGGCCTGAGGACATCGTTAGGAAATTGAAGGGGGCGAGACTGTGAAGCAGGCGGGCATGGATGTCGTTCGTTACGGAAGGCTGCTGTACGAAAAAGGATTGACCAGCGGGACCGGGGGCAACATCAGCGCCAGGGTCGGCGATCTTATGGTCATAACGCCCTCGGGATCGTGCAAAGGGATGCTGGACCAGACCGAGCTGGTCACCGTGGACATCGTGACCGGCAAGGCCGTTAGCGGGAAACCGTCCATGGAGACGCCCTTTCATCTGACCGTCTATCGCAAGAGGCCGGACGTGAACGGGGTGGTGCATGTGCACCCCCGGTTCTGCACCGCCCTGGCCTGCGCCGGGACGCCGGTGGACCCAGCCCTTACGCCGGAAGGACTGATGGTCCTGGGAAGGAGAGTGCCGCTCATCCCTTACGCCACACCGGGAACTGATGATCTGGCCGTGATGCTGAGCAGAGAGGTGGAGGGAGCCGACGCCTTCCTGCTGGAGAACCACGGGTCCATCGCCGTAGGGAAGGACCTAAAGGACGCCTTCCACCGTATGGAGACGCTGGAGGCCCACGCCGAGCTGCAGTACCGGCTGGCGTTGCTCGGAAAAGGCAGGCCGTTGCCGGAGGACGAGGTCCGGCGCATACTGAGGGAGTGATCCAATGATACTTGTCACCAAATGGTTCGGAGTGTTCCTGTGCGAAGACGAGGAGGTCCGCGCCTTCAAGCTGTTCGAGAAGGAGCCGAAGCTGGTTGCTAAGAAGCTGGCCGCCGTGCAGCGCGGGGAGATACTTCCGGAAGAGAAGGCGCTTGCGGTGAAGAGGATGAAGGTGGCCGACGCGCGCCTGAAGCCGCTCGGCAAGCCGATGGTGTTCGATTCCTCGTTCATAAAGCCCGAGAACTACGGACTGACGCCTGACCTCATGCAGAAGGTGATGCTGGAGCTCGGCAAGATACGCGTGCGTGAACCGCTCAGCGAGGACCGTTCCATAGCCCAGGCCATACGGGCCACGGACGACCTGATCGAGGAGATCAACCTGCTCAGCGAGAGATTGCACGAATGGTACGGGGTGTACTTCCCGGAGCTGGGAGATTTCGCTCAGGATGCTGAATACGCCCGCCTGGTCTTCGAGATGGGGGACCGTCAGGTCATAATGGACCACCTGGGCGTCTCGCTCGAGTCGGTCGGAACCGACCTGGTCGATCGGGACCTGGAGGTCATCCGCGGCATGGGAGGGACGCTGTTCGAACTGTACAAGCGGAAAGAAGCGTTGGACGCCTACATCCTGGACGGGATGGACCGGGTGGCGCCGAACCTTTCGGCCCTCCTCAATCCCAATCTGGCCGCCAGGCTTATATCCCTGGCCGGAGGGCTGCAGCGCCTGGCGAAGTTCCCGTCGTCCACGGTTCAGCTCCTGGGGGCGGAGAAGGCGTTGTTCCTTCACCTGCGCTCGGGAAAAAGGCCTCCGAAGCACGGGGTGATATTCCAGCACCCCTGGGTGAACCGCTCCCCGTACTGGCAGAGGGGTAAGGTCGCCCGCAGCCTCGGAGGGAAGATAAGCATCGCCGCCAAGGTGGACGCCTACCGCGGGGAGTTCATCGCCGATCAGCTCAAGGAGCAGATGGAGAAGCGCGTCGCGGAAATAAAGGAGAAGTATCCTCAGCCGCCGCCCCGCGAGCAGCGCCAGCAGGGCCGGCCACAGCAGCGGAAAGGACCTACCCCTAAATATTATCAGAATCACCGGCGATAAGAAATTATATAAACGTACCGTCAATTCCCTCCAGAGGTAGCTATGTCGTGGACTCAACAGGAAGTCAGGGAGCTCAAGGAAGGCAGATACATGCTCATCGACG
Organism: Methanomassiliicoccaceae archaeon UBA472; assembly: GCA_002497075.1. Taxonomy (GTDB): domain Archaea; phylum Thermoplasmatota; class Thermoplasmata; order Methanomassiliicoccales; family UBA472; genus UBA472. The sequence continues at coordinate 82,761 of DAML01000026.1, forward strand.
GGGAGCCCTGCAAGATCATCAACATATCCACCTCCAAGCCTGGTAAGCATGGAGAAGCGAAATCCAATATCGATGCCATAGGCATCTTCGACAACCGCAAGCGCAATATCGTTCACCCGGTCAAGCACAAGGTGCAAGTGCCGATGATAGACAAGCGCAAGGCCCAGATCCTCTCCATCTCCGGCGACGAGGTGCAGCTGATGGACCTGGACAACTACGAGACCTTCCAGTTGCCCATACCCGAGGAGTACAAGGGGCAGCTGACCGCGGGCGAGGAGATCATGTACATGATCGCCATGGACCGCCGCAAGATCACCAAGGTGTGATCCGGTCCGGGTACCCATGGCCCGAAGCGACTCGTTCGCCCTGGCCAATTCCACCTTCGAGGAGGCGGAGTTCGTCATTGTGGGCGTTCCTTACGATGGAACGACCCGTTTCCGTTCCGGCACTCGAAAAGCCCCCACGGCCATTCGTAAGGCTTCCCGGCTCTTCGACCCTTACCTTTTCGAGCACGACCTGGACGTTTCCACGGTCAATGTGCACGACGCCGGCGATCTGGATTGCGGCTCGTCCTGCGAGGACATGTTCAAGGCCGTGGAGAAGGAGACCTCCAGGATCGTCAAGGCCGGCAAGTTCCCGATCCTGATGGGCGGGGAGCGCAGCATCACCTATCCTTTCGTTAAAGCCTATCATGAGGTGGGCGTCATCTCCATCGACGCTCACCTGGACTTCGAGATGCAGGGCGACCGCAAGTTCGATCACGCCTGCACCATGCGCAAGGTCGCCGACGTCGTAGGCATAGAGAACGTGGTGCCCTTCGGCGTCCGTTCCATATCCAGGCGGGAGATCGGCCAGGAGATGCCCAACTACGTCGACGCGTATCAGATCCAGGAGACCGGCGTGGTAAACTCCTGGAAGAAGGTGCTGAACATGATGCGCCGGGAGCATGTCCTGCTCAGTTTGGACATGGACGGCATCGATCCCGGCTTCGCCCCGGGAACCTCCCGTCCGGAACCGTTCGGCCTCACCGGCTACGAGGTCAAGCGCTGCATCGATATGCTCGGGGACCGCATGGTCGGCTTCGATATCTCCGAGGTCCTACCGTCGCATGATCCCGGGACCACGGCGGCATTGGCCGCCCGCATGATCATGGAGGTCGTGGCCATCGTTCACACCCGACGTGGTGAGTGACGATGGATTTCGCGCCGCTCATCTCCGCCTTCGTCCTTATCTCATTGACGGAACTGGGCGACAAGACGATGATCGCCGTCATCACCCTTTCATCGAAGTACCCAAAACGCACGGTGTTCCTCGGTTCGTTCTTAGCACTGGCAGCAGTGACCGCCGTGGGCGTGGTCATCGGCGAAGTGCTCTTTCAGTTCGTACCGTCATGGATCGTCGGCCTTGCCGCCGGCGTCGTCTTCATAATATTCGGGATAGCCACTCTTATCAGGAAGGAAGAGGAGGAAGAGGTGGTGAAGGAAAGGGGCCGCTGGGGAGGTTTCCTGACCGCCTTCGGCTTCGTAGCGCTCATGGAACTGGGCGACAAGACCCAGTTGTCCGTGATCACCCTTTCCGCGGAATCCGGAGCGGCCCTGATGATCTTCGCCGGCGCGGTCTTGGGCTTCCTTTGGCTCGTGGTGCTCGAAGTGTCCCTTGGAAAGGTGATAGGGGAAAAGGTCCCCAAGAACTACATCCGCATCGGGTGCGGGCTGGTCTTCATCATATTCGGGACAGTGTTCCTGGCGCAGCAGTTCCTCTGATCATTCCTCGAGGAGCTGGCGCACCACCTTCTCACATTCGTCGCCGCAGCGCCTGGCGGTGTTCTCGTCCTTTCCCTCGGAGTAGATGCGGAATATCGGTTCCGTTCCTGACGGACGTACGAGGCTCCAGCCGCCGTCGAAGAATATCTTGATCCCGTCGGTGGCGTCGGTCCGCTGGTCGGCGAAGTACGCTTCCACCTGCTCCAGCACCCACTCTTTCTTGTCGTCCGGACAGGACAGCTTCCTCTTGTCCAGGCAGTAACGGGGGACCTCCTTGAGCAGTTCGGACAGAGGACCTTTGATGGCGATTATCTCCAGCATCTTGGCCATGGTCATGGCCGCGTCCCGGCAGTACTGGTGCTCCGGGAAGATGAGGCCGCCGTTCTCCTCACCGCCGAAAATGGCCTGCACCTCCATCATGCGCCGGGCGACGATGGGCGCGCCGACCTTGGTGTAGATGACCTGGCCATTATGCTTTTTGACCACCTCTTCCAGACATGAGGATGTGCTGACCGGCGTGACCACGATGCCGCCCTGGTTCTCCTGGACGATGTGGGACGCCACCACCGACAGGGATTGATCGCCGTAAACGTAATTCCCCTGGTCGTCCACGAATATCGTGCGGTCCGCGTCGCCGTCGTGGGCGATGCCTAGGTCCGCGCCGGTAGCTTTGACCACCGCCACCAGGTCCTTCAGGTTCTCTGGCGTAGGTTCGCTCGGATGTCCCGGGAAGGTCCCCTGCGGGTTGCCGTTGAGAGTGATGGCCCGGACGCCAAGTGAATCCAGCAACCCCGGGGAGGTCACGGCGCCGGCGCCGTTCGCGCAATCGAGCACTACGTTCAGCTTGGCCTCGGCGATCTTGAAGCGGTCGACCGCGCGGCGTATGGCGTTGGCGTAAGACGCGCCGACGCCTTCCAGGTGAGTGATGCTTCCCACTTCCTTCCAGGAGGGGGTGGCGAACTCCCTGTCCCCGTATATCCGCTCGATGACCTCCTCCTTCTTCCTGGGCATCTCGGTTCCGTCGTGGTCCACGCACTTGATGCCGTTGAACTCGGGAGGATTGTGGGAGGCGGTTATCATCACCCCTCCCTTGACGCCGGAATTCTTCACGTAGTACTGAAGGGCGGGGGTCGGCAGCATGCCCAGGTCCACCACGCTGGAGCCGGCGGAGGTCATTCCTCCGGACACCAAAGCTCGCAGCATGTCCGCCGAGGTGCGGGAATCGGTGGCTATGGCCACCTTGCCCTGCATGAAGGTGCCGATGGCGCGTCCGACGTCCAGCGCCAGCTCGGCGCTCATGTCCTGGTTGATCACTCCGCGAACTCCGTTGGTGCCGAACAGCTTGGTCATCACATCACCTGGGGCGGTCACGCTGGGCCACTATGAGGATGTGGATGATGTCGGCGGAGTCCTTGAAATTGTCGGCGGAGTTCTCTACGCCATGCAGCAGGTCGCGCATGAGGTATATCGCCCTGGCGTCCATATCGGACATGAAGAACTCCTTCTTCATCATGAAGTACATGTCGTCCATGACGTGCTCGGAGTCCTCGATGTCCTTGCGGGTGCGCAGCACCAGGTCGTTGTTCACGCCCAGGTTGTCCACGCAGACCTTCAGGCCCTTGGCCATCTTCTCCAGTTCCAGGGTCATGATGTTGAACTTCTTCCAGATGTCCAACGGGACCGGGATGCCGATCTCCAGCACCAGCTGCAGGTTCATCCCGGCCTCCTTGCACCAGTCGGCCGCATAGTCCATGCGGCGGACCAGATGCAATAGGTCCTCCCGGTTCTTCTCCTCCAGGTCCCCGCGGGAGAGCTCCTCTGACAAGGATTGTTCGCGGGCGTCGGCGGCCTTCTCGGCCAGGAAGGAGCGCTTCAGGGCGTCCAGGGCCTGCTCCTTCTCCCCGCGGCAGAGCATGCTCATGGCCCGGTTGAACTCGATTATGGTGTCGCCAACGTCTTGGGCGTGCCCGCGCATGTCCCTGGATACCACTGACTCTCTGCGCGAATAGAACCATTCCAGCAACGATGTTCTCTCACTCAAGCTTGATCGCCTCTTGCACTCCGTCTTCCGGTCTGGGGTAGAGCACCGCGGCTTTGGGATTTACCGCTAGATACACTTCCTTTCCGATAGTTAAAAGGTTTTCGTCTAGGGTGGCCGAATCGAAAGCCACCTCTTCTTCATCCTCAGTGTTGGCGGTGACCCTCCAATACGTTCCCATATAGGTTATGGCGGTCACGATGGCCCTCATTCCCTCGTCCGCCGGGAACACGAACTCCGGACGGACGGAGATGACCACGGCGTAGCCCACCGGGTGGTCGGCCTGGTTCACCCTGACATTCCCGCCGTTCCTTAGCTCGATCACCGAGACCCCGTCCTTGATCTCCAGCACCCATCCTTCCAGCAGGTTCGTTTCGCCGATGAAGTTGGCGGTGAATATCTTCCTCGGGCGGGTGTACAGCTCTTCCGGAGTACCCGTCTCCACCACGGTCCCGGCGCGCATCAGCACGATGCGGTCGGATACCGATTGCGCCTCTTCCTGGTCGTGGGTGACGTGAATGGTGGTCAGACCAAGTTCCTTGGCCAACCGGCGCAGCTCGTACCTCAGGTCGACCCTGACCCGGGAGTCGAGGGCGGAGAGCGGCTCATCCAGCAGCAGCAGCTTGGAACCGGAGGACAACGCCCTGGCCAACGACACCTTCTGCTGCTCCCCGCCGCACAGCTCACCGGGCAGCATGCCCATCTTGTCCAACAGCTTCACCATCTCCAGGAAGCGTCGGGAGATGCGTTTCTGCTCCTCCGGGGGCAGGTCCCTGGCCCTGGGCCCGTAGGAAACGTTGTTCTGGACGGTGAGATGCGGGAACAGCGCGATGTTCTGAAAGACGTAACCGATGTCCCTGTCTTCGATAGGCACCCCGGTCATGTCCTTGCCATCGATGTAGACCTTTCCGTCCGTAGGTTCGATTATGCCAGCTATCATGCGGATGAGGGTGGTCTTCCCGCAGCCAGACGGACCTAGGATGGTCACGTATTCCTTGTCGGCAACGGTGAGGTCGACCTTTTCCACGGCGGTAACGGAACCGTAACGCTTGCCCAGACCCACCAGCTTGACCTCGACCATCATTCCACCTTCAGCTCGTTCTCCAGGCCGTTCGGCGGCATGGGGAAAACCGTACCCTTGGACTCCTCCCAGTAGATGTCCACGACATCCCCGGGGGCGATCTTGCCCTTGCGCCAGGACGGTACCTTGGAGGATATCCTCTGTCCGTTGTCCATCATCATATCTACATGCAGGTTGCGGCCCTCGAATATTATGCGCTCCACCTTGGCCTTCAGATATCCTTTCCTTTCCTTTGATAGGTCGGTGTTGCCTATCTTGACCCCGAGCACGGCGGTGGTTCCTGGCGCGAGGTCGGATGAACGCCCTTTGAGCACGGTGCCCTCCGGGGTTCGCAGAAGCGTGTAAGGGCTGGACTGCATCACCTCCCCGGTGAAGAAGTTGGACTGGCCGACGAAATTGGCCACGAAGGGCGTGTCCGGCTCGTCCCATATCTCCTTGGGCGTTCCGATCTGCAGTATGCGACCGTCCCGGATCACCGCCACCCGGTCGGCCATGACCAGCGCCTCGTCCTGGTCGTGCGTCACGTGTATGGCGGTCATCTTTAGCGTCTTGACCAGCGAGCGGAGCTCGATACGAAGCGAAATGCGCAACCGGGCGTCCAAAGCTCGCAATGGTTCGTCCAGCAGCAGCAGGTCCGCTCCGGACGCCAGCGCTCTGGCCAACGCGGTACGTTGCTGCATCCCTCCGCTCAGTTCCCGCGGATAAGCTTCCGATCGGCCGGAGAGCCTTACCAGGTCCAGCATGCTGATGAGCACCTGCTCCTTCAGCTTCTCGTCCGCCCCCCGGATGTCCAGGCCGAACATGATGTTCTCCTCCACCGTCAGCTGGGGGAAGAGCGCGTAGGTCTGAGAAAGCAGGGCGGCCTTGCGCTCCTCGGTCTCCATCCTGGTGAAGTCCTTCCCGTCGAAGAATATCTTGCCCTTGTCGGGCACCAGGAGGCCGGATATCATGCGCAGGAGGGTGGTCTTGCCGGCGCCGGTCGGCCCCAGCACGCAGAGGTACTCGCCGTCCTTCACCTCCAGGTCCAGGCCGTCGGCGGCCTTTATGTCCCCGTACGATTTACGGAGCCCGACCAGCTTCACGTCCGGCATCAGCGGGACCTCCGGTTGGTTATGTAACGGAGGGCGAGCATGAACACGAAGGATACGATTATCAGAACGATGCATGCCAGTCCGGCGGTGTAGTAGCCGGAGGGGGTCTTGAGATTGATCAGGTTGACGATGTACACCGGGGCGGTCTGGGCGCTGGCCACCACCGCTTGCGTGGCCCCGGTCTCACCGAGACTGCGGGTGAAGGCCATGATTGCCCCGGCCAGAATGGAGCTCTTGATTATCGGATAAAGAACGCGGCGGAAGGCCTGCACTGGCTTGGCCCCGAGCGTTCTCGCCGTCTCCTCGAAGGCAGGGTCCACCTCCTCGACCGCTCCGGCTACGTTCCGGACGACCAAGGGATAGGTGAAGGCCACGTGGGCCAGGATGATCAGAAGAACGTCGTATGTGGGAATGATGTTCTGCCCGGTCCAGAAGACGCCCAAGGAATAGCCGAGGGCGGCGGTGGGCACTATCAGCGGAACGTTCACCAGGACGTCCAGCACATCGGACAACTTTCCCGTCCTGTTCTTGGCTATGTATACCGCCAGCGGGACCCCGAGCGCGATGTCTATGACGGTAACGACACCGGCCACCATGAAGGAGAACAGCAGGCTCTCCGTGAACGGCCCCCAGTCGAAGGACGCCGACTCGACGGAACCCACGTAGGTGAAGATGAAGAACGAGGGGATAAGAACGAACAGCACCAGGAAGAAGACTGCCAGGCCGTCCTTGGTCTTGGGGAACCATCCACGGGAGAACAGCTTCTCCGGTCGGGGCCATATCCTTCCCATGGGCAGGTGCACCTTCATGACGACCAGCTTGATTACCAGCAGCAGGACCAGCGAGAGCAGTATCAGCAATATGCTGACGAAGGCCAGCGGGGCCGCCAGATCGGTGTTCGTCTCTACCAGGGGCTTCCACATGCCGATTATGGTCGGCCCGGTCTGGAACCCCTGGGAGTTGGCCATGGTCGCCAAGGCTATCATCGTCCCGCCGGTCTCGCTGAGGCTCCTGGCGAAGCAGAGTATTATTCCGGTCACCAGGCCGGCCCTGAACAACGGAAGGGTGATGGTCCGGGCGGCCGACAGGGCGCTCGCACCGAGCGTCCTACCGGCCGTCTCATAGGTTTGATCGATCTGCACCAGTATGGCCGATAGCGATCGCACCATGTACGGATATGAGAACACCACGTGCAATAGGATGATCAGAATGAAGGGAGAGGTCACCGCGTTCAGGGCGAACGACGGAGCCTGAAGCGCATCCGGGGTTACCGCAAAGAAGATGGCGCTCGAAAAACCGAGAGCGGCCGTGGGCACCGCCAGCGGCATATCGATAAGCGTGTCCAGCAGCGCCTTTCCGCGGAACTGCTTGCGCACCAGCATCCAGGCCATCGGCAGTCCGACCAGGATGTCGATCACCGTCACGATGGCGGCTATCTGGAAAGACGCGCTGATGGCGTTCAGGATGAGGTCCAGCATGGCTGGGTCATCGAGGACGTACTGCTCGATGGACCCCCAGTTGGTGAACGCGTAGCTCAGGATGTAGACCGTGGGCAGGATGACGAAGAACAGGAAGAAAACGATGATGAAGGCGGTCCAGCCGGTACGGAACCTCTTCCGGCTGATAACCGCGATCAGGGAATCCATTTTGCTTCCTGCCAGACATTCACCCCGGGGCCGTTTGGAGAAAAGTGTGATGGGATATATACCTAGTGCAAGAGGACAGTACGACTACTGAATGTGGGCCAGGACCTTGTCGTGCACTGATTCGCCATCATCGACCTTGGCCCCGGGACCGAGCAGGCAGTTCCTGACCTTGCAGCCCCTGCCTATCGCGGCGCCTTCCATGAGCACCGATCGTTCCACTGCGGAGCCGTCCGCCACGGAGGACCCGGGCAGGGCACAGACGTGCGGACCGATGACGCATCCTTTGAGGTCCGCCCGGTCCAGATAGTTCTGGCCAACGACCTTGACCTCTTGCATATTCGCCGCGGAAAGGGAGCGGCCGTGCTCCAGAAGTTCCGATTGAGCCCGCAGGTAGCTCTCCGGGGTGCCGCAGTCCACCCAATAACCCTTGAAGCGGTAGCCGTGCATCCTTTTCTCCAGGATCTTCGGGAACACCTGCCTCTCCAACGAGACCACTCCGGACGGAATGTGATCGAGAAGCTCTGGCTGGAACACGTACACGCCCGCGTTGATTAGATTGGAGATGGCCGTGCCGGGGGCGGGCTTCTCCTGGAAATCGATTATCCTATCCCAGTCCAGACCGACCACGCCGAAGGCCGAGGGGTCCGGCACTTCCCACAGGGAAAGCGTGCCGATGCCGCCGTGCCGCTTGTGGAAAGATAGCAGGTCGCGCAGGTCCAGCGAGCTTATGATGTCCCCGTTGAAGCAGAAGAAGGTATCGTCCAGATGTTGCCTTACGTTGCGGATCGCCCCGCCGGTGCCTAACGGTTCATCCTCGTTAACCAGGACCACGCGCCGTCCGCAGTCGTTCCTGCGGAAGTATTCCTCTAGCTGGTCCTTCATGTAGCTGACCGCCAGAACGACCGTGTCGACCTCCTTAGGGAGGGAATCGATTATGTGCATGACCATCGGACGGTCCAAAAGAGGAAGCAACGGTTTGGGCGTGGAGAAAGTAAGGGGCCTCAACCGGGTGCCCATGCCCCCGGCCAGGATCAGCGCTTTCATGATAGGTTTAGAGCGGTGCGATGCTCACGACGTTGTTGCCGCGTAGTATGACCATGCCGAGGCGGCGGGTCTGCTCCGCGGTGCGCTCCTCGGTCTCTTCCAGTACCATGTTCATGTACTCGTCGTAACCGGTGAGCTTGCCTTCCAGGACGCGATTGTCCTTGAGCAGGAGCGAGACCTTCTTGTTCAAGGTCTTCTCCATGAGCGCGAGGGGCATTACCATTTTATCACTCCCCTAGGCATTGAACGGTTGCATTTAAACCTTTTCGCCTGGATTGGCCCGCTCAAAGCTTGAGCGCCGATGGCCAGCCATCGTTGGCGAACTCGCGCCCGCAGCGCACCAGGTCCTCCTGCATATCGACGTGGGACAGGTTGACCAGGGACACCGGGTTCGGACGGAGGTGCCAATAGGTTGACATGGTCGGGGGTATGCGGGTGATGGCCCAGCCGTAGAGGGCCTTGGCTACTGCTGCTTCTGCTTGGATTCCATCCACTCCTTGATCTCTTCCTTCTTCGTTCCTAGTCCGAACTTCTCGGAGAACTCGCGCGTCGTGCTGAGCAACAGCGACTGGCCGACGTGCTTGCCGGTCACCAGGCCCATCTGCCGCAGGGTACGCACCCTCTCGTAGACGCCGGAACCCAGCAGCTTCGCCAGGTCGCTCTGCAATATTGGCTGATTGTAGGCGATTATGGAGGCGGTCTTCAGCACCTCCGGGGACATCTCCAGGCCGGCGAACGGTAACGCGTACTGATTGTACAACGGACGTAATTGGAGCGAGTACCTCTGGCCGATCTTGGCTATCTCGAACGCCGTTCCGCGCTCCTCGTACTCCCTGTCCAGGAGCCTGATCTCCTTGCGCACCGCGTCCGGACCGATGCCACATATGTCCGCTATGTCCGTAGCCCGCAGGGGCTGGGACGCGGCGAACAGCACGGCCTCCACCGCCCGTTCCACCTCACATCACCATCTTTGCCTTGATGGCCATGGCCTCGGCCTGTGTCCCGTCCACCAGCTGGGCGATCTCCCAGGGCAGCTTTATCTCCAGGTATATCTGACCATAGGGAAGCTCGTCCTGCCACAGCGATATCTTGCCGCTGCGGGCCAGGAAGAGCAGTGAAACGAACACCTTGATGCTGTCCTCCTTGTCGTCCTCGAACAGGTCCTCCAGGGCGATGGGGCCGGAACCGCAACGCTCGATGCGGGCCCATGTTTCCGCCACGTCCTTCTCCTGGTCGTCGCTGTGCGACTTACCGTCGAACTTCTCCTGGACCTTGAGCAGCTGTTCCCGAACGCGTTGCCGGTTGAGAGCGATCTCCACTTCCTGCTGAGCGGTATCGAACGCATCCAGCAGGTCCACGAGCGAGACGGCGCGAGTGCAGTGGTGGCGCACGACCTCCGTCAACTCGACGCACTCCGGGACGGCCAGGTCTATGTCGGGCAGGGGGCGCTCGACGAACTGGTCCATGGCATCCATGTCCCAGTCATCGAAGAACAGCTCCTCCCTCCTCTCGTTGAGGGAGAGCACCTCCCGGGACTGCATGTGCAGGATGCTCCAGGCCATGTGCATTAGCTTTCCGGCGACGATGAAATCGACCTCCTCGGCGTGCATCCTCTGGCCGTAGAGCTTGGCGAACTTCATCAGGTCCACGTCCCAGGGGTCCAGGTCGTTGCTGAGGACCAGCTCGAACACCAGCTGCAGGGAGCGGTCCAGCGGCTCGCGCCCGGCGATCTGCTTCTCCTCCTCGGCGGAGCGCAGCAGCCCCAGGTAGCGGTCGATCTTCTCTACCCCGCGTCCCTCGTCGATCAATGCCTTGTGGAACATAAGGTGTCCCAGCACGTTGTCCAAGCTTCCAGACTCGATCATTCCCCATCCCTCCTGGCCTTTTCCTCAGGCAGACCTATCTCCTTCTCCAGCTCGCTGAAGTCGCCGATGTTCGGCTTGAATATGACATTGGAAATGCCCCCCGCGGGCTTGGTGACCCCGATGATGTGGTCGGCCTTGTTCAGGGTGACCTTCCTCAGGGATATCTGGACGAACTGCGCGGTGGCGCTGCTCTTCTTTACGCGATTCGCCACCATCTCCGCGTTGACCGCGTCCAGGAACATGTCCACCTCGTCCAGGAGATAGAAGGGCGACGGCTGCCACTCCTGCAGGGCGAAGATGAAGGCCAGAGCGGTCAATGACTTCTCGCCTCCGCTCAGCGCCTCCAGCCTCAGCACCTTGCCGTTGCGCGGCCTCGCCTTTATTACCAGACCGCCGAGGAAGGGCTCCTGCGGGTTCTCCAGAAGCAGTTCGGCCTCCCCGCCGCCGGACAGTTCCGCGTACACCCGGCGGAAGTTGGCGTTGACCGCGTCGAACACCTTCACCAGGTTGACCTTCTTCCTCTCGTTGAGCTGGTCGGTGAGAGCGACCAATTGGTCCCTTTGGTCCTCCAGCCTCTTGGTCTCGGCCCGAAGCTCCACGTGCCTGGCCTTCTTCTCATCGTAATCCTCGATGGCCCGCAGGTTCACCGCTCCCATGCCGCTGAGGGAATTTTCGCAGAGGACGATCTCCGAGCGGATGTCGTCCAGCGGCGGCAGGGGATAGTTGACCACCAGGTTGTGCTGGGCGATCTCCTGCATTATCTCCTTCAGCTTCTCCTCGGCCAGGGTCTTCTTGGTCCCCAGTCCGATCATGAAGTCGTTGGAGGTCTCCAGCTTGACCATGACCTTCTCGCGGTCGGCCTGGGCCTGGCCTTTCTGCCCGAGCAGCTTCTCCTTCTCGTCCCTGAGCGCGGTGATCTCCTTGCCCATGGAGTCCTCGATCTTCTTCAGCGCGGAGAGTTCGACCTTGAGCTTGCCTTCCTTTTCAGCGGCGGCCTTGCCCTGGGCGTCCAGCTGGCGCAACTTCTCCTGCTGCTGCCCCTCGGTCGCCGACATCTCGCCCAGACGCCTCTCGCGCTCCGCGGACTGCATCCTCATCGATTCGTGAGCGGTGCGTTTCTCGGACAGCTCCTGGGATGCCTGCATGACGGCCGATTGCACGTCCCTGAGCTTCTGGGAAAGCTCGGCCGGAGCTATCTCCAGAAGGCGCTTGGAGTTGCTCTCCCGGTCGGCCTTCAACTTGGTGAGCTCCTCTTCCTGCTTAGTTATCGTCAGTCCAAGGTCCGCGCCCTGGGACAGCGCCTTCTCCCGCTCGGACTGCTTTGCCGTCGCGGAATCGGTCACCCTCTTCAATCTGACCTTCTGTTCGGCCAGCTGCTTCTGCAAACTTTCCAGCTCGATGCCTTTTCCGCGGTCGGCCCCTCCGATCTCGCGGATCTTCGTATCGAGTTCGGCGATCTCCTGGCGGATGGACATGAGCTCCGTGGACACTTTGTCCGCCTGTTCGGTGGCTTTGCGGAGCTCTTCGGCGATCTCGTCCGCCTTGCCCTTTCCGGCTCCGAAGCGGACCTTGCTTCCCTCGACGGTACCGCCGACCATGGCCCCGGAGGCCTCGATCAGCTCGCCGCCGACTGTGACCAGGCGTACTCCGCCCATGAGCCTTCGGGCCTCGGCCAGAGTGTCGACGACCACGGTGTCGCCGAACACGTACCAGAAAGCTGAACGATACTTTTCGTCGAAACTGATGAGATCGATGGCGAAACCTGCCGCTTCCTTCTCAGCGAGCAGAGCTTTGCCGCGCGGCCGGCCGTCCAGCATCTTGTTGAGCGGCAGGAAGGTGGCCCTTCCCAGATCGCTCCTCTTCAGGTAGTTGATGGCGTCCGAAGCCACCTGGTCATCGTCGACCACTATGGATTGCATGCGACCGCCGGCGGCGACGTTCAATGCAACCTCGTACTTCGGGTCGACATCGGCCAGCTCGGCGATGGTTCCGTGAATGCCCTTCATTTCCCCGCGGTCCCTGGCCTCCAGCAACGCCTTGACGGCCCGGTTGTATCCCCGGGCGACGTTGACCGCGGCCTCCTCCTCGGCCTTCAGGTGGTTGTACTCGCGGGTGAGATTGCGGACCGCCTGCTCCAGCTCGTTGGCCATCTTGGTCAGCTGGCTTTCGCGGTTCTTCTTGGAATGGAACTGCTCCTGCAGGGACCTTATGGAGCCGGAGGAGTCCTTTCCCTCCTTGCCCAGCTCCCTGACGCGCCAGTCCAGGTCCTTGACCTCGAACTCGGCGGAATCCTTCTCCTGGCGGAGGCCCTCGATATCGGCCAGAAGGTCCTGCGCCAGACGCTCCAGCCTCTCCTTCTCCAGTTTCTTGGCGTGCAGCGCCTCCGTCCTCTCCCGGATGAGCTGGTCCTGCTCCTTGATCTTCTTTTCCAGGACGGAAAGCTCGCTGTCGTAGGAGCTCAGCTCGCCCTTCAGCTTGGCCTCGTCCTTCTGCAGCTTCTTGACCTTTTCCTCGAGCGCCTTAAGCTCGTTCCCGGCGGCGGCGAGGGCGGACTCCTGAGCCAGTTTGGTCCTGAGGATCTCCTCCCGCTCTTCGAGCAATGATCTCAGTTCGTCCTTGACCTCGGACATCTGATCGGTGGAACGTTCCTTCAGGTCGGCGGCCCTGGCCACCTCGACGCGAAGAACGTCCATCTTCTCCTTGATCTCCTGGAACTGCGCTCCGCCCTTGGCCTGCAGCTCGGCATCCTTCTTCTGGTAGAGGTCCTCTATCGAACGTATCTGGGCTTCCAGTTCGCCGCGGCGGACCTTCAGCGTCTCGATGTCCTTGGAATAGGAGGCGATCTGCTCCCCGATGCCTTTGATCTCGGCTTCCGTTCCTTCCTTGCGCTTGTGGGCCATGCGCGCCTTCGCTAGCGCGAGGCGGTCCCTCATCTCCAGGTACTTGAGGGCGGCTCCCCTCTCCTGTTCCAGCTGGCGGATCTGCTTGTCCAGTTCCCCCAATATGATGGCGATGCGGTCGATGTTGTCCTGGGCCGAGGTCTTCTCCACCTCGGCCTTGACGATCTCCTCATCGAACTTGGCGATGCCGGAGATCTCATCCAGCACCCGCCGGCGCTCCAGGGTGGACATCTCCACGATCCTGGTGACGTCACCCTGCTGGACCAGGTTGTAGCCGTCCGCGCTGATGCGGGCGCTGGCCAACAGGTAGTCGAACTCGGACAGGGTGGACTTGCGGTCGTTGACGTAGAAATAGGAATTGTAGCCCTCGCCGGAATCGGAGAGCTTGACGTACCGGGTCAGCTTCACGATGTCCTCGTCGAGCGGGATGGTCCGGTCGGCGTTGTCGAACACCAGCGAGACACGGGTGTAGTTGGCCGGGGATTTGGCGTTCCCGCCGTTGAATATGAGGTCGGTGAGCTTCCCGGCCCGGATGGCCTTGGAGCTCTTAGGCCCCAGGACGAAAAGGATGGCGTCGGATATGTTGGACTTACCGGACCCGTTGGGCCCAGTGACCGCAGTGAACCCGCTGAGCATAGGTATGGTCAGCTTCTTGCCGAAGGACTTGAAGTTCTCCACTTCTATCTGCTTGAGGTACATGCGAAACTACCTGGGGTGCGAAGGTGAACTATCCCACTCGCCTTCGCTCGAGTGCATCCCATCCCGAGTCCGACAGCTGTCGGACATATAATGTATATTATGCTGCGTATATATAATTTATGACCGGGGATTTAATGTCCAGCGAGTAGAAAAACTGGTTCCTGCGAGCCCCTCCCCGACCCTTCATTTTTTACTGTCGTTAGATGCTCCTTATGTGCCAGTCGTTTTTGTTAGGTAGGCGTCCGAATGTGACGCATTGTCTGACAGACGTTGACCTCGCTCCTGATGAAATAACAAGCTGGTCCCGCAAGGAGCTTTTATAGGTGCGACGTGGATAAAGGGAGGATGTTAGTATCCATTGTCCTCAAGATAAGGAACGAGGAGGACAACATCTCCGACGCCCTGGACTCATTGGTGGTACAGGAGAGCCCCATCGAGATCATCATCGTGGACGGATACAGCACCGACCGCACCCAGGAGATCGTGAATGATTACGTCTCCAGGTATCCCTTCGTGCACCTCTACGTGGCGGGAACGACCCGCGGGGACAGTTTAAATTTCGGCCTGCAGAAGGCTCAGGCCGACATGGTCGCCCTTACTGACGGGGATTGCATCGCCAATCCCAACTGGATAAAGGAGATACGCCGCTGCATCGTCGATCGCGGCGTCGATATGGTGGCCGGCAAGTCCATCAACATCGGCCTCAACGCCTGGGAGAAGTTAGACCGGGTCGAGCTTTACAACAAGGGCTTCGACTGCACCTGGCCCGGCTGCAATCTTGCCTTCCGCCGAAAGGTCTTCGAGACCGTGGGCGGGGTGGACCCCTGGTTCGTCACCGCCGAGGACATCGATTTCAACCTGAGAGCAACGGACGCCGGGTTCAGCCTGGTCCACAATCCTAAAGCGATCATATACAATCGCACCCGCGGCACTTTTTACGGATTCTGCCACCAGGCCTTCTGGAACGGGGCGGGCAGAAAGCAGCTGACCATGAAGCACGGGGTGCTCTGGGAGCGCTACGACCCGCTGAGGATGTTCCGCCAGAGGATGACCTTCTGGGCCATGGTGCGACTGGGCTTCGCCTGGTTGGGTTATTTAGGATACAAGTTCTTCGGTGAGAAACCTCCGGCCAAGTCCTGAAAGGATTATTAGCCAAGCCGAGGTTATACCCCGGAGGCGGGAACTTGCAGCTGAGCGTCATCATCCCCACCATGAACGAGGAGGAGTCCATAGGCCAGGTCATTGACAGCGTGCACCAGGCCCTGCAGGGTTGGGACTTCGAGATACTGGTGGTGGACACCAACTCCAAGGACCGGACGAAGGAGATAGCCGCCGAGAAGGGAGCGGTGGTGATCGACGAGCCTCGCCGAGGATATGGACGGGCGTACAAGACCGGTTTCGAGCGTTCCAAAGGCGATGTCATCGCCACTCTGGACGCTGACTGCACCTATCCGGCGGAAGAGATACCTGCGCTGCACAGGACGCTGATGGACCAGGGCCTGGAGTTCATTACTACCAACCGGTTCGCTAAGCTTGAGGAAGGCGCCATGACCGCCAAGCACCGGCTCGGCAACTTCGCCCTCACCTTCACCTCCAACCTTTTCTTCGGTGTAAAGATCAAGGATTCACAGAGCGGGATGTGGGTGTTCCGCCGCAGCATCCTGGACCGGCTGGTGCTCAGCGACGACGGCATGCCGATGTCCGAGGAGATCAAGATCGAGGCCTTCCGCAAGGTCAAGAGCCTGGAAGTGCCGATCGCCTACCGCAGGAGGGTGGGCGAGGTCAAGTTGTCCAGCTGGAAGGATGGCTGGAAGAACATGAAGTTCCTTTTCAAGAAGCGTTTCCGCCGTCAGAGGTAGGACGCCGCTATCTTCAGCGCGTCCCGGAGCACGTCCTTGGCCGCCGGACGGTAGATGCAGGCCGAGGGATGATAGGTCACCATTATCGTGACAAGGCCATCACCAAGGTCCACCTGGGCCGGGCGGTTGCAGACATCCCTCATCACCATCTTCTTTCCGAGCAGGTCCTCCGCGGCGCTCAGCCCAAGTGCCAGAATTAGACGTTTACCCCGTAGCTCCTCCTGCAGGAAGGAACGGCAGGCGGCCATCTCGTCCGCCTTCGGGCGGCGGTTGCCGGGAGGCCGGCACTTCACGGTGTTGGTGATCATCACCTTGTCCCGGTCCAACCCTGCCTCGGCCATGAGCCCGTCCAGTATCTTGCCGGCCTTTCCCACGAACGGTATGCCCTTAAGGTCTTCCTGGGCCCCGGGGGCCTCGCCCACCAGCGCCACTTTGGAATCGGGGTCCCCGCAGGAAAGGACCATGCTTGTGCGCGCGTCGCCCAAACGGCAACGCCGGCAATCGACCTCAGGCGGCATTCATTTCCCCAGTATCTTGCTGGCCGTTATCAGGGATATCATCTCCACGTCCAGCTTTCTCAGGGCGTCCCGGCCGCCCTCCTCCCGGTCCACCACGGACATGACCGTTCCGACGTCCGCCCCGGCCTGACGCAGCGTTTCCACGGCGTATACGGCCGAGCCGGCGGAGGTTATGACGTCCTCCACCACCAGCACCTTCTCTCCGGCGGTGAGCTGACCCTCGATGAGCTTCCCGGTGCCGTGGTCCTTCTTCTCCTTGCGGACCATGACGAACGGGATGCCGGTCCTGAGCGACAGCGCCACCGCCAATGGGACGGAGCCGAGCACGACGCCGGCTATGCGCTGGAAACCATCCCCCTTGATCCGCTCGGCCATCTTCTCCGCGATGAGGCCGAGCACCTTGGGATCGGTGGTGGCGCGCTTTATGTCGATGTAATACTTGCTCTTCTTGCCCGAGGCCAGGGTGAAATCCCCATACAGGATGGCGCCGCACCCTTCCAATGCCTTCTTCAGTTCGTCGCTCATGTGATCACCAGGGGACCTTCTTCAGCCCCATCTTGTACCCGATGATGTTAACCCCGCGGTGGATGATCGGGGTGATTATAAGCACCGCCAGCAGGGACACCCATCCGTCCCCGTCCCAGAAGTTTCCGAAGAACCAGTCCGGGAAGAACACGATGGCCAGCAGGAACGATGTTAAAAGGAAACCGTACTGGTCCATGATAGGAGCTTTCCCTCCCCGCCCTATCTCCAGCCGGCGTTTTATGAAGGAGCCGATCATGTCGCCCAGCAGCGAGCCGACGGCCAGCACCACGATCACGCCCAAATTCTCCGGGAAACCGCCGAAGCCGAAATAGTCCAGACGGTCGAACGGGAAGGCTATGTAGAGCTGGATTATGCCCAGCGATATTCCTCCGCTAATTCCTCCAATGAGGCCGCGCCAGGTCTTACCGTCGCCGAGGATCCGCTTCCCTTTCCAGTAGCGACCGAGGTCCACCGGCGTCCCCCCGCCGAATATGGTGGCGGCCGAATTAGGGATCATTGACGGAAGTACTAGCCAGAATCCCACGAGGACCAGCAGGGGGATGTCCATAGGCGCGAATCCATCCGGTCGGTTATCAACCTTTCTACCTTCCCCGCTCCCGGAAGAAGGCCTGGATGTCCTGCAGTGGATGTTCGGTCGGCACCAGGTCCAACCGGTCGGCGAACTGGGTTATGCGCCTGTCCAGGACCAGCGCCGCGCCTACGTCCCTCTCCGTTCGGATGAGACGGCCGATGGACTGCTGCATCTTCCGTATGGCCGGTCCCTTTACGGTGTAGTCCCATCCCTTGCGGAACTTCAGCTCGTAATAGTGCATTAGGGCCCGCTGCTTGGCGGTCGGCCTGGGATAGGGTATGCCGACCACTATGGCCAGCTCCAGCTCGTCCTCTGGGAAGTCTATCCCCTCGCTGATGCGGCCGCCCATGACCGCGAAGAGCACCTGGCCGTTCTCCTCCAGCTTCTTGAAGCGGGTCACCACGTCCATCAGCTCCAGCTGGGGCATGCCCCGCTCCTCCAGGTACACCTTCCTTGATATGCGCCGGGAAACGCCATCATCGAGGAATCGGTCCATGAGCGAGTATGACGGGAAGAACACCACGGTGTTCCGTTTGACGCCGTTGCACACCTGGACCACGTGGTCCTCCATGATCTCCACCATCTCCGGTGAGGACTGCATCTCCTCGTACTTGGTGGAGACGTCCTCCACATAGAACACCTTCCGGTTCTCCCTGGGGAACGGGGAGGGGAAGGTCACGGTGGCCGAATCGTAAGGAAGGCCGATGGAATCGCGGTACTCGTTCAAAGGCGCCAGGGTGCCGGACATGTGCACGCTGCCGCCGCAGTTGAGCAGGGCGGACGTGGTCACCACCGGATCGATGCAGTAAGCCTTGAGGCAGGGATTGTCCCCGCCGACGACCAGCTTGACGAAGCACTCCTCGTCCAAGGTGGACCAGTATGAGAGGAACGACCCCAGGGAGAAGGTGTAAGATCGTGGAAGCCGCCCCTGGGCGAAACGGGATTCCCTTATGATCTCCCCCTGCTCCATGATCAGCTTGGCCATGGCCTGCAGGGAGCGGGAGGTGCAGGTGAAGGCGGTCATCAGACCTTCCTCCAGGAACGAAGGCGGAATGAGCCCGTCCTCGTCGATAAGGTAGTCCTGGATCGCCTCCTCTAGGAGTTTGGAGCACTCCGTACGCACATCGTTCAGGCTGACCCCCTTACCAATTTCCGGATCGCCGTATTCCTCCACCTCCTTCAGCACCGCCTCCAAAATGTATCGGGAGAGCTGGAAGCTCTCTATCTCCCTGGTGTAGTCGGGCAGGTTGTGCGCCTCGTCCACTATGAGCAGGGCGTCCTCTATGGGGCAGTCCATCCAGTCCAATAGGGAGTTGCGGATGAAGGGCACGAAAAAGTAGGCGTACGGTGCGGCCACCACCCTGGCCTCGCGGGCGAGTTCCTTCATCACCTCGTGGGGGCAGATGTTCAGCGAGTCGCAATGATCGATGAGCTCCTCGGCCGTGTAAAGCTTGCGTTTGCAATGCTCGAGGAACTGCTCCATGTCCAGGTCCTGCAGGCCCTTGAAGAAGCGGCATCCCCCCGGACGGTCCTCGAGGACCTTTCTCCGTTTGTCCCGGCAGATCTTGGACAGTTCTTCGGGCGTCCCGGCGCTCAGTTCCTTGTCCCGCCGGACCAGGGGGCAGGTGCCTTGCCGGCCCTGCAAGGCCACGCCGAAAACGGGCGCCTTCTCATTGATCTTCCTAAGCTCCAGGATGACCTGCTTCTCCTGGGAGTTGGTGCGGGTGAGATAAAGGACCTTCTTCCCGGTGGCCAGGGCGGTCTGCAATGCCCCGGACAGAGCGCAGACCGTCTTGCCGCTTCCGGTGCCGCTCTCCAGTACTAGGTGGCTCCCTTCGCGCGTGGTCTTCTCGACGGAGCGCACGAACTCGGCCTGATTGGGGCGGGGAGGATAAGGGAATAGCTCCACGCCGTGTCAGAACTGAGGGCTAATAAAAATTGTTGCCCCGGGCCCATTGAAAGTGGACCCTTGCCTTCGGCCTAGTTCGTCCTTTGCCAGGTCGAAGGATCGGCATAGCAGTCGTAGTCATTTGCCTCGCAAATGCCATCGCCCACGCCGGTGTTGATAAGCTGGAATATTCTCTCCTTGCGGAACAGCCAGTAATGAATGCGCCATTCCCTGCCGTCGTACAGGGTGGTCTCCTCCCGCTCGGTGGTCAGTATGCCGGTGTCCTCCAGCTGATAGAAGGCGTCCCGGTCCTCGGGCTCCAGGATGTTGTCGATGATCCTTTCGCTGTAGCCGAAGAAGTTCAAGACGTGCTGGGCCATTCTTCTGGCCTGCTCATCAGGAAGGCCTTCCCGGTCGATGCCGTTCTTAATGGCCCGAGTTAGGTCCTCCACGGTCAAGGTCGTGCATTTTCCATCAAAACATATCTCAAAAGAAGCTTCCACACCCTTTGCCCCCTGGCCACCCAAACCGTCCAAACCGCTGGCGTTCACATCGTCCATGATGGCGTAGGGAACAGACTTCCGGGCTCCCTTACCTTCCAACGGAAAAGAACGAGATTTTTCCTTGTTGACACTTTTCATTCAGAAATCCCTCAGTGCATAGTGAAGACAATATGCGATTAAGATTTTCTCACCCCTTATTAGCTATTTATACTTTTTTAAAAATTCCGAACCTCAAAGATCGCTTGGCAGCCTCCTCAGAATTTAATAATTAATACATAATATATATTTGACCGAGGATAAAGTACTTGACCCAGGAGAACGGGATTGATGAAAGGTGAGCAATTTGATCGCCGAGTTCTCTATCGTGCCGGTGGGGGCGGGTGTGAGCCTAAGCCCATTCGTCGCGGAGTGCCTGAAGATCGTGAGAGATAGCGGGCTGAAGCACCAATTGACGCCCATGGGGACCGTTCTTGAGGGGGACGGGGGGAAGGTCATGGCCACCATAATGACCTGTCATTTTCAGGTATTGCGGATGAGCGAGAGGGTGGTCACGAGCATAAAGATCGACTAACCGGAGGGACCGCCCGGCGGACATGGAGCGCAAGGTGCGCAGCGTTGAGGAAAAGTTGAGAAGGAATTGAGGAAAGGCGTTTCCCGGGCTCAGATGTTCATGTATTCCCGGGTGCGCATGTGGCTCAGCACTATGGAGCGGGCGTCATGGAAGTTCGGCAGCGCGCGGAACTCCGCCACCACCGCCTTTCCGACCTCCTGGTCCACGGATATCAGCATCAGAGCGTCGCCGCCCTTGTCGGCGCGGCCGACGCCCATGCGGGCGATGTTGATGTCCCTCTTGCCGAGCAGTGTCCCGATCTTGCCGATCATGCCGGGCATGTCGTGGTGCTTGGTCAACAGGAAATCACCCTCCAATGGCATGTCCAGGTCGAACTCGTCCACCCCGATGATGCGGAACTGGTCGGACGGGAATACGGTCCCGCGAACCTCGGCCTTGTGCCCGTCGGAGGATATGCGCAGCACCAGCATGTTGGTGTAGTGGCTGCTCTCGTCCACCTTGGTCTCCACGATCTGGATGCCTTTCTCCCTGGCGATGCTGCTGGCGTTGATGATGTTGGTGTTCTGCCCAACCACCATGGAAAGAACCCCGACGATGGCCGAGACGGTGACCATGCGGGTGTCCAGGTTGGCGATCTCGCCGTGGCACTCCACCTCTATCTTTTTCACGGGCCCATCAGACAATTGAACGCAGAAGGCGCCTAGCCTTTCGGCCAGCCCGATGAACGGCGCGACCTTCGGATCCACGCGGCTTATCGGCACGTTCACGGCGTTGGTGATCTTGTTGTCCACCAGGAACATCTTGACGTGCTCGGCCATCTCTATGGACACCTTCTCCTGGGCCTCCTTCGTGGAAGCGCCCAGGTGAGGCGTGGCCACCAGGTTGTCCAGGGTGAGCAGCTTGGAACCTTTGGGCGGCTCGTCCTCGAACACGTCCAGGGCAGCCCCGGCGATGGTCTTCTCCTTCAGCGCCTCGTACAAAGCGTCCTCATCTATGATGCCGCCGCGGGCGCAGTTGACGATGAGGGCGGAGGGCTTCAGCATGGCCAGCTGCTCCTTGCCCAACAGGTGATGGGTGGTCGGGGTCAGCGGAGTGTGTATGGTTATGAAATCAGCTTCCTCCAGGACCTTGTCCAATGGCAGTATTCGAACGCCCAGCTTCACGGCCAGTTCCTGGGAGATGTACGGATCGTAGCCGACCAGTTTCATCTGGAAGGACTTGGCCCTCTTGGCCACCTCGCCGCCGACGCGGCCAATACCGACGATGCCGAGGGTCTTGCCCATCAGCTCCACGCCGGTGAACTTGCTCCTCTCCCACTTGCCTGCTTTAACGGAAGCATCGGCGCGGGGGATGTTCCTTGCCAAGGTCAACATCATGGCCATGGTGTGCTCCGCCGCGGAGATGATGTTGGCGGCGGGGGTGTTCATGACCAGCACGCCGCGGCGGGTGGCCGCGTCCACGTCAACGTTATCAACGCCCACGCCAGCCCTGCCGACCACACGCAGCTTCTTACCGGCCTCGATGACCTCGGCGGTGACCTTGGTGCCGCTGCGGACGATCAGACCGTCATACTCCCCGATGATCTTGAGCAGCTCCTCGTGCGGGAGCTTCGGTTTCACGTCGACCTGGACCCCGGAGTCCTTGGTCAGCATCTCCAGGCCTTCCTGGGACAGTTCGTCGGTTACCAAAAGCTTCATTTCATCTCCTCCATCGTTTCGTCCATGACGTCCAGGAGGTCCTGGATGTCCTTCTCCGTCAGATCGCCCATGTGGCCGATCCGGAACGTCTCGTCCTTTACGTTCCCATATCCGGGCGAGACCTCAAATCCCTTTTGCCTCAGCCGCTTGTCAAAGTCCTTGAAGTCCATGCCGTTGAGCTTGATCACGCTGATGGTGTTGGAACGGAAACCGTCCTCGGCGTAGAGGCCGAGGCGCTTCATCGCCCAGCTCCGGACCATGTCGGCCATGCGCTGGTGGCGTTCGTAACGCTGCTGCACGCCCTCCTTCAGGATCTTGTCCAGCTGGTAGTCCAGACCGTACATCAATGAAACTGGGGGTGTGGTCAGGGGAAGGTCCTTGTCGGCCAGCTTCTTGTACTGGACCAGGTCCAGGTAGTAGCCGCGGTTCTTGACCTTGGCCGCCTTCTCCATGAGACGCGGGGAAACGCACACCACGGCCAGTCCCGGAGGCAACGCCAACGCCTTTTGGCTTCCGAAGACCAGGGCGTCCAGGTTCAGCTTGCGAAGCTTCAGGTCCACCGCGCCCACCGACGTGACGCCGTCGACCATGATCAGGGCCTCGCTCTGCTTCCGTATCTCGTCGACTATCTCCTCGACCGGGTTCAGCACACCGGTGGACGATTCGTTGGATACGAACGTGACGGCCTCCACGTCCTTCTCCAGCTTTCCGGCCAGGTGAGAGGCGCGGAGGGCCTTGCCCCATTCGCCGTTGATCTTCTGCACCTGCTTGCCGTTCTCCTGGCCTATGAGCTGCCAGCGGTCGCCGAAGGAGCCGTTGGAAAGACCGGCCAGTTTGACGTCCACGGCGCTGCGCACGCACCCCTCCAGGAACCCGGACGCGGAGGCGGGCGCGAGATAGACCTCACTGTCGATGTCCAGCACCTTGCGTATCTTCTCGACGACGCCGTGCTGCAGGTCCTGGTAGTCCTTGCCCCGGTGGACCATCATTCCCCTGTTCATGGAATTAAGCGTGTCCGGGAACACCTCCACCGGACCTACCGTGAAAAGCCTTCTTCTCAAATTGATCCCTCGTTGTGAATGCGCATCGCTCGATATGGTTTCTCTGCCGCCAAACCGACAGACCTTGCGGTCCTGATGATCGCGGCCTGAGAGGGTAGAAAACCAGAGATGAAATAGGTTTCCATGGGCTAGCGTTCCAACAGGCGGCGAAGTCGGGCCAAAGCGTCATCCACGTCCTGCTCGTCTATGCCGTAATGCGTCACGAAACGCGCCTTGGTCGCCCCGAACTCAAAGACCTGGACACCGATCTTGCAGGCCCTATTGACAAAATAGTCCACGTCCCAGCCGGTGCCGGTGATGTCGGCCAGAACGATGTTCGTCTGCACCGCCTCCATGTCCACCTTGATGCCAGGTATCTCGTTCAGCCCTTCGGCCAGGCGGCGGGCGTTGCTGTGATCTTCCTTCAACCGTCCTACCATCTTCTGCAGGCCGATTATGCCCGGGGCGGCGATTATCCCAGCCTGGCGCATGCCGCCGCCGACCATCTTGCGGTTGCGGCGGACCTCCTCGATGAACTCCCTGTTCCCGACGACCACGGAGCCGACCGGGCAGGCCAGTCCCTTGGAGAGGCAGAAGCTCAGACTGTCCAGGTGCCTCATGTACTCCTTTACATCGACATCCAAGGCCACGGCGGCGTTGAATATTCTGGCGCCGTCGCAATGGACCTTGAGCCCGTGATCATGAGCGACCTTGGCCACCGCCTCCACTTCCCTTGGGGTCCAGACGATACCGCCCCCGCGGTTGTGGGTGTTCTCAATGCACACCAGGCGGGTGTTCGGATAGTGCAGGTCCGGATGCCTGATCGCCGCCTCCAACTGCTCGGCGGTGAACTTGCCCCGCTGCCCCTTGACCAGGTAGGGCATGGCACCCACGATGGCGGACATGCCGCCCAGCTCGTAATAGTAGATGTGCGCCTCTGACTCCAGGATGACCTCGTCGCCCCGGCGGCAGTGTGCCATCAAGGACACCAGGTTGCCCATGGTGCCGCTCGCGACCAGCAGCGCGGCCTCGGTGCCGAACATGCTCGCGGCCAGGTCCTGTAGCTGGTTCACTGTGGGGTCCTCCGCCTCCACGTCGTCGCCCAGATCGGCGGATGGTATGCTGTCCAGCATCTCCTTGGAAGGCAGGGTGAACGTGTCGCTCCTGAGGTCAATTCGGCGCATGTGAATCTCTCCGGGCCGCTCGATGCGGAGGACCAAATAAATAGTTAGCGACCAGACATGATGAAAGGTTGATATCCGCGCTCGCCCTTGAACGAACGATGAAGAAGGACCTCGTTGATATCCTGGCCTGCCCGGCCTGCAAGCACCATCCCCTTGAACTGCAGGTGGAAAGAGAGGCTGCTGGAGAGGTCGTGGAAGGAAAGCTCGTGTGCCACGGATGCAAGGCCGTTTACGTCATCGAGGACGGCATCCCGAACCTTCTGCCGCCGGATTGATCACAATCTTGCCAGGGCATCCTTGACCCGGGACATGCCTTCCTTGATGTTCTCGCGGCTGGCTGCGTAGGAGAGACGGAAGCGACCCTCGCCGGCCGGCCCGAAGGCCGATCCGGGCGTAACGGCGACGTGAGCCTCCTTCAAGAGATAGGCGGCCATGTCCTCCGAGCTCATGTCGAAATCGTACGAAGGCATCATGTAGAAGGCCCCGCTGGGCATCGGGCAGTTCAGGCTGGGAATGTCCTTCATGAGCGAGTGGACGAGATCCCGCCTGGCCTTGAACTCCTTCTTCATGAGCGTTACGGAATCCTGCGGTCCCTGCAGGGCTTCCAGACAGGCTTGCTGAACGAAGGAGGTGACGCAGGTGATGGATTGCGTCTGGAGCTTGTTTAGCTCCTTGAATATGTTCTTCGGGGCGACGGCCCAACCGGCCCTCCAGCCGGTCATGGCGTAGGTCTTCGAGAAACCGTCCACGGTGATGGTCCGCTCGAACATTCCGTCCAGCGAGGATATGGAAGTATGCTCCCCTTCGAACACCAGCTGGTTATAGATCTCGTCCGCCAGGACGTATAGGTTGTGGTCCTTGGCCAGATCGGCGATGCCTTTCACGTCGTCCTTGGTCAGGACCGCCCCGCAGGGGTTGGATGGTGAGTTTAGGACAAGCAGCTTGGTGCGCCTGGTGATCCTTTCCGCCACCGCTTCCGGGGTCAGGCGGAAGTTCTTTTCGACGGAGAGCTTGGCGTGGCGCACCTTGCCGCCGGCCAGATGGGCGCATGCTTCGAAAGTGCCCCAGGCGATGTCCGGGACAATGACCTCGTCCCCGTCGTCGACCATGGCCAGCATGGTCATGAATATGGCCTGTTTGGTCGGGGTGACCAGAACGTTGGACGCCTCGCAAGGTATCTTGTTCAGGCTGCGGCACCTCTCGGCGATGGCTTTCCTCAGTTCAGGAATTCCAGCCGAGGGGGTGTAGTATGTGAAATCGTTGGCCAGCGAGCGTACGCAGGCCTCTTTTATGTTGTCTGGGGTGTGGAAGTCCGGTTCCCCCATGGAGAACGATATGATGTCCGCCCCTTCCTCCTTCAATTTGCTGACCAGGTTGGCTATCTTGACCGTGCCAGACTCGAGGACGTTCTCCATCCTTTTCGCGAACATCGAGCCGTTGAACGAGCGCAATGTCTATATGCTTTTCTGAGAGCCGTTTGCCAACTTAACTGGGGCAGCTTGGGAAAAGTGATAAATAAACCCCTGCAGGTAAGCCGATTTGGTGAGCTAAATGTCATTCAATTTGGACCTATCCGGACTGCGCCACGGCACCGAGCTGGTGAAGCGCGGGTTCGCCAAGATGCAACAGGGCGGAGTGGTCATGGACGTCACCAACGCCGAGCAGGCCAGGATCGCCGAGGAAGCTGGCGCGGTTGCCGTCATGGCCCTGGAGAGGGTCCCGGCGGACATACGGGCACAGGGCGGTGTGGCCAGGATGGCCGACCCGGTCAAGGTGCTGGAGATAATGGACGCGGTCACCATTCCGGTGATGGCCAAGTGCCGCATCGGACATTTTGTGGAGGCGCAGGTGCTGGAGTCCCTGGGAGTCGACATGATCGATGAGTCCGAGGTCCTCACCCCGGCCGATCCGTTCATGCACGTGGTCAAGAAGGGATTCACCGTGCCGTTCGTGTGTGGGGCGAAGGACCTGGGAGAGGCGCTCAGGCGTATCGACGAGGGAGCGGCCATGGTCCGGACCAAGGGCGAGCCCGGAACGGGCAACATCATCGAGGCCGTTCGCCACCAGAGGATCATCATGGGCAAGGTGCGCGAGCTGAAAGGCAAGGACGATGCCGAACTCGCGGTAATCGCCAGGCAGATCGAGGCCCCCTTCTATCTGGTCAAGGAGGTCGCCGGGATGCAGCGCCTGCCGGTCATCAACTTCGCCGCCGGTGGCATCGCGACCCCGGCCGACGCGGCGCTCATGATGCAGCTCGGTTCGGACGGCGTGTTCGTCGGTTCGGGCATATTCAAGAGCACCGACCCAGCGGTACGCGCCAAGGCCATAGTTGAGGCTGTGACCCACTTCGACGACCCGAAGGTCATCGCCGAGGTGTCCAGGGGACTTGGGGAGGCCATGCACGGCATCGAGATCTCCACCCTGGCCAAGGAACAGCGCATGCAGGAACGCGGCTGGTAAACCTTAATAAAAATTATTGGCCGGGGGGATCCCCCGGCCGCTCATGCTATTTTTTAAGAGATGACCTTGTCCATGCTGTCGGTCAGCACCGCGTTCTTGATCTCCCGGGATATGCGGCGACCGGTGCTCATGTTCTCCTCGGTGAGGTCGGAGTAGGGCGAGCCGGAGATGAACGGGTTGGAACCGGCCACTATCCTCGATGATATCTCGAACACCTTGAACTCCAGCTTGTCCGTGACTATTCCCTCCAGACAGAACGGCCCGATCATGCCTCCGAACAGTTCGTAGGAGCGCTTGACCACCTGCTCGCCCATGTCGAACACCTTGGGCAGGAGGCTCTCCCGAATGACCACGGGAACGTTGCCGGTGACCACGAACGACGGGAACAGCCCGAGCTTCTTGAGCTCCTCGGACGCCCCGAGCTTGTACAGTTCGTCTATATTGCTCTCGTCGCGGCGGTCCATGGACATGAGCTCCAGGGAGCCGTCGCCCACTCGGAACCCGTCCTTCTTTATCGGGGAGTAGAAGTAATGCAGGTAGTACCTGGTGCCCAGGATGTACTCCTGGATGGTGTAGTCCTGCTCCATGTCCAGTCCCATCTTGAACTCCGGGTAGTCCTTGGCGATGAAGAAACCGCGGCCGCCCTTCGCACCGTTGTACTTGACGAGCACCGGCCGGTCGATGGTCTTCGGGTCGTCAATGACCCTGGGCATCGCAATTCCAGCCGTCTCCAGCCATTCCCTCATCTTGTCCCGGTGAGATTCCCATCTGAGCACGTTACGATTGCCGAAGGTGGGAACGGGCATCTTCTCGAACTTGTCGGTGCCCATGTACTCCACGAAGGAGCCGTGAGGGATCACGATTATATTGCGAGCCAGCAGCTCGTCGACGTTATCCAGAAGGTCGGCGTAGCTGTCAAGCTTCATGAATTCGTCCGGCCGGCCGAGAGGGAACGCGTCGTAGTAGCGGAAATTGTCCTTGACCGTTAGACCGAGAGTGCGGAAGCCTTCCTTCTTGGCCCCGTTGAAGATCTGCAACGAGGAGTGAGAACAGAGTGTGGCCACGGTGAGCTTGTTCTTGTCGTACTCGTCCAGGATCTTGAGTATCTTGTTCTTCGGGACCATTACCTCAAAATTTTCTTGAGAGATATAAACCTTTCTAAAGGCCAAACAGATAGCCCATACCTAGTTCGGTCACCGCCAAGTACACTATCCCAGCCCTGGTCACCCCGGCGGCCAGGTTGGTCAGGGCGAAAAGGCGTAGATCGCGGTCGCAGCGGTCCTTGCGGAAGATGGAGAACAGGTACACCGGAACGGTGTCCACCATAATTGGAACGCTGAGTATGAGATAGAGGCCGAAATATCCGAGCTTTTCCACCAACCACTTGCTGAAGTTGACCACCATGCGGAAGAAGCCCCATTTCCTGGTCAGTATGTTTATGGGCTTCTCCACGTTCATCCCGATGTAGAAGACGATGATGCTGCCGACCGCCTTTCCGACACCAAGGAGGATGGCCTTGAGCAGGAAGGGGGTGGCCGGGCTCAGGAAGAGCATCAGCTCCACCGGCACGGGCAGGAATAGCGTAGCGGCGATGATGTAGAAGAAAAAGATCACGGAATAGACCAAAGGGTCGCCCTGAACCTGCTCAAGGAACGAGGTCAGACCCCCGACTATGTCCATCGGCCGGATTATGCCATTCGATTAGAAAAGCTTATCTTGATGGTTTTGACCGCCAGCTACGATGCTGGGTTATTATAGGAATGAGATATCTTTTTATGGTTGTATGGAGATTATGCCAGAGGAGACTCCAATGGTTCCAGAAAAGAAGGTTGGTAAG
This sequence comes from Methanomassiliicoccaceae archaeon UBA472, assembly GCA_002497075.1. GTDB lineage: Archaea > Thermoplasmatota > Thermoplasmata > Methanomassiliicoccales > UBA472 > UBA472. The sequence continues at coordinate 111,562 of DAML01000026.1, forward strand.
GTAAAGGACGAAGATTGGTTCGCCAAGTTGGACGCCGAGCTTTCGGCCCGAACCGATGCCATCTCCAAGGACAAAGAAGAGATCAATTTCCAGAAGACCACGATCAACCGGGCCATAATCGGAGATTTCTGGAACGTCCTGAACCGGTTCTCCCGCATCAATGTCCAACTGAACATGGAACCCACGTACAGCGAGTTCGCCCAGTTCGAGGAGTTCCCGCTCAAGTGGAAGTTCAAGAACGAGTACGACTTCGAGGCGGTCAACCGCGTGCAGCTCGTGGACCGCACCCAGACCCAAGGACGCATGGGCGACTCCCTGAAGGTCATGTACTACGCCGTGGACTCCACCCCCTACATGCGCATGGTCTTCGATTATTGCGAGGGGGAGCATTACTACAAGTACGCCGGATGGAAGCGGATATTCGGGCAGTTCGTTGTTTTCGACTCTCCGCTCTCCAAATTCGATATGGACCGCTTCCACGAGAAGCTAGCCGATGTCGTCCTCGCCTGGTACGAGTCGCATCTCCGCAACAACCGCGACATACTCATCTCCCACCTCAAGGAGAAGTACGAGCGCGGCGAGACCTTCACCGAGTGAGCCATTTTCAACGGCTCCCGGCATCATTCCTTTTTTACTGGCATCATTGGTTCTTTACCTTCCGGTCTTTCATTTTCAATCCTCGGTGAATAATGCTATTAAACGTAACGGGCATAATGGGCTGCCTTATTAACTAAGGAACGGAGGCATTGAAATGGACAGAGAAGAACTCGCACCCCACGTGGATGAACTTACCAGGGTGCTCGGGGATAAAGCAGACAAGAACAAGATCGCAGAAGAGCTGGAGAAGTACGTCAATCTCTACCGGGTCTCGTTGGAATGGGCCAAGAGGGACATACTGAAGAAGATGGGCGGTAACCCTGACTCGGTCGGGGACGGATCGGGGCGCAAGAGCGTGGCCGATCTGACCGGGGACGAGCAGTCGGTGGACCTCCTGGTGAAGGTCCTCACCGTGAACCCCAAGACCATAGAGGTGGGCGGGGCTCACAAGAGCATCGTATATGGGTACATGGCCGACGAGTCGGGACGGGTGCAATATACGGTCTGGGAGACGGAGAGCGTGCAACTGAAGCAGGGCTCCACCATTCTCATAAGGAACGCCTACACCAAGGAGTACAAGGGGGTCCCGCAGCTGAACCTTGGGAACCGGGCCTCGGTCGAGGAGTCCGAGGAGATCCTGGACGTCGCGGACATGCCGTCCGGCGGCGGTTCCGCCGAGGTCAAGGTAGCCGACCTGGCCGATGGGATGAACTACGTGGTCATCTCCGGCAAGGTCAGCAAGCCCGAGAAGCGGGAGATCACCGCCTCCGGGGAGAAGAAGACCATCGTTACCGGGGTTTTGAGCGACGACACGGGGAGCGCGGAGCTCACCGTTTGGAAGGATGCCGAGCTGAAGGACGGCGACGAGGTGCGCATAGTCGGCGCCTACGTCAAGAGCTGGAAGGGGATGCCCAAGCTGAACCTCGGCGACAAGGCGGATATCCAGGTACTGGCCAAGGGCACCCTCGGCGATATGACCAGCAGCGTCCCCAAAGTAAGGACGCTGGAGGACGTGGAGCTGTCCGGAGGGGCCATGGACGTGGTCGTTCGGGGAACCATGGTCGACGTGCGCGAGGGAAGCGGACTGGTCATGCGTTGCCCCGACTGCCGCCGGGTGCTGCAGAAGAGCACCTGCCGCGTGCACGGCAAGGTCAAGGGGACCGACGACCTCAGGATCAAGGCCATCCTGGACGATGGGACCTCCTCCATGAGCGTAATATTCGGAAAGGAGCTTACCGAACAGCTCTTGAACATCAGCATTGAGGAGGCGGTGAAGATCACCACCGACGAGCGCAACCCTGAGGCCGTCAAGGAGATGGCCGAGGAGAAGATGTTCGCCCGGACCCTGGAGGTGCGGGGGATGGTCCGCTCGGACGATTTCGGACCGATGCTCATCGCAAGGGACGCCAGGTTCCTGGAGATCGACGTGAGGGAGGAGGGCGCCAAGCTCCTTGCCGATATGGAGGGATTCCAGTGATGTCCAGGGAGGTCGCCTGGAGGGTGTTTGCGGCAGAGTTCAACTCCTCCAGCCTGGAGATGAAGGGAGAGGGCGAGAAGACCCCCTCCTACCTCATATCCCCACTGGGAGCGAAGATCAACCGTGTCTTCATTGTCGGCGTCCTCACGGACAACGATAACGTAGGTAACGAGAACGAGCCGGTGTGGCGGGCCAAGATCACCGACCCTACGGGAACGTTCTACATGACCGCCGGGCAATACCAGCCGGAAGCGGCAATGGCCTTGGCCAAGCTGCAGCCGCCCTGCTTCGTAGCAGTGGTCGGTAAGTTCCGCACGTACTCGCCGGAGGAGGGCAAGATGTACGTGTCGATCCGTCCGGAAAGGGTCGGAAAGGTCGAGGCGTCAGTACGTGATGGATGGGTGCTCGAGACCTGCAAGGCCACCATGGACCGCATATCGGCCATGGAGGAGGCTATGAAGCTTGTGGAACCGACCGTCGAGAAGCTGATGCAGATCGGTTTCTCCAGGCCATTGGCCGAAGGCACCGTGCACAGCCTGGCGCACTATCGTCCGGAAGACATCTCCCGCTACAAGGGCATGGTGTCCGACGCGCTGAAGTTTCTGCTGCCGGAATACCAGACCGGGCCTGACGTGCCTCACGAATCGACCGCTCCGGAGGAGATCGACATCGAGGAGGAGCAGGACGACGTGGACAAGGAAGCGCTCGTGCTGTCCATGATCGAGAGCCTCGACTCCGGGAAGGGCGCGGCCTGGGACGAAGTGGTGCAGAAGGCTAAGTCCCAGGGCATCGAGCGCGAGGAGATGGACTCCATAGCCAACTCGCTCCTGGACAAGGGGTTCGTGTACGAGCCGGTGCTCGGCAGGATGAGAAAAATATAAGAAAAAGGGGAAGAGGTTTCTTTCCCAAACCTTTTTTTCTTTTCTTCACCGGAGCTGCGCCATCAGCTGGTCCTCGAACTGCCACTGCGCGGTGAAGTGATCGTTGAGGTCCTTGATGATGAAGTAGTACCAGATGAAGGCCACGATACCGAGCAGCAGAGTCAGTATCAACAACAGTACGTTCGGCCTCTCCTTGATGGTGCTCCAGGAGGGGGTCATGACGTTTATCCCCAACTTCTGGCAGGCGGCCTGGGTGTACTGGGTGAAGGCGTGCCACCGCTTGTCGTGGTCGAACGGGTACTCGGCCAGGAAGTACATCACAATGTAGTTTATGATCGGGAAAAGGCTCAGGAAGGCCCATAGGACCGGGGTCCTCTCCTTCTCCTTGTACATAGCTTCTTGATTGATGCTCTCCAGAGCGGATATCTCGTTCGCTATGAGCTGGGCCCTCTGGGTCTCGGCTCCCTTCTCCTTTAGGTAGGATATGATGGCCATGCGTAGCGCCATCTCGCGCTTGCGGTGCTCGTCCATCCGCTTAAGGAGCTTGTAGTTCAGTACGCAGTAAAGCACTAGGGTTACGATCCCACCGATGATGAGACCTACTAGGCCGATAAGGATGGTCAGCGCAATGATGATGACCACACCCAATACGATCGCCAGGACCGGCCACAAGATCCAGATGCCGCTCATTATATCGTCGGTCATTCCGCGGTTCTGTATCGCTCCGGCGATCTGCCCCTTGGCTCCGCCGTACGATTGGCCGTAAGGCTGTGCGGGCGCTCCGTAGGCCGGCGCCCCGTAAGCGGGTGCGGGCTGCTGCCATCCACCCTGCTGAGGGGGCTGGTTCTGCTGAGGCGGTTGCTGATAGTTCTGGGGCTGCTGCTGGTACTGCTGAGGCGGTTGCTCAGAATATTGAGGCGGGGAGCTTATGCTCCTTCCGCAACCCTGACAGAACTGGGCGTCGGCGTTGGCCAACTTCCCGCAGTAAGGACACGTCTTTGTTCCGTCCATGTGAATCTCTCCCTTTGACAAGCCCCTCTGGGGGCTCGTGTGTATATGCCGTTTGATATATATTTATAACATCGAAGGTACGGTCATTTCTCCACGACCGCCGCGGCGTAACCAACCACCTCTCCCATCGGTCTAACGTCGCCAGAATTGCCGTAATGAAGTAGCCTGGCCTTGTTTCCCCCACAAGCCATCATCATGGCGGCGACCGGACCGTAGCCACACATGCTTATGTCGTTCTTCTCCACAACGTCCACAACGCCTTCCGCGTCCAAACGCATTATGCGCTCCAGGACCATCTCGTCTTTCTTTCTGGCCTCCTCCGCCGGGAGATAATGGGAGAAGTCCGATGATGCCAGTATGACAACGTCCTTCCCGGCGCAGGCCTCCCGGAGCACCTTAGCGGTCTCCTTGGCCATGATGATGTCCTGACGTCCCATCACGATCGGTACGACCTTCACTTCCGGGTCCAGATACTGCAAGAAGGGAAGTTGCACCTCCAGGCTGTGCTCGTACAAATGGGCGGCCCGGTCTATCTCCACCACTCCTTTCAGGTGGGAAACGATGTCCCGGTCCGACCTCATCACCCCCAGGGGTGTCTCGAAGTCCTCACTGCTCGCCGAGACCGCTTTGCCGTAGCCGGTGTGGTTCGGGCCGATGATGACCACCGTCTCCGGCATACCGTCAGCGGCCATCTCCGCATAGACGTGCGCGGCGACCGGACCCGAGAAGATCAGGCCAGCGTGCGGAACCACCGCCCCGGCGATCCTCCTCGGCCCATCTTTTACTACCACAGGTAGTTTTCCAGGACCCAGGGGCGAAAGGAAGCAGCGCTCGATCTCCTTGATCAAGGCGCTCTTGGACGATGAATAGAACTGACCGGCGACGGCCGCCCGGCGGACCATGAATGAAAATAAGAGAAAGAGGGTTAAAAGGGTTGGGGTTTAAAGGCTGGCTTCGAAGTCGTCGATGCCCAGCTTGAAGTCCTCGTCCCTGAGTAGCTTGCCCTGCTCCTTCAGGATCTCGCGGGTAAGCAGCCAGTAGACACAGGCCAAGGAGCGGCGACCCTTGTTGTTGGTCGGGATGACCAGGTCGACGTTCCTCGTTTCGTTGTTGGCGTCGCAGAGGGCTACGATCGGTATGCCCACGTTCAACGCTTCCGCCACGGCCTGCTGGTCGGCGGCGGGGTCGGTGACCACGATCACATCGGGCTCGATGAAGCGGCTGAGGACCGGGTTGGTCAGGGAGCCGGGTATGAGCCTTTCCTCGAAGTACATGGCCCCGATGGCCTTGGACATGATCCGGACCGGCTTTTGTCCGTACTGCCTGGCGGACACGACCAGTATACGGTCGGTCTTGAATCGGGATAGGAACTTGGCAGCAGCCCTGATGCGGACGTCGGTCTGCTTGACGTCCATGACGTACAGGCCGTCGGTCCTGACCTTGAAGATGAAATCCTTCATGTCAGCACTCTTCTGCTGGGTGCCAATGTGAACACCAGAGGTAAGGTAAACGTCCTCCGGTACGAGAAGCTCGGTCTTGGACTCGTCGCTCATTTCAATAACCTCATATGTCGCGTTTTACAGTTATCGGGATTACTCCCTTGTCGAACTCCAACTGGGAGATGGTGATCGGATCTATCATCCCTTCGGGGATCTCGAGAAGCACAGGCGCGCCTAGGGATATCTGCAGTGCCCTGGCTCCGATTATGCGCGCCTTCTCAAATCTAGTATACTTCATGAATTCACCACCAGGGGGAGTGTCCCCATATTAGCGAGGGGCTTATAAATTTTTTCACGACCTGCGCGGAGCATGCCAGATATCCTTTTTGAGGGTTTTAGGGGGAGTTTCTGGAACGTCCTTGTCCCCACCCAAACGTTGCCCCTTAATATACCTTGCCCTAGCGGAACCTCTTGGCGGAATGGGGGACCAGGCCGCCCTCCTTCAATATCTCCAACAGGAAGGCAGGGAGCGGCTCGAACCTGCTGGTACGACCGCTGGTCTCGTTGACTATTATGCCTTTCTCCATGTTGATCAGCGCCACGTCCCCCTTCTCGAACATTCCGGTGGCGTCGAATTCGATCACGGGCAATCCGATGTTGATGGCGTTCCTGTAAAAGATGCGGGCGAAGCTGATAGCGACCACCGCACCCACGCCGGCGTGCTTGAGGGCAAGGGGCGCCTGCTCGCGACTGGAGCCGCATCCGAAGTTGCGCCCGGCCACGATGATATCTCCGTAACTTACGTCCTTGGCGAACTTGGGGTCCAGGTCCTCCATGGCGTGCTTGGCCATGTTCTTGAAGTCGTAATCGTCCAAATACCGTCCGGGAATGATAACGTCGGTGTTGACGTGGTCGCCGTACTTCCAGACCTTGCCCTTCACGCCCTCACCTCCCGGGGATCGGCGATCTGCCCCTTGAGAGCTGAAGCGGCCACGGTGGCCGGGGAGGCGAGATAGACCTCGGATTCCGGGGAGCCCATGCGTCCGCGGAAGTTGCGGTTGGTGGTGGCTATGCATCTCTCCCCGGGGGCAAGAAGCCCCTGATGCGCTCCCAGGCAGGGACCGCAGCCGGGATTGGTGACGATGGCACCAGATCTTACGAGGGAGGCGAGTATCCCGCTGTCCGCCGCCCAAAGGTAGACCTCACGAGAAGCGGGAACGACTATCAGGCGCACGTTGTCCGGTATGTGGCGACCGTGCAGTATGCGCTCCGCGGCGAGCAGGTCCTCCGCCCTTCCGTTGGTGCAGGAGCCGATCACCGCCTGATCGACCGGTATGCCGGTCATCTCCTCCACCGGTTTCACGTTATCGACTGAATGCGGATAAGCAACCTGCGGCGACAGTCCCGTGAGGTCCATGTCGAATACCTTCTCGACGTCGGCGTCCTGGTCGGAGGTCACAGGAACCCATTCTTTGGACGTCCGCCCCTTTAGGTAATCCCTGGTCTTCTCGTCCGGGAACGTGACGCCTGCCTTGGCCCCCATCTCCATGCTCATGTTGCACATGGTCATGCGACCGGAAATGGACATGGAATCCACGACCGGACCGACGAACTCCGCGCAGCGGTAATCGCAGCCATCCGCCCCCATCTTACCAATGAGATGGAGTATTACGTCCTTGGCGGTGACCGGATCGTCCAGCTTACCGTTCAGATTGAAACGGAACGTCTGCGGCACCTTCATCCATAGTTCGCCGGTGGCCCACACCGCGGCCATCTCCGTCGCGCCGATGCCAGTGGAGAACGCTCCAAACGCACCATAGGTCGTGGTGTGCGAGTCCGTACCGACGATCAGCATGCCGGGTAGGACGTGCCCCTTCTCCGGCAGCACTTGATGGCAAATGCCCTCGCGCAGATCGTAGAAGTTCGGCAGCATTTCCGCCTTAACGAAGTTGCGCACCGACTGGTGACCTTCAGCGGCCTTTGTCGTGTTCGCTGGAACGCGGTGGTCGAAGAGGAGAACTATCTTCTCGGGGTCCCAAACCTCCTTGGCCCCTATCTCCTTGAACGAACGAAGCACCAGGGCGGCGTTCTCGTGGGACATGGCCAGGTCGATCTTGGCCGACACGATGTCGCCTGGATTAGCTTCCTTCCCGCTGGCCTTCGATAGCACCTTCTGGGCGAAGGTCATGGCTGCCATGACCCTCCAATACGTTCGCCGTATATTCGTCTTTTCAGAACGACCGGCTGCCCGATGGAACTAATGACCGTCCCCGAGGAAGAACCGAAAATTGGGAATATCGGACAGAATCGTTCCGTCAATTGGCGTAGGGTCGATTTTAAGGTCTGACCTGATAATCGGTCCTTCATGGGCCCGAGGTCGAGGTGGTTCCTGTGGCGGTTCGTGGCTTCGGCCATGCTCATAGCGATCAGCCTGTTCCTTTTCTCACTGGCCCCGATGGGAGACCTCATCATCTGGCCATTCGCCATAGTTAGCTTCATGACCGCCATCGTCATCTGGTTCTACCGGCATCCAGATGGTTATTACGGCCACGATGGAGCGGCACCTAGAGGCTCTCGCACCGAGCATGAGAGACAGGTGGAGAACGATCGGGCGATCCATGCGGAGCGCGACAGGATCGGCCTCAGCGGCTACTGGGTGGACCGCCGGTACTTTGGCAGGTTCAAGTGACCGGAGCGCTAGGTTCCCTTCGTAGCCATGGATTTATAAGGACCTAAAAACTATTATTTTCAATGAACGTGAGATCGACCTGGTCCTTGAGGATCCTGGTAAGCATCTTATGCTTGTGCCTTGCCTTACCGTCGTTTTTATTCGGATATGAGATCTTTTCAAGCTACGTTTTCATCGCATTGTTCCTTTGGGTGCTAGGTTTCATTTTACTAATGCTATCTATCGTCGTTCCGTTCCTCCGCCCATCCGGATTCGACCATAGAGGGCTGGACGGACGAAGAGCGGTCATCAGGACCGACCACGAGGTGCGCATTGACGCGGAGGGCCAGAGGGAACGGGAATTGCTCAACGTTCGCATGGACCAGCACATGGTGGACCGCAAGTGGTGAACCACGGAAGACCGTCTCTACCGTCAAGACCGTGCATCATCCTGGAATGAGGAAGCCGTAGCGATCATGAAATCAGATGGATATGGATAAATCCTGCCAGCCCGTTCGAAGTGCGTTCACATGAAGATCACTGTGCATGGTGGGGCGGGGGTCGTCGGAGGCAACAAGGTCCATGTGGACCTGGGTGACCGGGGCGCGTTCCTGGATTTCGGGGAACCCTTCGACGTCAACAACCGTTATTGCTCCGAGTTCGTGAACCCCCGCGTCGGGCGGGGGCTCAAGGACTATCTGAGATTGGGGATGCTGCCACCTCTGGACTGCTATCGGCCCGACCTCTACCCATTGGACCTCCCGGCGGCGATGGCCCCGGTCCGGGTCGATGCTTTGTTCCTATCGCACGCCCACCAGGACCACTTCGGGCATGCCGGTTTTCTCCGGGAGGACATACCTATCATCGCCAGCCCCATGACCTACGCAATATTGCGGGCGTCCAGCGAGCTCGGCCGGTCGGAGATGTCCACCGATATCTTCGACCACGCGGTCCGCGAGCCTAAGAAGGGAGAGCCGCGCGTCCTGGTCGCCTCCAAAGGCAAGGACAAGGGCGTCCGCGGGCGCCGTTGGGTTCTCACCGGCAAGGTGGTGGAGGACGAGCCGGGCTGGAAGAAGGGCGATATGTGCGACGTGGCCGAAGGCTCCGGCGAGCTGAACGGGATCGAGTACAAGGCCTTCCCGGTGGACCATTCCATCTACGGAGCCACGGCCTACGCCCTGCGCCGGGGCGAGGGGGACTGGATAGTGTATTCGGGAGACCTCAGGATGCACGGCGCCCACGGGGAGGACACCGCCCGCTTTGCTGACGAGGCTAAAGAGCTGAGCCCCAAGGCCCTGATCATCGAAGGCACCAGGATCGGCCGCCCGGCGCCGGAGCGGGAGATCACCGAGGACATCGTCCACCAGAACTGCCTGACTGCCGTCGAGGAGGGGCGCGGTCTGACCATAGCTGACTTTTCCGCAAAGAACTACGAGCGCCTGGACACCTTCATAGACATCGCCAAGCGTACCGGCAAGCGGATGGTTGTAACCTATAAGGACGTGGCCCTCCTGCAGAGCATCGCCAAGGTGGACGGCAACGTGCGCAAGGACTCGCTGTGGGTGTACCAATCGCTCTCTGACAAGGAATGGGACCAGGTCGAGAAGCTCAGGGAGGACGGGTGGCAGGTGACCGACCCTGACGATGTGGCGATGCAGCCGGAGGAGCACATGCTGTGCCTTTCGTTCTGGGACATGACCAAACTGCTCGACCTGGATTGGAACGGCGGAACTTACGTCTACTCCAACAGCATGGCCTACGACCTGCGGCAGACGGACAACCTGCAGAAGCTGATGAACTGGATAGAACTGATGAAGTTCGATTGCCGCGGCCTGTCGAAAACGAACGGGACGCTGGACTTCGAGGAGGGATTTCACAGCTCCGGGCATCTGGCCGTTGAGGACCTATGGAAGGTCGTCAATAAGATATCCCCAGAAGTGGCGGTCCCGGTGCATTGCGCTCTTCCAGAGAAGTTCGCAGAGCTCTGCCCGGTGCGTACCGTTCTGCCTGAAAAGGGGAAGGTCATCGACCTGGGTTGACGTATCTCTCAACGAACGAATCCACGTCGAACTTGCGGTACGCCCCGTTCAGGTTCATGTAGCGCACCTTACCGAAGATCCTGCGCTCGGCCCATGCCCTGTCGTGCACTCCCCCGACGCTCCAGGCCGCGCCGACGTAGCCGTTCGGGTCCCGCCCGTCCATCTCGTAGCGGTCGTTGAGCGAGTTAACTATGCGCAGGGCGTCAGCCGAGGTCTCGGTCCACTCCAGCACCTTCTTGGCCCAGTACATGCGCAGCCAGCCGTGCATCTTACCCTCGGTGGTCAGCTGGACCTGAGCGGCGTTCCACAGGGGATCGTGAGTTCTCGCCTTGTCCAGCTCTTCCTCCGTGTAAACGTAATCCCGCTTGTCGTCCTGGTGATCGCGCAAAGTTGCCCGAGCCCAGGCCGGGAATCCTTCCGGCGAGTCGTACTTGCGGTTGTAGAAGCAGTAGTTGTCGGAGAGCTCCCGGCGCACGATGAGCTCCTCCAGGAAGGCCTCCTTGTCCGGTCGGGGGGCGGTGGCAGCCATCACTGTCAAGGCTACCTTCTGCGCGGATATCATGCCGAAGTGCAGGTAGGGAGATATTTGAGATGTCCAGTTCAGGTTGGGGTCGTTCCTCCTCTCGCCATACCCAGGAAGCCTTTCGCGGATGAAATCGCCTAAAACTCGGCCGGCCTGGACAGATCCTCCATTCCACCTTTCGTCCGCCCCGTTCTTGTATATATCGAGAACCTGCTCAACATCGTTCGTTCCCGTATCCCCTGGCCATCTATTGATCTTGGACGGAAAGGGTGGGAGGTGCTCCAGTCGGTCCGGCAGATGGCGATTGATCTTGGGACGGAACGTGGCGGCGGCGAACTCCTGCTTTGGCGAGGCAACCCAGCACGGTACGATATTGTGGGCGTCCACCTCTTCGAACCCGCTGTCGCTCCTTTCCATGACCCGCGCCCTCCATTCCGATTTTTGGCGCAGGGGATCGAAATCGGTTATCGCCAACGATACCTTCCATTCCCGCAGAAAACGCGGCACCTCCACCGACGGATCGCCCTTCAGCAGAAAGAACGGCATTCCCGAAGCTTGCGCTGCCTTAACGCTCTCCGCCAGACCTTCCAGCATGAAACGGTAGTGCCGGGGACCGGCCCCCAGGAATTCTGGTGCCAGGCAGAACACGATGCCCAGGGCCCGCCCGCCCTCCTTGGCCCTGGCCCAGGCGTGGTACAGCGCCCAGTTGTCCTCCAGCCGCTGGTCCCTGCTCATCCAGTAGATCACTGGACCTTTGCCTTCGCCCTCGCGAATGGTCCGCCATCGGTTCTGGTGGCCGGGGACTATCTCGAACATCGCCGATGACAATCGCCTCGTGCGTCCTTAATGCCTTTTCAGGCCGTGCCACGAGGCGACCCGGTTGAGCTGGCGGTATGGCCGGTCCCTGATCAAAGCTATCAAGGATATGATGACGGCGGTGCCCAATGGTATCGCGTTCCACCAGGCCAGGGAGAGCGAGGCGCCGATGGCGAGCGATCCTATGGCCAGGGGAACATGAACCAACAGGTGGCTCCGGTGCAGATCCCGAAGCTTCTGCTCCAGGCTGGACGGTCTTCTGAGGTCGGTCACCGCTGCGGCCACCGCCGCCGACCGGAAGGAAGCCTGGGCCATGATCTGATGGACATCCTTCTGGGGTTTGGTCAGCTCCAGGGACCTCGAGACGAACTCAGGGGACGACAGGTATTTCTTGAACCCCCTCTCGATGGCCTCGACCGGCACCGCTATCTCGGCCAAGGCCTCCTCCCGTCTATCGTGCGACATGCCCAGAAACCCTTTGGAGGTGGATTTGTCCTGGAGGTAGTGCAGGGCCATCCCCAGGTGGCGGTATCCAAGGTAGCTGTTGTTCCTGAGGAAAGACCTCCTGGCCATCCAGATGTGGAGCATGACCACCCTGCGCCTCGGATGATGGTGGCTCACCCGGTAGGAATAACCGGGGCCGTTCACCCTCTCTTTATGGCGATCAGGCTCCACGATCCCATCTAAAAAAGCCTTGCGCTCCCCTGGCGGCAGTTCAAGCACGTCGGCGATTGCCTTACCGATGGATAGGTGGGAGCGCCACTTCATACATGTCCGATGATGCCAGAACCATTATTTAAAAATAAAAAATTAATGGAAAGGACGCCAGGGCGGTCTGTCCTGGCATGGTAAAAGATCGGTGAAGATCAGAAGATTTTACTTCTTCTTCTTGGGCTCCGCCTTCTTCTCCGGTTTCTTTGCCATCGGTAAACCACCTCCGATCCCCACTGGGACTGGGATTTTTGATTCGCTTGTAGTATATAAGTACTTTTTGAGTCCCAGACACCAATTATCAGTGTTAAATTATTATTTGTCTAATATCAAACTTTTACGCTGTTAATAAAAAAGGCTGCTCCGAGAAGGATGACCGAAGTTCGACAATTGTTCATCGGAGAGGATAAAAAAGCGGTTTGAGGGCTTGTTATCGTAGTAATTTATCGTCATTTGACGTTCGCAGCGGTTCGGACGTCCTTTTTTAGCGCAACGCTTATAAAACAAAATCCCTCTGATGCCTCGCCAAGGCAGGTAAAGTTCGGGAGAGTAATACATACGCTCGAGACACTAGCCGTTGTTGGGGACATACCCCTCCGCGTAGCTGTTCTGATATCCTCATACGCTTTCCTTGGCGGGGCGATCAAGTATATCGACCAGGCCTATGATGAGAGCATCGGGTCGATCAAGATCGCCAAGATACTTGCCGTGCTCTCCGGTCTGATCATGGGAGGGGTGATGGTGGCGGACGGGGGATTCTCCACCGCTTTCTTCCTGGCCATGCTCATCAGCCTGGTGGTCACCAAGAAGATCGACAACGTGAGCTTCCTGGCCGGGACCTTCATCGGACTGGCGACCTTTTTGGCCGGTGGGTTGATCTGGGGAATGGATGTCATGCTGGTCCCATTGGCGGTCTTCCTGATCGCTGGCGCGGTGGACGAGCTGGCCGACGGTTTCGCCCACGGTCGCGATCTCGGCAAGGCGGTCGAGTACTTCCTGCACTACCGACCTTTCAGCGACTTCGCCCTGGTGATCTTGATAGTCGCGGTTCCGTTCGACTGGATATACTTGGCTCCGTACTTCGCTTTCACCTTCAGCTACCTGCTGATCGGGATGCTGGACGAGGGACAGGTCACCCAGTCCGTCCGCGTTATCATCCGCAAGGCCAGCCAGCTCCGCCCGTGAGCTATGGTAAATGATTAAATCCTGCGGGTGGTCATCATTACCACGATGGAACAGGACGACCGGGAATCGGTTCTGAAGGAGCTGCGGTCCATCCCCGTAGTAGGGGAGAAGGTGGCCGAACCGCTTTACATGCTGGGCATAAGGTCGGTGAAGGAACTTGTCGGTAGGTCGGCAGAGGACATGTACGGGGATCTGCGGACCATGAAAGGGTACTACGTTGAACCGTGCATGCTGAACCAGCTCAAGGTGGCGGTCAGCATGGCCGCCAAGATTAAGTGATTTGGGTCATAATTTCTTCGATCGAGTGGGAACCTAAGTTATAAGCTTTTTAGTGGCATCCTCTCCGATGATGCAGAGAAATTACTTCGTGGCCAAGATGCCCGACGAGCCCGGGGCGCTGCACCGGGCGGCGGAGATCGTCAAGAGGCTCGGAGGCAACATCGACCGCATCCAGTACGATAAGCGCATAGATCCGTACACGGTGTTCTTCGAGGCGCGATGCACTGAGGACGAATACCAGGCCATGCGTTCCGAGCTGGAGGCCATCGGTTATCTGCAGGGGAAGATGAGCCTACCAAGCTTCCTAAAGTTCCACGTCGTCCTGCCGAACCGCAGCGGCGCGCTGTTCGACTTTCTCAACCACACCACGGCGGCCAAGTGCAACATAGATTTCCTGGACTTTGACGACCGGGGAAAACATCCGGAACGTTTGACCGTCTCGCTTACGGTAGAGGAGGCGGGAGCGGTGGACCGGCTGCTGGAAGAGCTGAAGTCCGTCTATCCGCTGGAGATCCTGGAGTACGATACGACCGGCCAGCACCTGGATGAAACGGTCTTTTACATCCGCTTCGCCCAGGAGCTGCGCGCCCTTGTCGGCGAGGCCGAGGATGCGTTCCTGCTGAGACTGCTCTCGGACATAAACCACGTGGCCCAGGAGCTCATGAACCTGGGCAGCGACCCCAAACAGGCCTTCTCGGACGTGCTGCGCAGCGGCCGGGGGCTTAGGGAGACGTCCGGTAAGGGGTTCTACGCCGACCTGCAGGAGGTGCGCCTGGGCAACGCGGACGTCCTATGCGTCCAGCTGCCCTGCGGTGGTAATTGCTACCTTCTGCGGAACGGTTCAGAGGTGAGCATGGTCGACACCGGCTTCGGCATCTACTTCCGCGACCTGGACAGGCTTATGGAGAGGGAGGGCTGGGGCGGAGTGGGCATGGTTCGCAACCTTCTGATCACTCACGGCGACGCCGATCACTCCGGCTCTGCCGGGCTAATTGCCGCCCCCGCTAGAATGCACCAGGACACCCTGGAGATGATCCGGCGCTCGAACCGGGCATACGGGTCCGATAGTGAGGGTTCGGTGCTTTCAGAGGTCTACACCAAACTTATCAACCTCTTCTCCGGGTTCTCGGTGTCCGAGCGCCCGGACACGTTTCCATTGGATCGCCGACAAAGCAGGGGGGACTTCCCGGTATTGGCCACCCTGGATTTGGCCGGGATGAGATGCGAGGTGCTGGAAGGTTTCGGCGGCCACACCACCGGACAGGTGTTCTACTTCCTGCCGGAAGAACTGGTGCTGTTCACTGGGGACAGCCTGATCAACTTTGATAGTTTGACCGAGGAGCGGAAGGACTTCGCCACCCTGGCCAAGAACCTCATGACCTCGGTGAACGTCGATAGCGCCAAGGCCTCCAAGGAACGCAAGGCGCTATTGCGTCTGATAGAGATGGAGGAATCGGCGCGAACGGACGGACGGAAGTGCTTGGTCTGTGGAGGTCACGGAGCGATATCTGTTCTAAGAGAGGGGAAACTGGTCCAGCATTCGCCTGTCAGAAGATGGGTCGCGGAAAAATAAGGAAAAGGGAAGTGGTTTGGTTCTAGGCGACCATGGTCCCGGAGAACACCTGCCAGGCCAGGGCGGTCTTGGCCACCAGGCTCAGGATGATGTATACCCTTTCGCCGTAGAGATAGTCCTTCCACTTTCCGACCTTCTTGTACTGCAGGATCATGTTGATGGCGAATATGTTGAAGAAGAACGCTATCGATATCATGATCCCGTACACGAAGCCCGGAGGGGAGCCGCCGCGAACCCCGGTGAAGTACATGAACAGCGCGATCCACGGTATCAGACCGGCAAAGCACCCGAATATGAACGAGGTCCAATCGGTCTTCTTGGTGTTCTGGTTGTGAGCCTCCATCATGTAGCCGAACAGATTCATGCAGGCGTTCAGGGAGAACAGCAGCATTATGGAGATGAAGTCGAACATCCCGCACAGCCAGGCTATGACCACTAACATGAAGGACGAGGACACCGCGTACTCGAACCAGCGGGCCTTGTTCATGTTCTGCTTCAGGTTCTCCACGTACCACTTGTATCCGAAAGTGGATACGGAGAAGTGGGCGATGGCCGACATAAGCAGGAATATGGCCACCATGGGGCCTAGGGGCACGCTGAAAAGCAGCATAGCATCTCCGGGTCCGGTCGGAGGGAACCCATTGGCAGCGTCGATGTATGAGGTGGTGAACCTCATCTGAACATCGTAGTTCGCGATCGCTAGCATTATGGCGGCCTGAACGAAATGTAAGAACCCCATTATCAGGTTGAACCGCCTTAGTTTTTTGAACTTGATAACATCTGCGTTGTCATCGTCCATTGAAAAACCTGTCAATAAAATGGTGGGGGCCAGTATAAATTCTTTCACTTTTTTATATTAGACAGTGGCTGATGAAAATTCTAGACCTTTCAGTAATGCGTTTGTCCCACCCCGTGAGGGTGGGGAAGGTAACGGACCTGTGGGATCATCCTCTGAGCGTTCCGGACCAGACCTGCCAGGCCAAGATGCTCTTGGCGAACAGCGATAGCACGATGTATCCCCTCTCACCGACAAGATAGTCCGCCCACTTCCCCTTCTTGCGGTATTGGAATATCATGTTCAGGGGGAAGATGTTGAAGGTGATGAAGAGGGACACGATTATCAGATAGACGAAGGACGGGATGGTGTCGGAGAACGGGGCTATCGCTCCCACGAAGTAAGCGATTATGACCACCCACGGCACCAGCCCGGCGATGCAACCGACGTAGAATGGAGCCCAGTCCACCTCTTTCCGGTCCTGGTTCCTCATCTCCATCAGCATCCCGCAGAGGTTCATGACCATGCTGGCCACGAAGATCAGCAGCAGCGTTCCGAAGTCGAAGATGCCCACCAGCAGGGCGATTATAACCAGCATCCAAGACGCGCTGAAGGAGTATTCGATCCAACGGGCGTAGTTAATGTTCTTCTTGAGGTTCCGTACGTACCAGGGATACAGCCAAGGTGACGCCACGGCCCAGTGGGCGAGGGCGGACATGAACAGGAAGGCCGCCACCGCCAATCCTATGGGAAGCTCGAACAGGACCTCGGTCCTGGTGGAGATCGTCTGTGCCACCTCATCGTAATAAAGGAAATTAGACTTGATCGGCAATGAGACGGAGTTGCTGACCAAGACCATCAGGACGGCCTGAACGAAATGAAATAGCCCCATCGCGGCATTGAACTTGCGCAACTTGGCATAGCGCGGATCATCCTCTATTGTATCGCCCACAAATACCCCCTATAAAAAAGATTCTTGTGGACTATTAATCGTTATCTGTCGATTATTTATCCGTTCCTAATCGATGGAAGGAAGGATAACAATATTTAAGTTCAGTCCATTCTCAAGATGATTCAAATGACGAAAGAGGACATGAGAGAGATCATCGAGAACCGCAAGTTCCTGTTCTTCGGTGGGAAGGGCGGGGTTGGGAAGACGACCATGGCCGCTACGACCGCGACATGGCTATCCGACCATGGGTACAAGACCCTGATCGTGGCCACAGACCCGACCGTCAGCTTATCGGCCATATACGGCCAGGAGATCAGCGCCACTGAGGTCACCAAGATCGGTATCGAACGCAATCTCTGCGGTCTGAACATCAACCCCAAGAAGGCCATGGGCGTTTTCCAGACCAGACTGGAGGGGATGATGGAAGGATTCTCGTCCATGTTCGGTTCCGAGCTTCTCTCCACGCCGTGCACGGAGGAGATCGCCGCCTTCGATCAGTTCGTCAGTTACTTCGAGGATACCGAGCACGACAAGGTGGTCTTCGATACCGCTCCCACCGGGCACACCCTGCGCGAGCTGTCCATGCCCTTTGATTGGTCAGGCTACATCGCCAACCAGATCAAGAACCGCCGCGAGATGTCGGAGGTCCTTGGCTTCGTATACGACGAGAACATGGTGGCCGATCTGGAGACGGAAAAGGCACGTTACGACAAGTCAGTGCGCGGGCTATCGGACGAGACCATTTCTGCTTTCAATCTGGTCCTACTGCCGGAGAAGCTCCCCATAGAGGAGACGGCCCGGGCGATAGAGGACCTGGGCGGATTCGGTATCAAGGTTAAATCGCTGATCATCAACGAGGTCATACCGAGGGAGGTCCTCCAGGGCAACTGGTTCCTGGAGAGGAGAAGGGCCACCCAGGACAAATATCTCAATGAGATCGCCTCGAGGTTCTCAGCCATCCCCAGCATGGAGGTCCCCCTGTTCGACACTGATGTGTATGGGATGGAGATGCTGAGGAAGGTGGGGAGGGCGCTGTATGGGGAATAGGCTCAAACTGACCATCTTCTCGGCCTCCTGTTGTCAACCGCAAACGGCGGTGTACGACAAGCGGTACATCGAGCTGATAAAGCAGGTGATAGAGGAGAGCGGCATCGAGGCGGACATCGACCTGGTGACGGCGACCGAGGCCCGTATAAGCCTTGTTTACTTCTTCGTTGGAGCTATCCAACCGCTCTACGCCAAGTACGGTCCGGCCGTGGCACCTGCCCTCTTCGTTAACGAGAAGCTGACGCTGTTCGGTGGGGTGCCGACAAAAGAAAAGTTGAAGGAGGTCCTGGAGAAAGCGGCCTCCGAACCTCCAATGCCGCTGATGTGGTAGATCACTTCCCAAGCAGCATGCTGATGCCCGCCACCGGAACTATGGACAGAAGCAGCACCGCCAGGTTCTGATATAGGCTGTAATCGCCAGCGTACCAGAACAGCCATGCCCCGATCGCCACCAGCCATATCAGGGCCAGGGCGCCCTTGGCCATCCCATGCTTTTCCATCTCACAGCTGATGTCCTTCAGCTCGCCCATGCTCTTGGCGAAGGTCAGCCACACGGTCACGTTCACCATGGCCAGGGCTACCACGGACAGCATGAGCACCGCTATGTTCTGCAGTATGCTGTACCCGTCGGCCAGGAAGAACAGCCAGGCAATAACGAAGCCGAACCATCCTAACGCCGATACGGCGCTGACCGTGACGCGCCAGCTCATTCCCTTGACCGCTCTCCAATCCCTGCAGTCGCCGCAGGCCCACTCGTTGTCGCTCATCGAAGCATCACATTCCTTTCTTCCTTGAAACGGATTAGGCTGAGCACTTTACTAAACGGAAGCGGACACTTGTGACCATTCCGAGCGAATTATCTAGGTTGCGGCTCATAACGTTCTGATGCCCGAGCTGCCGGAGGTGGAGATTGCCAGGAGGTTCGTGAGGGACCGCCTTATCGGAAAACGCGTCACATCCATCGATGTCCTGGACAGCAGGATGCTGGCCAGAAGTTCGGAGCGTTCGATGAGGGCTGCTTTCCTTGAGAGGACCGTGGACGATGCCATTCGTCACGGAAAGAACTTGCTGGTGAAGATCGGGGACGATCATCTGTATCTGCACCTGGGCATGAGCGGTTCGCTGCATATGGTCGACGAGGACGGACATACCTCCCACGAAAGGCTGCGCCTTGGTCTGGACGAGGGAGCCTTGGTCCTTGACGACCCCCGGAGGTTCGGGCGTTTCGGCCTCTACCATGACATCGAAGACATGCTGGCCGATAAGGGCCTGGGCCCGGATGCCTTGACGGTTTCAGACAAGGAGTTCGTTTCCAGGATGGCGGGCAGGAAAAGTTCGATAAAACCGTTGCTGCTGGACCAAGGCATCATCGCTGGCGTCGGGAACCTGTACGCGGACGAGGTGCTTTTTCAGGAACAACTTCACCCCGCCACCAAGGCCAACGCGATCGCCCGAACGGATATGGCGCGTCTCGGGAAGCGCATCCGAAAGGTGCTGGAGACCTCCATCTCGGTTCGAACGGATTTTTCCCGGCTTCCTGAGGGTTATCTTCTGAGGGACCGGAGAGAGGGGGCGCCCTGCCCTCGTTGCGCGACGGAGCTGGTGGTCATCCGCGTCGGCGGCAGGACGACCGTCCTGTGCCCTTCGTGTCAATCGCAACGGGCGGAACGTTAAGTGCTGCCTTATTATAGCCTCGGTCATCATATGTTTAACGGACCATGGAAGTCGACATAGTCACCTTGGCGAACCTCCTGTTGTGCCTGGCCATAGTGGCCTTGGGGCTCCTGGGATATCGCAGGAGCAAACACACCTTGCCTTTGATGCTGGCCGTGGTGTTCGCCTTGTTCGGCGTTTCCCATCTATTGATACTGTTGAGCCTTTTCGATGACCTGGAGATGGTTGTGTTCGCCATACGGGTCGTCGGTTACGCCCTGGTCATCTACCTGCTGTATCACTACGTACAGGTACTGGACATCTTCTGAACTGCGGAACGTTCTTCCGCATCCTTAATGAGATTAGAGAGGCGTGCCATCACCGGTGAGACCGTGTTGGGTCCGAAGGAAGAGCTCTTGCGCTTGGCCGCCCTCGCCGATGCCCATGGTGCCAGGTCAGCCGTGCTGAGCGCGCATGACGTGGTGGTGGCCGATTGGGTGCGCTTCAAGTGCCGTTACGGCTGCAAGGGTTACGCCAAGCATCTCACCTGCCCTCCGTACGCCCCGTCGCCAGAGGAGACCAGGAGGATGCTGGCCGAGTACGATCATGCCCTGCTGCTCCGTTTTGACGGAGTGCCTGGTCGAGAGAAGGCCAGGCCTGAGGACGTGCCCGAGGACTTCCATCCATGGTACCGCGACCTGATCCTGCTGGTCAACCGCACCGTTCACCTCCTGGAGAAGACCGCGTTCTACGACGGTTTCTACAAGGCCTTCGGTTTCGGGGCGTATCCGTGCATATACTGCGAGCATTGCGTGGCCGAGGAGACGGAAGGGATCGTTGACGAGAGCGTTCGCCGGAAATGCAGGCACATGGACCTGGTCCGGCCTAGCATGGAAGCGGCGGGGATGGACGTGTTCGCCATTGCCAGGAAGGTCGGTTGGGACATCAACACCATACCGTGCAAGGACCTGGAGTACGGGAAGGTCACCCGCTTCGACCTTATGTCCGTTGGACTGTTGCTCTTGGAGTGAGGACACCGAAGGTAAAATAATCGAGGTCCGCCTTTGTCGTTATCGGTGAACCGGTAAGATGGTGGTCGACGCAAATGGGTCTGGCGAAGGCAATTGTTCCCTGCCCAAGGATGTTGCTGACGGGCTCCGGGACGCTGGCGGAAGGGAGGGGCTCTTGTCGCGGATACCGGACAAGGATTCTCTCAAGGAGATATCTGACCGGCATCAGGCCCTGTCCGATCCCGTTAGATTGCAGATCGTTCACCTGCTGGGAGCGAGCGAACTCTGCCCCTGCGTGCTGAAGGACCTCACCGGGCTCACCGATTCCAAACTGTCCTACCATCTGAGCATTCTGGAGAAGGCCAAACTTATCTTGTGGCGTCAGAACAAGAACTGGCGCGTCTACCGCTTGACAGAACTGGGTCGATCTTATTTTGAGGGGAAAAGCATCTGACGGTACGTTCTTTCAGGGACAACCTTTAAAATGGGGCTATACCCATCGAAGACCTATGACGACTACTGGTTCCTTGGAACCCCTTTATAAGAAGATCGAAGCAGCCGCCCGGGAATCCGGATCTGGCCTGGTCGGCTTCGCGGACCTGTCCCCCCTGAAAGGAATTCTTGCGGGCGACGCTACGACTTTCGAGTTCCCCTACGCGGTGACCTTTGCCGTGGAGATACCGAAAGAAGCGGCCCGGGCATCGTTGAACAAGCCGAGCGAAGAGATGCGCTCGGCCTACAAGATGTGCAATAAGAAGCTCAAGGAGGCGGGGGAGAAGATCGTCCAGATGCTAACCGCGGAAGGTTATAAGGCAAGGTACATCGACCCGGCTCAACGGGTAAACCCGGAGAAGCTGCTCGGGCCGATATCCCAGAAGGCCATCGCCTCCCTGTCGGGAATGGGATGGATCGGGAAGAACGGGCTGCTGATCACGGAAGAGTATGGACCGCGGCAGCGCATGGGCGCCGTCCTGACGGACATGCCGGTCACCCGTAAGGCCAAGCTGATCGACAACCAGTGTGGCGATTGTACGGCTTGCATAGACCGCTGCGCCATGAAGGTGCTGAAGGGCCCGGAGTTCAAGCATCACCCGGAGAGCAGGGACCTGGTGATCGACTGGGCCAAGTGTGGTGTTTACGAGGCCAAGCTGATCGGGGACGGTAGCAAACCGGAGATGGCCTGCGGAAGGTGCATATCGGTCTGCCCGTTCTCCAAGCTCAACTAGTGGACTGGGGGTCCGCCCCCTTTTTCTTTTGTCCATCGTAACGCAGCTTCAGGAACACCATGACCGCGTTAAGGACTATGGACACCGCGTTCCAGAAGATTATTGGAAGATCGTTGAGGAATATCCCGTAGATCAACCACAGACCCATGCCCAACATGAGAACCATGGGCATGAACAGCGAAACGTCCTCCATGCGTCCGCTGCGGTATCCTTTGACGACCTGGGGAACGAACCCCATGGTCGTTATCAGGCCGGCCAGGAGCCCGATGACGGTCAGATGGTCCATGGACCGGAAGCGGCGTTCCCATTAATGACCTTTTTTCGCTCACATGAAGGAGGTGGTCCGGCACCTCTCTTGGCTGTTGCGGCTATAGCAAAGACCACGGCTGGAGAAATGATGCGTCTGAAAATGGTAGAAGGGGTCTGAAAGAGCCCTATTTCTTAGCTGCCATTTCCTTCTTCTTCCTCTTGTTCAGGACCATGTAGACCAGGGCCAAGAGGACTATCGTAGGAAGGAACGGTGCGATTATGAGTATCATGCCGTCTATGATGTCACCCCCTAGGGATATGTTCGTTTTCGGGAACGCGCTTCCCCTACTTATTTACCACTGTCCGTGACCCCGCGGTGCGGATAGAAAGTATCATCACTGAATAGGAACGCGGCATAGACCAGTTATCACCCCAATGATCGCACCCATATTCCCAGTCGGCCCGGGGCATCGGGAAATGATTATCTTTCTGTAATTCCAAGTGAAACACCATGGCGAATGAGAGCGGGAGAGAACTATCATCGGAGCAGCGTGAGGCCTTGTTAGCTGCATTGAGGACCCGTTTCGAGGACAATAGGAGTCGGCATAAAGATCTGGACTGGAGCAAGGTAGAGGCCAGGCTGGATTCCCACTCACATACGTTGTGGTCGTTGGAAGAGATGGAGAGGACCGGAGGCGAACCTGACGTGGTCGGTTGCGACAGGTCCGCCGGCGCTTTCATCTTCTTTGATTGCTCGAAGGAGACCCCCCATGGCCGAAGGAACATCTGTTACGACCAGGAAGGACAGGCGATGAGGGAGAAGAAGGGCGTGCATCCCGCCGGTAACGCCTTGGGCATGGCGGCCGCCATGGGAATAGAGCTGCTGACAGAGGAGCAATATCGGGAGCTTCAAAGGCTGGGAAGCTTTGACACCAAAACGTCCAGCTGGATCAGGACGCCGACCAACATCAGGACCCTCGGCGGGGCGCTGTTCGCCGATCGCCGTTACGGCCATGTGTTCGTGTATCACAACAGCGCGCCCTCGTTCTACAGCTCCCGGGGGTTCCGCGGATCGCTGAGGGTCTGAAAAATGACCGTTCCATGCCTGGATATGATGATGGCGGGCCCGTGGGGATTCGAACCCCAGTCTTCGGCTTCGAAGGCCGAAAGGATAATCCAGGCTACCCTACGAGCCCGTGCCTTGCCGCATATGGGCAGGGGGCATTAATACTATTCCTCCTTCCCGGTAGCTCTACTTTTGGGAATCTTAATAATCTGCTTCCCTCTTCCGCCCCTTATGAAGCGGGTCACCATGGGCCATGGGGCTGGCGGAGAGATGATGCAGGAGCTCATCGCCAAGTCCATCGCGCCGTTCCTTCCCAAGATCAAGATCGAGGTCCCCCTGGACTCCATGGACGATGCCGCGATCGTGGACGACATCATCTTCACCACCGACGGGCACACCGTCAAACCAATCTTCTTCCCCGGAGGGGACATCGGTTCACTGGCCGTTAGCGGCACCGTAAACGACATCGCGGTCATGGGCGGAAAGCCTCTGGCCCTGTCCATGTCCATGATCCTCGAGGAAGGCCTGGAGATCGAGGTGCTGGAGAGGGTCACCAAGAGCATTGGCAATTGTTCAGAGCTGTCTGGAGTGCCAGTGGTCACCGGCGACACCAAGGTCATGGAGAAAGGGGCGATCGAAAGAATGATCATCTCGGCCGCCGCGGTCGGCAAACGCCACCCGGCCATGGACCACAACCTGAAGGTCGCGTCGTCCTATCGCAAGGTGGATTCCAGATGGCTGACGGATGACAACGTCCGGGACGGGGATGTCATATTGGTGTCGGGAACGCTTGGCGACCACGGGATAGCTTTACTTTCCTTCCGCGAGGGATACGGCTTCGAGAGCCAGGTACAGAGCGATTGCGCACCCCTCAACCACATGATCGGAAAGCTGCTGGCGGTAGGCGGGATAACCTCCATGAAGGACGCCACCCGCGGTGGTTTCGCCAACGCCATCAACGAATGGAACTCCAAATCGAAGGTCGGCATGGAGCTGGTGGAGAAGGACATTCCAATGGCCGATGCCGTACGAAACGCCAGCGAGATGCTTGGCCTGGATCCGCTCACCATAGGGAACGAGGGCAAGGTCATCATCGCCTGCGTACCAGAGATGGCCGAGGAGGTCCTGAAGGCGCTGAGGTCCGACGAGCACGGACGGAACGCGGCCATCGTGGGAAAGGCCAGCAAGGCGGTCAAGCATGTCGTGATGAGGACAGAGGTGGGCGGGCGCAGGATACTGGAGCCGCCGGTGGGAGACCCGGTGCCAAGGATCTGCTGATCTCGGTTCATGAAACCTCTTAACGGTGTTTTAAACAGTAAATAATATTTATTTAGATATATAATTAATTATAATTACCGTCAAGACCGGTATTTGCGTGGCGATTTTAATGTCCGACTATGCTGCGCTGGCGCGCGATCTCAAGGAAACCCTGGGCCTAAAGCACGAACCTGTGGCTATAACCCTGATCAGGAAGGGCGACGCACTACCGTCCGATTATCCGGTGACCGAGGCTCCGGTCAGGCATTGCGGAACGATAATGAGGGCCCGCAAGGGCGAGAAGTTCCTGGTTACGCCTGAGAAGGAGGCTTGCCCGGTCGGGGCGTCCGCTTTGGGCATGGTACCAGTGCCGGATAAGGTGGCTTCCGGAGATTTCCACGCCAACATGGGCATGTACAAGGACCCGGCCGCGGCCAAGAAAACCTTGGAGATGAGGACGGCGTTCCCGTTGGGCGACGTGATCGGCGTTGCTGCGGCACCATTGGACAAGGCCACCCTGGTACCGGACGTGGTGGTGTTGACGGCTTTGCCGGAGCAGGTTTTCTGGCTCATCCCCGCCGCTCAGACATATGAAGAAGGGGGAAGGGTTTCTGTGGAGATGGCGGCCGTTCAGGCCAGCTGCGTCGACGCTACCATCATCCCTATCGTCAAGGGCAAGACCAACATATCCCTCGGCTGCTTCGGCTGCCGCAAGACCACCGACATCATGGCCGAGGAGATGCTGGTCGGCATACCGTTCAAGAACTTTGAGAAGATAGTCGGCGCTGTGAAGACCATGGGCGCGAGCGCGATCCCAAAATCCAGAGCAAAGGCGTGAGGTGTGTTTGAAATGACAGAGGGCGAGCAGCGCAACCAGTGGAACTCAACCTACTCCAGCAAACCGAACTTCTTCGGAGCCGAACCGAGCGACCTGGCCATACGGGCAGTGGACATATTCAGGAAGAACGGATGCCGCAAGGTCTTGGAGCTGGGATGCGGCCAGGGCAGGGACACCTGCCTGTTCGCCAAGGAGGGTTTCCAGGTGATAGCTTTGGACTACTCCGAATCGGGCATATGCCAGATGCGGGAGAAGGCCAAGGAGATGTGCATGGATAAGAACGTGGAATGCGTATGCCAGGACCTCCGCGCCGGGATCCCGCTCCCGGACGGGTCGGTGGACGCGGTGTACTCGCACATGCTGTTCACCATGGAGCTGTGGGAGAAGGAGATCCAGTTCATACTGGACGAGTGCAATAGGGTGCTCAGACCAGGCGGATTGAACATCTACTCGGTGCGCAACGACCACGATCCACATTTCGGGAAGGGCCCGCACAAGGGAGAGGACATGTGGCAGAACCCCATCGGGTTCGTGGTCCACTACTTCTCCGAGGAAAAGATCAAGAGGCTGTCCAAGGGATACGAGATCGTGCACGTGAGGGAATTTGACGATCCCTCAAAGCCCTTCACCAAGAAATTGTACGAGGTCCTGCTGAGGAAGCCGTAGTTCATACCACGCCGCCGATCAGATAGCATACGACGAAAGCGGCCAGACCGACCAGGGACATCCTGAGCCCCTTCCACCAGGGATTCTTCTCGCTCAGCTTGCCCATTATGAAGCCGGTGATGAACAGCAGGACTATCGCCAGAACTATCGCTACCTCGGCCGCCACCAGAATGGTCTCCTCGCCCATAAGGAGGAACGGTGACACGATTATCGCCCCAGTCATCAGTGGCGCCAGGGAGTTCGAGAAGGCGATTATCGCCGCGCTGGCCTTGGATGCTTTGCCCAGATTGGTCTCTTCCACCGGCCGCAGCATAGCTCGTCCGATCTCGTCCATGCGCCGGGACTGCTCAAGCGTCTCCCCCTCGTAGACGCTGCTGCCGGTTGATATGGCCAGGGCGACACAGCTGGTGATGATGGTGGTTATCACCAGCCCGGGGTCCGCATCGGCGGTCAGGGCTGAACCTATGATTATACCCAGCACGGCGAACGTGCTGTCGAACATGGTGTTCACGAAATACCTGCGAAGCGCCGGACCCGTTTCCGGCAGGCTCATGGCCTCCTTGAACCACGAGCTATTGCGATCGTTCTTGGCCAACTGACCATCACCGTTTAACGTCCTCTCCAATAATAGAGGCGGACTAAATCCTTTTCGGGGGTCCTTGTGCGCGGGATCCCGCCCAGACCCGGTTTTCGCCCTTTATTCCGAAGTATTTATACAGATTATCAATAATTGATACTGACCCATCAAAACATTATATAACCCACAAGGAAATATTCGCTTTAAATCGCCCTATGGGACTAGCCATAGTAAGGGGGCGGGAGGAGATGCATTTGATAAAGAATTTGTATAGAACGATAGCAGTGATGATCGCACTTACCATGCTAGTGGGTGCCTTTGCGGTTCTGCCTTATAGCGCCTCATCTGAGACCTTGGCGCAGCAGAACATCGCAGACCCCATCGGCATTGACGTTGGTCCTAGCATCAGGGCACAGACCTATGATGCGGACGACATCGCAGCCAGCGCAGCTGAGAGGGGCTTGTCCCTTGAAGCGACGATGGCAGACAACTATGAGGTGAACGACTCCAACTACTACTACACCTGGGGATATGGAAAGAGCAATTGGATGGTGTTCACCAAGAGGGCTGAGGGCACCAATTGCGAGATCTGGGTCGCGAACGACCTGAGCTTCCCTGCTGGCGACCCCAGGAACGATGGCCGCGTAGAGATTACCGACGACCAGGCTCAGTACATGGTCCAGGAATTTGACGAGGTCATTTATCCGATAGAGAGCGCCTACTTCTCAGAGGCGCCTCCCCTGAACGGCACGAACGCCGTGCTGCCTGAGGTGACCGGAGACCCCGCGGACTATTACAACACCACGGATGACGGTAAGGTCATGATAATGGTGTTCAACATCGTGGACGAAAGCTTCAATGACCCGACCTACCCGTATTACGTCGTTGGGTTCTACACCAGCAGCACCCCGTACTACTACGACAGGAACATAATTCATATCGACTGTTGGGACTGGACCAACAGGACCGGAGAGTTCTCCGCCAGGCCCTATGTCTACGAGTCCACCTTCGCCCACGAGTACCAGCACCTGCTGCATGACTACGTGGACAGCGGCGAAGATACCTGGATCAACGAAGGATGCTCCATGTATTCCGAGGCTCTTTGCGGCTATGGATATAGCTACTCCCACATAGCGGCCTTCTTCTACACCCCTGACAACTCACTGACCCAGTGGGGAGACCAGGGAGACATAAACATCCTGGCCGATTACGGCGCTGCATTGATCTTCATGATCTATCTGAACGACCACTATGGCGGGTCGGACATTATATCGGCGATCATGCAGAACCAGCTGAGCGGGCAGGAGGGCATCACCGACTCCCTGTGGTCGCTGGGATACAACCGTATGAGCTTTGACAGGGTGTTCCATGACTGGAGGCTGGCCAACCTGCTGTGGTCCGACGAGGTCGGAGGCGGGCTGTACAACTACAACAGCATACAGCTCTGGCAGATCGAACAGCAAGTGAACGTCCTGTGGTGGGATGGAGACTATACCTGGGGAACGGACTATGGCACCACGAAGACCATAGAGTACATCGATGAGGACCAGCCCTGGCTCGGCCACATCGACACTGGCATCTCCCTGCTCAGCGCCTACGGTACGGACTATATCCACCTGGACTTCGGATACATATCCGATAGCTGGGAACCGATCGGCACCGAGGAGGCCGCGGCCCGCCCGCCCATGTATGACCCGACCCTCGACCCCGAACCGCTGAAGTTCACCTTCGACGGCGACGACGAGGCGACAGTTCCCGGATGGGAGATCGTTGAGCTGATGGAAGGCGGATACGCCTGGTATTCCAACACCGCTGACGAGGTAGACTACCTTTTAGCCATGGAGGTCGACCTGACCGCCCCGGCTAGCGAAGAAGGCGACTACCTGCACTGGCTGAACATAACCACTATCTGGGACATGGAGGACTATTGGGACTTCGGGTTCGTACAGGTATCTACCGACAACGGGGCTACCTGGACCTCCCTGAACGACACCGGTGACCTGTTCACCGAAGAGTACGACCCGAGCGCCATGGAGAGCATTGTGGCCAACCTGCCCGGGCTGACCTCCTGGAACTATTCCTGGAATGACATCAGCTTCGATCTTTCGGCCTATGACGGGCAGGAGATCCTGGTCGGGTTCCGCTACATGACCGACTGGGCCACCAACTACTATGGATGGCTTATCAGCGAGTTCCTCGTGGACGGCGTGGCCGTGGACCTGGAAGAGCTCTATCCGATCAACCCCGAGGTGGACTTCTTCCTGACCATCTACGTCCCGGAGAACGGCGCACACGGTGCCTTGGTCATGGACATACCCACCATGGACATCGATGAGACCGCGACGAAGATCATGTCGACCCTCATGTTCTACTACGACGAGATGTACATCATCGTAACGCCGAACGAGGGACCAGCCGACTACGCGATCGAAGTCGAATACCGTGGCGCGGACATGCAGGTACGTTAAACTCCAAACAAACCCTTTTTCCTTTTCCTTTTTATAATCCCTGAACAATCACCGATTCCATAGGGCCCATGGTCTAGCGGTTATGACGACTCCCTTACACGGAGTAGGTCGCCGGTTCGAATCCGGCTGGGCCCACCACTTCTTATATCCAGACAATTATTTTTTGAATTCAATTCAATCGTTTTCAGCCTTTATAGCTGGCTCGGTACGAAACATGCTGTTGTATGTTTCATTGACCCGGGCGAACGCACGGTCAGCCTTGGCGCGGCAATAGTACCGCTCCGTCGTCTTCGTCGATGTGTGCCTCATGCTCAACGATACCTGATCTATTGAGACGCCGCCGTCCAACGCCAGCTGCCCTCCGGTAGGCCGGAAGTCCTTCCACTTGAAGGCGATGCCCGTACGCTTCACTACGTCGTTCTTCAACCGCCCGAACGCCTGCTGTGTGTAGTAGCTTACGCCATTGCAGGAAACGGCCGGTATCAGCGGTTCCGCGAACGCGATCCCCTTGGACCTGAGCATCTCTTCTCGTGCGCTGAGGTAATCGAGCGCGAAGGGCCTCAGGACGTCCGGTATCTGCAGGCGGCGAACTTCGCCGTATGAATCCTTGCCTTTCGGATTGGACACCAGGAAGGTCCACTTCCTCACGTCCAAATCCCGCACGGACGCCTTCTGCAGCTCTCCCGGGCGCAATTGGAGGAAGGTGCACATGGTGACCGCGAAGCGGCACACCTCGCTCTTCCAACCTCCGAGAGCCTCGCAGGCATCGATTATCGCCTGCAGCTCCTCCTGCTCCAGGGAGAACGGCTCCCGGTGGTCGCACCCTATGCGGATACGCCCGGTCCTCAGCAGCTCCTCGATGACGTGATTACCGCCCTCCAGGCACACCTCCTTCAGCAGTTGCGTTTGCTTCCGGACGGTAGACCATTTTGGCGGCATCCCCCTCACCTTCCTGTTCTTCAATGCCAGATATATCTCGATGGCGTCGTTCCCTGTGAACAGGTAGGGGTTCGAGGTGCTTATCGTGCCCTTGTCATTGAGGTCTTGCACGATCGAGGCGATGAAGTGCAGTTTGCGCTCCCTCTCCTCTATCGTGCCTTCGCCCAAACGGGCACGGGCGTTCTTCAGGTATTGTCGATAGGCGCACACGAAGGGATATCGACCCATTGTCTTCCCTCTCCTGTGCCCTGTCCGGGAACACGTGTTCCGTCGGGAGGAATTCCTTCCTCCTTTCGTATCAGACGTTCCCGAGGCGAGTTTTCCGCGTTTGAGCGGTATCCTCTCCTTGGAAGGAGAAGAGACGGTGAGATTACTTAAGTCTTGAGCAGGCCAGCTTCTCTCATGTGAGTGAATTGCCGGTCTTTTCCTTCTCATTATCTCAGCGCCTTTCTGTTTATCCTGTCACGCTTTCTCCGCCGTTTTCGATAAAAAAAATAATTAAAAAGGGTTTGAGATCAGGCTTCGTCCGACTCCTCTTCCGCGGATTCGTCCTCGATGTCCTCCTCTGATTCCATGCCGTGGAAGTCCTCGATGTAACGTCGAACAACGTATTCGAGGAAGTCCTCCACCGACATGTTCTGTTTCTCGGCTATCTCTACTGCCCGCGAACGCACAGGTTCCGGAAAGATCTCTTCAATGCTTTCATACATTATTTCATCCTGCTCTCTCATCGATCTCGAAAGAGCATTTGGTATTATTTTGGAAGGTCGTATATATTCCTCGTGTGAGCAGGATTTCCGCTTCTTTTCTGCTCAATTTTTTACGATCTGGCCTATCCATATATTTTTAAACAGTTTTGTTACCACAGTGCTCGAGTATTTCCGAAAAATATCGAAATCGGAAATCCTTTGAGACACTCAATTATTAATCGATTTTTTAGCCGAATTAAAAAAGTTTTTTTTCAGAGAGTGCGGTGAAAAATCTATAAAAAATGGCTTAGATGTGCAATTCGGACATGAGCATTCGCCCAGATCGAAAGAGTAGGAAACTATCGTCCTCTATGTAAGACAAGGTTGGTTGGAAAATGTTATTTCATTCCTATATGGGATTTTCGACGGCGGAAGATCATTTCGGCCATGCAGTTGTATGCACCGTCAAATGCGCTATCGTTATTCTCCTGCAATGGTGGAAACGACCTTATCTCTCCTTTTGCCAATTCCCAATGGGGACAATGTGCTGGACACTCTGAGTTCCCTGGGCCGGGATGGATCAGGCAATCATGATCTCTGATATCTGGATGGGCCAAACAGAAACACCTGATGAACTCCTGCGGTGGGATGGCATGGAAAATGCATAATCTTCCCGCATACTGCTTACTGCACTTTGAACAATTATTGAATGGAACGTTCTCGAGCACCATTTTAGCATGTTCGTTGACCGTTTTGATCGACAACGCGAATTCTTGGTAAAACAGATCCGGGTCTTCATCCATCATTATGCTTTCACCCCGGGCGGTCATCCATATGTTATATGGCCATGATGACATGGTTGTTGTCACAGAGTCTTCAGTTCTCAGAGAGTCGACCTCCCTCCCTGTTCTGTGCAGTTTCATGAGTCCGTGGCGCATGGCACAACATAGCGCACCTTCCTCGGGTCTTTTCTGGACTTCTTCATTCGCCATATCGATCATTTCATACCCATTCCTATTCCATCAACGACCATTAGAATCTATTGAGGTTAACGATATAGTTGAGTTGATACATATTTTTATTTTATTATTATAAACCCAATTTCACTCACATGAGTGAATTACTGGCTATCGAAAATTAGGGTCAAATTAATATATTTATATTTGTTAGTTGAGAGTTGGTAAAAATGATAAAAACGAAAAGGAACAGAATCGAAAAGAATGATGCCAAACTCGATTTAGAAAAGATCAAGGTCGGAGATGTGGTGGCCATCGAGTGGCTTGACGTCCACGCATACGAGAGAATACGGTTGGACGAGATCCGTGACCTTGAAGAGCCCGGCGCCACTCGTTGCTGGGGAGCGGTGGTCCGGCTGTCGGAAAGTTACATCTTCATCGCCCACGAGATCGGCGATAATGATGCGGATGGAGTATGGATTGAAGCTCTGCCCTACGGGATGATCCGTTCATGTAATATTATCAGTTGTGTTGAGATCGAACTTGATCAGTAGCAGGATAATAAAAGTGGGTTGTGACTTCAGTCTTTTTTGTCGACTTAAAGCGATTGAACATTTCTTCTCTATAACGGGTCAGCACTCCACAGTAACAGTTCAGTTGAATTTTCGACTCAACTCAACCATCGTTCACACAGGATTCGTCTTCTGGCCGCCTCATTATTAAAGTCTTCAAAGACTTTCAAAAAAGTGAAAAAGACTTACATTCGATGCCTAATGAATAAATGACTTCTGTCAGAGTCTTTCTTTTAATTTGAAGGATGACTGTAATGTTGGTTTAATAAACTCCATCATCAAAGACAGACCCTCTGTCATTTCATTTACAGATCGTCCCCGTTGATCACCAAGACAACATTACACGTTGGGGGGGGGTCTCAAAACGAATGGGATATTATGTTTAATCAACTCCACCTAATGATAGGAGAAAATTCGTAATAATCCCGAACTCACCAGTTGATGGTGCTATTCGAACGAAATAATTTGGTGAATAGATGCTGACGTATTGGTGTCCAGTACTGAAAGCATCAACGTTTCTACTACAGAACGACATAGTTGGGTGTCAAGGAAATGTAGGATCACATAATGGGCGTTCCGGGAGGAGGAGAACGCTGCTTCATACGCAACAAAGGGCATTCCGGTGCAAAAGATTGAACGTTTGCGGTCCATGCTGCAGGGAACGATGACCACTCACGCTCGTAGGAATCAGAATGGTTCGATGCTCCATCAATCATACCATCGGAAACGACAGCCAAACCGGCATGGTAGGTTATGATTCCGTCGATAGCATATGTCAAATCCATCGTTTACGACAACAATTATTATTTTTAGAAACATAGGTATATAATTTAAATATCAAACAATGTCCTCTTCATCCGGGGAAGAAGGATGAGGGAAGCCAGCCTCAAATTGATTAGCGTAGCTTGTGCTCTGATCATGGTCCTGACCGTGTTTCAGGTAACGACGACGAACGCATCTGCTAGCGATCCAGGCGAGATCGCAGAAATCAATCCGACAATACACGATCACCGTCAATTGACCATCTCGAACGAAGGAGCAGTGTCTCCGGCATCGGCGATGTCATCGGAAGGAACGCTCCATGTGGTTTGGGTGGACATGACCTCAAGCGGTGTAGAACTTAGTTATAAGCAATCCATCGACAACGGAACCTACTTCACTCCCGATCTTATAATATCCTCAAATTTCTATTCCATAACAAACATTTCTATTTCCTGCCAGAACGACCTGGATATAGGCATTGCGTTCGAAGGATGCCTGGACGAAAGTTCGGATCCCACGGTCTATCTGTTGTGCTCATCCAACGGTGGCCTGTCTTGGAGCCAAGCGTACCAACTGTGCGAGGGTTCCTCTCCATCAGTGTTTGCGAGGAACGGGTGCCTTTATCTCGGACTAACAAGACCATACAACAATTCCTTCGTTTTCTCCATATTGAACTTCACGATAGATGACAACGAGGTTGTGAACAGCGCATCAATGATATCCCTGTCGATCGGTGAAGGCTTCGGGAAGATCACTGGTGATGAGTCAGAAATATATTATGCGGTCCGATGCAGCGATGGTATAACCTATGGAAGCATAGACTACGACGGGCACCAGGTCGATACCAGCAGGTATGTCAGGAACATATACTCTGGTAATGTGTCAGACCTCGATATGCTTCTCAGCGATGACAGGCTATTCATCGTCTGGTCACTCAACGACGATGTTGATGCATACATCTTTGGTCTGATCTCATCAAGCGATCATCAATCCTGGGCCGGAATTGATGTCTCGAACGCCGAGGGTGGTTTCGGGTCGGTCTCTGTCACTGCCTGCAGCACAGGTTTTTTCGTCGCCTGGGAGAATGATACCAAGGCATGGACGGAGATAACCGCGTCTCAGCTATCTTCGGATGGTACCATCACCATCGATGCGATGCGGCTATCCACCGATCGCGTAGAATCGGCGTGCCCTTCGGTCACGACCGATGCGAACGGAGAGGTGGCCGGCATATGGGTCGAAGAGCACTACCAGACCACGGAACTGTTCTTCTTCCAGGACATCCTTTTCAAATCCCTCGACATTCGTTCGATGGAGGAATACATCGCCTCTTTGGATGACGATATCTTCACCAGTTCAACAGCCAGACCCGAGCTTATCGCATCGATCGAACTTATTACGGGGTGCATGGACAATGCTGACGATGAGGGTGCCATAACCGAGATCGGGTCCCTATTGTCTAAGGTCGACGGGTTCATTGGTGGGGCAACGGGCAACGACCTCATAGATTCGTTCCCAGTTCAGATCAGGATATATGATGTGCTATTGTCTGTAAGAGATACGCTGTCAAGCAGCGAATGCCCGACGGGCATGGCGATCTCGAACCTTGCATCCGCACGTGACAGCAATTCAGCCGTAATCACATGGACGACATCCTCTGACGCCACATCTGTCGTGGAATACGGCATCGATCCATCCTACGGGAGCATCGCCACCGGCGTGAGTGGGACCTCGCACACAGTAACGATCACAGGGCTGTCCGCCTCCACCACCTACTACTACAAAGCCAGATCGATGTCTACGATCGATCCGTCGTACACAGCAAGCAGTGCTTCAACTTTCACGACGGATGACAGCCTGAACTTTATACGTGCTCTCGGCACCGATTCCGATGTCATCTATATCTCCTCTTCATCAGTCCGTATTCGATGGACAACGTCAATAGAAAGCACATCCGTCGTTGATTATGGGCCCACATCTTCATATGGCAACACAGTCGACGGAACCAGCGGCGTTTCGCACTCCGTGACGATAACTGGACTATTGGCGGAAACGCTGTACCATTACAGGGTCAGATCTGTGTCATTGTCCGATCCATCGGATATGATCAGCGGCACCGATGCCAACTTCACCACGAACGCCGCCGAGGTCTCCAGCGCCACGGTCACGGTCCTGAGCTCAAGCTCCGTCACCATCGCCTGGGCGACCTCCCTTACCAGCACATCCTATGTCGATTATGGCAATACCTCGTCATACGGGAGCACCGCAACAGGAACGAACGGCACATCGCACTCGGTTACTCTTACTGGACTATTGGCGGCTACCGCATACCATTTCAGGGTAAGGTCCATATCCTTGACCAACGACACGAACGTGGATTGCAGCGCTGACGGATCATTCACCACAGGTTCTGCAGAGATATCCAGCGTAACGGTAACGATGAGCGGTTCCTCCGTCACCATCACCTGGACGACCACGTCCACGCGCACCACGGTGGTTGAATACGGCACCGACTCTTCATATGGGAACATCATGACTGGAGTGAGCGGCACTTCGCACTGGGTGACCATCACAGGACTTTATCCCTCCACGACGTATCATTTCAGGGCGAAATCTGTCTCGACCTCCACCTATTACAGTACCGACAGGACATTCACCACAGGCATTTCTGCAATATCAGACATAGTGATCTCGATAGGATCGACATCCACCATCATCACCTGGACGACCTCCTCTCCAAGCGGAACGTCGGAGATCGAATACGGAACCGATTCCTCCTACGGATGCTCAGCGACCGGTACGACGTCTGGCAATTCGCACACTGTAACCTTGACGGGGCTCTCCTCGTCCACGACGTATTATTTCCGAGCGAAGACAGTGCGCAGTCAGGACATTTACTACAGCGTTGAAACGGTCTTTTCCACCCCAGCTATCACTATCAGCGACATAAGTATAATCTCCGTCAGCCCCAGCTCGATTGCCATCACCTGGACCACATCCCTCAGTGGTACGTCCGTGGTAGATTACGGCACGACTACATTATACGGGAGCACGGTCACAGGTACGACCGGGACGTCACACTCGGTGACGCTCACTGGGCTTTCCTCAACGACCACCTATCACTTCAGGGTACGGTCAGTCTCTGCTACTAACTCATCAGATACTGTGAACAGCAATGATTCTACCTTCAGATCGGGTATGATAATATCCGGCATCACAGTTACATCAATCAATTCCATAACTGTAACCATCGCATGGGCGAATTCAGATGGCTGTACTTCGGTGATAGAGTACGGTACGACAGTATCATACGGCTCCTCCATATCGGATGGTAATAATACGTCCCATTCCGTGACGCTCACTGGTCTCTCGCCATCCACGACTTACCATTACCGCATCAAATTGATTTCCGAGACCGACCCATCAGATGTTACTCCCAGCCTTGACAGAACCTTCACGACAAACCCATCTGAGATATATGTCACCACGGTGTCCGGTATCAGCTCTACATCTGTCACCATAACATGGACTACGGCATCCATCGGTACATCGGTGATAGATTACGGTACGACAGCATCATACGGTAACACGGCCACGGGCACCAGCGGTACATCACACTCGGTGATTCTGACCGGCCTTACATACAACACCACCTACCACTTCAGGGCGAAGTCCGTGCTTTCCTCCTCGACCTATTACAGCGCCGATACGACGTTCACCACCAACTCTCCCGAGATCACCGATGTCGCGATCACGATCAACTCCGGTTCGATAGTTATCTCCTGGACCACTTCGTCAAGAGGCACATCAGTGGTCGAATACGGGGTCACAACGTCATATGGAAGCACGGTCACTGATGATACCAGCACCTACTCGCATTCGGTGACCATCACAGGACTGCCCACTGCCACCACATATCATTTCAGGGCGAAGTCAGTGATCTATAGCCAATCGGCCTATAGCGCTGACACGACATTTACCACTGCTGGAATCACGATATCCTCCATCTCCCTCACGAATGTCAATTCGAACTCCGTCAAAATAACATGGACAACATCGGCAAGTGGTACATCGACTGTCGAATACGGTGCTACATCATCTTACGGGCTCACAGCCATTAGTTCTGGCGGAACATCTCACTCAGTAACGCTTACGGGACTGTCACCGGCAACGACATACCATTACCGGGTGGTATCAACATCCGCGACCACCTCGTCCGATACAGCATACAGTACCGATTCGACGTTCACATCAATACCCGCAGAGGTGTCCAGCGTTACGGTCACTATTAGTTACACCTCTGTAACATTCGTATGGAACACCGGGGCCACAATGACGTCCGTTGTAGAATATGGCACAACATCGTCATATGGAAGCACCGCGACAGGTAATGATGGGACGCACCATTCCGTGACCATTACGAACATTCCATCTGCTGCAACATACCACTTCCGAGTGGTGTCATCCAAACTGAATTCGGATCACGTGACGTATCAGTACGCATACAGTGCTGATTCGATGTTCACCATATCCGCCTTGACCATATCAGATGTCGTAGTTACACCTGTCAACTCCATAACCGTCACCATCGCATGGAACACCTCTATCAGTGGCACGTCTGTTATTGAATATGGTACTGATTCTTCTTACGGGTGTTCAGTCACCGGAACCAGCGGCAATGGTAGGTATCATTCTGTTTCCTTGACGAGCCTTTCCGCATCCACCACTTACCACTACAGGATCGTATCAGCATCATTGACCAACTCCTCCGATATCGCGTACAGCGCCGATTCCACATTCACCACGGGAGCAGCCGAGATATCCAATGTGATAGTGACCCTCCTAGGTTCCAATTCCGCCTCCATAACATGGACGACGGTGCGCAGCAGTACGTCCGTGGTTGAATTCGGGTTAACATCCTCTTATGGGAGCACTGCTACGGGTAACAGCAACACTCTAGCGCACTCGGTGACGCTGACCGGTCTTTCGTCTGCGACCGTCTATCATTTCAGAGCGAAATCCGTGACCACTCTGTACGGGACATACTACAGCGAGGATATTACCTTCAATACGCCCGCCATTGCGATGTCCAGCGTCACCGCCGTCCATGTTTCCTCCACTTCGGTCAATATTATATGGACCACGTCGATAAGTGGCACGTCCGTGGTCGAATATGGCACGAACTCGTCGTATGGAAGTACAATAACGGGCACGAGCGGAACTTCGCATTGTGTTGCATTAACAGGACTACCATCTGACGTCATCTATCATTTCCGAGTAAGATCCGCCTCGACAACGAACTCCTCCGATATCACCTGCAGCAATGACAGCACCTTCAGATGTGGTATCACTGTGTCCAATATAGCTGTGATTCCAGTCAGTTCTACATCAGTCACCATAACATGGACCACATCTCTAAGTGGCACATCCGTGGCAAATTACGGTGCGACAACATCATACGGGAGCACGGCAACGGGCTCTAGCGGTACATCTCACTCGGTGACTCTGACCGGGCTTACATACAGCACCACCTATCACTTCAGGGTCAGGTCAACGTCCGCGACCAATTCATCGGATATCGCATTCGGGAACGACAGCACGTTCCGTTCAGGAATCGCTGTATCCAACGTCAGATGCACCGTCGGTACGAATTCCGCCACCGTCACCTGGACGACATCCATCAGCGGCTCTACGGTCGTCGAATACGGCCCCACCTCATCATACGGTTACACAAAGACCAGCTGGAGCAGTGGTACTTCTCATTCGGTGACGATCACCGGCCTATCATCCGCTACCACCTACCATTTCCGGGTCAAATCCGTATCTTCCACGCACTCTTCGGATATCGGTTACAGCAATGATAGCACGTTCGTTACACCAGCAATAACGATATCTGATATTGCGTATGGTGTTTCAGGTCCTTCCGCGGTCATAACATGGACGACCTCCGTAACCGGGTCATCGGTCGTCGAGTACGGTTTGACGACCGGATACGGCAATACGGTCTCGGACACAAGGAACGTGCTGAGCCACAGTGTAACGATCTCAGGACTGGCCTCGGCCACCACATATCATTTCTTGGTCAGTTCCGTATCCTCCACGAACTCCTCCGATACCTCTTACGGTGTCGATGCGACGTTCAGCACGAGCTCGATAACGATAACCTTTTTGCAAACGACCGTTCTCTCGTCCACATCAGCGCGCATCGTCTGGAACACGGACTTCGCCGGTTCGACCATGATCGAGTACGGAAGGACGACATCGTATGGTACGACTACCATAATCTGTGGCAATAGTACCTACCATTCGATAACGTTGAGCGGGCTGAACTATAACACAAGATACTATTACAGAGTCACTTCGGTCTCACAGTCCAATTCCGCGGATTCCGTGCAGCATGAAGGATATTTTACAACCCCGGTAGTCACGATATCTAATCTTGCGACCATCACGACCAATTATACCGCATCGATCACCTGGTCCACGAACATCGCAGCAACAACGGTGGTCGAATATGGCACGACCACTTCGTATGGTCTAACGGTCACCGGCGACAATGGGGCTTCTCACTCCGTGTCAATAATTGATCTCCTCCCGGGAACGACCTACTACTACCGGGTGAAATCAGCCTCCACGACATATGGCAGTGATGTAAGGACTTTGACAGGCTCGTTCACAACCAAGTCTGTTAATGACGCCGAAAAAGGGATTGATGCCGGTAGCAACATCTCAGGAGCTCTCCACATAGTGACCGGTTCGTTCTCGGGAGCGCTGTTCAGCCAATATGACGTCTCTGACTATTACAAGGTATATGCAAATAGCGGTCAGCAGATACAGATCATACTTACCGTACCCAGCGGATGCAATTATGATCTAAATCTGCTGGATTCGTCAGGCGCCTCCATGGGCGCGTCCAACAACGCTGCGGGCCAGACCGACAGCATCGACTTCATCGCGCCTTCATCCGGTTACTGGTACATCGCAATAACGTGGGTGTCAGGCCCCGGTTCTTGTACATACTCGTGCTCGGTCGATGTTTCCGCGGGGCAGGACATATACGATCTGGACGTCGGATCTTCCGGCGATTCGATCATCTCCGATCATCTTCCCGGGATGAGCATCCATGATGTCGACGATCTGTGGAAAGATCCCGTGGGATCGGTTAGGCAATGCGGTGAGAACGCAGCGTTCCTGCTCAATCTGTACGAGGTTTCGTATCAGGCCGGCGTCGGTTATCTGATCACCATTCGCTACTATGCCACCGCGCCTACGGCCGTGCAGGTTCTATGCAATGGGGTATGGGTGAATGTTGCCGCACTTCCCGCTCCGTCCTCGTATTGGAGCTATTCTTTCGTCCTTTCGCCAGAATACATCAACGACGCTCTGCCTGGCGAGATAGGCTGCAACGTAGAGCTCCGGTTCGATCACGCGCTCGAGGTCGATACCATCAGCGCGGTAGCCTATTCGTACACGACGGACCTCAGCCTGCCGATCATAGCAAATCGCAACCCCGGGATCGCCTTGATGTCCGGATGGACGATCGAAAACGGTATCGCCAACGGCACCGACGGTTCCACTTTGACCGTATCGGTCCCTCTGACCACCGTGAGCTACGATCTAACGTTCACCTACCTCAACGCCTCCGATGGGATGATGGTCGAGATGTACACTTCGGCCGGATGGACGTCCGTCGGTGCGCTCAATAGATGGGGCTCGTCC
Organism: Methanomassiliicoccaceae archaeon UBA472; assembly: GCA_002497075.1. Taxonomy (GTDB): domain Archaea; phylum Thermoplasmatota; class Thermoplasmata; order Methanomassiliicoccales; family UBA472; genus UBA472. The sequence goes on from DAML01000026.1 coordinate 152,182, forward strand.
GCCACGGTAACGCTGAACTATCTCAACTATTACGATTCGGATTCTACCCTTACCGGAATGAACCTTCTGTTAAGGGTAAGTGGGGGGCAATTCGATCTCACGAACCTCACATCCGTGGCCATCATGCCTTCGGCCGCCTTTACGGACGTGGGCGTTGCCGGGGATTCAGCGTTCTCCGGTCTCACGACGAAGCTGTTCGGCGTGAGCGTCCTAGATGATGGCAGATGGTCCGGTATAACGACCAACGGCGGGGTCAGCTTGAGAACGGTCACATCATCCGTAGCATATTTCTATCTCAACGCGCCCGTGTCCGATCAGAGCTATCGCATCGATATTACGTATAAGACATCATCCACATCCGGTGGCATATACCAGTTGCTCAGTTCAACGCCCTCAAAAAAGCTTGGTACGCTCACTGGAGATGGTACATGGCGCACGCTTTCCGTCTGGGTCTCGTCCGACTCTTTCATAGATGGTGCGGCCGGGTCCTTCATCAATGCAAAATTCAGTATAGGAAACGCAAATGGCACGCTCGTATCCTCGTTCACCGTCTATGTCGATTCTGATAAGGATACGTTGACGGACTGTCAGGAAACGGTGAACTACGGAACGGACCCGTTCTCCGCGGACACGGACTATGATGGACTGAACGACAATGTGGAGCTCAGTAGCCTATGGGATACCGACCCATGCGATGCCGATACCGACTCGGATGGCCTTATGGATGGTAGCGAGATCTGGAGCCAATCCTGGTCGAACGATGAGTTCTATAACGTGACACACAATGCCGATGCCCTCATCAGCTATTCGCTCCCGGCGCTGGCCAATGTCACCGCCGCAATGCTCCTGATAGGTATCTCAAGCGAGAGCATGAGCGATATCGCCGTGTACATCAGAATGGATTCCGGGTCGTGGAAAACGCTATTGTACCGAACTGCATCGGGCTCCACCATCTACGCAAGCTACGACCTCCTGGCCAACAGATATGCGAGCTCCAATTTCGCCAGCTCGCACACCTGGTGCATAATGGTGAAAGACCTCAACCACAATGACATTGGCGGGGAGGTGCAGTACGTTTCTATGCAGGTCAGTGGTACCACGGACGCGAACGATCCCGATACGGATGGGGATGAAATACTGGACGGCGAGGAGGTCGATCTGGGAGTCGATGGATGGTCGACGAATCCCGTGCTCGCCGACACGGACGGCGACGACCTTTCAGACCATATCGAGATAAACGGAGTTTATACGCCCTGCCATACCGAGACCGATCCCACGCTCAAGGACACCGACGGTGACGGTTACGACGACAACGACGATCTGTACATGGGCGATGCGGTGCTCAGGGTCACGTTGTTGAACTATTCGTCGCTCGCTTCCTATGGCGCTTGGCCCAATGAGCAGGAAATCGTCGACGTCTTCTTCGTCATCACCTATGTGCAGGGAAATATAGAGCTAGCAACGAAGCAGCTGATCGATGCGCATAAGGATCAGATGTACTATCTGAACTGGAAATATGACATCGACATCCCCGACAACGTCACATGCGTCAGCATGATCTTCGAGGCGGTCGCTGAGGGCGCTGCAGAGAGCGGCATTGGTGATGGTAAGCTGGATATTGACAATGGGTTTGATACTGATACGTACAATGTCGATTGGAACCTCAATAATACATCATTCTTTGGCATAGGCACTGATGGCGGAGATCGTGGAGCATATCTGTCCGTCAATTTGCAGGTGGCTACGGCAGAGAAGGCCAACGTCATTATCATCAACGGCACGGGGGACGGCGGGGACTACGGTCTCGACGAGGTCTCTCCCGGCGTGTACCGTTACTCAGCGGACGAACAGGTGTACCTGATCAACCTGAACGTCAGCTCGATAAGCACGCACTTCCAGCAGGGCATGAACACCATTATCCTCCCGAGGGCCATCGCCCTCGAGTGCCAGCTGAACGACACGCTGTACGATCTTGGTTCCATGACCAGTTCGAACGTCCTGTACAACGCCTCGTTCTACAGCACGAACATGAGCAGCTCCACCTCATCCTCTCATATCGTGGTCGTGATAACCAAAAACGTCACCGCGACGCAAGCGGAAGCGATATTGACGATGCTGACCTTCAATTCCACCAACGCACGCATCGGCAACAATGTGACCATATCGTCCACAGCGCTCTACCTGCTGCACCTGCCGGGCGATGTCCTTTCCGCGATACCGACATCTGTTGAGAATGCTGGTATGGGGGAGGGTCCATCGTACTTCAGCCCAACTGGCCTTATAACAGATCTCGCTGAGATGGCGTTCGGTTTCCTTGTCTGGCTTGCGACCGGGGGTCTACTGCTCCTCTTGGCTCATCTGGTGCTATTGGGCCTCGAGGCAATCGCGAACTTGGCCTCCTCCGCGGCCTCTGCCGTCATGGAGGCAGTGGACGTTATCGTCGACGCGTTCTGCGCGTTCGTGGATTGGGTGATAGATACGCTCATGGCTTCCCTCGACGCTATCTTCTCTCCGATCATCGACAGCATCGAGAACGCGTTAACGTCCTACTGCGAGGGGGTAGGGATGGCTTATCTAAGGGCTGAACAGGACGTGGTCGAATTCGGCACCGTGACCGGAGATACGCTCGGTGCGGTCTTCAATGCAGTAAATGCAAACCTGTTCATGCTGATGATAGGGGTGGGAATATCGCTCAAGCTCATACTCGATGCCTTCACCGTCCTTACCGCTGGCATGAGCTTCCTGCTCATATTGCTCATATCCCCAGTTATCGGGTACATCATGAATGAGGTCATCAAGGCATTCGATTACGATGAATTCACTGGCGCGATATGTGACACCTTCGACGGAATTTGGGATTGGATGGTCGATGTGTTCGGTCCAGGTGAGGATCCACCCCAGCGAGAACAGATTGCATGGGAGGCGGGCAGCTTCATGATGGGGGTCCTCGGGTCGATCTATTCTTCGAACGGGCTTCTCAACAAGGTACTTCTCCAATCAGTATGTTTCGCATGCGGTATAATATCGATCATCCTAGGAATATATGGTACAAGCGTAAATAGTACTGGGTGCGGAATACTTGGAATTGTATTGGGGGTCGGGCCAGTACTATATTCGATTCGTGATGTATTCACTCTCAATAATGCAGATAATAGAATATTGGCTGGTATAGTGGCTACATTTGGACTCGTAGGCATCATGTGTTCGTATAAGGCTTTGTGATAGGAATGAAAAGCGATACAATTGAATCCGAAACTGAACTTCTCAACGCACCATGTAAATGGGTTTTTATCATGTACTCAGCTCTGGCAGCATTATCTTTCCTAATCGGGTTACTAATGCTGCCTGCAGAGGGCATTAAATTGGTTGTTCCTTTTATGATGTTTATTTTCAGCGCAATATTCTTTTTTGGAACAGTTTATCGGGAACTCATCCACCGCCCGAAATCCATCATCGTAAGGGATGATGGGGTGCTAATGAAGTTCCGCATCTATAAGCCAAGATTCCTCAGGTGGGAAAACATACTCTTTATCGTTGATTCTGGACCACCATCACAGATCATTATAGGATTAGATGGCGACGGAGCTCTACAACCGGTCAATGGGCATTTCTATTCCATGACATACAGGGCTGCCAGCGAAGTCAAGAAGGCTTATTATGAAAGGACTGGCGGATACCCGATGACCAAGGATGAATATTTTAAGACGAAAAAGAAATGAGAGTATTTTGAGGGGGGATGGCGACGATGGCCTCAACACAATCTCCGCAGGCATTTACCGTTACAACTCCGACGACCAGGTGTACATGGTCAACCTGAACGTATCCGGATCTAGCGCTCACTTCCAGTCCGGAATGAATACGATAATCCTTCCGCGCGCGATCGCCCTGCGGTGCCAGCTGAACGATACGCTTTACTACCTGCAGCACGTCGGCAATATGCCGTTGAACAACGTATCGTTCTACAGCACCGATCCCCTGAAGGCCACGGCGTCCGGTCACATAATCGCGGTCATCAGCAAGAACGTCACCGCCTCGCAGGCCGAGGCGATACTGACAATGCTGACGCATGACGCGACGAACGGTCGCGTCGGCAACAATGTCACGATATCCTCCTCGGCGCTCTACCTGCTGCACCTGCCGTGCGACATCCTTTCCGCGATACCGACGACCGTCGAGAACGCCGGTCTGGGCAGCGGCCCGAGCTACTTCAGCTGGGGCGGTTTGATCAAGACCATCGTCAACATGACGTTCAACTTCCTGTTCTGGTGGGCTGCCGGAGGGGTGCTGCTTCTCTGGCTGCACCTGAAGGCGATAGGGCTGGAGACGTTGGGAGGTCTCTGGGCAGGCGTAGGGGCGATGGTAGAGGATGCGGTGGATCACATCGTAGATGGACTCAACGCGCTCAAGAATTTGCTGCTGGATTTCGTGTACGATACTATACTGCCTTCCATCTCCTCTTTCATAGGTGACATCTGGAACGTAGTGGTCAGCTGGGGATCCGGATTGGTGGCATCCCTGTATCGACTAGGCGGGCAGGTTGATTTTGGTTCGATGTCCGTGGCCCAAGCCGCCGATCAGTTCGTCGATGCGCTGATATTCAATGGGGTATTCCTCTGCGTGGTTGCTCTAGCCATTGCGCTGTACGCGGTGATGCTGGTGCTGAACCCAGTAATAGCGCCGTACGCCTTCGTGCTATCCGAGGTCGCACCGCTGCTCATCATCGCGATACTCATGGGCGGCTCCGGTCTGCTCAACGGGGCAAGCTCCTCCGGGATAGCCATGGCGTCGGACATCGTAGATCTAATCAGCGAATTCCTTGGGGATGGGCTCGTTATTTTCGAAACGACAATGTGGAGCATCATCACGGGTGTGGTTGGGACGCTCATGACCTCAGTGGCAGCAGCAGTGAAGGTCTGTGCAAACACTTTCCTCTCCTTCGTCGTGTCGATCGTAGGAGCCATACTATCCTTTGCTGCTCTAACGCAGATCAATGAACAGACGACAATGGATTGGGTTATTGCAAGCGTTATTGGTTTTATATTATCAGCTTATGGTTTCTACCTATCTCTAACCGGGCCGAATTTAGACGGAAAAATATGCCCTGGATTTAACGCCGTCTCAGATTTAATTTCCGGTCTAGGTTTCGGGGTATCGATATTATCATTAGGAGAAACATATCAGAAATTTGCTTCAAGGGGGTGATTATATGGATGACAACCGAGGAGATGTATTATTCGAAGAAAAGTTACTAGGATGTTACTTACCAGGAGGATGGGAGTCATTTAGGAAAAAAAAAATTAATGCATATTTAGCTCGTGGGATAAACGCAATATTGATCGTTTTATTCATTGCCATGTTAGCGATTCAATTTGATTTAAATCATTTTAGACCGGTATCTATTCTGTGTGATTTATTATCTATTACTGGGATATTAATGGTCTTCTTAATTGGAGAAAATTTTTATAAAAACGGTGGAGTGTCCTCTAGACCAATAACCGTCCAATTGAGCGGTCTGACGATTCCCCCAATATACATCAGAGCTCTGTCCAAGGAGAAAGGCTTCATTCACAAGGACCTCATCGATCACCTCGAGGTAAGATGGCACAAGGAGCATACAGCCTACTTTTCCAAGGTAAGCAGTATAAATTGGTACGACGCACCCGTTGAGTTCGTCGTCCACCTTAAGAACGGGAAAGCTATAAGCTCCGGGAAGAGGCCTCCCGAGACCATACTGGAAGCGGTTGATACGATGGAGAGGGCCTGGGGGATCAAAGTGATACGCCAGGGCTTCAAGAGAGGAAGGATGGAAAAGATCGTGAACCTGGAGACGGTGGAGGAGAGGGAGCTTTGACGGGACAGCATCGCTTTAACAGAATGTATGGGCATGGGACGGAGCTGGTCAGAAAGGTCTCATAAAAACATATGTTGGTTCGGTCAATCGTCCGGGCCTCCTCCCTCAGCTTTATCCGAACGAACCAAAGGTCATACGGCCCCTAAGAGGGAGGTGTGCGCGGATGTCGTTGAAAATTTGACATCCTCGGGGTCCGTTGATCAATTCATGAGCGAAAAGCTAAGCCAGATGGACAGCCTAATCGGGACACCTCAACGATCTCGGATAATAATAAAATAAAAGGGTTTGAACGACTGGCCTGCGCACACCGTCCGATAATTGATTTCAAATTTTCAATTCCTGGCTTGAGTGACTCGTGGTCCCGGCTGGGCCCACTTTGATCCCATATGAACACAATTCTTTATTCTGAATATATTACCTATCCGATTGTAGATAACTAAAATTATGTATTTTAGTTAATTATATTAACATATATTTTTAAACGTTTTTTAATGAATCGGGACGACATCTGGATGTTGATCTCCTTTGTTGAGCTGGCCGTTGCTGCTGTCGTAATATATCTCGACCTTCTCATTCCGACCTTGGTCATACTCGGCCTTTGCGCCATTTCCCTGGTCGTGCGCAAGGAGAAGATCACCGTCCTCGGGTTCAAGAAGACCGAACGACCGCTGTACATGGCGGCGGTAGTGCTGCTTCTGATGGTCGTTTGGAGCCTGTTCCATCTGTCAGTTTCCATGCCCATGCTGAACCACCTCACCGGAACGACCCAGGACCTCAGCTCCTTCGAGAACCTCCAGGGAGACGTAACGAACCTGGCGTTCCTGCTGCTGGCCACCTGGACCCTGGCCGCATTCGGCGAGGAGATAGTGTACCGGGGTTACCTGCAGAGGAGGGTCCGGGACATAATGGGAGATGGTCGTGAGGGCATTATTGTGGCGGTGGCATTGACCTCGCTGCTCTTCGGCATCGCCCATCTCGAGCAGGGCATCATCGGGGTTGTGATCACCGCCATGGACGCCGTGGTCTTCAGCGCGATCAAGCTAAAGTTCGACGACAACCTTTGGGCGGCGATACTGGCGCATGGATTCAGCAACACCGTCGGGCTGGTCACGTTCTTCTTCGTCGGGCCGATATACGGATTCTGGTGATGACCCCGACAAATAAACTCTAAAGCCCGTTTAAAAAAATCTGGAAATAGATTATTCGTAAATATACGAATGATTATTATGACTCGGTAACATGGCCGACGAAATCGAGAAGGGACCATGCCTTTGGCATGCGCCGGACGACCGATGCGCCAATTGTAAAGCAAGGCGCTACCGGCTTGATGCTCTGGGCATGAAGGACATCTACGGCGAATGCCGAGGCCAGGAAGATTACCGTACCTGCGAGTTCTATAAACTTAAACCGGTCCCGAAGTGCTGATCGACCGTTAGGAGTGGGGTAAAGTGGTGGAGTTCGATCTGGCCGGGATGCTTAAGGGATTGCGGTCCCTGGACGTCGAGGAGTGCCGGGCGGCCCTGGAGGACAGCCGAGAGCTTTTGATGGCCGGATGGGCTGACCGCCGTTTGCTGCAGGCCCTGATCCCGCTGACCGAAGCCGAGGACGATCAGGTGAGGAAGGACGCCTCCTGGTGCATCGGGAAGCTGGCCCTCATGAAGATCGGCGACCCCCGCTCGGTGGAGAGGCTCATCGCATTGACCACCGATCGGGACGATGAGGTGCGGGCCAACGCCGCCTGGGCCCTGGGGGAGCTGGCCGGACAGCAGATCGGGGACACCGATTCCATTGAGGCCCTGAACATCCTGCTCACCGACCCGGACAAGGAGACCAGGGGGATGGCCGCCTGGGCCCTGGGCCGGATGGCCGACAAGATGAGGGTGACCTCGCCCTCCTCCGTCCCTATTCTGGAAATAATGCTCCAGGACAAGAGCGAGTACCTGCGCAAGGGGGCGGAGTGGTCCCTGGAGCGCATACGCCGCCTGCACCCCTTGTGATGGCAACGGTTATATCATCGCGGCCCTAATCGGCTGAACATGCCCGGAGAACGCACGCTCAAGGTCGGACTGGTGCAGATGTCCATGTCCTCCGATGTCTCGGACAATCTGGAGAGGGGCGTCCGCATGTCCGAGTACGCCGCAGCGCAGGGAGCGGACATCATCTGCCTGCCCGAGCTGTTCACCACCTCCTACTTCCCGAGAGAGGAGGACCCGGAGGGAAAAAGGGAGCGCGGGGCGTTCCTGAGCACCATCCCCGGACTTGTCACGGAGACATTGTCGGAACTGGCCAAGAGGACCGGTACGGTCGTCATCGGAGGTTCCATCTACGAGGCGGCGGAGGACGGGCTGTTCAACACCGCCACCGTGTTCGATAGGGACGGCAGGATGCTGGGCAGGTACCGCAAGACCCACATCCCCCACGACGAGTGCTTCTACGAGCAGGATTACTTCACCCCAGGCGATACCGGGTTCCAGGTGTTCCCGACCTCCCGGGGAAGGGTGTCCGCCCTGATCTGTTACGACCAGTGGTTCCCGGAGGCCGCGCGCTGCTCAGCGCTGCTCGGAGCGGAGATCATCTTCTATCCGACCGCTATCGGCACCGTGCGCGGCATAGGCCAGGCGGAGGGCGATTGGCAGGAGGCCTGGGAGAACGTGATGCGCGGGCACGCCATAGCGAACGCCGTCCCGGTGTGCGCCGTGAACCGCGTCGGGATCGAGGGGGAGAGCGAGTTCTACGGCGGTTCCTTCGTCTGCGACGCCTTCGGAAAGACCCTGGCCCGGGCGGGAAAGGGCGAGGAGGTTCTCGTGGCGGAAGTGGACATGGACCACGGAAAAAGGGTAAGGGAGGGCTGGAGATTCTTCCACAACCGCCGCCCGGAGTGCTACGGGGCGCTCGTTCAGAGAGGAGGGAAGTGAGCGTGGCCTTGCAGGACGGTACACCATTATCCAAAGGATACCGTATGCCCGCGGAGTGGGCGAGACACGAAGCGACGTGGCTCTCCTGGCCCAAGAACCCGCTGACCTTCCCGGAGGACGTGATCGATGAGGTCGAGGGCGTTTTCGCGCAAATGGCCGCCGCCCTTGGCTCGGGCGAGCTGGTGAGGATCCTGGTGGACGACCAGGCCCTGGAAGACCGCGCTTACGCCAAGGTATCCAAGGCCGGGGCGGACATGTCCCGGGTCCGATTCGAGCGCATAAAGAGCGCGGACGTCTGGATCAGGGATTACGGACCGTCGTTCCTCTTGCATAAGGACACCGGAAGGAAGGCGGCCGTCAAATGGGACTTCAACGCCTGGGGGGCCAAGTACGACGACCTGCTGTACGACGATGTCGCGGGACAGAATGTCGTGGAAAGGTCGGGAGTCCCCTACTTCAAACCCGGCATAGTTATGGAAGGCGGTTCGATCGACGTCAACGGGAACGGTCTGGTGCTGACGACCGAACAGTGCCTTTTGAACAAGAACCGGAACCCGAACCTGGACCGCAGGCAGATCGAAGAGTATCTGAAGCAGTACATCGCCACGCCGGACGTGATCTGGCTGGCGTCCGGGATAGAGGGGGACGATACCGACGGGCACATCGACGACTTCGCCCGTTTCTCGTCCGCATCATCCGTTCTCTGCGCCTTTTCGGAACGGGGGGAGAACGCCCCGGTACTGGAGAGAAACTGGTCATTGCTCGAGAATGCCCAGGACCGCTTCGGGCTCGAACTGCAGCGCCTGCCGATGCCTGAGCCGCTTTATCTAGAGGAAGAGGAGAGAAACCTCCCGGCCAGCTACGCCAACTTCTACATCGGAAACAAGGTGGTGCTGTTACCGGTGTTCGAGGATCCCATGGACAAGGTGGCCGCGGACATCATGTCCTCCCACTTCCCGGGAAGGGAGATAGTCCCTATCGTGGCCAGGGAACTGGTCTACGGCTACGGCGGCATTCACTGCGTGACCCAGCAGGAACCGATCGAGCGCGGCTGAGGGGTGAACTCCTGCAGTAGAGACCCGCCGGACCACTCGCCGTGCCGGCTCATCAGGAACACCTGGTCGGAGATCCGCTGCAGGCCGCCGGGTTCGGTTCCCCCGACCAGCACGGTGAATATCCGGCAACCCTGTTTCTCCTTCAGGCAGTTCCAGTCGTGCAGGCAGCCCCGGTCCTTTATCCTGGCCAGACCGTCCGTTATGAAGAGTATGTCCGCCCCCTGCCATTGCGGTTCGCTTAGGCTCTTGACGCCTTGACGGAGCGCGGCGTCGAAGTCGGTACCTCCGCCGAACGTCTTGCACAGGAAATCCAGGAACTGAGATTGCCCATCCGGGTTGTACAGATCGTATGCTTCCACGTCCACCGAGAACATCAGCGCCCGCAGCGGGCGCCGTTCCTCCGCTAGGCGTCTGGACAGCGCCAACAACAATGCCTTGGCGGCCATCTCCGGCTCGCCGCTCATCGATCCGGACGAATCGAGAAGCGCTAACACCGGACCGCCCCTCCTCCTTTCCCCGTCCCGGAACTCCTTTCCCCTGAGCTGGTATGTTAGCAAGCGCCGCTCGCACATCCTGGCGTAGAAGAGCATCTTCAATCGCTCATCGGCCAGGTTGACCATCTCCTGGGGCAGCATGCGCTGAACGTCGCCGGAGAAGACCAAAGAATGCGTTTCTGTCAACGATTGGGAGTCTGAGGACGTTCTCCTGTCCCTCTCGCCCTCCATCCGGCCAAGCAGGTCCTTCAGATGCTCGACGTCCTTATGCTTTCGCAGCAATGAAGCGTAACGCTCCAGATTGCCGAGCATGGTCCTGTGCAATCCCACGCGGTGCAGGTCCCATCCGCGACCGGGAAGCATCTCCTCCAGATGAAGAAGCGTTTCAGCGTCCTTTCGCAGCCTGTCGATTATCGGGGCCAGGCTGCGGTCCAGGGACCTCACCAGCATCCTGAGGACCAGCAACAGCGCTTCCCTCTGGCGCTCGTCCAGCTCGATCTCCTCGCCGTCGCCTGCGCCTTGCTTCAGCATCCCCTCCAGAAGGTCCTCCGTCCGGCGACGGACCTCTTCGGGCAGCTCGCTCCAGTCCAGGCCGGCCAGGCCGTTCTTCATCGCCTCGAGCACCTGAGGGAGCGTCAGCACCATCAGCTCCGGTATCAGGTCCGGGCGGTCCTCGGCGAACTTCCTGGCATCCGTCCAGGCCTTGCTCTGGAAAAGGGAATGGATGACCATGGTGGCCGCGTCGACAGGCTCGACGCTTCGAGCGTCCCCGAAGAGATCGGCGGCCATGAGCGCCGCGGCCGTCTGCCTCTGTTCCCAGGGCACCGCGCTTGGCGCCATAAGGATCGCCTGGACCTCCGGTATCTCCACCCACTCACGGATGAGGCCGGTCATCAGCGTAGTATCACCCCTTGAGCTCCGCTTCCACTTCCTTCAGGGAGCGCTCGATCTCGGCCATCGACTCCAGGCGACGGTCCTGCCTGGCCAGGATGTCCTGGCGGTCCCTTTTGCTTAGCCATATGTTCCCATCCAGCCGTTTGCGCAGATCGCCCCGTTCCATCTCGTGCGCCCCTCTCACCTTTTCGTAGACGGTACGCAGGTCCTGCAGCTCCCTGGCGTACAGCCTCTGCTCGGCGCCGCCGCGCAGGCAGGTGACCTTCCAGCCACGGACGTTCTCCAGAACATGCATCAGCTCCGACAGCTCGAACTTGCGGTAGGAGGGGTTCACGCCCTGCGCCTCCCTGGCGTATGGGTCCATATAAAGATGCTTGGGGAAGGACTCGCCGTGCCGGCAGAGCTCCTTGGCGCTCATGAAGGTGGAGCCGCAATCGTAGCAGCATACCGGCCTCGGGAACTGCACATCGGAGGCGGAGTGCTGCTTCGCTTTCGCCAAAAGCGATAGCAGTTCCTCGCTGCTTGATTGCAATCGACGAAGGTCGACACCTCCGCTGCTTGTTAGATCGATGAGCAACGAGCGCAATCCTTCTTTCTGTTCCGGCTTATCCCACAGCATATGCTGGAGCAGCGGAAGGAAGCTCAGATCGACGTTCTCCCGGCCCATGGCCGCGGCGGCGGTGCGCATCACCAGAAGGGTCTTGTTCCAGCGGCGGTCGGATATGTACACGCTCTGGGACCGGAAGTGCTTGCGCAAGCTCAGATACGCCTGCAGCACGTCGTCGTCCACCTTAACCGATAGAGCACCGCTCTTGACACGCTCGATGTCCTCTAGCCCTATGGTGGTATTGGCCGACGTTCCGTTCGTCGAGGTGAGCACCTTCAGGAAGTTGCCCTCGTCCTGGACGTTGGTTATGAAGAAACGGTACAGGAAACGGTCGTACAGCGCCGCCAGCCCTTCCTCCTCGTTCGGAAGCTCGTTCGATGCCCCGTAAACAGAAAGGATCGGCACGCCCACCACCTCGTTCCCGTTGTGGAACCTCCGTTCGTTCAGAATGGTCAGCAGGCTGTTCAGAATGGACGAGTTGGCCTTGAATATCTCATCAAGGAACGCTATGTTGGCCTGCGGTAGGTATCCTTCGGTGCGTCTTCGGAACTCGTCCCGTTGCAGGGAGCTGAGGGAGAGCGGGCCGAAGACCTCCTCCGGAGAGGTGAAGCGGGTCAGCAGATAATAATAGAAGGAACCGCCACGCAGCCTTTCGCACATGACCTTGGCCATCTGGCTTTTAGCGGTTCCGGGCGGACCGATGAAGAGCACGTGCTCCCCGGACAGCATGGCCAGGAGAGCGCCGGCGATCTCCTCCTCCCTCTCCACGAACTGCTCACGCAACTCGACCATGAGCGCGCCCAGCCTATCCGGGAATCCCTTGACCTCGTCGGTCTGAACGTGCCCTCCGCTCATATGAACACCAACTGGACACAAAAGAGTGGTAGCAGGATTTATAAAATCGTAGCGGACGATATTGATAAGTTAGGGAAGCGCTGATTACTTCTGGAGGACCATGGAACTGGGTTTGGGGATCGACACCGGAGGCACGTACACCGACGCGGCCATGGTCGACCTCGGCACTAAAAGGCTGATCGCCTGGAGTAAGAGCCCCACCACCCCCCAGGACCTGACGATAGGCATCGAGAACTCGGTGCGGTCCCTTCTGAAGAAGCAGAGTTTCGATACGGCACGGATCAAGTTGGTGGGGTTATCGACCACCCTGGCCACCAACTCCGTGCTTGAGTCGCGGGGCGGAAGGGTCTGCCTCATCGGCATCGGCTGGGACACTGAGGACGTGGACGCCCTGGGCGCGGAGCGCTGCGCGTTCATCAAGGGCGGTCACGACAGCAAGGGCCGGGAGCTTGACGCACTTGACCTGAAAGGACTGCGCGAAACGGTGGAGACCGTGAGGGACGAAGTGGACGCCTTCGTCGTTTCCTCCATGTTCAGCGTGTATCAGCCCAGCCACGAGGACCGGGCGCGGCATCTGATAAGAGAACTGACCGGAATGCCGGTGGTCGCCGCCTACGAGCTGAGCGGGGAGCTGGGTGTGGTAGAGAGGAGCGTCACGGCCGTGCTGAACGCCAGGCTGTTGCCGGTGATATCCGATTTCCTGGACCGCATCGAGTCTTCGTTGAGAGCTTTGCACGTCGTGGCCAACATCGTCGTGCTCAAGGGGGACGGGAACGTAATGCCCGTGAGGTCGGCCAGGGAGCGCCCGGTGGAGACCATACTTTCCGGGCCGGCCGCTTCACTTTTAGGCGGTTCCCGCCTATCCGGCCTGGACAACTGCCTGGTGGTGGACATGGGCGGGACGTCCACCGATATCGCCTACATCGACAACGGTTTCCCCCGCATCGGCCGGGAGGGAGCGCAGCTGGGCGGCTGGCGCACCCGCGTACGGTCCATAGACGCTACCACCGTAGGCTTGGGCGGGGATTCGGAGATCGGCTCGGACCTGCACGGAGATCTCATGATAGGGCCGGCCAGGGTGCTTCCCCTGGCTCTTGCCGGGGAACTTGCGAAGAACTTGCCGCGCGCGATCATGGAGAGACGGCGAACCGATTTCTTCGTTACCGCACGGGGTCCGGAACGGCTGTCGGGCAACAAGCTCCAGATATACCAGAAAGTGGAAGAGATGGGCTTGTGCGACGAGGAGGACCTCCGCTCCGCGCTCCCGGACATCTACTTGGTCAGGGAGACGGCCAGGGAACTCGTCCGCTCCGGGAATCTTCTGCGCACAGGGCTCACGCCCACGGACATCTTCAACCTGGAAGGGCTTTACAGGATAGGGGACGCGGCCTCGTCCCGGGCTGGCGTGGAGCATTATCTGGAAGGCACCCGGATGACCGTGGAGGCTTACTGCGCCCGGGTGATGCACCGGATGGTCGGTCGTCTGGCCGAAGAGGTCGTGCGCAAGGTGGTGGCAGAAGAGATCGGCGATCTGCCTAGGGATGCTACAGTGGACCGTCTGGTGCAGCTGATGGCTGGGGAGCGCTCTTCGGGTTCCTTCCGCATCGACCTCCGGCTGGACCGACCCATCGTGGGCATCGGAGGACCGGCACGATTGCTCATGCCCTCGCTGCGAGAGCTTCTTGGCGCTGAGGTGGTCATCCCGGAGGGTGGACCGGTCGGTAACGCCGTTGGCGCGGTCTGCTCGCGGATATCGGAATCGCTCACGCTGCGCATCCAGACACTGAGCGACGGGCAGTTCCAGATGGTCACGCCGTGGGGGGACGCCCAGGACTTCCGAAGGGCCGAGGACGCCGTCAAGAGGGCCAGGGAGCTGGCGGAGGAGCATGTCTGGGGCAAGGCCGATCGAGCCGGAGCGGTCGACATCACCCTGCGCTCGGACGTCCGGGAGGTCCGTTTCAAGGACCAGAAGGGCGTGGACCACCTGAACTGGATAGAGGTCACCGCCCGGGCGACGGGCGAACCGGGGCAAGGTCATCATTAAATCGGTACATGCCGATTCGAAGGCATGGCTTCCTCCAAGGTCTACTTCACCGATATGCACACCTGCCAAGGCAGCAACCTGCTGCAGAAGATGGAAAAGCTCCTGCGCAAGGCCGGCCTGGACAAGATGGACCTGGACGGAAAGATGGTCGCGGTCAAACTGCATATGGGCGAGCCAGGGAATCTCGCGTACATCCGCCCGAACTTCGCCGCGGTCCTGGTCAGGATGATCAAGGAGAAGGGCGGAAAACCGTTCCTGACCGATTGTAACACCTTGTACAGGGGCAAGAGGGCTAACGCCGTGGACCATCTGAACGTAGCGATGGAGAACGGCTTCAACCGCATCGCCGTGGGCTGCGATGTGATCATCGCCGACGGGCTGTGGGGGAACGAACAGCGCGAAATTCTCATCGAAAAGGAGCTGTGCCGGACGGCGAAGATAGGAAGCGCCATAGCCGACGCGGACGTGATAATATCTTTGAGCCATTTCAAAGGCCACGACCTCACCGGTTTCGGCGGAGCCCTTAAGAACCTGGGCATGGGGAGCGGAAGCCGCTGCGGGAAGATGGAGATGCACGCGTCCTCCCACCCCACCGTGGACGCCAAGAAATGCGTGGGCTGCGGGCAATGCGTCAGAAATTGCCCGGAGAAGGCCATTGTGCTTAACGCCAAGAAAAAGGCGGTCATCGATCAGGCTCTGTGCGTGGGCTGCGGGCAATGCGTGGCCGTCTGTCGTTACGGAGCGCCGGAGGTGGAATGGGAAGGTTCCTCGGAGATCGTCAACAAGAAGATCGCCGAGTACGCGTACGCCGTGATCAGTGGCAAACCATCGTTCCACATATCCCTCATCATGGACGTCTCGCCGAACTGCGACTGCTGGCCCTTCAATGACGTTCCCATCGTCCCGGACATCGGCTTAGCCGCATCCAAGGACCCGGTGGCCCTGGACATGGCCTGCGCCACGCTGGTCAACGAGGCGTCGGTGGGAAAGGGAAGCGTTCTTGATGTCAAAGGGAAAAAGGGCGACAAGTTCAAGGCGATCTATCCCAACACGGACTGGATGACCGGAATGGACCACGGGCAGCGCATCGGCCTGGGAAAGAAGGATTACGAGCTGGTCCGGTTGAAATGATTGTAAAAGATATTATCGGATAGAGCGTTGACCGTTCATGGTCGATTTCCGTCCGTTCCGCCCCTACATCCCTCGCCTGGAAAACGGCGAGGCGATCATCGATCGCGTGTCCCCGCCCTACGATGTCATATCCGCCGAGGAGCTGGCAAGACTGAAAGGGAACCGCTTTAACGTCACCAACGTGACCATGGGCGGGATCGGCGGGGATTACACCGCGACCGGGGCGGCGCTCCGTTCCTGGATAGAGCACGGCGCTCTGGCGCAGGACCGGCGGGATGCTTTCTACACCTACAAGCAGACCTTCTGCGAGGGTGAGCATTGCTGGCAGAGGACCGGGATAATCGGGATACTGGCGGCCAAGGGCTACGCTGAAGGTGTCGTTCCTCATGAGGAGACCTTCCCCAAGGTCAAGGAGGACCGTTTGAACCTGCTCCGGGGAACGGAGACGCACTGCGAATCGATCTTCGGGATCTTCGATGAGCTGTCCGCCAAGTCAAGGGATAAGATCGAGGACCTGGAGACCAAGGTCCTGGAGTTCACCGATCCCCAGGGCGTGCGGCACTGCCTGTTCCGGGTCTGCGATCCTGAAACGGTAAAGGCGATATCCGATGAGCTCAGGGAAAAGACCGTGCTCATCGCCGACGGCCACCACCGGTTTGAGACGTCCTCACGTTACGCGCAGGAGAATCCTGACTCGCCGGCAAAGCAGTTCGTGCTGGCCACCCTGGTGCCGTCCAACGATCCTGGACTTTTAGTGTTCCCGACACACCGTCTGGTGAAGGACCTGCCTGTTCCGGCCGACAGGTTCCTGGAGATCATGAAGAGCAGGTTCGAGCTGCAGACGGTGCCGTCACCTTCCGAACTGGCCTCCGCCCTGGAAGGCCGGCCGTCCTCGGACATAGGACTGGTCATTGACGGAAGGGCGTACCTCGCCTCCCCCCGGGACCTGCCGGCCGACCCGATGTGGGAGCTGGACTCCTACGTAGGCCAGGAATGGGTGCTGAAGGGAGAGGCCTGGAAGGAAGAGCCGCAGGTGTTATACGAACACGACACCGCCAAGGCCTTGGCCAAGGTGGCCGATGGGTATCGGCTGATGGTCATGCTGAGGTCGCCCTCGGTGGAAAAGATATGGGAGCTGGCCCGCATGGACCGCCGCATGCCCAAGAAGTCCACCTACTTCTGGCCGAAGATGTGGTCCGGGTTCGTCTACTACCGCATGGCGTGAACTACCTCTTGCGGCGTCGCAGATATATCGCCATGGATCCCCCAATGGCCAAGATCGCCAAGGTTAGGAGAACAAATCCAATATAGGGGGAGGTAAGCGAAATGCCCCCCTCCTTACCGTAGACCATCTCCACATCGCCGACGTCCTGGTCTTCCCCGGGCAAGACCTGGATGCTCAAGGGGCGAGCGGTGTAATCGTCCTTCCAGAATTCGAACGAATAGTTGCCTGGGGCAACCTCGAGAGAGAAACGCCCATCAGCCCCTGTGTAAACATCGACACTGCCCAATACCACGCGAACACCTTCGAGGGCGTTCCCGTCCTCGTCTATGACGCGCCCGCTCACGGTGGCGTTCGGCCCTTCGGTCCTGAAGGTCCAGCTGAACTCGGTCATGTTGTTCCCAGCCAGATCGCGGCCGTTCACCTTGACGGAATAGTCGGTCTCGAATTCCATCAGCATGCCGAGGGTGAAGGTACGGTCGTTCCATATGCCGTTGGTCTGGACCAAGTTGATCGTCACCACTACCGAACTGGCGTTCATGTTCTCGGAGAAGGTGATGCTGATGGCGCCCCCTTGCTCGGCGTCCAGGCCTTGAGGTGCGTGAGCGATCACCTCTGGCGGCGTGATGTCCGCGGGTATCTCCAACCCGGAAATGCTGGTCAGCGGGAACGGGTCCTGGCATCCTCCGGACAGATTGTACGGCAGGTCCACGATCCCGTCGTCGTTATCATCTGGGGAAAGCCAGTCGGCCCAAAGGTTGCCGGTGCCGAGGGACCAGTTGTTCCCCTCCTCGCCGCAGTAGGCCTGCGGCCTCAGCGGGGAGTACTGTCTGCCGGAGTCCTTGTTGAAGAGCAGGGCGTTGCCATAAATGGAGTTCCCGGACCCTTCTTCGAGATACACGCCTTCCTGGACGTTGCTCATGAACAGGTTGCTGACCACCACGTTATCGTCGGTACCCCGGAGGTGCAGACCGAAGCCATCGTTGTACGATGCCTCGTTGTTCCCTACGCGCATATCATGACATCCGGCGCCCAGGTAAACCCCGTCATCCCCCCCGTTCGCGAAGGAGTTGTTCACCAGTTCGGAATTGACGGTGTAGATAAGATAGGCTCCCTCCTTGACAGAACCGCTGATGGAATTGTTGGAGATGCTGATCCCGGTTATCTCCTGTCCGGAGAGGGTTGCCGCCCGGATGCCGACGTTGCACCCGGATATGTCGTTCCCATTGACGATGGTGTCCTTGACCTCTCCGATACCCAGGTAAATGCCCACCGCGGAATCCGATCTGGTCATGCGCATTATGACGTTGTCGAGCACCTCGTTGCCTTGACCAGGGCTGATCAGCACGCCGAAGGCCCCGTCCACGATAACATTGGCGGAGATCAGATTGCGGTCGGCGTCGGTCCCGACCAGTATACCCCGGGTGTTGTTCGAGAGCACGTTGCCGGAGACCTCGTTGTCGGTCCAATCAATCTCCACCCCCTGGAAGCATCCAGAGATCGCGTTCCCGGACACATTCTCCGATGTTCCGAATGAGATCATGACCCCAGAACCCACAGTGTTTCGGATGGTGTTGTTGAGCACATTGTCGCCAGTAGTAATGCGGGAATCGCCGAGCACTATCCCGTTGGACCCCTCATCGATGGTGTTGCCGAGAATTTTCACACCTTGGCATCCATCTATGAGTATCCCGGTGTCCATGTTTCCTACGAGGAAGGTGCTGTGGGTGACCTTGACGGTACCATCCGAACAGTCCAGCAGGTGCACCCCGGTCCTGAGGTTATTGATGAACCGGGAGCCGTTGATGGTAACGTTGCTGGACCCGACCACCGTCACTCCCCTGACGTTGTATTCGGTCAGGCAATCCTCTATGAGGGCATTGGTGACGTTGACCAGCAGTATCCCAGAACCGCTCTCCGATAGGTCGAGGGGATCGTGGTTAGGTGAATATGCGTCATGGACATAGCACCCCTCGATGCGGAAGTGCGCGGTGGTGTTGGAGATGCGTATCCCGTGCAGCTCGAGGGAAGCGTTGAGACTGATGTCCCTGAGGATGTAAGGGTCCTCAGAAGTGCCGCTGCCGGTGAAGCCCGCGGCGTTGAAGCCCCCGTTGCCCTCCACCACGATCGGGTCGAACTTGAATGTCAATCCTTGAGAACCGGGAGCGAGCGACGGTACCGTTAAAAGGACGCTGAGCAAGATCACGACGACGACACTGAGAACCCGCTTCCCCCGCTCCACCATGGCCCTGCCCATGGGAATGCTGGGTTATGAATTTTTGTTGAGAATGATATGGAGCCACTGGAGGGAATTGAACCCTCGACCTACGCCTTACCAAGGCGTCGCTATACCTCTAAGCCACAGTGGCCTGCTCCACCGACAAACCGGTGGTCGTTCATAAACCTTTTGCTACTGGTCTAAGGCAAAATCCTTTTGATTGCGGGGGCGCTAGAGGTGGCGATGAAGAAGGAGATGACGGCCTTCGACGTGGCGGCCATAACGTCGGAGATGCAGGGGCTGGTCGGTGGCTTCCTGGACAAGATATTCCACTGGGACGGTCGCAACGTGCTGCTGCGCATAAACGTGCAGGGAACGGGCAAGAAGGAGCTCATGCTAAAGGACGGCCGTTGGCTGCATCTGGTGGCCGACCGCCCGGAGACGCCCGACACACCGTCCGGCTTCGCCGTGCACCTGCGCAAGGTGCTCTACAACACCCGGATCATCTCCGTCTCCCAGAGGGAGTTCGACCGCATCGTCACCATGGACCTGGCCGATCGTGACGGCACATACAAGCTCGTCTTCGAGCTCATCGGCGAGGGCAACCTGATAATGGTGAACGACGGAAAGATAACCAACGCCCTGGAGCAGAAGCGGTGGAGGCACCGGGACGTGCTCATCGGGGCCGAGTACGCGTACCCGCCCTCGAGGTTCGATCCGAGGAGCGCTTCCGCTGAGGATTTCACCACGGCGGTCCTCACCTCCAAGTCCGATCTCGTTCGAACGCTGGCCACTTCGGTGAACCTCGGCGGGCAGTACGGAGAGGAGGTCTGTCTCCGGACCGGTCTGGACAAGGGACGGAAGGCCTCCGGGATGACCGCGGAGGAAATAACTTCCCTGCGCTCGGCCACGCTCGGCCTCTTCGAGGCCCTCCGGGAAAGGGAGTTCGCCTGCCTGGTGTCCGAAGGAGACGCAGCGATCGACGCCACGCCCTATCCCCTCGTGGTCAACGAAGGTTTCACCAGGGAAGATATGCCCACGCTCTCCGCGGCTATCTCGGCGTTCCTCGCCAAAAAGAAAGAGGACGAGGTCAAGGTCGACCCGGAGCTGGAGAGGCTACAGAGGCAACTGGACCAGCAGTTGAAGGGGATCGAGGCGACCGAACGGGAGGCGGCCGTGCTGCAGGCGCAGGGCGATCTCCTCTACACCAGCTACGCTGACGTTTCGTTGACCCTGGAAAGGATGAACGGGCTGTCGAAGAACACCAGCTGGGAGAAGCTCAAGGAGCAGGGAACGAAGGTGCCTTTGGTCACTTCCGTGGAACCGCAGAAGAAGAGCTTCGTCATGAAGCTGGGCGACGAGCAGGTAACCCTTGATTACACTGTCGGTATAGACGAGAACGCCAACCGGCTGTACTCGCAGTCCAAGGAACTGAGGGAGAAGGCCGCCGGGGCCAAGGGAGCATTGGAGGAGACGCGAAAAGCAATGGCCAAGCGGGAAGCGAAGGGAGCCAAGGCCGCCCAAGAGGCCAAGGACCGCATGCAGCCCACCAAGCGCTTCTGGTTCGAGACGTACAAGTGGTTCATCACCTCCAACGGCCGCCTGGTACTGGGAGGAAGGGACGCCAAGTCCAACGACCAGGTGGTCAAGAAGCACCTGGGCGACCGGGAACGCTACGCTCACGCCGACTTCCACGGGGCGCCGTCCATCGTCCTCAAGGAAGGGGCGGAGGCGACGGAAAAGGAGATGCGGGAGATCTGCCAGTTCGCCCTCTGCCACTCCAAGGCCTGGAACGCCGGGGCCGCCGAGGGATCGGCTTACTGGGTGCTCCCGGACCAGGTTTCCAAACGGCCAGAGGCCGGAGAGTTCGCCCCGCGCGGGGCCTTCATCATCCGCGGGAAGCGTAATTACGAACACCATCTCCCGCTGGAGATGGTCATCGCCGAGGTGCTGGTGGAAGGGGCCCGGAAGATATCCTGTGCCCCCCGGGAGAGCGTCCCCTCGGAGAAGATGGTGGTCATCATTCCCGGGAAGATGCCGCGGGGGAAGACCTCCGCGATGCTGGCCAAAGCCTTCGGAGTGCCAGAAGAAGAGATATCCCGCATAATACCGCCGGGGGACCTGGAGATCAAGGAGACCGTCGGTATGAACCTGTAGTGAAAAGAGCGCCCGGGCCGGAATTCGAATCCGGGTCTAGAGGTTCGCAGCCTCTTAGGATATCCAAGCTACCCCACCCGGGCCTATTTTGTGGACAATATGCTCCAATTACTAAAGCGTTGTTACTCCCCGGGCCGGTCGTAAGGATGTAAAGGAGTAATGCCAGACGTTCGGTTCCGGAATAATATGACTTTATGAATGGAATACAAGATGAAAAATCAAGAAGATGTTATGACGGTCGCGCCGGGAGGCGCGATCAAAGGGGTTTCAGAAATCCTTGTTCTGCCAGTAGCGGCTGACGTAACCGGCGATGCGGTTCCTCATCATGATGGAGCTTACGTTGGTAAGCCTCTGGACCAGGATCTTGTTGTTCTCGAAGTCAGCGCTGAAAGCGCGGGGGTACTTCTCGACCAGTTCCACGGCCACTCTCTTAATGTAAGTTGGTCTGATGTTGCCCATAGCAATCTTCCCAGGTAAATGCGGCCAAAGTGTTGGAGTTATATAAATCTTAGCTCCGTGCGCGGTTTGCCACAGCTCAGCTTCCCTTCCGGACACTTCCCCCGGAGGCAGGCTGGGCCAGCATCCCTGAATATGGCCGGGGATGCTTTCCGTGCTTCCATCAACATCAGCTCGGCGGCGGTGCGTATCTCTTGCTGCGCCCTCCGGCACGTGCGCAACGTAAAGAAGTGCCACAGCTCCCGGGCGTTCATCGTCACCACGATGTTCGTAGTGCAGGCGTTCGGCAATACGTAACGAGCGTCCTCCACCGGGACGACGGTCGACAGCTTCTGGTACGCTTCCCAGGCGTTCTCCATGGCCTCCTCGAACACCTTCTTGGATTCCGGATCGGACCGGACCGTTTCCGGAATAACGTAATCCGGCTCCAGCAAGGACACGTACCTCTGGCTCTGCTGCGAGAAGCTGGCTATGCGGTGCCGGACCAGCTGGTGAGTAAGAGAACGTGATACGCCTTCCAGCGAGAAGGTGTAAGAGGCGTGCTCGATGACCGAGTGGTGACCCATGCCCACCACCTTGTCGATGAAGGTGCCGGCCTTGCCTTCCTCCACGTCCTCCAGTATCTCGCTCGCCGGGTCCGGCGAATAGCAGGAGCGGGCGGCCGCGGCGCACAGCCGCTCGGCGTCGTTGGTGTACGAGAGAAGAACTACCTTCATCGAACGGGATATGCCATCCGGGGAAAAAGGATTTCCCTCAATTCCCGATGGTGAACGAGAAGGAAGCCTCGGCGTTGTTCACCGGTCCTTCCAGGCGGAGGTCCTTAAGGTCCTTTAGGCGGTAGGCCACCAGATCCTCCCTGGACAGTATCCGGCGTATTCCTTCCACGTGCCCGTCGCCGATCACAGCCAGCACGCTTCCGTAAAGCCCCTCGGCCCTCAGGATGTTCCGGGCCATGTGCTCATTGCGCTCGTCTATCAGAACGCGCTTCACGGTAGGGAAGCTCCTGGCCAGGGTGTCCATGTACCTCTCTTCGTTCTCCTGGAACTCCTGCAGCTCCTTCTCCACCCGCTTGCGGGTCATGAACAGACCGCCGAAGGAGGATAGCAGCATGCCCACCCTCTCCTTCACAGACATCTGCTTGATCAGGGAATTGAAGAGGCGGCCGGCGTCCATGTCGATGAAGAGGACCTGCGATCCCCGGGCTTTGGCGGCATCCACCGCGGCCAGCATTTCCGCCCCGACCTCCCCGCCGAACTGTTCGGCCAGCCTTCGTTGCATGACCGCCAGCAAGCGATAGGGAATAGGCACCTTGCCGCGCGGCGATCCTTCCTGAAGCGCACGATATCGTCCGGGGTCCAGCTCTATGCCGACCGCACCCGGGGCGTAATGCTCGACCAGGGAGCCTATCGGCTTAGACACGTCGATGACATGGGCCACGCCGACAAGCACGATCATGTTCTGGTCATTGCAGCAACTTTCTTATAATCATTGCCTCCTGGCTTTGACCGTGAGAGAGAACGGGCGCAAGTTCGACCTGGTGGCCTTCGACATGGACGGCGTGCTGGTCGATTATCTTTCTTCCTGGACCTGGGTGCACGACCGGTTCGGGGTGAGCAACGAGGAGTCGGTCATATCCTTCATGGACGGGGAGATCGACGACCTGGAGTTCATGCGGCGGGACATCGCGCTTTGGCTCAAGCATCGCCCCGGGCTGGGACTGGGGGACGTGGAGAGGGAGCTGGCGAGGCTTCCGATCAACCCTGGCATAGGAGCTACCGTCCGGGCTTTGCAGGAGAGGGGCACCAGGACGGTCATCATTAGCGGGGGGCTGGACCTTATCGCCGGAAAGCTGGCCAAGGAGTACGGCTTCGATGCGCAGTGGTCCAACGGACTGGAGGCGGACGCCCGTGGGAAGCTGACCGGAGAAGGGGTTCTCAGGGTGGAGCTGTGCAACAAACGGAAGGCTTTGCAGGAAGCGCAAGAGATCTTCAGCGTTACCCCGGAAAGAACGGCGGCCATAGGGAACAGCTCCATCGACGTCTCGATGTTCCAGGCGTCCTCCTTGGGAATAGCTTTCAATCCCATTGATGAGGACGTGGTACGCGGGGCCCATCACGTCATAAGGGACGCCAGCCTGAGCGCCGTTCTCCCATTGCTATTGTGACGGGTGACCCTTTTCACCGATCAGCGGGACGAAGACCACGGAACCGAGGTCCTCGGTCAGTATCTTTCCTCCCAGCCTCCTCACCCGGAGCAAGGACTGGTAATCCAGGCCGCCCACCGGTATCACCATGATACCGCCTTCTCGGAGCTGTTCTGCCAGGGGACCGGGCACCCGGGGCGCCCCGCAGGTTACGCTTATCCTGTCGTACGGAGCCTGTTCCGGGTAGCCTAACGAACCGTCACCCACCACCAACTGGACGTTGGTGTACCCTGCTTCCAGCAGAACCCTGGACGCCTTCTCCGCCAGGGAGGGGTGCCGCTCCATGGTGATGATCTTGCCCTGGGGGCCGACCAGCTCGGCCATGACCGCGGCGTTGTAGCCGGAACCGGCACCGATCTCCAATACCTTCTGCCCTTCGCGAAGATCTAACGCCTCAGCCATGACCGCCACCATGTGCGGGGCCGATATGGTCTGCCCGTCGCCAATGGGGAGAGGCGAATCGCGATAGGCATGCGGACGGGCGCTCTCCGGCAGGAAGAGATGGCGGGGGACCTTGAGCAGGGCCTCTTCGACCCTTGGAGAGAACACCAGGCCGCGGCCGCGAAGCCCGGCCACCATCTGCCGACGTTCGTCCATGCTCATCACGAGTAGGTGGTGCGGGCCTTCCTGGCGTATAGCCTCACGATGTCCCTGGCCAGTACCGAACCGCGGCGGGCCATGCCATCCGGGGTCTTGATCTGGGTTATGACCACATTGTATCGTCCGACGGTCATCAGGTCCCCGATGAAGAACTCCTCCTCCGGAAGGACGACTATCTCCGCCGGTATGGTCTTGTGCACGTCGTTTATCGATATTTTCACGTGGACCTGGTCGAAGCGCTTGGCCCAGATGGCCGTGATGTCCTTCGCCAACGCCTTCGTCACCCGTCCGTTCCCCTTCTCCACGGAACTTACGATTATCGGAAGGTCGTCCAGGAGGAGCTCGTCCTCTATGCGTATCTCCTCGTCCTCGGGGATCTCGATCTCCGCCTTCCTTGACTCACCCTGGTCGCTGATTATGACCGGGACCATGACGGTCTTGGTCTCCCTGACCACGGCGGTGTGCACCCGTCCGCATTCATGACAGCGCAGCGTGCCTTCCAAGGTGTTCCCGTCCTTGCCTAGCCTCCCTTTCAGCACCTCGTGCAGGGTCTCCTCGCCGCAGTCCGGGCATTCCACTTGTATCGCGTTCGGTACGTTCATTCGCCTCGCCTTCCTTTTCCTTTGTACGGCGCCGTGCGGAAGGGCGGACCGTGACCCGGCACGACCACGTCGGCCGCCTCGATCAGCATTTCCATGGAATCCATGGCCTTCCGCCGGTCGTAATGGTGCCCAGGGGGCACCCATTTTCGGGCGTTGTCCTCGGTCGGTATGGCGTCGCCCGCTATCGCGAACGTCTCGCCGGCCTCGACCATCACGCTGATGCTTCCCGGGGTGTGCCCGGGGGTGTGCACCAGCCGCACGCCCTCCCATATCTCGACGTCGTTCTCCAGCGCCATCTGGCCGCCTTCCTCGCGGTGCGCTATGACCTTGGCATGAGGGAACATGCCGAGGTTACCTTCGTGGTCGCCGTGCGCGTGCGTGAGAACGACCGCCTCTATGTCCGATGGACCAAGTCCCCGGGACCGCAGGGCATCCATCAACACAAGGCTATTCTGAGGTCCACTGGTATCCACCAGCAGCCGCCGCTCTCCCCGGCTGACCAGGGTCGCGGTGGAGCGAGCCTCCAGGATGATCTGTCCGTCGCGGACGATCATCCCCGGGCAGAGCACCTCCACCCTGTTCATGCTCATCTTACCGACCTCTCCCATCCGCATGCGCACTTAATACGGTTTCCCTCCAGCTTCGGACGGTTGCCGCAGGAAGGGCACACGGAACGTTCAACGAACCTCTCCAGCCAAACCCGACGTACATCTGGCTCCGTTTCCGTTTCGATGCGTTCCTTGATCTTGCGGAGCTCGTCGGTGGTGGCCAGGCCCTCCAGGTCCACCTCGTCGTCAGGATCGCTCTCCTTCTCCCCGGGCAGAAGGAACGCCACCCCCATCCCCGCTACGAAGCCGCCGATGTGCGCTGCGTACGCGATACCGCCGGAAGCTATGCCCGATGGTAGCGTGAAGGCCGAGACCGCCTGGATGGCGAACCATGCCCCTACCGAGATCCAGACGGGTACCCGGGGCAGGAATATGAAGCCGAGGAACATGGGGATCTCGTCCTTAGGATACAGGAACAGAAGCGCGCCCATGGTCCCGGCCACCGCTCCTGACGCGCCCAGGATCAGGATGCTGGGATCGCCCGATCTCACCGTGGCCTCCAGTATCAAGGCCAGCACCCCCGGGACGAAGAAGCAGAGAGCGAAGTTGCGCCTGCCGATGCGTTCCTCCAGCGGAACGCCAATCAGCATCAGGAACACCATGTTGAACAGCACGTGCATGAGGTCGGCGTGCACGAACATGTGCGTGAGGACGGTATACCAACTGGACGGCTCGCCGGCGTAACTCGGTTGGAAGGCAAGCTCGCGCTGCATCTCCGACAGATAAAATGGCGATCCCCAGTCGGCGATGGTGCTCAACAGGAACATGCCCAGGTTGATCAGTACCAGCATCTGGGCCAACGGATATCGCCTGAGGTAGGCCAGCAGCAGGGCTGCGATTATCACGCCGATACCGAACAGGCTGTACGGGTCCACGTTTGTCCGATATACCGTCCCCGTTTAAACCCTTCGGGAAAGGTTATTACCCCTGGCAGCGCTGAACGTCCGTGCTTCGTGACCGCATCATCCAGCTGGACATCCATCCGGAGGTTTACGCGCCGGCCGAGGACACCTATCTCCTGCTGTCCGCCGTTGACGTGGTTAAGGGAGAGAAGGTGCTGGAGATGGGCTGCGGGTCCGGGATCATATCCATGCACATGGCCAAGGCTGGTGCCGTCGTCACCGCGGCGGACATGGACGGGAGGGCGGTCCGGGCCACCGGGAACAGCGCCATGCTGAACAGCCTCGATGTGAGCGTGGTACAGAGCGATCTGTTCACGGACGTTTCCGGCAGGTTCGACCTGATCGTCTTCAATCCTCCCTACCTGCGCGGTGACGTTCAGGGGCAGGAGGACCTGTGCTGGGCCGGCGGCGAGGACGGGGTCCGTCTCACCTCGCGCTTCCTTGATGATGCGAAAGAGCATCTTGAGCCGGGCGGCAGGGTGCTGCTGCTCATCTCTGACGACATGGACCCCTCGGCCCTGGAGAACGCGCTATCGAATTGGAAGGCGGAGACCGTGGCCTCCAAGACCCTCTTTTTCGAAGAGCTTCGAGTGCTGAGGCTCACCCTCTAAGGAAGGCCTGCACCCTTTCCTTCAGCAGGTCGGCGGCCTGCTTGCCGTCCACCTTTCCGCGCAGCTCTTTCATGGCCACGCCCATGAGCGGCCCTACCGCGTTCTCGCCCTTCTCGCGGACGAAGTCGGCTCGTTCCTTGATGATCGCGTCTATGATGCCGGCGGCGTCCCCCTGGTCCAGTGAACCTAGCCCCAGGGCGCTCACGGCCTTTTCGACGGTGGAACCGTTGGCCAGTTCCTTGAGCACCGCGGGAAGCGCCTCCTTGGCGAACCGTCCGGCGGATAGCGCAGCAAAGGCTTCCTTGACCCTCGCGTCCGTAAGCGTCTCCAGGCCCACGCCGTCCTTCTGCAGCTCCGGATAAGTGCTCAGGAATGTGCGGGCGGCCACCGCCGCCACGGCACGGTCCTTGGCGACCTCTTCGAACAGCTCGTCGAAGCCGTCCTTGACCAGTTGGCGGGACTGCTGCTCGTTCACGCCGTACTCCCTGGATATGCGCGCCATGCGCTCCTCGGGAAGCTCCGGAAGGTTCTGGCGAATGGATTCCAAACGGTCCCTGCCGATCAGTATCGGCTTCACGTCCGTCTCGGGGTACATGCGCCCGGCCCCCGGCAGGGGACGGCTGTAAACGGACGTACCGTCCGGCAAAGGATCGCGGGTCTCCTCGGGCACGCCGATCAGAGCCTGGTTCGCCCTGGCCACGGCGGCCAGTAGAGCTGGTTCCGCCCGATCGGCGGCGTCGGCGCAGAGCGCGAAGGCGTCACCGTCACCGAGAGCGAACTCCTTGCGTATCGCCTGCACCTCCTCGGCGGTTATGCCGTAAGCCGGTAGTTCGTCGGAATGGAATATTCCGGCCACTCCGCGGGACCGGGCGTGCTGGGCCATCTCCGCGCCCAACCGCAGTTTGCTGTCGGGACTGCGCATCACGCCGGCGAAGAGCGGAAGAGCGGAACAGAACACCTTCCCGCCCTTGGACAGCGCGGAATGAATGACCTTGGAGCGGCTGTCCTTCAACAGAACGGAAATGTCCCTGGCCGCCACCGGAACGGGCAGGGCGCCCCTTTCCCTGAGCATATGCCTGATCTCGATAAGGGAACGCTGCCTCTCCATCTCGTTGCGGACGTACGTCGGCAACAGGGAGAGGTCCTGGGCCCCCTTGATCTCCACCCTGGCGCCATCTGGAATTGATATGTTCAGGTCTTCCCTTATCGTCCCCAGACCGCGCTTCACCTTGCGCGTGGAGCGGAGTATGGAGCCCAAGCGCTGCGCCACCTCCTTCACCTCGTCCGGGTCGTGCATGTCCGGGGCGGTGGCTATCTCGATCAGCGGTATTCCCAGACGGTCCAGGCGGTACGTCACCTCCCT
This sequence comes from Methanomassiliicoccaceae archaeon UBA472, assembly GCA_002497075.1. Classification (GTDB taxonomy): domain Archaea; phylum Thermoplasmatota; class Thermoplasmata; order Methanomassiliicoccales; family UBA472; genus UBA472. The sequence goes on from DAML01000026.1 coordinate 180,970, forward strand.
GTCCTTGGTCTCCACCTTGCGGGCGGCGTCCTCCTCCAGGCACAAGGACAATATCCCGATCTTACGGCCGTTCACGTCCAGGTGGCCGTCCACCGCCACCAACGCCGTGCGCTGGAAGCCGCTGGTGTTCGAGCCATCGATGACGATCTTGCGCATGAAGTGCACTTCGTCCATCACCCGGCAGTTCAGCATGGCCGAGACAATAAGTGAAGCCTGCATCGCCTCCTCGTCCGCGTCGTGGGGCGGTTCCTCGTCCGCTTCCACCAGACAGGAAACATCTGAGGGAGCCTGATAGGTGAAATGCATTCGCCGTTCGGCCTGCGCCAGGACGGCCCGGTCGATCTCCCCCATCTCGCTCTGTGTCGGACGCAGCCGGCGCCGGAAGCATTTCCCTTCCTCTTCCACCAGACGGGAGCGGCAGGAGCAGAACAGCTTGTGGGTGTCCAGCTGCTGATGGATCTCGATCCCGCAGGTCAGCTGGTGCATCACAGTTCCCTCCTTTCCGAGAACTCCCCGCGAAGGTTGGTGAGCATCAGCTCCCTGACCTTGTCCTTATCGTCGGTCCGTCCTAGAACCCACATCAGCTTCACCAAGGCCGTTTCAGGCAGCATGTCCTCGCCCGAGATGACCCCGGCGGAGAGAAGGTCCCTGCCGGTATCGTAGACGTTCAGGTTTACCCTGCCTTCAAGGCATTGCGTGGTCATGACCACCGTCATCCCCTGGGAGGTCAAGATCTTAAGACCTTTCACCAGGTCCTTGGAGACGTGGCCGAGACCGGTGCCAGCTATGACCAGCCCACGCAGGCCTTCCGCGAACCTGCTCACCGCCTCGGCGCTGAGACCGGGGTAGAAGTGCAGCAACCCCACGTTCGGCTCCATGCGGGTGTCCACCTGCACCTTGACATCGTTCTTCGGATGACACTGGGCAGTCATCTCCAAGCCGCCGTTGAGGTCCAGGATGGCCGCCGGAACGGCGTTCATACTACGGAACGCGTCACGGCGGCTAGCGTGCATCTTGCGGACCTTGGTGCCGCGGTGAACGTGCGCGCAGGTGTCCGAGGTCTCGCCATGCATCAGCACGAAGATCCCGGCCGCATTGGCGTTCACGCAGAAGCGCGCCGCGGAAAGTAAGTTTCCGTACGAATCGGAAGAAGGGCGATCTGATGATCTCTGGGCTCCGACCAGCACGACCGGTCTCGGCACTTCGCCCAGCATGAAGGATAGCGCGGCTGACGTGAATCCCAGGGTGTCCGTTCCGTGCGGGATTATGACGCCTTCCACCCCGGAATTCAATTCCTCGGCCACGGCTCCCGCCAGTTCTTGCCAGTGAGCGACGTCCATGTTCTCGCTGAATATCGAGAACACCACCTTGGAGCGCATCTTGCATATCTCGGTGAGCTCGGGAACGGTGGCCACCAATTCCTCGGCCTTAAGGGCCGGATGGACAGCGCCAGTTCGATAATCAACGTAACTGGCAATGGTGCCGCCCGTCCCCAGGAAGGATATGATTGGCAGGTCGCTTCCCTTGGACGGCGCCTTGGGTTTCGGGGAACGCTCCTGGGCCTTGACCTCGACCTTCAGCTCGAAGGAATCGTCGACCATGACCCCGATGTTGTAGCCGCTCTTCAGCTTGATCACTATGACATCGGGATGGCTGAACTCGTGGTGAGGCATGAGTATGCCCGAATGCTCCTTGCCCCCCGCCTTGAGACGGACGGTATCGCCTTCGGAGGCATGGCTGCTGGCCAATAGATGTCGCACCCTTTCGGAATAGGTCATTTCGCTCGCTCGGGAATGGAACTCCCTCTTTAACAAAGTATCTTAGTGGAGAAAAATGAGAAACGAGGAAAAGGTTTGGAACTAAGAGGTTTGGGTCCCGTTACTTCCGGCGCCTCATGACCACTACCGCGGCCACGATGAGCAGGATGATGACCAGTACCCCGACTACCGCCAGTATGGCGCCCATGTCGCTTTCCTCTTCGCCCTCGATGGTGACGTCCTGGTATGACTGGTTCAGGGTCACATCCATGGACTTCTCACCGGACTCGAAGTCAGCGGTTATGGTGTAGGGGTTAAATCCATCGTCCTTGCCCTCGGAGGTGTAGGAGTACTGTATGAGCAGTATCCTGACCTTGCCGTCGGCATCGGTGGTGCCGTTGTAGACGATCTCGCCCTTGGCGTTCTTTATGAGCACCGAGACGTTCGCCGCCGGGTCGCCCTCGTCAAGGGCGGTCAGGGTCATCCAGGTGCCTTCGTTGAGGCTGTGGGAGTCCATGACCTTGGCCTTGGCGTAGGTGGTGGCGATGTTGTAGACGTCCGAACCGCCGAAGACGAAGTAGTCGAAGTCGCCCGCCAGTAGCGTGGCGCCCTCGATCCAGGCCTCGGAAGACTCGAGCACTAACGCATCGTCCAGAACCTCTATGGTGGATCCGTCCACCCACACCTGGGAGCGGGCTGCGTACAGACCGTTCAAGGTGTAGAGGTTGAGCGAGTAGTTGTACATCTCACCGTCGTTGGCGTGCGGAACATTGAGCACAATGGTCCTCACGTCATCGGCGAAGTGTATCTCGCTGTCCACCGCGTACAGGGCGTAATTGACCAGACCGTACACGTTTCCACTAGTGCGCACCGTGGAGCCCTCGGACCAGATACCGTTGTGGGCTTTGACCCAGGACCCGATGTCGGACCAGCTGGAGTCCAGTATGGCATCCATGGCCGCCTGTGGGTCGGCAGTTGTGGTCTCAGAGTCCTCGCTGCCGAGGTTCACGAAGTGACCGAGGATGGGCGCGTAGTTGGCTATGACCTGGAACATGTTGGTGTAGCCGATCTCGTTGTCCTCCACGCTCACGTCGCTGTTGCGCAGTAGTATCTCCACCTTGTTCAGGAGGAAGATGTTGTCGTGTATGGCGCCGGTGCAGTTCTCGGCCAGCAGTCCGGCCATGGAGTTGGCGACTATGAGGTTGTCATAGACGCCGCCCATGTCCATTCCATTGGCGTAGATGCCCACCGCGTACAGGGCGATGATGTTGCTGACGATGCTCGGGGCAGCCCCGTTCTTGACCACTATACCGTATTCGTCGCCGTAACCCACGAAGAGGTTGTCAGCGATGACCGGCGCACATCCGTCTACGAGCATGTCGCTGTAGTAGAAGGTGCTGGTGCGGATCTCTGCCTCCGCGGTCGGTCCGAGGTTGACGTCGGTCTCATCGAACACGCTCAGGCTGGCCCAGAAGGTACCAGCCACATCGATGAACCAGCATTCGTCGACCATGACGTTGCTCATGGAGAGCAGCCCGCCCTCATCGACGGTAAGTCCTCCCCAGATCTCGATCCACGCGTCCTCCACGACCATGCTTCCACCCGCCAGGACGTATATCGGCCCGGTGAAGTAGATGCCGCTGCGAGACGACTGGCATTGGGCGTCAACGTACCATACGACCTCCATGTACAGGTATGAGTATATCTCGGTCCCGTACTCGTTGTCGATGAAGACGTTGTTCCACAGCACCATCCGGTGGACCTCGTCCCACATGTAGATGCCGTAGTAGTTCTCCATGAAGGTGTTGTTGCCTACCACCAGGTCCTCCACGTAGGAGGATATGTACAGACCGTAGTAGCAGCCTGTAACGGTGTTGGCCTCGACCCACACGAACCAGGCTTCGTAGACGTAGATACCGGCCTCGGAGGCGTCGGATATCTCGTTGCCCTCGATGGTTATGTTCCAGACATAGTACATGTCCACGCCGTAGTCAGCGCCGCTGATCACGTTGTTGGCGATCAGGACGTTGGGCACGTCATAGAGCTCGATACCGTAGCTGGACCACGGCAGGAACGGGTTCTCCAGGGCGGTGATGGTGTTGTCCACGATCACGCCGTCAGCATCCTCCTCGTCGTCGTACTCGTAGATGTACATACCTGTCGCGCCGAACTGGATCAGGTTGCCCTGGACCAGCCAGTGGTGCAGGTAGTCCACGTACACGGCGATCTCGGCGGTGATGGTGTTGCCGACCATCTCGCCCTCGGCCTCGTACCAGTATATACCGTAGATGTCGGCGCCGATGTCGCACTCCACGATGTTGTTACGGACATCCATGGCATCCTCGAGGTACATACCGTACCAGGAGTCGTTGACGTAGTTGTTCTCCACCACTATGTCGTTGACATAGGTGTAGAACACCTCGTCGCCAGTGAGCTCGTAGTCGGCCGGCACATCGAAGTACAGGGTTCCGTAGACCTCGATACCGTAGTAGGCGTGGCTCACGGTGTTGCCGCTAACGGAGGCCACGAAGGCGTAGTTGCCGTTCTGCTCGTCCCAGTACTCCCAGCTGGAGGTGTTCTCACAGCTGTCCAGGTAGATACCGGAATAGCTGTCGTCGATGTCCTCCATGGAGACGATGTTGTTCTCGATGTCCACCGCGATGCTCATCTCTACGGTGCCGTAGGTGTCATCATCGTCGCGGTCCAGCTCATAGCTGATACCATCATCCCCAATGTCGGTCAGGGTGTTACCGGATATGTTCCAGTCGACGTTATAGTCGAGGCAGGACACTCCATCGTCCAGATCGATCTCCTCGTAGACCTCGATACCGTCCTCGAAACCGTTGATCTCGTTGCCGGTGACGGACCAGGACATGTCCACGGTCGCTCCGACCTCGGTGATCACGTAGTCGTTGCATTCCACATCGGTTTCGCTGTTCAGATAGATAGCATCGTAGGCGTAGCCGTCTTCCTCAAGTAGTGTCTGCAGCACGTTGTTGTCAACGGCCACATCCACATCCACCCATATCCAGGAGCTCTTCTGAGCACCCGCATAGTGATACAAGTAGATGCCGTCGATGTATCCGTCCAGGGTGATGTCGTTGCCGCTGATTGATAACGCACCGGTGATCCAGGCGTATGATTCAGCAGCGATGGACACGGTACCGGTCTCGATCCAGGCCCAGTATTCGATATCGACGTATATCATCTCAGACCAGGACGACATGAAGTACGGGCAGGTGACCACGTTGTTGTCCACCGTGTACAGATAGTCCATGACGAAGTTCGCTACAGCGGTCTCGTTCTCCGGAGGCCAATAGTTGCCTGAGAAGTACGGACCGGCGTACAAATACGCCTCGACGGCGTAGCTGACGTTCAGCAGCTGGTTCCCATCCATGTGGGAGGTCAGCGCCACGTTCCAGTCCCCAACCACGTTTTCCTGGTAGTAGTAAATCTCGGAGTAGATACCGTAATAGGCACCCTCCACCAGGTTGTCGGAGACCGATATGTAGGTGGTTATGTCAGCATCTCCGGACTGATCGTAGTTTAAGCCCTCATAGCTATCCACGGCTACGTAGACATATATGGCGTTGATGCTCTGAGACCCATCGTTTATCTCGTTGTTCTCGATGGTTATGCTCGCATCGTCGACCACGTTGCCTACACCGACATACGTCTCGGACCATACGTTGATACCACTGTTTCCAGTGATGTTCAGCAGGTTGTCGGATATGTCGATGACGACGTTCTTGGTGGTGTCGCCATAGTTGTTGTAGATCACGTTGCCCACGTCGATACCCCAGGAACCGGGGCACTCAATGTAGTTGCCCGTAACGGTAGCGGTCTGCTCCAGGGTGACGCTGTTCTCGTCCTCGTTGTCTTGGTCGATGTAGACAGCGGAACCTAGGGCGGAATCCATCGGGAACATGGTACCGAACGGCCAGGAGCCCATGTAGTTCTCCTGGATCATGACGTTGTTGATCATGTTCTGTTCGACGGTCACGGTCCAGTCGACCGGGTCGTACAGGTACAGGCTGATCCAGCAGACCATTCCGTACGCGTCGGTCATAACGTTGTTCTGGAAGTTAACCGTCACATCCAGGGAGTCGTTCCCAGTGCGGCCGGTGTTGTCCCAGACCTCGATGACCGAGTAGAAGGCATAGCCGACCTTGTTGAACACGGAGTCGGACATGTCAACCACTTTCTCGCCACCCTCGGTGCTAGACAGGTAGAGGCTGATGGCGAGGCCCCAAATTCGTTCGAAGGAGTTGTCAGCCATGACCACTTCGGAATTACCGTTGAAGTCATAGATGTCCAGGGCGGCGAAATCGTCGCCCACTATCTTGCTGAAATCGTTTCCAGTGACCTCCAGGTCAAGGTCGCCGTCCAGGGATATCACCGCGATACCGCCCCTGTAGTAACCAGTGACGGTGTTGTTGGTGATGACCGCGGAGATGTTGCCTTCCTCCATGGTCAGCAGCGCACCCATCCCGTAGGAGATGGTCAGCGGGGTGAACAGGAAGGCCATCCAGTCGGCTTCCCACTTGGGCATGTCATAAAGGTTGTTGAGGTCGTAGGTGTCTGAGTACGAGGTCTCCAGTCCATACGGGACATCGTTGGAGTAGGACTCCATGTCACCGTAGTTGAACTGGATGGTGCCGTCGGCGAACAGTACTACCTGGAAGACCATGCTTAGGGAGTAACCGGAGTACGACTCGGACGCGTACCAGTGGAACATCACTGACATGCCGTCCTCGGCCTCCTTGTAGCCGAAGAACTCCTCGTAGTTGTAGATCAGGTTGGTATCACCAACCGGCATGATCTCCTGGCCATCGTCGAAGTACAGGTATCCGTCCTCGCCCATATAAACGTCGGAGTACTCCACGCCGTTATAGTTGAAGGCGAACGGAAGGCCTATCCACGCGCCTCCGCCGTTCCAGGCGTCATCGCCCATGGTCCAGTAGTTCCTACCGATCAGCTGGAAGGTGTTCTCCACTTCCTCGACCATATAGACGGTCATGTCCGCGGCGGAGGATCCGTCGAAGACGCTGTCGGTTATCTCCACGACCATGTCGCCGAACAGGGAATCGAACCAGTAGCCAGCCACGCCGTGGCCGAGGAACTGGGTGTTGTCGATGGTCACGATACCGCCGATCTGCGACAGAGCGTGCACACCGTATGCGCCGCCCTCGAAGACGGAGTCGACGATGTTCATGTTGATGACGCTCATGTCCTCCGCGCTCAGGGAGCTGACCTCCACGAGCACGCCGAACTCATAAGTGTTTAGGTGAACACCACTGAGGTTCACCTGTATGTCACCGTCGTTGGCATAGGCCCACAGTCCGGTGCCGGAGTTGACCACGGTCAGGTCGTCGTCCACGAAGGTGAAGTTCAGGTCACCGCTGCGGACGTCGAAGTGCATGGCCTCCCCGATGATGTTCTCGAAGAGAGTGGTGGTAAGGTCCACCGGGTTCAGTTCCTCGGACCAGGTCCTGATACCGCCTCCCGCGTTCATGAACGTCGAGTTAACGACGGTCAGGGTGACGAAACCGTTGTCCAGGCTGTTGGAGTTCACGGTGACGTCGATAAGGAAGACGCCAGTGTCGTTGTTGCCTGCCAGGACGGAATCGGTTATCACCAGTTCCACGTTACCGAAGGTGACCGCCAGGTCCAGGAAGGAACCGACGCCCATCGCCTGCACTCCCTCGATCTGGACGACCATATCGGCGTAATCCAGGTTCATCGACACCGCGTAGTAGGTTATGTCCGAGAACACGGTGTTGGTTATCTGGTAATCACCGATGGTGTCCGCTTCGAAGTAGAATCCGTAGGTGGCGTTGCTGAAGGCGCAATCGTTCATGACGACATCGATCACCGCAGTGTTGTCATCATTGAAGGCCACGAACCATCCCAGTTCATAGGTGTTGTTGATCTGGACAGATTCCAGGACCAGGGATATGTTGCCCTCGATCAGCGGGTCGATGCCGGTATAGACATTGTCCATCAGAACGTCGGTCAGCTCGATGCTGAGGTCACCGACCGGGACGAATGCCTCGTATGGGTCGACAGTAATGGCGCCATCCGTATAGACGTTGGTCAGCTCGACATTGGTCATCGAGACGCTGCCCGAGGTCTCGGAGTAGAACCAGAAACCGTATTCGGTGTCATTGAAGGTAGAATCCGTCACGGTGAAGTCCACGCGTGCGGAGTCGTCCATGCTGTAAGCCCACCAGCCACCTACCCACCAGGAGTAGTCGGTGTGGACCTCGGTCAGGCTGGCCACGATGCTGCCGTTGTAGGTTTCCGCATAGAATCCGATATCGAAGTCGTACATGGTGACGTTGTTCATTATGAACTCCATGTCGCCTTCGTCGGAGTACAGCTCGACGCAGTAGTTGCCAACGCCATCGAAGGTGGAGTTGGCTAGCTCGAAGTAGACCAGGGCATCGGATTCGACGTATATCGCATCATAATAGATGTTCTCGAACACCGCGCCTTCCACTATGAGGCTCATGTCGCCAGCATCATCGTAAAGCTCAATCGCAGCTCCATCAGATATGTTGGAGAACGAGCAGCCCATGATGTTGACCGTTCCGATCACGCCCGCCTCGATGCCAAGTCCGTAATAGGTGTCGTTGAAGGCGGAGTCGATGACGTTAAGGTCGACCTGATCGGCCCCGAAACCACCGACCGCGAAGCCGTAATCGAGGATGAACCTCTCCAAGGTTATGTCCAGGCTACCATTGTCGTTGGATATGGACACCCCGACGAACGCGTTATAGATGTTTATGTCGGAGAGAGCCAAGGAAATATCTTGCTCCATACCATAGAATTCGCCATAGATAGCAAAGGTCACATCCATCAGGTTGACGTTCGATATCGGGACGCTAACATTGTCCAGATAGATACCGGAACAATGAGAGATGTTGACAAAGTCCAGAGAACCGCTCGATCCGGACTCGAAATAAAGGTTCCCCCAGTACCAACCCAATGAATCATTCCAGGAGAAGATCACCGGATGCTCGGCGGTCCCTTCGGCCACCAGCGATCCGATTACATAGATGTTGAAATTTCCTTCAAAGACAACGGTAACGTTGTCCTCTATGGTCAGATTTCCTATGACGTTCACATCGCCTGTTACGTTATACACGCCGCCTGACGCCCAGACCACATCATCGCCAACGATGTCGCCTGAAACGTCCTCAGCGCTGGCCTGCCCGGCTCCCAAAAATAGGAGCAGAACGAAGGCAAAGGCCAATATACCGATGTATAGGGCCGCCCTCTTGGCCAAACTGATTGTCATCTTATTACTTTGCACATTACTTGGACTGTCCATTAGAAACCCCCTTTAGGTCCCATCCACCTTACAGGACCCTGTTTAGTTGAAGAATCATATTTGCGTGACATTACTTAAAAGTTATTCGATAAAATACATCAAACCGTAATAGCCATACTGCCGAGTTAACAGGCGTTATAGCGTAATTCGAACTTCCGGTACGAAAAATGCTGGAAGGATTAAGGGCAAAGTTATTAACAACGGAGGTAAAATCCGCCCTCGTGCACAAGATCACCCATATAAGCATGGAGACCGACGTTCTGGCGGAGAACAGGCATTTGGCAGAGCACAACCATCAGAAGCTTCACGGCTCCGGCGTTCGCTCGGTGGACGTGATGGGCACTACCGGGGCGGGGAAGACCGCCCTGATCATCAAGCTCTCCAAGCTGCTGATGGCCCGCGGGCTGCGCGTCGCCGCCATCGCTGGCGACGTAACCGGTCAGGACGATTACGATCGGTTCGAGGCGGCGGGCGTCAGGGCCTTCAACCTCAACACCGGAAAGGAATGCCACCTGGACGCGCACTTGCTGGACCATGCCCTGGACCATATCGACCTCAAGGGGTTCGATTTCCTCTTCGTGGAGAACGTGGGCAACCTGGTCTGCCCGGCGGACTTTCCGCTCGGTACGGACAAGCGCATGGTCGTGATCTCCGTCACGGAAGGAGATGACATGGTGCGCAAGCACCCCATGATCTTCCAGGGGGCGGACGTTGCCGTCATCAACAAGATGGACCTCGCGGAGTACATGGGCATTGACGTCCTTAGGGTTAAGGCCGATTATCGCAAGTTATCCGGCGGACGGGAGCTGCTGCCGGTGAGCGAGCGCACCGGGGAAGGCCTGGAAGCCCTGGTGGAAGCGCTGCTGGGCTGAGCATCAATTCATTTAATAAAGCTCAGCGCCATCCCCGAAGCGCATGACCGCGAAGGTGCTGGTTGTCGGCGGAGGGGGGCGGGAGCACGCCATCGTCGAGGCTTTGATCAGGGACGGCGCGACGGTCTACGTCGCAATGAAGAACCACAACCCGGGGATCGCCCGTTCGGCCCAAGAGTTCAAGCTGATCAAGGAGACCGACCTGCTCAAGGTCGCCGAGTTCGCCACCTCCTGTGGCGCTGAACTGGCGGTCATCGGTCCCGAGGCCCCGCTAGAGGTCGGCCTTGCTGACGAGCTGCTGAGGAGGGGCGTCGGATGCGTCGGCCCTTCCCAATCCGCGGCACGGCTTGAAACATCCAAGCGGTTCGCCCGCCGCCTGCTTAAGAAGCACGCCATCCCCGGGAACGTTGCTTTCGGCACCTTCCAGGACTTTGGATCGGCGAAATTGTTCGTTGATGATTTCTCAGGCGAGCTGGTCGTCAAACCGGAAGGGCTCACCGGCGGAAAGGGCGTCAAGGTAGAGGGAGAGCATCTGGAAGGAAAGGAAGGAGTGCTCTCGTACGTCAAGGAGGTTCTGGACCACAAGATCGGCGGGGCCGGCGTGGTGCTCGAAGAGCGCCTGGTCGGGGAGGAGTTCACCCTGCAGGCCTTCTGCGATGGACGGAACGTCAGAGGTATGCCCCTGGTGCAGGACCACAAGCGGGCGTACGACGGGGACGTCGGTCCGAACACCGGCGGCATGGGTTCTTACACCGACGCTGACCACCTGCTGCCGTTCGTGACCGAGGAAGAGCGCCTGAAGGCGCTGGAGATAATGCAGCGCACGGTGCAGGCGATGCGTGATGACGGTTCTCCGTACCGTGGCGTCCTCTACGGGCAGTTCATGCTTACCAGGGACGGCCCGAAGGTCATCGAGTTCAACGCCCGATTCGGCGATCCGGAGGCGATGAACGTTCTGACGCTGCTCCAGAACGGCTTCCTGGAAGTGTGCCAGGGTGTCGCCGACGGAAAGTTATCAACGGACGTTCCGTTCCTCAGAAAGGCCACGGTGTGCAAGTACGTCGTTCCGGCCGGATACGGTACGGAATCCAAGGCCGGGCGGCCGGTCATGGTGAACGAAAAGAAGCTGGCAGCCACTGGTGCCCGCCTCTACTACGCGGCGGTGGACGAGAAGGACGGCGTTGTATTGACGACATCGTCCCGCACCCTGGGCGTGGTGGGGATGGCCGATTCCATCGAGGAGGCGGAGGCGATATGCGAGGCCGGGCTCGAGCACGTGCAGGGCGAGATATTCGTCCGTCACGACATTGGAAAGAGGGAGCTGGTGCGCCGAAGGGTGGAGCACATGCTCCAGGTCCGGAGCTGAGCAAGCTTTTCATATCCCCCGGCAATCTACCCTCATGCAGAACCTGGAGCACATCGCCCAGAGGATACAGGACTCCCTGGAGGAGAAGGATACCGTCAGGGAGATCGCCATAAAGTCCTCCCGCGCCCTGATCAGAATGTCCAGCGGGGTGGTCCACGGGATGCACAAGGGCATTGACGGCACCGACGCGCTGGCCGAGGCGATCGACGAGGCGCACAAGCTTAAGAGCGTTCTCGCCGAGCACGTGGAGATCTGGCACTCCGGGATCGTCCAGGACGCCCTGGTCGAGGTGGCCGAGGCGGCCATCCTGGACGCCCTGGTGAAAGGTCAGGAGCTACCGGACCCGGTACACCTGGGCATGCCTGGGACAGCTTACTTGTTAGGTATAGCGGACACCATAGGCGAGCTTAGGCGTTTCTCATTGGAATCCTTGCGCAGGGGCGACATCGTCTCGGCCGAGCGGTACCTGGACATCATGGAGGAGCTGTTCCTGGTCATCATGCGCTTCGATTATCCTGACGCCATCATCTCCATAAGGCGCAAGCAGGACATCGCCCGGTCGGTTTTGGAAAAAACTAGGGGCGACGTATCCTTGGCGGTCATGAGCGATAGGCTGCACGGCCGCATGGGCGAGCTGGAGAAAAGGTTGTAAGGAAAGGGTTTTCAGCGCCTCTTCTTGCCCTTGGCCGGGCGTCTCCATACGAAGAATATGGTAACGCCTAGCGCCGCGACAAGCACCCAGATCAGGGTGTTGACCCAATCGTAGCCGGGCATCTTGTAGTAGATGGTCGTCTCGTACACCGACGCCCCGCCCTCGAACGTGACTATCTCGTTATTGGGGTCCAGGACCATGCGCACCTTGTGCTCCCCCGGGGCAAGGTCCATGGCGGTCCAGTTGTACTGGAACTGGTACGATTCGCCGGCGGCCAGATCTATGGTCGTGCGGTGGAACTCCACCCACGACCCGTCCTGGTATACCTGCAGGCTGATCGGCACGCCCACGGCGCCTACCTCACCGGTGTTCTCGACAGTGGTGCTCAGCACGATAGGATCGACCACCTTGACCTGGAAGGTGATGGTGGTCTTCACCGTCTGGCTGACGCTCGCGGAGCTGCACTCTATGGTTATCGTCATCGTCTGGGCCTCGGCCGGCGCGGTCAGGTTGATGTTGAACGTGCCGTCCGCGGCCGGTTCGACCGTTCCCGGAACGAAGAACGAGCCGTAGGTGTCCCCGGACCCGGTCATGGTGGCCTTGTAGGAATAGTTCCCCACGCCGACCTCGGCCGGACCGCCGAACATCACCAGGGTGTACATGGTCACACTGTTGGTGGTCACTACCTGAGGACCGTCGATCTCCGCGTACAGCGGATCGTACGTATCCGCCTGGGCGAAGGGCATCGCGCTCAGCAGCACGAACGCTGCGAGGATGACCATCAGCGCTTTCTTCGTGAGAACACCCCCTTCTGTATACTGAGGACGACAAGAACCGCCATCAGGGCCAACGCCAACCCTAGAAGGACCAGGGAGTCCTGACCTAGCGTGGGCATGCTGTCCTCAACGTTCGCACCGGTCACGGCCAGGCCGTTCACGCCCAGTCCGACGAGGTCCGGCTGGACGTCCAGGGACGCGCGCACCGCCTGGTCGGCAGTGGACAGGGCCACCAGCTGCACGGTGACCGTGGGGCTGGGGTTCGCCCTCAGGGGAACCATGGACACCTCGACCTCCGAGCTCTTGGTCGCCGAGACCGTCACGGTCATGGAATCGGTCAGGACGGTCTTGTTGACCAGCTTGACCTCCCAGCCCAGGTCCCGCAATGCCTGCTGGTTGCCTATGGTCAGGGTGTAAGTATCATCCACGTTGCCAGAGTTGGTGACCTCGACGGTGTGGATGTAATCCTCACCGTTCGTGGATTCCCCGCCCTGGTATTCCATGCTCAACTCGCGAGCCGGCGCGATGACCGCGTCCAGGCTGACCGAGGAGACCGCCGAGGAGTTGGTGATGGACGTCGCGCGCACGATCACCGCGGTGTGCTTCACCAGTATGGTGCTGGAAGGCGTAAGCTGCACGGTCACGGTCTGGCTGTTGGAGACTCCGTAGCCGAGGGTCACCTCGGTCTGGGAGAACACCACGGTCCATCCAGAGGCGGTCGCGGTGAGGCTGAACGTGTCCTCCACGTTGCCCTCGTTCACGATCCGGATGGTGTATGTAGCGGTCTCGCCCGCGTTAAGCGTGACCTTCTGCGCGGAATCCCAGGTTACCGAAACGTCCTGCTCGGCCACCCTCTGCATGTACAATCCCTTGGTGGTGGCGTCACTGAGCGAGACGGTGGCGGCGGCCTGGTAATCGACGGTCATCGAGTTCTCCAGGAGCACGGCCGTGGCGCTCAGTGCGTAAGAACCGCCGGGCAGATAGATCTCGTAAGCCCCGTCCATGGAACTGGTCACGCTGAGAATCCCGTTCACTCTGACCTCGGACCTCACGCCGTCGTCGTTGGCGAACGTGACCCCGGCGAGGCGGAAAGCCTCGACCAGCACGATGTCGTACGTGACATCATCCAGATCGGTAATGGCGAGCTCGCCGAGATAGGCCCGGGAGCTGCCCTGTCCTAAGGCGTACACGGTGTAGTTGCCCGGGGACAGGTCCACGGAGTAGCTGCCGGTGGCGTTGACCACGAGGTCGCTGGCGGTGGCCGACATCGCCTGGAACTCGATCCTGGCGGTGGTTGACGAACCGTCGGCAAGCACGCTGCCGCTCACCGTGGCGTTCTCGTAGGACATGACTGTGCTGATGGCCACGTTCCGGCGGGAGGTGGACATGGCGAAGTCCATTTCCCCGGTGTACCTGACGTACCTCTGCTCGGTGCCTATGGTCACGATGGTGGAGTGGTCCACCGACGCCGTGAACGAACCAACGGGCAGATAGACGCTTGCAACGCCAGTATCAGGAGTGGTGACGTTATAGTACGCTCCCGCGCCCTCTATGGAGATGACGATGCTCTGTGCCCTCGTTCCGGTCATGGTCGCCTGAATGGTGGCCAGGGCGGCGGAGTTCGCCGCGACGTCCAGGGACATCGGGCCGCTGACGTCCACCCGGGCGAGCGTGGCATAGTTCAGGGTTCCGTTGGCCACAGTGGCGTACAGGGAGTAGGAGCCTTCCTGCAGATAGAGCGAATAGGTCTGGCTGGCGGTCATGCTGACCATGTCCGGCCCGTCGAATACCATGCTGGCCGTGCCGCTGGGGCTTACCGCCCCGCTGACCAGGACCCTCTGGACCAGCTCGATCTGCAGGGCCACGGGGTCGCTTCCGATGAGCACGCCCAGGTCCAGATCGTTCAGCGACTGGTAGCGCACCGAGGCGTCGCCAGCCGTGACGTTCTGGTCCACGCTGACCAAGTACGTTCCAGGATAGAGGGTGGCGCTGAAGCTCCCGTCGGCATTGGTGACCGCGCTGGCTTCAACGGCAGACCCGCCGACGGCCTCGAACCTGACGGTGATTCCGGCCAAAGCCTCGGAGAGAGTACCGGTGACGGTCCTCTCCAGGGCGATAATCTCCAGGTCGGTGGTGACGCTCTGGGCTATGGACGGATAGTTCCGAATCACGGTCTCAAAGCCGTCCTTGATCGCGGTCAGGGCGTACGTTCTTCCCGATATCAGCACGAATGAGTATTGCCCGGTGGAACCGGTGCCTACGGTCACGGTGCGACCATCCTGGTCGGTGACGGTGATCACGACCCCGTTCAATCCCTCGGCGGCGGAGGCGGCGCTGTTGCCATCGGCGTCGAACCAGGCCTTCCCGCTTATCGTTACGGAAGATGCCAGCTGGAAGGTGGTGGACGTGGAGGAGACCACGTTCACGTCGCCCCAGTAGGCCCTGGTGCCGTCGCTTATGTACGTAAAGTACAGACCAGAGGGCAGCACGGCCCTGAACTTGCCTTGCGCGTTGCTGACGGCGGTGAGAGTGGCTCCTCCGCTGCGGTCCTGCAGCACGACGTCGGCCCCGGATATGGCGGCGCTGGAATATTCTACTGTGCCGGAGAGGACCATTCCGTCCTCCAGGACCAGGTCGATGCTGGCGCTGTCGGTGGCGATGACCTTCTCCAGGAACACCGCCTCCTGGCCGTTCACGGTCGCAGTGGCGTACAGAGAAACGTCGCCTTTGGGGACGACGACCGAATACCTGCCGCGAGAGTCGCTCTGCACCCAGACGTTGACCAGATCGCCGGAGATGCCGACCATGGCGTTGCTGACGGCATTCCCGTCGTAACTGACCAGTCCGCTCAGGCGCATGGAGTTGTAGAGCACCAGGTCCTTGGCGAGGGAATCGCCTGCTTTCAGGGTGACGTCGGCGCTCTGTAAGGCGGTTCCGTCAGGGGTCTGTATGGTGTAATTTCCTGGCAGCAGCCCCTCGAAGGAGTAAGCACCAGTGGAATCGGTGATGGCCTCGAACACCAGCCCGTTGGTCCTGTCCAGAAGGGATATGGTCACCTGACCAGCAGCTGTGCCGTCCTCGAGGACGGCGGTGCCGTTCATGATGGCTGGCTCGACGTACAGGTCCTTGGAGACCGGGGAGCCGATCTTGACCTCCACGCTGGCGGTGCCGAACACGTGCCCCTGGTACTCGACCGAGATGGTCCCGTACATCGGGCTGATGCCCGCTATCTCGTAACCATCGGCGGTGGAAGTCGTCTCGGCCCGGAAGCCGTTGGTGGCGTTCTCGAACAGCACGGTCGCTCCGATCAGCGCTTCGTCAGAAGCGGCGGAGTACTTGCCGTTGCCGTCACTGTCCAGGAAGACCTGCCCGGTCAGGGAGCCAGCGGATACCACGACGTCCAGGTCGATCAGGTAATCCAGCCGGTCGTCCTTGTCCACGTCGGCCTCCACGCGCATGGCCTGATCGTAGGTTATCTCAAGGCTCTCGGTGTGCAACTGCGTCCCGTACAGCATGCGGGAGTCAAGTTCGCCGTAGGAGTATACCAGGGTGACGTCTCCGAACGGAGCCAGCACGCTGTAATGTCCATCGGCGTCGGTCTTGACCACCTGATGCGGGATGCCGTACTCATCGAGCACTGTGACCCATATCCCGGACATGGGCCTTCCGGCGTCAGTTACCGCCGTGCCCTCCACGATCGCCCCATCGTAGTACTGCAGGAAGGTGACCCCGGAGTACAGGCTGGAGGAGGATAGGTCCACAGTGCCTATCAGCTCACCGGAGGAGATCCGGTTGTACATGCTGATCGCCTCGTCGTAGGATACAGCGCGCCAGGCGTCGGTGTGGTTGGCCACGTCCTCGCTCGGGAAGGGGTTGTAGTAAGCGGTGCGGTACACCAGGCGGAAGTTGCTCATGTTCCAGCCCTGCATGGACGGGAGGTCCTCCAGGCTACCGGAGATGCCCGGCAGGCCCTGCTCGGTCTCCCCGACATCGCTGGGGCCGTAGCCCATGAACGCCCGGTAGAGCATGGTGTCGTAGAACGCCTCGGTGTACACTATCTCGTAGCTGGTGATGTAATCAGAGGCGGTGACCTCGTCCAGGGGGATCTGGTCCCCGTAGATGTCCACGGCGTAGATGGTGTAATAGTCGTAAGGGATGTTGTTACCGTCCACGCGTTGGTCCGAAAGCTTCGCCGGTGCGTAGAAGATGTTGTAGGAGGTGGCGGTGAACGGGAACAGCCTGCTGTCCACGGACACGTAGCCGATGTCATTGCCGGTGATCTCGCGCACATCGTTGTACAGGGAGACCAGCTGGTCCTTGCTTATCCGGGTGAGCACCTCGCGGGCAGCCACGTATTTGGCGTTGGCGGCGCTAAGATCGTCGTCCAGCTCGCCATAGATCGCGGGATTGTTCTTCACCTCGTCCACGTAGTTCGTCGGGTTCATCATTATGTCCTTGAACCGGACGGTGTCCACGTCGTACTCCGCCATCTTCCCCAGTATTACCTGGCCCTGGGCGGTGTTCCCCTGGACGTCGTTCTCTACGCTGCGGACGATGAACAGGGCGATAGCCCCTTCCTCGGTCTGGGTCATTAACAGCGTACCGGCTATATTGTAGCCGTTCTGGAAGTTGTCAGCGACAGCCGGGTGAGCGCCCTCCTGGATCGCCTCGAACCCGTAGTCCCACCAGGAGACGAAGGCCGGGCGGTCAAGAGTGGCGGCAGTATCGGAGTCCTGGGCGGCGAACCATTTCCAGGCCGCTGGCCAGTATTCATTAGGCAGGGTGAGGCCGTAGCTGAACGCTCCCAGGTACCAATAGGTCCCGTTCTCCAGGTCGTAATCGTCCGGCCGGAGAAGATCGGGCATGGCCTGGTATATCTGAGCGTCGTAATCGGTCTTGGTGGTGGACGGTATGCCGGCGTCCATGGCGTACCACACGTTGGGCACCAGTATCATCAGGATGATGAACACCGCTCCCAGCACATGCCGGATCTTGACCGAGCTCCTGATGGTCTTCCACAGCCCGCCGTGGTCGGTCCGCAAGCTGCGGACCATCTCGTCGAACTTGAGACGGTCGATGATCAGAGCGAGCACCCAGCCCGCCGAGACGGCGAAGGCCGGGGAGGCGTTGAAGACGAACCTGGCGGCCGAGGATGCCATATACATGGATATTGCCACCCAGATCACCACGAAGATGAACGAGGGGCTGAGGTTCTTGGGTATCTTCACCACCGCGTAGCCCACGCCGATCAGCGCCAGCCAGAAAGTGACCATACCAAAGGACATGGCCAAGCTCGAGAAGAGCGGGGCCTGCGCCTCGGAGATGGTGTCGTACAGCTTGCTCTTGACCAGGTAGCCTTGGCCGGAGAGTATGGTATCCAGCATAGTAGGGTTGAACACGGACAGCAGGGCCATGGCCGCCAAGAGTATGACGGTGAACACCGGAAGCACCAGGGTCCACGGGTAGTCACGGGTGACCACGAACATCAGGCCGCCTATGACGCCGATGGCGAATAGGAACAGCGGGGTGTCGAACCAAGTGATGATCAGGTCCAAGCTGAAGTAGGCCGGGGCCATCACCAGGAAGGCGATGCCGAAGAAGGCGGCTATGGAGAACAGCACGCCCATGGAATCGGCGTTACGGAAACGGTCGACCAGAAGCTGGACGATGAAGTAGACGAAGACGATTATGAGCAGGTACGTGTACCCGGTCCAAATGAGGCCCACGGCCGCCACGCAGAGACCGCCAAGGACGGCGTAGATGAGCGACTGCCGATTGCTGCCCAGGTAGCTTTTGAGACCGGGCATTATGGTCTTGGGGTTCGTCCACTTGGAGACCCAGCGGCTCCCGTTCACGGACTGCAGCGAGCGCAGCAGGAAGTAGAAGGAGAACACCACGAAGAACAGCACCATGGCGTCGTGGTCGGCGTTGGATAGCACCGTACGTTCTATATGGCCGGCCATCAGGGCGAAGATGAACGCCCCTAGCATACCGGCCTTGCGGCCGAACGCCGCCTTGCCCAGCATGTAGACTGGGATGACAGTGAGCGCTCCCCACACCGCGGTGGAGAATATCAGGGACAGCCCGACGCCGTCGGTTATCGCCAGTCCGGTGATCGTGCTGAGGAGCATTCCGAAGACCGCCACTGACCAGTCATAGAGCGGCGGACGGGGGTTCCTCATCCCGTTCGGATAGTTGAGCATGTCATCGTACACCAGGTGGTCCCCAGTTGCCACCGCATGGTCGATGACCCTCATGTGATAGTAAGAGTCAGAGCCGCCTGAGACCAGGTAGCCGTTGTCCACCGAAGTGGAAAATCCGAAATAGCTCCTGACGAACAAGGCCAGGAACACCATCATTGCCAATAACAGCACGGTTTGCCAATTTCTTCCGATCCAAGAATCCTTGAGGTTCCGAGAGAAATTGGACAACGAAAGAGAGCGCTGCTTGTCAGTAGGTTGACTGGACCCCTCCTGCTTCGTTGCCATTAGTTAGTCTCCTCTGGGGTGATTAGCAACTGATAACGCACCCCGTATAAATACGTTGGTTCCACCCAGGCCAGTAAAAAGAGGCATCTGGCTCTTCATGCGGAAATCGATATTTCGCCTCATCGGGATCGCGCCGCCTTGGCCTCTTTCACCACCTGCAGAGCGGCGGATCGCGGGTCCTCCGCACCGTAGATGCTTCGTCCGACTATGACGTAATCGGCCCCCTTGTCCAAGGTGGCCGAGGCGCTGCCGCCCTGCGCGCCTACCCCGGGGGATAGGATCAGCAGGTCCCCCACGATCTTCCTGAGCACCGCCACCCTCTCCGGGCGGGTGGCCGGGGCGATTATGCCGGCCGCGCCGCAATCAACTGCCATCCTGGCCAGCGACTCGGCGGCCGGGGCGGTGTACTCCGCTCCGCCGGGATGGGACATCTCGGTGACCACGAAGATCTTTCGCCCGTCGGCGGCCTTCACCGCGGCCTTCACCGAATCGCTTCCTGTGAAGCCGTGGACGATGACGCCCTCCGCGCCGCGCTGCACTGCCTGAGAAACGATGAGCGAGACGGTGTTCGGGATGTCGGCCACCTTGAAGTCGCAGATGACCGGGGCCATCTTCGACAGCCGGGTGATGGTGTCCGGGGACGTCGCCAGCACCAGGGGCCAGTTGATCTTTATGGCGTCCACCAGGTCGGATACCTGCTCCGCCACCTTGAACGCCCTTTCCGGCCGCACCTCGTCCAGCGCGAGAATGACCCTGCTCTCCTTCCTCATGCTATCCCTGATGCCAATGTTCCTCGCCGATTTAGGATTTTGCCATGGGCAAGCGTTAAGTCCGCCCTTGCCTGTAAAGGTGCCATGCACTCCATCCCCATGGAATCGTCGTCCTGCTACACCAAAAGGCTATCCCGCGGCTGCCGCCTGTGCCGCAAGGGGACCAAGATGGTGCTCCTGGTCACCGGCAAGTGCGGGGAATCGTGCTACTACTGCCCCCTTTCGGAAGCTAAGAAGGGTAAGGACGTGGTGTACGCCAACGAGCTCCTGGTCCGAGAGGACGATGACATGATCGGAGAGGCCGTGGCAATAGGGGCGAGGGGGACGGGGATCACCGGCGGCGACCCGCTGATGGTCATGGACCGGACGGTCCGTTACATCCGTTTATTGAAGGAGCGTTTCGGTCCCGGACATCATATCCATCTCTACACGGCCACGGTGGACCGCGAGAAGTTCCTTCGCTTGCAGGAGGCCGGGCTGGACGAGCTGAGGATACATCCTCCGATAGAGAGATGGAATGCGCTCGAAGAACTGAGGATCGCTGAGGCCGTCGAGGACCTGCACATGATGGTCGGATTCGAGGTCCCGGCCGTCCCGGGTGAGCTGGAGGGATTGCTTTCCATATGCCGGCACGCCGCCGATATCGGACTCGATTTCGTCAACCTGAACGAGCTGGAGGTTTCGGAAACGAACTGCCAGGCGCTGCTCGGCCGGGGATTCCACGTCCGCTCGGACGTCTCGAGCGCCATGCAGGGCAGCATGGAGATCTCCTGGCAGGTGATGGAGGAGGCTGGCGACATCATTCCGGTGCACTTCTGCTCGTCAAGTTTCAAGGACCAGGTGCAACTGCGCGAGCGGCTCAAGAGAAGGGCCAAGCGGACCGCCAGGCCGATGGACCTGATCACCTCGGAAGGAATGGTGCTTCTCGGAGTGATAGAGACGGACGATCTCGAGGAGGCGGTACGTTCGCTCGAGGAACAGGACGTACCGCCCGAGCTTTTCAAGTTGGATGAAAAGAGGAAGAGGTTGGAGGTGGCCGCCTGGGTGTTGGAGGACCTTGCCGCCGTCTTGCCGTTCCGCTGCTATCTGGTCGAGGAATACCCGACCGCGGACCGGCTAGAGGTCGAGCGACAGCCTTTGAACTAGGCCACCGAGATGCTCTGCACGTTGTGGTGCCTGTTGACCAGGTCCCGGGCTATCTTCAGGTTCTTGCCGTTCTTGCCGATGGCTCGGCCTTTTACTGCCGGGTCGACGGTAACAGTGGCGTGAACGATATTGCCGCGGGTCTCGATCTCCACCTTCTCCGGCCCGTAGTTGTAGAAAACGTTCTTTATGAACGTCTCCGCGTCGTCGGAGAACTCCACGACCTGGATGTTCTTGCCGGTGGTGTTCTTGAGCTTGATCACGTTCTCGCCCGCCTTGCCAACCGCGCGGTTGGCCTGGCCCGGGTCTACGACGTAAACCAGTTTCTCCTCGGTCTCCATGCAATCGCGGACCCTAGCCTTGGTGATCTTCTCGAAAAGGCTGATGTAGCGCAGGGTCTCCTCGGTAAAGGTGATCTCAGCGGTCATGTTCAGCCCAGCGAAAGGATGTTGGATGCTCCCTTGTCGATAACGGCAATGGAGGATACCGAGAAAGGCTTTCCGCAAAGGGCGCCGAGCTCCATGTTGGTTCCCTCGAACTGAAACACCGGCACGCCGTGGTCCTTGGAGACCAGGTATCCGCTGGGGCAGTTCTTGGCCACGATAACGAGCTTGGCCTCCCCGTTCCTAACTGTCTTTTCCGACTGCTCAACGCCGAAGACCACCTTTCCGGTGGTCATGGCGGATTTTAAGGCTCTTCCCAGATCGATCATTCAGATGCCCCCTTCTTAGGTGCGTACACGAGATTTACAGCCCCGGTCCCGAGTGTAACCGGCTGCCCCACTATAATGTTTTCTGCCACGCCGTCCAGGTGGTCCTCCTCCCCGGTCATGGCCGCGGTTAGCAGGTGGGCGGCGGTTATTTCGAAGGCCGCCCTGGCCAGCACCGACGATTTTCTTCCAGATATACCGTGGCGCCCGATGGCCTTGACGTCCCCGTCAGCGGTCATTAGGTCCGCCACCAGCATGATGTGGCGTATGTCTACGGACAGACCCTGTTCGTCCAGGGTATGCGACGCCTCGTCGATTATGGACCGGCGCGCCGCCTCCACTCCCAGTACCTCGTTGACCTCCTGTATGGAGTTGGTGTAGGCCCGGGTGTGGTCAAGTCCGTCGATCTTCAGCACTTCCCGCAGGTTGCTGCCCTCGGTGAATATGACCCACTGGTCATCCTTCTTCTTGAGCAGGGCGCGGGTGATGCCTTCGACCCCTTTTACCTTGGCCGCCTTGACCAGGTCCAGGGCCTTCTGCAGGCTCTTGAAGGACGGCTCCTTCGGCTCCAGGCACAGGTATCCGATGCCGGCCTCTCCGGCCAGCTCCACCTTCGGCGGCAGAGATTCCCTGGCCACGTCCTCCACGACCACGATGCCCCTGAGGCGGGAGACCTTCTCCTTTATCAGTTCTATCGGGCGGGACTGCCCCCTTACGGGGTTGCCGTCCTGGTCCAGGAGACCTTTCTGCAGGCACTTCCTCAGGTCAGGGACGATGAACAGCCGCATGTTGTGCAGGTCCGTTTCAATGTCCGCCAGGTCCAGCACGGTGGTGATCTCGATGTTGGAGGCGATGTTCTTGACGGTGTCTATGTCCCCGGACAGCTCCTTGTTCACGTACAAGGTCATCATCGGGGTGCTCGGGATGCGCCTGGCATCCACGATCTCGATGAGACGCGGCAGACCCAAGGTGACGTTGATCTCGGCCACACCGGCGTAGTGGAAGGTACGCATGGTCATCTGAGTACCGGGCTCGCCGATGCTCTGCGCCGCCAATATACCAGCGCTCTCATTGGGGTCCATCAGGTGGTCCTGGTACTTCTGGTTGGCCACCTTGAGGATCTTGACCAGGTTCTCCTTGCTGATGTCGTTCCCTTCCAGGCGGTGGGCGATGTTCAATATCACCCGGCGGGGCAGGTTAAGCTTCAGCTCCTCGCACTTCTTGAACAGCTGCTCCTCGAAGGCCGAGTACTTCTTGCTCTTGTCCGGGTTCTCGTACACCAGCGGCACGGTCGGCTCGGGCTGCTTCTTCTCCGCCTTCCGGCGGGAAGCGGTCTTGGCCTTGGCCGGAGCCCTGGTGACCTTCTCCTTCTTTCCCAGCTTGGTAAGCAGGTCCTCGGCGGTCTCCTTGTCCAGGCCGATGTCCACCAGTTCGGGGACGGACGCCTTGACCAGGTCGGTCTGGTTGGTGTACTTCTCCTTGACGATGTCGATGGTGTCCGTGGGGACCCCTTTCTTTTCCAACGCGTTGATGAAATCCTTCTGGGCCATCACTCATCACCCCCACCGTCGTACTCGGTCTCCTCTTGCTCATCGTCCTCGTCCGTGGTGGCCTCCATGAGGTCCTTCTCCACGGTGGCGTAGAGGCTTATCTTGCGCTCGTCCGCCCGGGACAGGAGATCGGCGTAGTGCTCTCCGAGCACGTCACGCAGCACGTCGTCCAGATCGATCGCCTCGCCCTGCACGCTGCGGGTCGGGTCGATACCGTCCTCGCCGTAGTGGAACTGGATGATGCTGTCCGCGGTGTTGCGGACGGTTCCATCCTGCTTCAGCTTGAGGTCCTCCAGGGCGTTGATCAGCCGGCGCTGCATGTAACCGGAACGGGAGGTACGAACGGCAGTATCGACGAGACCTTCGCGCCCACCCATGGAGTGGAAGAAGAACTCGGTCGGCGTCAGGCCGCTCTTGTAGGAGTTCTTGACGAACCCCTTGGCCTGGGCTCCCAGGTCTCCCTGCTTGAAGTGCGGGAGCGTGCGGTTCCAGTATCCCCTGGACAGACGCTCGCCACGCACGGCCTGCTGACCGATGCAGCCGGCCATCTGGGACAGGTTAAGCATGGAGCCACGGGCCCCGGACTTGGCCATCTGAACGGCCGAGTTGCTGATACCCAGGTGCTTCCCGGCGATCCGGCCGGCTTCGTCACGAGCCTCACCTAGTTTCTTCATCGCCTCCACCTCCAGGGTCTCCTCCAGGGAACGCCCGGGCATCTGGTCCAATGTACCGTCGCGATAGGACGCTACCAGCTGGTCGACCTCTTGGAAGGTGTTGTGGATCTTGTCGTCTATCTGGCGCTTGGCCTCTTCGGGGATGTCCTCGTCGTCGATCCCAGTGGAGAAGCCGCTGACCATGATGGCGCCGATGGCCAACCTGGTCACGTCGTCAAGGAACTCACGTGCGCGGTCGGCGCCGTAGTCCCTGGCGATCTTGTCCAGGATCTTGCCGCCGCCGGACCCGATGGCGTTGTCGTCGATGGTGCCCATGAGCACCTTGCCGTCGCGGATCTTGACCCAGGCGTCGTACTGGCACCCGTCCTTCTCGCACTTCTGGCACTTCATGCAGATGTGCGACTTGAACTGGGCGTTGAAGTCCTTCGGCAGTATGGTCGAGAACAGGTCCTTGCCGGTCCAGTACTCCCTGCCGTTCTCGATGATCGGCTCGGGCAGCTTGTTCTCGCCCATCTTGGACACTATGAACAGCGTCTGCGCCTTGTCGAAGCGGGGGTTCTTGTACGTCAGCTGGAACACGCCGGTGATGTGGTCGTGGATGGCGCCGATGATCGGTCCGCCGAAACGCGGCGAAAGGATGTGCTCCTGCACCTTCATCAGGATGTGCGCTTCCGCGCGGGCCTCCTCGCTCTGCAGCACGTGCAGGTTCATCTCGTCGCCGTCGAAGTCGGCGTTGTACGGAGGGCAGACGCAGAGGTTCAGGCGGAACGTCTTACCGGGCATGACCTTGACCAAGTGGGCCATCATGGACATGCGGTGCAGTGACGGTTGCCGATTGAACAGCACGACGTCGCCGTCCATGAGGTGCCTCTCCACCTTGTAACCGATCTCCAGTCCTTCCGCGACCGTTTCGGCGTTCTTCTCGGTGACGCGTATCCTGCGGCCGTCGACGCGGATGATGTAGTTGACGCCCGGGGCGTAAACAACTCCGGCCGGTTCCGGTCCCCGCTTGACCATGTTCCGCAGTATCTCCAGGTTGTCCTTGGTGACCATGACCGGCACGGTCAGTTCGCGGGCGGCGAAGGTCGGCACGCCGACCTGGTTGATCGACAGCCACGGGTCCGGGGAAACGACGGTACGGGCGGAGAAGTTGACACGCTTACCGGACAGATTGGAACGGAAGCGCCCTTCCTTACCCTTCAGCCTCTGCACCAGGGTCTTCAGCGGTCGGCCGGACCGATGCCTGGCCGGCGGGATGCCGGACGTCTGGTTATCATAATAGGTGGTGACGTGGTACTGCAGAAGCTCCCAGAGGTCCTCCACGATGAGCTGCGGAGCTCCAGCGTCCCTGTTTTCCCGAAGCCTCTGGTTGATACGAAGTACGTCAACCAGCTTGTGGGTGAGGTCGTCCTCGGACCGGTCTCCGGACTCCAGGGTGATGGACGGCCTTACGGTCACCGGGGGCACCGGTAAGGCGGTCAGGACCATCCACTCCGGGCGGCAGGCGTTGGGGTCGATGCCCAACGGTATGAGGTCGTTGTCGGGTATGCGCTCCAGCCTCTCGCGAACTTCCTTCGGGGTCAGCTTGTGGCCGTCCTCCCTGAAGGTGGTCGGCTTGTCGAGCGTGATCTTCAGCTGCTCCACTCCGCAGTGCGGGCAGACCTCCTTGGTGGCCTTTTCCGCCGCCGCCTTCGCGGTCTCCTTGGCGAACTCCCGGAGATCGATGGCGTCGCTGCCCAGCTCCTCCATGGTGTCCAGGCGGGCCTGGTACTCCTTCACGTCGTCCTCGGTGAGGACCAGACGTCCGCATGATTTGCACGTTGCCTGCAGGAGCTTCTTGATCTCCTTGACGTAGCCAACGTGGATGACCGGCATGGCCAGATCGATGTTCCCGAAGTGCCCGGGGCACTCGTCCACCTTGTGTCCGCAGGTCTTGCACATCAGCCCCGGCTCGATGACGCCGAGGTGGGTGTCCATGAGACCCTGGTCGATGGGGAAGCCATCGTCGTTGTACGTGTCGGCCGTGATGATCTTGATGGCCGACATCTTGCGGATCTCGTCCGGCGACAAGCAGGTGAACTTGATGGACCCGATCCTCTTGGATACTCCTGACATCATCTCAAATCCTCCAGTTGTAAGCGCATGGCGACCCCAAGCGAGAGCAGCTCGTCGAGCAGCAGCTTGAAGGCGTACGACGTCTGGATCATGTGCACGTTGGTGTTGTTACCGCACACCGGGCAGCGCAGGGAGCCCCTCTTGTCCAGTATGGCGATGTGCCCGCAGTTGGGGTTGCCGCACACCCATTGGAAGGTTCCGTCGGACTCGTCCAGCAGGCGGTCCTTGATGACCATGGCCGCCCCGTGGCCGATCAGACAGTCCCTCTCCATCTCACCGAACCTCAGACCGCCCTGGCGGGACCGGCCTTCCGTAGGCTGCCTGGTGAGTATCTGCACCGGCCCGCGGGACCTGACGTGCATCTTTCCGGACACCATGTGGTGCAGTTTCTGATAGTAGATCACGCCGATGAACACGTCGGCCTGGATCATGCGGCCGGTCATACCGTCGTACATGACCTCGCGGCCAGTCTTCTCGAAGCCGGCGTCGACCAGGGACTGGCGGAGAGCGTCCTCGCGCTCGCCGCTGAACGCAGTACCGTCAACATGCCTTCCCTCCAGGGAACCGACCTTGCCGCCGATCATTTCCAGAACGTGGGCCACGGTCATACGCGAGGGTATGGCGTGGGGGTTGATGACCAGGTCAGGGATTATTCCGTCGGCGGTGAAGGGCATGTCGGAGGCCGATACGAGCAGTCCGACCACTCCCTTCTGCCCGTGCCTGGAAGCGAACTTGTCTCCCAGCTCCGGTATCCTCTCGTCGCGCACCTTGACCTTGACCAGACGGGAGCCGTTCTCCGACTCGGTGAGCATGACGCTGTCCACCCAGCCGGTCTCTCCGGCGCGGACGGTCACTGAGGTTTCACGCCTCTTGTGGCCGGAGAGGAAGTTCGCTTCCTCCTCCTCCACGAAACGGGGCGGAGAGGTCTTTCCGACCAGGACGTGCCCGCCGGAGACCGGGGTCTCCGGGGAGATCAGCCCGTCCTCCTCGGACAGGTTGTTGTACGCTGAATCGGTACGGGCCCCGCGGACGTCAGGAGAAGGTATCTCAAAGTGGTCCTCCTGCCCTCCGGGGTACCGGCGCTCCTCTGTCCGGTACGTGCGCATGAAGGTCGAACGCCCCAGGCCGCGCTGCACGCTGCTCTGGTTCAATATGAGCGCGTCTTCCATGTTGTAGCCGTGGTATGATAGAACGGCAACCACGAAGTTCTGCCCGGCCGGCCTCTGGTTGAAGGCCACGAAGTCCATGAACTTGGTCTGGACCATCGGCTTCTGCGGGTAGTGCAATATGTGCCCGCGGGTGTCGGGGCGCTTGCGGTAGTTGCTGGACGCAAGTCCGAGAGACTGCTTGGCCATACCCGCTCCCATGGTGACACGCGGGGACGAGTTGTGCTCGGGGTACGGAACCATGCCTGCGCAGACGCCCAATATGACCATGGGGTCCACCTCCATGTGGGTGTGGGCCTTGTCGAAAAGGTAATCGACCTTGGTCGAACCGCCGCAGTGCCGGCACTTCAGCTCGGCCTGCTTGTCGGTGGTACCGGGGTTCATCCAGTCCATGTCCAGCGGGGATATGTCGCGGTCGCAGTTCCCGCACTTCAGGGGCACCTCGAACGGTTCGACGGAGATGAAGGTGTCCTCCTCCTCTTCAGCGTCGATCCATTCGAGAACTCCCTCGCGCACCAGATCGGACCAGCGCATCTTGCCGGCCCGGATGTCCTCCAAGTGCTTGCGGGTGATCATCAGGCGGCCGTCCTTCAGGACCAGCAACGCCCGGCGCAGGCGACCCTCGTCGCAGTTGATGATGACCTCGTCCATCTCCTCGTCGTAGCGGATGTTGATCTCATCCGACAACAAACCGGAGCGGCGGCGGCTCCTCATCTGGTTGACCAGGTCCTTGGCGTGGTCGTGCACGCCCTTCAGGTCCCCGTTCACGTAGACGCGGGTGCCGGCCATCTGCTGGCCCTTGACCTCGTGTATACCCAGGTCCTTCAGCAGGAAGGTGACGTCCTCCTCGCGGAAGCCCTCGGAGACGTTGATGATGAGGGCGGCGTTCTTGACCAGCCCGCAGTTCTGACCTTCCGGGGTCTCGTTCGGACAGAGCCGGCCCCACTGGGTCGGGTGCAGATCACGCGCTTCAAAGTGCGGCTGGCTTCTGGTAAGAGAGGAAGTGACCCTCCTCAGGTGGGATATGGTGCTCATGTTGGACGTGCGGTCCAACAGCTGGCTGACGCCGGCGCGCCCGCCCACCCAGTTTCCGGTGGCCAGAGCGTGCAGCAGGCGGTGGGTCATCAGGTCCGGCCGGATGGA
The DNA here is from genome assembly GCA_002497075.1 of Methanomassiliicoccaceae archaeon UBA472. Classification (GTDB taxonomy): domain Archaea; phylum Thermoplasmatota; class Thermoplasmata; order Methanomassiliicoccales; family UBA472; genus UBA472. The sequence continues at coordinate 209,487 of DAML01000026.1, forward strand.
CCCCTTGGTGCTCAAATCCTTCTTTCTGGCATAGGAGCGTTCCAGCTGGTACTTCAGGTCCTTGACCAGGTTGGTGAAGGAGACCCGGAACAGGTCCTCCATGAGATCGCCGGAGAGCTTCAGGCGCTTGTTGGCGTAGTGGTCCTTGTCGTCCTCCTTGCGCTTCCCGAGGGAAAGCTCGAGCACGGACCTGGCTATCCTTCCTAGGAAAATTGCCTTCTTCAGGCGGTCTTCCTTGACATCGCCCAGGTGGGGCAGCAGGGAGCGGTCGATGATGGATTCGACCTTCTTGACCCGGTACTCCTTGGCCTGGCCGGTGGCGAACTTCTTCTCCAGGTAGGTCAGGGCGTGGTCGGTGGTGAAGATGCCGTTGGGACCGTACAGCTTGGCGTCCTGGATCTCCTCCAAGTTAGCGTAAACGATGTTGGCCATCTCCGGAGCGGAGACGATGGCCTCGTAGATCTGCTCGTCGTCCTCCATTCCCAGGGCCTTCATCAAGGCGACCAGCGGGATCTGCCCGGAGGCGGCTGGAACGGTGACCATGAGCATGCCGTCGCGCTTCTTTTCCACCAGGGTAAGAGCGCGGTGGCCTTCCTTCTGCGAGAACACCTTGGCGACCTCCATGGCGGTGCCGTACCTCTCGCTGAGCTCGACCATGACCCGGTTCGGCGCCAGGTCCTCCAGGGTGATGAGGACCCTCTCCGTCCCGCCGATGATGAAGTAGCCGCCGGCGTCCATGGGGTCCTCGCTCTTCTTCATGAGCTCGGTGTTGTACTGCTCCTCGGTCAGGTCGTACTCCTTCTCCATGTTCTCCTTGAAGATGTTGCACTTGCGGGACTTGACCATGATGGGCAGGTCACCGATGTGGATGTCCTTCTCCTCCTTTTCGATACCATCCTCTATGATGGTGACATCCAAAAGCATGGGGGCCATGTAGTTCAGGTTCCTGAGCCTGGCCTCCATCGGGGTGATGTTGTGAACGAAACCGTTGGCCTCGCGGACCATGGGCTCGCCGATCTTGAGGGTCGGTGGCAGGTGCTGGTCGACCTGGCCGGTCTTTTCGTCCCGGCGGCGACCGACGCGGATCTGGACGATACGCCCGTTGGTCTTCTCCGGGTCCAGCGTGATCATGCCCCGCTCGGGGTCCTCGGCGGACACCCGGACGTTGTCGACGATCTTCTGCATCCGGCTGTTCGGGTTGCTCTGGGAAGACAGAAAATCATTGAAACTGGCTATATGATGGTTGACTATGCTGCTCTCTTTAAAGTAGAGTTCGACGAGGTCCCTCAATAAGTTCACCCTCTAATTACGAGGCGGTAGACTTCCGCCGTCTCGGACGTCTGACTGTCCCTTATGATCCTAACGACGCTCTTCTCAGGTATGTCATGGTTTATGGCCACCTTGAGCGTCTTGATCGCCGCGTCGCTGTCCTTAATCTTGGGCAGCTGGTCGCGGGTTATCTTGAGCCGCTTGAGGACCTTGTCGGCCTCATCATCGGTCAAAAGCTCGTGTCTGGGCACCATTGTGTGCTTTAATATGTTAAATGGTACGGAATCATCCAAACGAATCACCTCATACCATGCAGAAACCGGGTCGTTCCTCCACTAAGTATTGGCCTTATAAAAACGATTTGGGAATCGGGTTTGGATACTTCGGTCTGCATATTTCTTTCACCTACCCAAGCGGGCCCGCGGGGATTTCCGCATACACGGAAGTACCGCGTACCATTCGAACCCCGGACCACCTGGTTAAAAGCCAGATGCTCTCTCTAGGGACCCTTCGTCTCCGAAGGTCCTACCTAGCTGAGCTACGGGCCCATTGGTAAGTAAGTGCCGGCGTGTGAACGGGAGAGTAAATCCTTGTTGTATTTAACATTTCCCATCCACCACGGAACACTAGTCCTGTTGGCACGCCGATCAACATGGACCCGCCGGATGTTCCTGACGTTTTCAGGTTATTGAAAGCAATGTATAAGAACATGTGCTGTGGAATTTAATATTCTGATATAGTGAATATAAAATATCATCCATGCCTCCTACATATACAGGATAATACCGTGAAAGGTGACCCAGAAGAGGAAATTGCCTCTAGCGCCTGCCAATCACGTTTTTATATGAGGACTATAATCACGCACAAAGCGATGTCCTATGGAGAATGAAAAGATCTGCAACTCATGCGGGATTCGGCTGGTGGGCAATGGCATCACCTTCTTCAAGTGCCCCATCTGCGGTGCTGAGGAGATCGGCCGCTGCGCCAAGTGCCGTGACCAGAGCGTCAAGTACGAATGCAAGAAGTGCGGCTTCATCGGCCCGTAAGGTGGTAGGCATGGGAACCGTCGCCGCCACCTATTCGTTGATGCCCGAGGACACCGAGTTCGACTTCCAGGCCCTCGTCGCCCAGCTGCCCTCATTGGTGCCGGCGAACGTCAAGGTGGCCAAGGCCGAGATCAAGCCCTTGGCCTTCGGGCTCAAGAAGCTGGAGGCGGCCTTCGTCATGGAGGACGCACCCGGTCTGATCGACAAGCTGGAAGAGGCCCTGCGCGCAGTGCCCGGCATCCAGAACGTCGAGACCGAGCAGGTCAGCCTGCTCTGAAATCACCTTTATAGGTCTAACAAGGCCTTCCCTTTCCTGTTTTGGACGGATTCACCGTGCCTGAAGTTCTCATCTTCGACGGGTACATAGACGAACCAGGGTCCCTGGGGGTTCCACCTTATGTCCACCCATTGCCGAGGGCGGTGTTCGGCGCGGCTCGGGATGCCGGTGGAACGCCTCATTACGTCACCGTGGACCAGTGGAGGAACGGAAAGAAACTGCCGCCCTCGGACTTGCTGGTCGTTCTGTCTGGAATGTCCGTTCCCGGAAGGTACCTTCGGGGCATGCCGGCCTCGCGCCGGGAGCTGCTCCAGCTTATCGAAGCCTACCGGGGAGAGACGGTTCTGGGCGGCCCGGCGGCCCTGGACCCGGTGCTCAAGGAACGTTTCCATCATTCGCATTATCTGGACGCCGCCGCGGCGGTGTTCGATCTGCTTGACGTGGGCAAGGCCGGGGACCGCTGGCGAAAGAGCGAGGAATGGGACCGCTGGATGTTGCTTGGCGCCGATTGCGTGCTCTCGCACCCGGACCACCCACAACCGTTGACGGCGGAGATGGAGACCTACCGCGGCTGCGTTCGTTACGTGAACGGGGGATGTTCCTTCTGCGTCGAGCCGCTCAAGGGCCGCCCGGTCTTCCGGGAACCGGAGGCGATAGTGGCGGAGGCCCGGGCCCTAAGGGAAAGGGGAGTGGTCAACTTCCGCCTGGGCTCGCAGACCTGCATCATTTCTTACAAGGCAGAACTGGATGGCACCGACTGCCCGAGGCCGAACCCGGATGCGTTGGAGTCGTTGCTGCATGGCATGGCCTCGCTATCACCGAACGTTCTGCACGTGGACAACGCCAACCCGGCGGTCATGGCCCGGCATCCTGAGGAAACGGAAAGGATACTGGCATCGCTGGTCAAACACTGCACCTCCGGTAACGTTCTGGCGCTCGGCATGGAGACGGCCGATCCGGAGGTCGGGAGAATAAACAACCTGAACGCCACCCCGGAGGAGGTGCTCTGGTCCGTCCGGGCGATCAACCGGGCCGGCCGAGGGCGCGGAGACAGCGGACTTCCCTACCTTCTTCCGGGGATCAACGTCCTGGTGGGGCTGGAGGGGGAGAAGCGGGAATCACTGGAGATCAACTACCGCTTCCTGAAAGGCATCCTGGATGAGGGCTTGCTCTTGCGCCGGATAAACATCCGCCAGGTCATGCCCGTCCGCCGGGAATTTCCGCAGACCGTCAGCCACTCGGAGTTCCTGCACTTCAAGGAAAAGATAAGGCAGGAGATCGACCGGCCCCTTCTGGAGCGGCTGGTGCCTGTGGGTACGATTCTCCGTTCCGTTTATACCGAGATGCGTGAGGGCAAGGTGACCTTCGGAAGGCAGATCGGAACGTATCCGCTGCTGGTCGGCATCCCTCACCCGGTCGAGCTGGAAAGGTTCTACGACGTGGCGGTGGTCGGTCACGGCTTCCGGAGCATCAGCGCTGTCGAATATCCGCTGAACGTGAACGGCTGCCACATAACCGCTCTGGAGGGGTTGCCGGGACTGGGCAGGAAAAGGGCCATACGCCTGTTCCGGGCCCGTCCCATGGAAGGCTACGAAGATCTCAGGAAGGCCCTGGACGACCCAAAGGTGGCCGAGGCCGTGCTTCCCTTCCTGAGCTTCGATCATCCCGAACACTAATTATCAGGTAAGCGGATGAGGTGTAGCCGATGGAGTTCAGAGACCTAGCCCTGTACCCTTTCCTGAGGGACGCCACACTTTTCGTCAAGGAGCGGCAGCTGGGCCTGGACGACCTGATCGGCCATACGATAACGGCCGAGGCCAGGAGAAGAGGGAAATCCCGAGTGCTGACCGCGCTCAGCGATCTAGCCATCCCCAACAATCCCGTCACCTCCGAGGACGAGGCGGTGCAGGAGATCCTGAGCTACCCTTACGCCCGCATTCTTGTTTCCTGCATTGGCGACGAAGCATTGGTCCGCCGCTACGCGTTGGCGGAGGCGAAGACGTTCAACGAACGCCTGAAGAAGGAGGACGTTACGACCATCATCGCCCTGGCCAAGGAGCTGGAGGTGGAAGCGTCGCTGGAGGAGGGCACCCTGCGCGTGCACTTCACCGATTTTCTCAGTTACACTTCGGGACTGCGCGGGCCGGAGTGGAAGCTGGTCAACCAGGACATGCGCAAAGGCTTCGTGCTCCTGGAGAAGAACAAGTTCGTCCGGGTGCTGGAGCAGGCGCTGGACGAGAAGATAGAGGACGAGCTTCCGTTGCCGGTCAACGACGAACTGCTGGAGGCGGTGCGGGTGGACCTGGAAGATGTCATCGCCGCCCTTGACGCGTACAAGGAAAAGTACCGGGACGAGGGCTTCGGGGAGGTCAGCATACTCAAGTTCCCGCCCTGCATGAAGAAGCTGGTGGCCATGGCGCAGGCGGGACAGAACATGCCTCACGCCGGCCGTTTCGCGTTAGCGAGCTTCCTGAGCTTCATCGGCATGCCGGTGGACGACATCATCAAGCTCTTCTGCTCGTCCCCCGACTTCGATCAGTCCAAGACCGCTTACCAGGTCCGGCACATCACCGGGGACGGCTACGGAAAGAAGTACACCCCGCCGGAGTGCGCCACCATGCGCACCAACGGCATATGCTTCGAACCGGACGAGCTGTGCAACGGGAGAAGGGTGAATCATCCGCTCACCTACTACCGCATCCGCTCCTACGACAAGAGCCGGGACAAGAAGGCCGAAAAGACCGTTAAGCCTTCCTGAGCCAGTCGTAGGTCAGTACCGCCCTCTGCAATGCGGTTAGATTGCCTACGACCGCGAACCACAGCATCATGACCTCGAAGGCGTTGAACTGGATGCCCAGAAGTTCCAGCTCCGTGTGGCCCATGAGGACCATGACCATCTGCACCAGCGGTATCAGGAACGAAAGCACTATGCGGTCCGCCCGGCCGAGAATTCCGGCGTACATGCGCTTCGCGCCTACCGCCTGGGCCTGGGTGCCCATGTAGCTGGTGAGCAGAACGCCGATCAAGGCCATCATGCCCAGGTACGGCGAGCACCAGGCGCTTACCGCGACGCCGCCGATCATCAGCATGTCCGCGTATCGATCTAGGACGTGGTCCAGGAAGTCCCCGCGGCGGTCGGCGATGCCGGCCAGGCGGGCAACCTTGCCATCCAGTCCGTCCAGGAAGCCGCTGACCAGGACCACCACCGCGGATATCGGAAGAAGGACCCAATGATCGAACGAGAAGTATAGCATCACCCCGGCCGCGGCGGCCAGGATGATGGCCATGAACGAGATGTAGTTCGGATGGACCTTGATCATGGCCTTGGCCACCGGGTCCATTATGAAGTCGACCTTGCCGCGGTGGGAATCTAGGACCATCTCAATGCCTCCTCGCTCCAGTCGATATTTCCCACGGCGTACTTTTCCTTTTCCCCGGCCAGTATGGCGAGCACCGCCCCTTCCGTTTCCGGAGGCGACATTTCGGTGGTGTTGACCTCGAAGACCGGGACCTCGGAATCCACCGCTTCCGCCAGTATGATGTCCAACGCTTCGGCCAGAGCGTTCTCCCTGATCTTGGCCAGAGGCCATTTCCTTTCCTCCAGCCTTTTGGCCAGCACGTCCGGATGGCATCTAAGGACGATCACCATATCTACGTCCAGAAGGTGCGCGAGATGACCGACCAGAACGCCGTCGTTGAACTTTTCCTTATCCAAGGCCTCCTGCAGCTCGTCCAGGTCCAGATCGTAGCTGTCCCGGGCCGGGTCCTTGCTCCGGAGCAGCCCGTGCCTCTTGGCCAGGTCGTTGACCTCCAGAGCTTTCCAGCCCTTGGCCTGCAGCTCTGATGCCACGGTGCTCTTGCCCGTTCCGGGAGTGCCGGTCAAAGCGATCAACATCCCTAGGCCATCGTCTACCGGATAAAAAAGGGATGCCGAAGGGACCCCACCGCCCCCTCGCCCCCCGCGAACCTTCTCCTTCCCTTCGGGGACAGGTTGCCGAGCTACGCCGGGGTATATGAATCGGGCGTGAGCATGCTACCGTCACGGTTAAATATCATGACCAGGAAATTTTAAGGCCAGACGGCATTTTTCCTGAAGCGCTTCCTCGAAGCGCAGATGAACTCTTGCTTGGTGCATCTGTTCCGACACCAGGGCGTTCATCCTCCCCGTGGGGGGATATTTCCAATCCAGTTCCAGGTCGATGTCCATCAGAAAAAGGCCTTCCGCCTCCGCCAGGCCCATTGACCGTCCTTGGCCTTGCAGTGATGATCGGACCTCGTCCAACGTCACCCTCCCCTGGCCGAGCTGGTCCAGGGCGGAGACGATGCGGCGGACCATGTTGCGCAGGAACTCCCTGGCCCGGATATCAATGACGATCAGATCGCCCTCGCGGCGGAGAGCGACCGACCCCAACGTCCGTAAGGTGACCTTACCGTCAGGCTTGCAGAACAGGCGGAACTCGTGCTCCCCCTCGAACTCCTTGGCCCCCTCCATCATCAGATCGAGGTCCTGCCCGCGGTACGGCAGATGATAGCGGTACCAGCGGCCCTGCGCGCGGCGGGGAGAGAAGTTCTTGGTCGCTTCGGCCAGAGCGTAACAGAATACGTCATCGCAGGAGGCGTTCAGAGCGGCCAGCAGTTCCTGGGGACGGAAATCGGTGTTCACCGCGAAAACGTTACCGAGGGCGCTCACCCCTCGGTCGGTGCGGCTGGCCACCCTGAATCGGTTCTCATCGGCCGAGGTGATCGCTCCGATCTTGATCAAGGCTTTGAGAAGCTCGCTCTCCGCCGTGCGTTCCCCGGGCTGCCTCTGGGAGCCCATGAAACGAGTGCCGTCGTAAGCGAACTTGACCGCCAGCCTGTCCATGCAAGATATATCTGGACAGGTGACTAAATGCTTTTCCGGTCGGCGAGGATAATTAGATAAATGCGGCTTCCGTCCCGGATACGATGCCTCAGGTGAAGGTAGTGCTGGTGGAACCCCGTGTCGACGGGAACGTAGGAGCGGTCGCCAGGTCCATGGCCAACTTCGGCTTCACCGAGCTGTGCATGGTGAAACCCTGCGAGCTCACCGACGAAGCGTTCAAGCGCGCCAAGCACGCCGGCTACATACTGAAAGAGGCGCAAATCGTAGGCAGTTTCGAGGAGGCCATCACCGACTGCTTCCATGTCGTGGGGACCAGCGGAATAGTGACCGCCGGGGAGAAGCACTACATCCGCATTCCGCTGACGCCCAAGGAGTTCGCTGAGCGGCTGGAGGACGTTGAGGACAAAGTGGCCGTCGTGTTCGGACCGGAGGACACCGGATTGCGGCAGGACGAGCTCGCAAGATGCGATCTTCTGGTTAGCATACCGTCCCACGAGGACTATCCGGTGCTGAACCTGTCCCACGCCGTCAACATCGTTCTTTACGAACTTTACCAGAAGCAGATTCATGTCGGCTCTCCGAAGAAGGCCAGCGAGCATGAGAAGGAGAAGCTGCTGGAGTTCTTCGACGACCTATTAGACGCGATCAACTATCCCGAGTTCCGCAGGGAGCGCACCTCCATCATGTTCCGGAGGATGATGGGGAGAGCTATGCCCAGCCGGTGGGAGTTCCACACCATAATGGGCGTGTTCGGCGACGCCGCCAAGCTCATCAAGAAGAAGTGATCACGGGGCGTACTTTCCTAGTACCTTCCCTAGATCGTCCCCAGGCGCCACGCTTGGCATTCCCTCGACCACTTCCGAGATCCCGGTTACGATGGCGATCATCCGGATGTTGCCCTCCATCCCTTCCTCCACCCTCACCCCGAATTTTACGGTGGCCTCATCGTCAAGCATCTTGGTTATGCTGGAGACGATCTTGTTGGCCCGCCTCATGGTGAGGTTGCTTCCTCCGGATATGTGTATGAGAGCCCCGGTCCCTCCTTTGATGTCAACGTCAAGCAATGGGCTGTTTATGGCGTCCCGGACGACCCCCTCGGGATCGGCGTTCTCGCCGTAGAGGATGGTGGATATCCCGCCCTGCTCCATGATGGTCTTGAGGTCAGCGAAGTCCAGGTTGATGAGCGATGGCGTGGTCAATATGTCGACCGTGCCCTTGATCAGCTCGGAGATCAGCTGATCGATTATCGCCAGACCGTGATCGACCGGCAGGTTCTCTACTATCTCCAGCAGGCGGTCGTTGTCCATGACCAGCAGGCTGTTGGAGGCCTCCCTCAGCCGTTTCAGGCCTTTCATGGCGATGTTGCGCCGGTTGGCGCCTTCGAAGGAGAACGGGGTGGTGGCGATGGAGATGACCATGGCACCGGAGCGGCGGGCGATGTCGGCGACGACCGGCGAAGCGCCTGTACCTGTGCCTCCGCCCAGTCCGGTGACGATGAAGACCAGGTCAACGTTCTGGAAGATCTTGGAGAGCATAGGCGCGGCGTTCAAGGCGCATTCCTCTCCGATGTCCGGGCGGCCCCCGGTACCCAGTCCTTTGGTGTACTCCACTCCTAAAAGCAGGCGATTCGGGCATTCCGTGGCCTTCAGCGACTTCTGGTCGGTGTTGATGGCGATGGTCGTGGCTGCCGCTATTCCAAGCAGATTGAGACGATGGATGCTGTTGCACCCGCCTCCTCCGCAACCCACGACCAGAATGTTGAGCTCATGCAGCTCGACCTCCGGTTCATCCAGCCCTTCGAAGCGCGACCCCATCCCTCAGCTCCTGCGACGGGCGGGAGGTCACCTCATCTCGCCCATGGCCTTGTCCAATCTCATGCGGACGTACTCGCGCACCGCGTTGCGAATGGCATCGTCAATGGAGACCGAGTCGCCGTCTCTGATCAGCGATTCCAGCTCGATCACCTTCACCTTGGGCAGTTCCACCGTAACCCTCTGGATATGCTCGGGAGTGAAGTTCGTCTCGATGAAGGAGTCGATGGCTGCTCGGATGGCGTCGGATATGGTCGGGAACTTGCCGCCATCCACGAGCGCTTGCAGTGCTCCCAGCTTGTCCGCTTGGATCCTAACGGTTATCCTCTCGCTGTCGCTCATGCCCCAGCCCTGACCATCTGATGTCCGACAAAAGTTCAATATTTGTCTGACGTTTAGATGATATCTCTGTTGATATATAAAAGTTGGCGGTTGGCCAGCTCCAGGGACATGCTGGACCGCTCTTGGTTTTGACGTTCTCTAAGCGTTATCTTCGATATTCTAGTATAAGCCATTACCGAAAACGTTTATAAATGGGTATATAAATAATGACGGGAAGGTGACCCTGTTGGCCAAGATACAGATCGAGAACGTCGTCGCTTCCACTACGCTCGGTGAGGAACTGGACTTACCGTCCATAGCCCTGTCCCTGGACGGAGCGGAGTACGAACCGGAACAGTTCCCTGGCCTCATCTACCGCTTGAAGGACCCCAAGACCGCCACGCTGCTCTTCCGCAGCGGGAAGGTCGTCTGTACCGGTGCCAAGTCCCTGCCGCATGTCGAGATAGCCATAACCAAGGTGGCCAAGCAGATCGAGAAGGCGGGCANNCGAGAAGGCGGGCATCAAGATCAAGACCAAGCCGAAGATAGAGGTGCAGAACATCGTAGCCTCTTCGGACCTGGGCCAGGAGATCAACCTTAACGCCATCGCCATATCCCTAGGTCTGGAGAGGGTGGAGTACGAACCGGAGCAGTTCCCTGGACTTGTGTACCGTTTGGACTCGCCGAAGGTCGTCGTACTACTGTTCGGTTCCGGGAAGCTGGTCTGCACCGGTGCCAAGCACGTGGAGGATGTCAGTGTGGCCGTGGACAAGATCACCGAGGAGCTGAAGGCCGCGGGCCTTCTGAAATGATGTTCGAATTTCCGGTCCTCGATAACCACGTCCATCTTCAGCCGAACGGGCGCAACGTCGAGGCCGTGAAGGATTTTCTGAAGGCTGGCGGAACTCATCTCATAGTAAGCCACATGCCTTATCAAGAGACGCCTGTTCGTTGCGTAGATGATTTCCGGAAAGCCTACGACATAACGCTAAGAATGACGGAGCTAGCCCGTTCCGCCGGTGCGGTCGCGTATTGCACNNTTGGGCCCGTATCCGGTGCAGCTGCTCGAGATGGCCGAGGTAATGCCTCTAGAAAAGGCAGTGGAGGTCATGAAGGGCGGCATGGAACTAGCCACTAAGCTCGTCAGGGAGGGAAAGGCGATCGCCCTGGGGGAGATCGGCCGTCCGCATTTCCCGGTGTCCGAGGAGATCATGGCCGCCTCGAACGACATTCTATCATATGGAATGAGACTGGCCAAAGAGAGTTCGTGTCCGGTGGTTATCCACGCTGAGAGCGCCACCCCGGAGAGCATGGATAATCTTGCTCATATGGCGGACCGGGTAGGCCTCCCCAGGGATAAAGTCGTAAAGCATTACTGCGGCCCTTTGATTACGCCAGAGGAGAACCACGGGGTCTACCCGTCCGTCCTGGCCACCAAGGACATGGTCCAGGAGGCGCTGTCCAAAGGGGACCGCTTCCTTTTAGAGACGGATTTCATGGATGACCTGAGCAGGCCGGGAGCGGTATTGGCCATTACCACCGTTCCGAAGAGAATGCGGCAGCTTGTTGAGAAGGGGTGCAACGCAGAGGTCCTCTGGAAGGTCAACAAGACCAACCCCGAAAGGGTGTACGGTATCGATATCTAGGTCACGATCTCGAAGCCCTCTAGCCCCTCGGGTTCCTCCACCTTGATATCCACCGAGGTCACATCCGACTCAGGATGTTCATCCTTTAACCTGCGGATTATCTCTTGAATAGCCTGCCTCTGACCTTCGAACACCGCCAATACCGTGCCGTCCGGCATGTTCTTGACGTAGCCGCTCAGGGAAAGCATCTCAGCCCAGCGGCGGGTGTACTGGCGGA
>DAML01000012.1:0-18531 GCA_002497075.1 Methanomassiliicoccaceae archaeon UBA472
TCGCCCAGGTAGGCCTCGGCGTCCCTCTTGATCTTCTGCAGTATGAAGGCGGAGATCTGCTGAGGGGAGTACTCCTTTCCCAGAACGCTGACCTTGTAGTCAGTGCCCATCTTGCGCTTGATGGCGGCGATGGTGCCCTCCGGATTCGTTACCGCCTGACGGCGGGCCGGCTCTCCCACCAGTAGCTGGTTGTCCTTGGTGAAGGCCACGTAGGACGGGAAGGCCTTCCCTCCTATGCTGGTTCCCTCCGCGCTCGGTATGATGGTCGGCCGGCCGCCTTCCATGACCGCGGCGGCCGAGTTGCTGGTGCCCAAATCTATCCCTATGATCTTAGCCATCTGATTCACCTCTCTTGTTGCCACTGCCAACTTTCACCTTGGCATAGCGAACTACCCTCGGTCCCAGGCAGTACCCTTTCTGGTATACCTCCAGGACCTTGCCCTCTTCGCCTTCCCCGACGCACAGCGCCTCGTGCAGCGCCGGGTCGAAGTTGTCGCAGGGAGTCTCCACCAGCCCCTTGGACTGGAGCATTGATCGTAAGTTGGCGTGGATGGACTCCACGCCGCGCCTGAACTCTTCCGGGGTGGCCTTGGATGCCAACGCCCGCTCGAAGTCGTCCAGGAAGCCCAGCAGATCGTAGAGCAGCCGGTCGTTAGCGGCCTTTATCTGCTCCTCCTTGTCGCGCTGGGCGCGCTTCTTGTAATTGTCGAAATCGGCCTGGATGCGCTTGGCCAGGTCCAGGTTCCTCTCCGCCTGCGCCCTGGCCTCCTCTATCTCGGCCTTTAATCTCGTCATATCATCATCCGGCCTGAGCGGCTCGCCCTGAGCCTCCCCCGCCTGCGGGGGCCGCGAATCCCTGGAGCTGTCTTCCATTGTGGGCTCACCCGTTGACTGTCGATCAGAATTCAAAGAGTTTTTGGTGGAGGGGGAGTGCCCCCTCCTTGAAGCGTTTAGTCCGTGTCGCCAAGACCGTCCTTGCCGACCATGTCCCTGGAGCTCATGCCGGGAGTGCCCTTGGAGGCGATCACGTCATCGATCCTCAGGATCATTACCGCGGCGTCGGTGGCGGAGCTGATGGCCTGCTTGCCGACCCGGAAGGGCTCTATGACATCGTTGGCCAGCATGTCCTCGACCTGACCAGTGAAGACGTTCACTCCAGCGTGCTTCTTGCCCGCCTTGTGGGACTTCCTCATCTCGATCAGGATGTCGATGGGGTCCAGTCCAGCGTTCTCGGCCAGAGCGGTGGGTATTACCTCCAACGCGGAAGCGTAGGCGTCTATGGCGATCTGCTCGCGTCCTCCGACGGACGAGGAGAACTCGCGGAGGCGCAGGGCGACCTCAACAGCGGTGGAACCTCCACCGGTGAGCATCATTCCGTCCTCGATCGCGACGGCCACAACGCTCATGGCGTCGTCCAGGGACCTCTCGATCTCGGCGATCACGTGGTCGGTTCCGCCGCGGATCAGGATGGACATGGCCTTGGGGTTCTTGCAGCCGGTGACGAAGGTCATCTCCTCGTCCTGGATCTTGCGTACCTCGACCAGGTCTGCCTTTCCGAGGTCAGCGGCGTCCAGCTCGGTGATCTTGGATATGATGGTGGCCCCGGTGGCCTTGGATAGCTTCTCCATGTCGCCCTTCTTGACGCGGCGGCCGGCGTAGATCTTTTCCTTGGACAGGAAGTGCTGCACCAGGTCGTCGATGCCCTTCTGGCNNTCTGGCAGAAGACCACGTTGGCGCCCACGGCCTTTATCTTGTCGACCATCTGTCTCAGCATGCGCTCCTCCTCGTCGAGGAAGGCGTGCATCTGGGTGGGGTCGGTGATCTCGATCTTGGCGTCGATCTCGGTCTTCTTGATCTCCAAGGCGACGTCCAGCAGGGCGATCTTGGCCTTCTCGATCCTCTTGGGCATTGCGGGGTGCACCGGCTCCTTGTCCACGATGATGCCGGGGATGAGCTTGGTGTCGTCCATGGAACCGCCGTGCTTCTTGGTGACCTGGATGTTGTCCATGTCCACCTGCCACTTGCCGTTGACCTTCTCAGCTACGGCGCTGACGGAGTCGACGGAAACAGCGGCCATCAGTTCCTTGGAACCGGAGATGGACTTGCTCATCATGGCGGTCTTGGCTATCTTCAGAAGGGTCTCGCGGTCCTTCGGATCCACCTTGACGGAGACGGAGTCCAGGACTTCCATGGCCTTGTTGGCGGCCATGCGGTACCCGGCGGTTATGATGGTCGGGTGCACGTTGGCGTCGATCAGGTCGATGGACTTCTTCAACAGTTCGCCGGTCAAAATGACCGCGGTGGTTGTCCCGTCGCCGCATTCCTCGTCCTGGGTCTTGGCGACCTCGACGAGCATCTTGGCGGCGGGGTGCTCAACGTCGATCTCCTTCAATATGGTGACACCGTCGTTGGTGATGACGACGTCGCCCATGGAGTCGACCAGCATCTTGTCCATTCCGCGGGGCCCAAGGGTGCTCCTGACAGCGTCAGCGATAGCCCTGGCGGCCATGATGTTGTTGTATTGGGCGTCCTTGCCCTTCTCGCGCTTGGAACCTTCTTTGAGTATGAATATCGGTTGGTTTCCCATAGACATGCGACTAACCTCCCTTGGCATCAAATTAGCTTGACACCTAGCTCTGAGCTAGTGGGCATTGGAATGTTTGTTCTTCTATATGAAGCTATTGTGCATCCGCCTCTTACCCATACAAAAAAGATGATTTCCTTCGGGGGAAGCTAAGGGCGACGAAAGGGCTGGGCCGTATTTGATATTATCGTGCTCGGGCAGGGCTTGGAGCAAGGTTATATCCCCTGACGCACTTCGAGGGAACGATCGAATGAGCGAGCTCCAGAAGACGGTGACCGTGGTTTTCAACCGCAAGGGCAAGAAGCTGCTGTCCGAGCGGGAGTTCATCAACGCCCTGTTCTTCGAGCTGAAGTGGGCTGACCCTTCAGGCGCCGGCCGCATCGAGGCCAAGGAGGCGCAGCGGATACTGGAGGCGGCCATGCGTCAGGGGCTCCTGGAGCTTTCCGACGGCTACGTGAAACCGACCTTCGACCTCAAGTCGGTGGAGGTCCCTCTGAACTACAAGCCCACCAAGGACCTGCTCAAGGAGATAGGCGAGGGAGGGTCCGCCCCGGCTGCCGCTACCCCCGCGTCGCCAAAAGGGGAGAAGAAGGCCGAGCCGATGCCAGTGTTCTCAGTGCTCATCGACGATATTGCCGCAAAGTCCGGCTGGAACAAGCGGGACGTGGTCTCCCGGATAAACAAGGTCGTGGAACGGCTGTCCGTCGACGCCGAGGTGGCGGCGCTCCTCATCGGAAAGGACGTGGGGGTGGATGTCGGTAAGTATCTATTAGAAGTGAAGGAAGAGGTTTTGAGGAAGTGACCGTCACTTCTTCTTGATGAAGTCCTCGAGGGTCATTCCTTTTTTACCGGTGGACTTCTCCACCGCGGCGATGGTGACCTTCTCCTTGATCTTGATGTCCAGGATCTTCTCCACCTTACGTATGAGAGCGTCATCAGGATGCATCGTGCCCGACTCCAGCTTGTGGATTATGCTGACCCTCTCGTTCATCTTGGCCGCCAGCTCCTCCTGCTTCCAGCCATTCTTCTCCCGGGCGTCCTTTATCCGCTTGGGGAAGTCCAAGGCCAGCTCGAACGATTCCTCGCCGCCCTCGTACACGTCCTTGGTCTTCATGCGACGCTCGCGGTTCTGCAGCCTCGCCTGGATCACTGACGGCTCGGCCGTGGTCCCCGGTTTGCCACCTGCCTTCACGTTATCGCCGAAACGGGCGCAGTCCCTGCACACGCTGAGGACCGTTCCCTCGATCCTCACCGGCAGCAGGCTCGCCATCTCCTTCCCGCACATCTCGCATATCATCTCTATCGTTCGAGCTAATGTTGCAGGATTAATTTATAGATGAGCCGCCGCCGGAACGGAGAAGTGGTGAGAACGTGAGAACCAGAGGATGACTGGCTCGGCGGCTATCATAACTTGTCCCCCAATTAATGCCCTATCGGCGGATGGGTTATCGCCCATGAGAAATTACGTTAGTTTCTCAACCATGACATGTATTGGCAAATGCTCAAATAGAGGACGGTTTAATCAATGCTCGAAGGTGCCACATTTGTTGGATGAAGAGCTGGACCAATCCATCTCCAACGAGATCGTCGAGAAGCTGGAGCTTCTGGAGCGCCAGAACAGCGAGCTGCTCGAAGAGGTCAGACGAGTGGAGGGTGAGAAGAGATACGTGGAGAGCGAGCTCTTCCGGCTGCAGAAGGAGATAAAGAGGATGCGCTCCGAGCTGGAGCGGTTGAAGTCGCCTCCCCTCATCATCGGCAGCATCAAGGACATTCTTATCGACGGCCGAGTCGTCGTCAAAAGCAGCACCGGCCCGGACTTCATAGTCACCACTTCCGAGTACGTTCCATCGGAGGACCTTATCGTCGGGGCGCGCGTCGCCCTCAACAAGCAAACGTTGGCGGTCATGTCGGTCCTGCCGCAATCGCTGGACCCCATAGTCACCGGGGCCGAGATAATCGATAAGCCGTCCATCACCTACGAGATGATCGGTGGTCTTGACGAGCAGATCCTGGAAGTTCGAGAGGCGGTCGAGGACCCGCTGCTCCGCCCCGATCTCTATCGGCGCGTGGGCATTGAGCCGCCGAAGGGCGTGCTGCTGGTAGGCCCGCCCGGAACTGGGAAGACCCTAATAGCCAAGGCCGTGGCCAACCACACCAACGCCACCTTCATCCGTTTCGTCGGTTCCGAACTTGTTCAGAAGTACATCGGCGAGGGCGCACGGCTCGTCCGGGAGCTGTTCGAGCTTGCTCGCGAGAAAGCGCCGAGCATAATATTCATCGACGAACTGGATTCCGTGGGCGCCAAGCGTTTGGACGTCGCGACGTCCGGCGACCGCGAGGTCCAACGGACGCTGATGCAGCTGCTGGCCGAGCTGGACGGCTTCAACCCGCTGGACAACATCAAGATCATCGGCGCCACCAACCGCCCGGACATCCTGGACGACGCGCTGCTCCGGCCGGGACGCTTCGACCGCATAATCGAGGTGCCCATACCGAGCTACGAGGCCCGGCTGGAGATCTTCCGCATCCACACCGGCAAGATGAGCGTGGAGGATCGCCTGAACATCGAATTGCTCGCTACCAAGACGGAGCTGGCAACCGGCGCGGACATCAAGTCCATATGCACCGAGGCGGGCATGTTCGCCATCCGGGACAACCGAGACACGGTGAGCATGGCCGACTTCGAGAGGGCTATCGTCAAGGTGATGGATAACGAGGCGTCCAAATGCACCGAGTCAGGCGTGATGTTCGCCTGAGAAACCATCTTCCCCGACCTCAATTTCCTTTTCCAGGACGAAGGAGCCGATATAACCGCACTTGAGGCAACGGTACTTCTGACCCAGCATCATTCCCGTTTCGTAAATAACGTCAGCGGAACCGCATTCGGGACAGGTTGCGATCCAGGTCTTCATGCGGTTATGAACCTGATTCACCGAACTTAAATCAATCGTTGGAGAGGTCCTCGCCGCCCTCGAAGGACTGCTGCACCATGTCATAGATGTCCTCCAGTCCGGACGGTTCAGTGGAGGAGGCGGGCACAACCTTCTTGTAGGCGCCGATCGACTCGAGAGCTTTGAAAAGCTCGATGCCCAGCACGGCGCGGGTGTCGATCTTGTCGGTGAGCGCGGCGTACAGTGCGTCGGGGGAATCGGACCACTCGCTGATGGCCTCCATCTCCTCCTCCTTCAGCAGGTCGCTCTTCGACAGTACGGTAAAGAACGGAACGGAGAAACGGAAGTGCACGGTTGCTGCTAACATAACAGAGGATACGAAACCGGAGGGCGTCTTGCACAGGTTGGGGTCGGCCAGGAACACCAGGCAGGCATCCTCCTTGCCCAGTTCCTCCATTATGACCTCGCTGCTCTGCCGGAAGGCGAACAGCTCGATCTGGCCTGGCGTGTCGACAAGAACGTAGTTGGTGCGGAACTTCTCAATGGACTCGGCCAGGTCCTTGGCGTTGACGGCCATCATGTCCGCGGCCACGATCTGCGCCCCGTTCGGTCCGAGACCGTACTGCTCCATGACGTCGTCCACCCGCACCCAGTCGCGGATGTCGATGTCCGGCTCATACGGCATGTGCTCCACGCCTGGGTCCAGGTTGATTATGACCGAGTCCAGACCCTGCAGGGTGAGCCATTCCTGGAAAGCGTAGATGAGGGAGCTCTTTCCGCTCCCGGCGGTGCCGACGAAGTAGATGAAGCGCATGATATCCTGGGAAAGGAAGTATGACGCCCTTATGATACTTGCGACGCCACGGCGACCGTCCCTAATAGGAAGACCATCTCAGTCCTCCCAATAACCTCCCTCTTCCTGATAGTTCACGGAGGTCTCGAAGACCTCGGCCACCTTCAATCCCACGAACCCGTGTATCGGAACATAGATGAGGAACATGATGACAATGATCAGCCAGTGCGGGAACACGTAATTGATGGCCAGCATCGGCAACTCGGCGATAAGGAGCACAATAAAGAGCAGGACCCCGTGGAAGAACCTTGTGACGATCTTATTATCGGTACCCATTTCCCACACTGCGTCCGCCAGAAAGGAATTGATATAGCCTAGGGCCAAGCCCAATATGACGAAGCCGATCAACAGTCCGATTATGTACCCTATGGCGATCAGGAACCCAAGGACCAACGCCCAGCCGATGATCAGTATGAACATCAGTATGGATAACCGATCCCGTGCTTGCACAGGTCCCAGAAGTAGGACGCATCGATATCGAGATCTTCCACTGTTCCCCCACCGGAGATGACGTGCGTTTGATCCGGTATAAAACTTGCCCTGATCTTATCTGGCGGACGACGGTCAGCGGGTGATCTTATCCAGTGCCTTGAGAAGCTCCTCGACCTGGTCGGCCCGCCTTCTGGCCGAGGCACGTATCACCTTCTTGTTCCGACGGTTCCCGGTCAGCTTCACCGCCCCTAGATAGGAACGGATGAGATGATCGTCCAGCCTGGACATGCGCTCCCTGAGCCCGGCCAGCTCCGGCCTGGGAATGTCCGCGAGATCGCCGGTCAGCAGCTTACGGTCCATCTTCTCCAGCCGCTTGCGGCAGTCGCCTATCGATTCGCCGACGCTCTCGTCGAAGGAGCGACGGGCACCTTGGCGCAGTTCGGGCGGGAGATCATCGATGATCTCCTCCGTCTCCCGCAGGACCTCCAGCACCTGGGCCACCAGGCGCCTCAGCACCTCCTCCGGACGCGTATCCTTCCCCCTGAAACGATCGAGCAGCCCCATATGCGGATGGTGCATGATGTCGCGCAAAATAAAAACATGCCGCCCGGCTTAGGGGTGCCCCTGGAGGTGCTGCTTTTTTGGCCAAACCTGTCATCACGCGTCGGAACCGTACCGGCTGCGCTGCAGGGTGGCCTCGCCCATGATGTCCTGCACGCGGTGGCGCTTTAGCATAGCCTCGGCCTCCTCCATGGTGGGGGCGGCGAAGGTCCTGCCGCAGGTCACGCACTTGACCTTTTTCATAGGTTATTGCCTCCGGTAATATCTTCTCCGGAAGACCTAATATAACTTGCCGAGCGACCACGCCCGGAGGCGAAACTTTCAGTCGAAGGTTATCCGGGAGCTTTTCTCCACGTTGACCATCGGTCTCTTGACGCGCTTGGCGCGGGTCATGCTGTCGTACGCCTCCCGGCCGCCCATCTCCTCGATGAGCTTGTAACCGTCCTGGGACATCCTCTTCACGTTGCAGCTGACCCTCTCCACGGAACCGGGGGCCAGGGTGATCATGAGCCTCCCGAGTATGGGCAGACCGTAAGGAATGGATTCGCGGAGCATCACCGTGCCGGGAATGGCCTCGAACCAGTCCTCCAGGGACGTCTCCCCGAGCTTGCTCAGCGAATCGCCCATGGTCGCCTGCCATCCGTCGTCCGGACCGACCACGGCGTCCATCCAATCGCCGTCGACGAACACCTGCACCTCGGCCTCGATGAGGAAATAACCGAGCGAATCGTACCACTTCTGCATGAAACTGTCCGCGCCCAGCATCTTGTCGTACCAGACGGCGATCATGTTCATGGCGAAGACCTTGTACCTTGCCTTTATGCCGGCGGCGCGGCACAACGCGACCATGGTGTTGGCCAGGTGGAAGCAGGTCCCCGTCCCCCTTTCCAGGGTGTCGCCCGCGGTGTCGAAAGGTACGTACTCCACGATCATCTGGTTCTTGGCCAGGTCGTGAGCGCGCTTGGCGAACTCCAGATCGGTAACTTGGAACGCCCCGAGCTTGTGGGCCATGGCCACGATGCGGGGGTCGCAAGGGTCGCAGTAGAGGGTGGCGGAAAGGTACTTCTCGTCCCGGGCGCCGCAGCGCATGCCCTCCTGGTATTCTGGAATGTCATAAGGGCGCGCGGGACGCCGGTAGCGCTCCTGTTCCGGCGGCCGGACCCTCATCTTCTTGACCTCGCCCAGATGGAAGGCGCTGGTCTTGAGCACGGACGCCACGCCCTTGGTGAGCAGCTTGATGAAGGGGGTGTTGGGCAGGAACTCATGCCTCTTCATGTAACTGAGCGAGCGCAGATCAATCCCCTCCCACGTCGGCGGCCATCATCTTGCGCATCTCCTCGCCGCAGCCGCGGACCTCCTTTCCGGGTATCCGGGTGATGGCCGATTCCAGAACCGGGCCGGGGCGGTCGCAGTGCGGGCAGTGCTCCAGCATCTTGACCTTGTCGTTGGTGACGATGAAACCGGGATAGGCGTTCATGGAGCCGTCCAAAAAGGCGAACCGGCCGTACTTGCCGTAGCCGATGTTGTTGCCCTCGTCATCCAGCACCATGGGGTGCAGATAGGTGGTCGGGATGTGGAAGTAGTGGCCTTCGGGGCATTGCAGCATCCAGCCGTTGCCCTCCACCATGCCGTACATGTCCAGGCAGTGCTCCGGTCGAACTCCGAGAAGCTCCTCCACGTCCTTGCGGAACCTCTCCTCCGGGATCCGCTCGTTCTCGTGCGCCTTCCAGCCGCCCCCGGTGAGGATCATGGTCCTGTCGCCTATGTCGTAGGACTTGCCCTTCTCCTTGAGCTCGTTGAGAACGTAATGCAGCATGAAAGGAACGCCGACCAAAGCGATGCGGGAACCGTCCTTGGACCTCTGCCCGATCCAGTCCACTATGCGGTCGATCGACTTCTGGGTGGTTCTGCTGACCACGTACTTGGTGATCTTGCCGACCAGGGTGTCGCCCTTGATCATGGACTGGCGGACGGTCTCGGTGTTCACCTCGCGGTCTAGCGCGACCTCGACATCCTTCATGATGTCGTACATGACCGTGCCCAGTCTCCCCGCGAACAGATTGGTCTTGAAGGGATTGGGCATCAATAGGAAGGAGTGCATGTCCGGTCCCCAGCGGGGGTAGAACATGGTGAGGGCGCCCTTGGACAAGGCGTACTCGTTGGAGAAGAAGGCCTTCATGTCCCTGGGTATGAACGTGTGGCGACCGGAGGTGCCGCTGCTGTAGGCCACGGCCATCCCCGCATCGTTGAACGATTTGATGACCTCGTCGTGCGTGGGTTCCTTGCTCTTGATGTGGATCTTGGGAAGCTCCCCGGTGTAAACGTTAGCGAGCCACAGGGCGAAGTCCCTTCCCGTCGGATAGGTCTTGAAGAAGTCAGTGGACACCACCGGGACCTTGTCCAGGTCGTCCGAGGCCCTTATCGAGGCGGGGTCGAACTTAAGTTCCTCGCAATAAGTGCGGTACGTCCGGTTGCTCTTGAAATGCCGGTCGAGCTGGTATCTGACCGCCTTGTAGCGGAGATCGTTCGCCTCTTTAGGGTCCATGCGGAAATAGTCCGACGGCCCGTATACGGCGTGATCCGATGGGGTCCAATCCGCCCGGTTGGGTATGTACTTGGCGGTATGGGCATCGAACTTGCGGATGTACTCGGCGAAGTCCATTTAAGTTCTCAACGACACCCTAATTATAAAGATTATGTTTTTTCTTTGGGGCAAAAAAATCGACAATCGTAGTATTTATCATAAAAATCACCGTTCCTGGGGTGTTGCGAAACTATATGTATGCAAGTAATTGCTTACATAAATGATGGTCGTTCCGAGCGCTCAAAGCCCTCCGGAGAGAAAGGGATCGAGGGAGAGAATTTTGAAGGCGGCGTTCGAGCTGTTCGCCGAGAAGGGTTATGAAGGGACGACCACCCGGTCCATCGCCAAAAGGGCCGGGGTGAACGAGGTCACGCTCTTCAGGAATTTCGGGAGCAAGGAGGCCCTCTTCCGCCAGGTGGCCATAGACATGCTTCCTCTGCGGCGCATAAAAGAGGGCGTGGACTTCGGCGCGGAAGGCACTGCCGAAGAGGTCCTGGTGCGCAACGCCCGGCTGGTGCTGGACATACTGAAGGGGAACCGGCACATATTCATGATCCTGGTGGGCGAGATCTGGAGGCACCCGGAGCTGAAGGAGGACGTGGGCATCGAGATCTTCGATCAGGCGGTGCAGTTCGTCACCGGCCAGATGCAGATAATGATCGACGACGGCCGGCTGCGAGACGTCGATCCGTTCGTGGTCGCCCGGTCCTGGATGGGCACGGTGCAATCACATTTCCTGCTGAACTACCTGATCGGCCCGGGAAACCTCGACCCGGACGCCGAGGAGAGGCTGCTTAGAGGATGGGCGGACATATTCGTCAACGGGGCAGGGAGGCGATGAGATGGAAAGCGATAGATACGTCGTTCGCACGGATGGCCTGAGGAAGGAGTACGGGGAGATCGTTGCCGTGCGGGACCTGTGCCTTGGCATACCTTCCGGGTGCATATACGGACTTATCGGGCCGAACGGTTCGGGAAAGACCACGGCCATCAAGGTGCTGATGGGATTGGTGCGGGCCACCTCCGGCAAGGCCGAGGTGCTCGGGCGGAGCGTTCCGGTCAAGGGCAAGAACGCTCGGGTCAGCTACATGCCACAGTAGCTTGCCCTCTACACGGACCTAACCGTGCACGAGAACGTCCAGCTCTTCGCCGAGCTGAACGGCGTGGAGCCCGATCAGCCTCTGGACAGGGAGAAAAAGGCCCTGGATGTGGTCGGACTTTGGGAGAGGAAGGACGACCTGGTCGGGCATCTGAGCGGAGGGATGCAGCATCGCGCGTCGCTGGCCTGCGCCATGATAAATGAACCGGCGCTGATGTTCCTGGACGAACCGACCGTAGGTGTGGACCCTGAGCTCCGCGCGGGATTCTGGGAGCATTTCCGCTCCCTCAAGGCCGCGGGCAGGACGGTCGTGCTCACCACGCATTACATGGACGAGGCGTCCCGCTGCGACCTGGTGGGTATGATGCATAAAGGCGGTCTCATCGCGGAAGGGACGCCGGCCGCGCTCATGAGCGAATCTGGCCGTGATAACCTGGAGGACGCCTTCCTGGTGTTCATCAGGAGGTGCCAGGTTGAACTCCCGGAGGTTGCTGGCGATAACCAAGAAGGTGCTTCGTTCACTGCGGCACGACCGGCGCACGGCGGCCTTCCTGGTGCTCATGCCCATATTCATGATCACCATATTCGGCTATACCTTCGGAGGTGAGGTCGAGGACGTCGAGGTCTACGTCGTAGATCTGGACGAGGGGGTGGGACCATTGGACCTGTCGGACCGGATCATCTCCCATCTTCGCAGCGACGATTCGCTCAGGGTGGTGGATGTGGTGAGCGCCTCCGATGGTTTGGACGATCCAGTGGCCTACGGCCGTGAGAAGGTGGAGAACGGCGAGGCCTGAGGATGCATCGCATTCCCGGCGGACTTCACCTCGGACATGATGTCTTTCTCGCCTGGTAACTCGTCCGCGGCCGAGGCGGCCACGGTGACCTTGTTCCTGGACGGGAGCAATATCAGCATCGTGCAGACCGTTACCTCCGCCGTCGGTTCTGCCCTGACCGATGCCGTGGTGGACGATCTGGGAATGGCCCAACCGGTACGCGTGGCCCCGGACATGGTCTACGGGGAGGGCCGGGACTTCCTGGACACGTTCGCGCCGGGCGTGATCTCGTTGGCGGTCATGATGGTCACCTTCATGATATCCATCATATCGTTCATACATGAGCGGACCACCGGTACGCTGGCCAGGCTGCTCTCCACGCCGGTGACCGAAGGAGAGGTGGTGATGGGTTATGCCCTGGCCTTCGGATTGGTCGGACTGGCGCAATCAGCGGTAGTGCTGGCCACCGCCCTGCTCCTCTTCGGCGTGCAGGTGGAAGGCTCACTGGCCCTGGTCCTGTTCACCGTCTTCCTGCTGGGCATGGGCATGCAGGGGCTCGGGTTCCTGCTTTCAGCGAACGCCCGCACCGAGTTCCAGGCCGTGCAGTTCATCCCCATAATCCTCTTCCCCTCGATCCTCCTGTCAGGCGTGTTCTGGCCCCTGGAATCGGTACCGGAGGTGCTGCGGCCGATATCCTACCTGCTGCCGCTGACATACGCCGTCGACGGTGTCCGTTCGGTAATGGTGCGCGGCTGGGGCCTGGAAGAGATATGGCCGGACCTGACCGTACTGCTGCTGTTCGCCGTGGCGGTGCTCGCCCTGTCGATAGCGTTGATGCGTCGGAGGTGAACATGTCAATCAACGAAAACTTTTAAAATAATATTATATCTTTTTTGATAACCCAGACCACGGGAGCGTGCAAAGTTAATTATAAAATATAAATCAAGAGGGGTGCAAGGTGAATTAACTTGGTCGACCTGTTGGACGAGCTAAGCACGATGTGGGACGGCTTCCTTATGGCGGTACCAGCCATTCTGGCAGCCATCATCGTACTGATTATAGGCTATTTGGTGGCCTGGGTAGCGGGAAAGATAGTCAAGAAGGTAGTGCAGAAGGCCGGTCTGGAGAGGTTCTTCAACCAGACCGCCACCGGCCGGGCGTTCCTGTCGTCAGGATTGTACGCCTCCAATCTGGCAAGCATGCTGGTGATGGCCTTCGTCATGATCTTCTTCATCATCCTGGCCATCCAGGTCCTGGACATGAGCGGGATCTTCGGAGATTATCTCACGCGCCTGGCGAACTACCTGCCCAAGCTGTTCGTGGGCGTTCTGGTCCTGATCGTCGGAGCGTTCTTCGCTGACTTCCTCTCCTCGTTCATAGGCCGCATAGTGAGGCCCATGTTCCCGGAGGGCAAGCAGAACATCGCCGAGATGCTGAAGAACCTGCTGTTCATCGGTCTCATCGCCTTCGTGGTGCTTCTGGCCCTGAACCTCATGCTGCTCACCGGAGCATTGGTCTACACCCTGGTCCTGGGCTTCGTGATCATCGGTGTCGGAATACTGCTGACGGACGCCCTGATCAAGTCGGTCGCTGACGAGCACCCCGACTTCAAGGAGGTCGCCGGCTACGCCAAGTTCGTGCTGTACTCGATCTTCCTGATCATCGGCACTGGCGCCATATTCGCCACCTTCCCGGGCGTGACGGGCATCATCGCCAACATATCCTGGGCCTTCGCTCTGGCCCTGGCGCTCATGCTGGTCCCGGTGGCCTTCGCCATGACCAAGAAGATGACCAAGCAGTGAACGGGGCCCTGCCCCCTCTTTCTATTTCCCTTTTTTTACTGCGTACCGACGAAACTCAATTATAATCCGGAACGACAAACAACAATCGGAGGCTTTACCGTGGCGGACATTCCCGTGGAGATCGATGCCTGGCTGGACATAATCCTGGATACCGTCCCGTCCATAATTCTGGCCGTGGTGACCCTGATCATCGGTTACATCCTGGCCTACGTGGCTGGCGAAATGGTCAGGGAGGTGTTCTGCCGGATCGGACATGACCGCGCGGCGGGCATCTCCGGGCTGAAGCCCTCGGTCATGGCCGGAAAGATCGCCAAGGCCCTGGTTTTCGCCATCGCCGCCATATTGGCCATCCAATTGCTGGCCGAAGCGGAACTGTTCGGTGACGGGCAGGCGGCGGTCGAGGCCTACGGCATACGGTTCATCCTCGGACTTCTGATAATGTTCGTCGGTGCCTTTCTTGCCGATATCACCTCGTCGGTGGTGGCGCGTTGGCTGCACGGAGGGGTCTGCAGTTCGGAGGAGACCGACCCGACCAGGGAGCTGGTGTTCCTCGGGCTTATCGTCTCGGTGGTGCTGGTCGGCCTAGGCATAATGCTGGTGGACAGCCTTGTGGTACTCCTGATGTTCCTGGCGTTCCTGGTCATCGGGGTGATCTTGATCCTCGCGGAGACGCGGCGCAAGATGTGCCGGAAGGTTTGAAAAGCTCATTGAGAAAGCGAGCGGAGGGCACGTACGGCGTTCAGCGTGACCCATTTGCTGTCGCGCCCGTTCGTCTCAACGGTGGTGACGAACCTCCCCGCGAAATGGTTCTCCTGGCGCCAACGACCGTTCTCCCCCTGCTTGGACAGGACGAGTTCGATCGCCTCGTCCATCCGTTCGTCCCTCACCCCCAGCTTACCCAATATCCCAATTATCTCCACCAGGTCGTTGTTCCACATCAGCGGGAAGCCGAATTTCAGCCAGTTCCTGCGGGATATGTCCCTGAGCTCGGGCGGACATTAGAATATGCGCTGCGCCAGGAGGAACTCCGTCCCTTCCTCGGCCTTCCTTCGCATCCCTGATGTCCTTTCTTCTTCTGGAGCCTCCGCCACGGCCTTCAACACCTTGACCGCCCCGGAACGGCAGGTGTGGTTACTCCAGCACAGGTCGTACTGGTACGGCCATTCCTTGTTCGGGTACGGCCCAAGGTCGAACCTCTGGTGCTCGGATATCCATTCAAACCCCTTAACGACGCGATCATCCCTTCCATACCCGAGGCGGACCAAGGCGAAGAGCATGTTGGCGGTCAGGCAGCTGAATACGGTCCGGTTGCCGCCGTTCTTTTCCGTGCCTTTATACGAAAATCTCCCGGATGGACGGTGCTGGCTCCAGCGAAGGACGAACTCGCAGGCGTTCCCGATCCTTTCGTCTGCGGGATCGGCGCACAGCTCGGCCAGCAGTATCAGGTTCCATACCGTGCCCTTGTACTTGGAGTTCTGGTAGAAGTGCTCCGGCTTACCCCAATGACCTCCAGGCTCCTGCTTGGCCAGCACCTTTGGCACTATGCCAGAGAGCATTATCTGGCGCTTCGCCTCCCGGACCTCCGGATCGTTCTCACCTCGGCCGAGAAGATCGCGCAGGGCCAGATATCTTACGGATGGATCGTCGCTCCCCAGAAGCCAATCCGTTGGGTCCGCCTTGAGCTGCGACGTCCAATCCTTCATGCCCGAGCCTCCTCTCGTAGTCGATATGCCTCAGCGCTGAAAAAGGTTGTTCGCCGGCCCGTGTCTACCACGGCCCTATCAGGCGACCTCTTCCTGCCTGAAAACGAA
This sequence comes from Methanomassiliicoccaceae archaeon UBA472, assembly GCA_002497075.1. Classification (GTDB taxonomy): domain Archaea; phylum Thermoplasmatota; class Thermoplasmata; order Methanomassiliicoccales; family UBA472; genus UBA472. Next base: position 15,394 of record DAML01000012.1, read on the forward strand.
CGCACCGATCGACACCAGTACGACGGTCACCGCCACCAACGCCAGGACCGAAACCACCCAATCGCCGGAGGTCCAGGCCACGGACCCGAGGTCCGTCAGCTCGGAGGCCACCACCTCCAGCTGATGGCGGATGGTGAGCTTGCCGATGGAGCCTGGAACGGAGGCTATGAAGCCCTCCCAGATGAATATGTAGATCAGCCCCAGGTATATCGGCTGCCTCATCAGCGTCCCGAGGAAAAGGAAGAGAGCCGAATATACCAGCACGCCCAGGTACTGCAACGCGATGAAGGTTATGATTAGCTGCGCCCCGCCCGCCCGCTCCGGCGAGAATATCAGGAACGCCAGTCCGCCGATGGATGTCACCACGGTGATCAGCAGGCACAGCACCATGACCAGCCCGATATAGTACCCCAGATAGGATATCCTGCGGTCCAGCGGCGCGGTTATGACCTGCACGATGCTGCGGTCGTCCATCTCGTTCCTGATCATGGACGCCCCGTAGATGAGCGACAGTACGGGAAGGAGGAACGCCAGGAGCAGGATGACCATGAGATCGCTGGCGAAGTCCAGGTTCGCCCCGTCCTCCGTCGCCGCGTAGCCCATGACCAAGGCCACAAGCGCCCCCAGGAGCATGACCAGCATCCAGCGCCTGTTCATCAGCAGCTTGCGGGCGGAGAAGGCCGCCACCGTGCGAAGACCGATAACGTTCAAGGACATCAGCATCACCCCACCAGATACCGGAACACCGATTCCAGGTCGTCGTCCAGGCTTTCCACCCGCTCCAGCTCGCATCCCGTCCCCGCCACCAGTTCCGGCAGGGAGTCGAAGAACTCCTCCGGACGGTCCACCCGCACGTACATGCCCAGGCGGTCCGGGCGGAGCTCGATGGAGGAGGTGTACGGTTTCGTGAGCAACGTCTGAGCCAGCGGAACCAATCCCCGGCCCTCCAGCACGATGTTGTGCGGGTGGTCGCTCATCAGCCGGCGGATCTCGGAGATGTCACCGCTGGCAACCGACCGCCCCTTGTAGATGAGCGCCACCTGGTGGGTCATCCTCTCTATCTCGTGCAGCACGTGCGATGAAACGATGACGTCATGACCGTGCACCTTGTTCAGGTCCTTCACCAGATCGATCATCTCCTTGCGGATAAGGGGATCGGTGCCGGTGAGCGGTTCGTCCAGAAGCAGCAGCTGCGGCTCGTGCAGCAGCGCCCCGGCGATCTTTATGCGCTGCCTCATGCCCTTGGAGTAGCCGCCCATGACCCGGTCGGCGTCCTTGACCATGCTGACGATGCCCAGCACATCGTTCACCCTTGTGGCCGTACGAACGCTGTCCATTCCGTGCAGGCCGGCCACGAAGCGAAGGTACTCGCGGCCATTGAGGTCCGGCGGCAAAAAATCGTAATCGGGGCAGAAGCCTATCTTCGCTAGAAGCGAAGGGTTCTGCCACGGTTCCTCGCCCAGTACCCGCAGGTGCCCCACGTTGGTCTTTATGTTCCCGGTGAGGAGTTTGAAGAAGGTGCTCTTGCCCGCCCCGTTGGGGCCGACTATACCGGTGATCCCTTTCGGAACCTCGATGCTGAAGTTGTTGAGGCCGATCACCTGGCCGTACCACTTGGACAGGAGACGCGCCTCCGCCACGTTGCTCATTTTCCCGCCTCCTTGCGCCTTATGCGATAGTAGACCAGAGCCATCGGCGGAACGGTAAGGATGAAGGCCATGGCCCCGAGAAGATAACGGTTGACGCTATCTGACATCTCCAGACCGTACAGCACGGTGTGGCTCTGGTACAGCACCTCGGACGGGTTCAACAGGCTCCAGTCCTGGGACATGCCGCTGAATATCCCGGCGACGATCATCATGCCGAAGAAGAACATGAAGGTGCCCACCGAGGCGTAGGTCTTCTTCCTGGTCAGGGATGATACGGCCAGGCCGGCCGGCACCAGCATGGCCGCCGACCAGGTCCCGGCCAGAAGCGTCTGCCCGATGACCGCCAGGCTCCCGAGGTAATCGGAACCGGACTGGGTGGCTGTTATGGCGATGGCCACAGCCAGTGGAGGGAGCAGGGTGAACAGGCCGATGGTCACCATGGCGCCGGTCCACTTTCCCAGCAGGTAGCCCCTCACGCCCATGGCCCTCGATACGTACAGGATGAAGGAGTTGGAGCGCATGTCCTCCGAGATCAGGTCGGAGCACACCAGGGCGACCAGGATGACCTCGAAGATGAAGTACAGCCCGTTGCCGAGGTAGTCCCTCATCACCTCCGCCTCCAGCTCCTGGTGCGGCATCAGCGAGTAGATGAAGAGTGGCATGACGTGCACCAGGAAGGTGCCGATTATGAGGATGGCTAGGAACCACTTGGCCTTGAGCTTGTGGCGAAGTATGCTCTCCGCGACCACTAGGAAACGGCGGCCATGCTCGGTGCGCTCCCCGTCCCAGGGCTTGTAGCCGATCGGGTCGAGCCCCATCAGGCCCCCTCCGTTACCGACCGGATGAACGCCCCTTCCAGGGTGAGCTTGTCCGGGGCGTAGGAACGCACTTGCACCCCGTGCCTCTTGGCCATATCCAGCAAGGGGGCGCTCGGTCCTGCGTTCACGAGTATGATGGTCATCTGCCCGAACTCCTCGGAGATGGAGAGGACCTCGTGACCCTTGCGAAGCTGGTCAGTGAACGCCAGGAGCGCCTTGGGCTCGCCGCGCACCTGCAGCCGCTTGCGGTCCCGGCCCTGGTCCAGCAGCACGGACATCGGCCCCTGCGTGATCGCTCTTCCCCCGTTGATGATTATGACATGCTGGCACACCTTCTCCATGTCCTGCAGGATGTGCGAGNNAGATCAGCTCCAGCATCTCCTCCCGCCCCAGGGGGTCCATGCCGTTCGTGGGCTCGTCCAGGAAAAGGATCTTGGGATCGTGCACTATGGCCTGGGCCAGCTTTACCCTCTGCTTCATTCCCGTGGAGTACGTGGCTGTCGGACGATAGCGTTCCTCCCCCAGGCCGACGAAGTCCAGCACCTCGTGGCTGCGGGGTATGGAATCCTCCTTGGTCATTCCGCTGAGCCGACCGAAGTACGTCACCAGCTCCAGGCCGGTCATGGTGTCCTCCAGGCAATCGTGCTCCGGCATGTAGCCGACCCGGTCCC
>DAML01000012.1:18566-111116 GCA_002497075.1 Methanomassiliicoccaceae archaeon UBA472
GTGCTCTTGCCGGCCCCGTTCGGCCCTAACAGACCGACTATGCCTTTGGGGACCTCGACGGAGAAGTTGTCCAGCGCCAATATGTTCCCGAACCGGACCACGACGTTCCGGGCGGTGATGTTATGCTCGATACCGCCCTCATCGGAAATGCCACCGTTCCCCATCCCCGCACCGGCCAGGGCATCGGATTGTGTATATTTAATGACGACAGAAATGGGTGAACGAAGACTGGTCTCAGCCCTTCTGGCCAGCCTTCTCAAGCACCTCTTTGGCGAACTTCTTGGCCTTCGCTATGCTGGAGGCGTCCGGATGGCCTTGGCTCCCATCGATCTTGGCCCAGTCGCGCATCTTCTTGTCCCTCGAAAGACGCAGTACCAGCTTCACCGGCATGGACATCTGCCCCTGGCAGTCGAAGAAGCCTACGAGCTCGGCTCCGGACGCGGCCTCATTGAACTTGGCCAACCACTCCGGCAGCTCCGGTTCGCTCTCCGGGGCGGCGTGGGTGACGAACAGCGCCACCTTCCTGCCGGGAACGCAATGCTGCTTCATGCGCATGGTGGCTTTCTTATCGGGCCCGAACTGGTGCACCGGGAACCCCATGAACATCAGGTCGTAAACACTGGAGTCCGGAACATCGCAGATGGGCATGAGGTCCTTCTCGCCCGGGATCTCGTCGTAGATGGCCTGAGCTACCTTCTTGGTGTTGCCAGTCTCCGATATGTACGCCACAAGAGTTCTCATAAAAACCCTCACCTGAGATTTTCATTGGACACGAACCTAAATTAAATTATGCATGAGCGCCGCAAAAATGTTTAATTCATGTCCGGCCTTCACCACAGCGTGAGACGCAGGGAGCTCGCTGGCATCCTACTGTTCGTGGCCATCACCCAGTTCGCGTTCCTGGCCAACATCAGCCAGATAATGTACGATGGTTACAGCATCGAGGATACCTTGCTCTCTGACCTTGGCCGGTGGGAGCAGCCCTCCGCCCTGCTCTTCAACACCTCCCTGGTGATGTTCGGGTTACTAGGCATGAGCATAGGGGTCGTCCTCTGGCCGGACAAGAAGCTCAACTTCATCCCGCTGCTGTTCGTGCTGTGCGGGATCGGAATGCTGATCATGGCCGCCTTCCCGATAACCATCGAATGGGCGCACGACGTCGGCGCGTTCCTCTCGTTCGTGCTCATCGCCGTGGCGGCGCTGTGCTGCTACTGGACCTTCCCGGGTCCGTTCAGATACATGTCGTTGTTCCTGGGGATTGTCGGCTTCGTCACCGAGATCCTCTACAAGTCGGAGATCTACTTCGGCCTGGGGGCCGCCGGCTCCGAACGGATGATCATCTACCCGCTGTTCTTCTGGATGGCCGCCTTTGCCGCCGTACTCCTGTACTCGGACGAGACCGCGCCCCGCGACAGTTTGCTGGACCGCTTCTTCGCCTGGACCGCAAGCAAGTTCTGAGCATTGCTCAGGGAAGTTTATCAATTTTCATTTCCATCGGGCTTCGGGAGACTATCATGAAGGGGAAGGAACGCATAACTTTGGAAAGGGAGAAGCGGGATGAGATGGTGAAGAACATCATCGCCTACTTCAAGAACGAGCGGGGCGAGGAGATCGGCCAACTGGCCGCCGGGCTGGTCCTTGACTTTATCATGGAGAAGCTGGCGCCCGAGTTCTATAACCAGGGCGTGCTAGATTCCTGCGCGTACATGGACGAGAGGGTCGAGGACATGCAGTCGCTACTGCTGTGAACACCCCGTGACGATCGGCCTAGCTCGGTCGACCTTCTTGATGTTGCCCCTGTCGTCGTATACGAAACCAAGGAACGATATCTCCCTGTCAGTTCCCTGGCGGGCCTCCTTGAGGACGCTCTGGAATATGGACGAGGCCAGGTCCCTGGAGAACTTTGCCTCGGGGAACATTATCGCCAGTGACCCGATGCTCCTGGCCACCTCGACGTAATCGGGGAAGTGCGTCTGCTTGCCTGCCGTCGTAGCGGACTCGATGAACTCCAGGCGCACTAGCTCACCGTTCTCCAGCACCTGCAGGGCGCATCTCAGCCCGGAGTCGTCCATGGTCAGCTGCGTCTCGAGCCTGGGGGAGGCCTCCCTGATCTTTTCCGATCTCTTCCTGGCCACCATCTCCAGGAACACCTTGGTCTCCTCACGCATGATGCTGTGAGACGGTTATCTGCACTTCACCCTTTGCATGATCCTTTCTTAGGGGGAAGGCTCGTCCCGGAACAGATAGTGGCTCAGGAATATCATCCAGGCTATATCGACCACGGCGCAGATGGTGGCGGGGACCGCCGCCGCAGGCCCTATTAGACCAATGGCCAGTGTGGCGGCCATCCCGGTGTTCTTGTGCGATGAGAAAAGCACCTCGGGGACCCTTCTTTTACGAGGGACGTTCTTTCGCTTGAGGTACCAGTTCCAGAACAAACCGATGCCGAATATCCGCAGTATCGCCGCGGTCAGCAGCATGGAGAGTAGCGCCCAGTCGCTGAAGAAGATGTTTCGGTTCGGACCGGCCACCGCGATGATGAGTATGAAGAAGGTCACGTTGAGCACCGCCGACTTGTGATCCTGACGGATGTTCAGTTTGCGCAGAGGGCGGGAGGCGCAGAGCGGCAGCACGATCAGCAGACTGACATTGAATATCAAGATGCCCACGTCGATGGCCTGTCCAAGGAATAAAAGGGTGACCAGGGGCGTGAAGGCCAGGGCGATTATGTACAAGGCCGCCGTGGAGACCAGGGTAGGTTCCAGGTCCCCCTTCATCATGTAGGTGAACGGGACCACCGATATCGCCGAAGGTACGGCCGCGGCGATTATCCAGCCGTCGCGCAGGTCCCCTTGGAAGAAGAAAGATATTAGGACGGTGGCGCCGGAAGCGAGCACCATGGAGAGCAGGAAGGCCCGGCGGATGGAGACGGCGTGGTCCTTGACCTTGAGTCCGCGCAACTGCAAGTTCGTCAGAGATATGGACATCATGATCACCAGCGTGATCATGGCGATGTTGCTGTTGGTGAGGAATGAAAAGCTGGGGAAGCCCCCCAGCGCAAGTGCTGTGATGAAGGATAGGGTCATCATCACCGCGTTGTTCCCCAGGATGCGCATAACGCCCATGTTCCCCGATAAGGAGAACCATGATTAACGGTTTTTCCTGGAAAAAAAATAAAAAAAGGAAGGGAAGGCTCAGAGAGCCTTGTTCGCTGACGGCCTAGGCGCCTTTCATGCCGTTGCTGTACGCTATCCCGAAGTCGTACATGGCGTAGTCAGTAAAGCCCTCCGGAGCCTGGGACGTGACCAGCATGATCACCTTGGTGCAGCTCTTGAAGACACTTCTCATGTCGTACATGCCCGTCTCGGTCGCGTCGTTCAGAGGCACGTCGATGATCTGATAGGTCATCTTGCCCTTCACGACCTTCATGCCCACGATGGTCACGCTGAAGTCGTTCTCCGTCGGGAACAGCTCGCTCAGGTCCATGAACACCGAGGCGTCCGTGCCGTCCGAGACCAAGACATCGTCCAGGTACACGTTGTCCACGTACCAGCCTTCGTAATAGGTGGCCCAGTCCGTCATGTACCTGAAGGCCAGAAGGATGTCCTGTCCGGCGTAGGCGCTGAGGTCGAAGCTCATGGTCACCATTTCGGCCTGTATCCCGGTCAGCCCGGGCAGGTTCGCCATGATGTTGGGGTGGGCGCTGGGGTCGTAGTCGCTGGTGGTGTAGGCGTTCGAGAGGCTGGTCCAGGTCATGCCGCCGTCGGTGGAGACCTGCACGAACCCGAAGTCCCAGTAGTCCTCGATGTCATACATGGTGTCGAAGCACAGAGTGCCGCCGCCGACGCCCTCGAAGATGGCCCAGCGGTCCTGCAGGTCCCCTCCGCCCGACCACAGCACGCCGTCCACGCTGGTCCAATCGGTGGAATGGGCGCTGAAGTCATCGCCGTCGAACCACAGCCATGAGAACGGTCCGGGGCTGCCGTGCAGCCAGAGATAGTCCGTACCCCAGGCCGGGGCGCCGGGCGTAGAGTAGGTCTCAGGGTTCTGTTCGTCGTAGGTTCCCATATACACGTTGAAGTCCACGCCCCCGAACGCGTACTCCGGTCCAGCGGCCGGATCGTCGATCAGCATGGCGATGGAGAAGTCGTGGTATACGTCAGCGAAGTCCCTTTCGCTCCCGAAGGCGTCCAAGGATGACTCGATGCCGGAGATGCCGTTCCCGGGGTTGGCGAACAGGTGCTTGATGAACCCCTCACCGTATTGCTCGAACAGGTATAGGGTCCAAAGATACGCCTGCCCGTAGTCGGCCAGCACTTCCAGCCCGCCCTGGTCTTCCCAGGCCACGAGCGAGTTCTCGGCGTAGAACGCCGCGTCCTCCAGGTGGCTGTTGACCGCCGGCCCGTAGCCGCAGACCAGCATGGCGAAGTCGGACATGCCCTCGTTCACGAAGGTCTCCTCGTCCCCGTCCACGTCATCGTGGATCAGGTGCTGCATCTCGTGGGCGATGATGCCCTCGTACAGGAAAGGCCTGGAGGCGTCCGGGCCCATGCGGTTGGCCCAGTCGTGGCTGTCGATGGTTATGACGTTGCGGTCGAAATAGGCCTCATAACTAGGCGAGTAGAACCCGGCGATGTAGTTCGGATAGGTCGGGTCGTAGTAGTTGGCGTCCCGGACGTTGTCGACCAGGATCACCATCCTGTCGCCCTCGTAGTATTCCTGAACGATCCCGTAGGCGTTACCGACCATGCCTGGCAGCAGAGCGTATTCACCGTCGTGATAATCAGGTACGGCGAAGTACTGGGTCATGGCCTCGTAGATGTTGTCATCCACCTCGGACAGCAGGTACGCCACCTGCTCGTCAGTGACCACAGGCGTCGGCCTGGGGTCCCCGGCAGGATAGGCCAGGTTGGTGCTGACCCATATCTCCGCGTAATCGCCGACCGCCCTCAGTTGGTAATATTTAAGGTTGTATTGACCGAGGTAATCGTTCAAGCCGAACCATATCTGCACATCTCCCGCCTCGGCATCCCAGAAGTAGCTTTCCGAGCCGCTTCCGGGATCCGAGACGGATTGTTCGGGCGAGGCCGTCGAAACGGCCTCCGAATATCCGGTACCAATGTCATATTTGCCGTTCAATGCAACATAATCCACTGATGCCCCTGGCGCGGCGGATGCCATCACCGGCACCATCGCCAAGACCATCAGCAGCATACATGCTATCGCTATAGTTCGTCTATACAAATGATCCCCCCGTTTCACATCGATCGAAGGAGTCGCCCCCTTATTCTTTGTGAGTGGGAATTCTAGGCGTTCGGTATTATTTATTGATAATCATTTTTGATAACAAGACGTTTGGCCATGAAATATGGATCGAAAAAAGTTGCAGCCAGGCTTCTGTATCGGAACCTCTTTAAAAAAGGGAAGGGTCTGGTCAGACCATGGTTAAAGGAGGAAAAGGAAGGGGTTTGTGGGGCGTTCAGTTCCCCAGCATGGCCTTCAGGTCTTCGTCGACATCACCGATGGGCATCCAGTTGTACTTCTCCTGGATGAACTTCCAGTTGTTGGGGCTGACGAAGGCTGGAAGGGAGGGCCCCATGCGGACGTTCTTGACTCCGAGCGCAAGCAGGGTGTACGCGATGGCCACGGCCTTCTGCTCGAACCAGGAGAACACGATGCTCAGTGGAAGTTCGTTGACGCCAACGCCGAAAGCCTTGGACAGAGCGATGGCGATCTGCAGCGCCGAATACGTATCGTTGCACTGCCCGATGTCCAGGAACCTCGGGATACCGGTGCCCTCGATGGTCCCGAACTCACGGTCGTTGAAGCGGTACTTGCCGCAGGCGAGCGTCAGGATTACGCAGTCCTTGGGGACCTTCTCCGCCAGTTGGGTGAAGTAATCGCGACCGGGCGTGGCCCCGTCGCATCCGCCGATCAGGAAGAAGTGCCTTATCTTGCCGGTCTTGACCGCCTCGATTATCTGAGGCGCCAGTGAGAGCACGGCCTTGTGGTGGAAGCCGGTGGGGATGTTGATGCCCTGCCTCTCGGCCAGGTCGCCGATGCGCTTGGCGTGCTCGATTATCGAGGAGTAATCATCCCTCTCGATGTGCTTCACGTTGTCCAGGGCGGTGATGCCGGTGGTGTACAGGCGGTCCTTGTAGCTTTCAGGGGGATTCAGAACGCAGTTGGTGGTGGCGAGGACGGGGCCGCCGAACTCCGCCCATTCGGTCTTCTGCTTCTGCCACGCCCCGCCGTAATTGCCTACCAGGTGGGGGTACTTCCTCAGCTTGGGGTAGCCGTGGGCGGGGAGCATCTCGCCGTGAGTATAGACGTTAACGCCAGTGCCCTCGGTCTGCTTCAGGAGCGCCTCGAGGTCCAGCAGGTCGTGTCCGGTGACCAGTATTCCCGGTCCCTTCCTCACGCCGGTGAAAACGGTGGTCGGCGTCGGATCGCCGAAGAACTCGGTGTTGGCCTCCTGCAGCAGCTCCATGGCACGGTAGTTGATCATCCCGGCCTTCAGAATGAGGTTCCAGTGGTCCTCGGTGGAGAAGTCCACGTTGGTCAGGGTCTTGAACAGAGCCTCGTGCACGAAGGCGTCGATCTGCTCGTCCCTCTTCCCTAGCACGCGGCAGTGATAGGCGTAGGCGGCTATTCCCTTCAGGCCGTAAATGAGCATCTCCTGCAAGCTCTGGATGTCCTCGGTCTTTCCGCAAACGCCGCGGGTCGTGCAGGCCACGCCCTTGGCGGTCTGTTGGCATTGATTGCAGTACATAGACATGATTCACACCTTGTTACTAACAATTAAATTATAATATATTAAGTCGATTACTATTAATAATAAAGCAAAATTGATTATAACTTATCATAAATAGGGAGGGAATATCCGTATGCGCCTAGATTCCAAGGATAAGATCATAATATCCATGTACGCCGAGGACCCCGACGTCTCCCAGGAGAGCATCGGCAAGAAGATCAACCTGTCGCAACCTTCCGTCGCTGCCAGGATAGCCAAGCTCAAGGAGGCGGGGGCCTTGGCCATCCAACTTGGCATTAACCCTTTGAAAATGGGGCTGTACGTGGCCAAGGTCGATATTTCCTCCACCAGGCCGGATGAGATACTGAGCATGTTCCGGGGATGCCCCTACTTCGCCAACGGTTTCACCATCTCCGGGAAGAACAATCTGTGCCTGTTGTTCTTCAGCGAGAGCATAGCTACGCTGGAATCGATAGTCAACGGGCACATCCGGTCCAACCTGTCCGTGTCTGACGTCGATTTCAACATCGTGATCACGTCCGAACGGGATTATATCGTACCGTCGGTGATGAACTTCGAGCATAGCGATCGGCCGCCCTGCGGGATCAACCTGCAGTGCCGGGAGTGCCCCTCGTTCAAGTCGGTGAAGTGCATGGGATGCCCGGTGACCGGGCAGTACCAGGGGACGCTGTTTTGATGATGTGTTTCATCTGAAGAAAGTACGGCTGTCACTCCGAGGGACCTGCTTGGGGCGCGCTCCCGTTCTCCTTGGGGGCATAACGGAACAACAGCCTCTTCCCGACCTTCATCTTATCCAGGAGACCATGCTCGACCAGGAACAGGAGGTCAGACCTGGCCGTCTGGTGGACGACGCTGAATTTCGAGGCGATCTCCATGATCGAGACCGGCTCGCCCTTCCGCTTGATGAGGTCCTTTAAGATCTCAGCCTGGCGGAAGTTGAGCTCAGGATGCGAGGAGATCAACTTCAGGGACTCTCTTTGCTCGCCCTGCTTCCTGGCTATGTAATCCCGGGTGTTCTTCAACGCCTTCTCCATGCAGTCCAGGTTGTAGTTGATGAAGTAGGTGACGTCGTTGTCGTCGGTCTCAGCGTGAAGATACGCCAGCCCGTACTTCCCCTTGCTCTCCTTGATGACCTTGGATATGGCCATGTACTCGAACAGCCAATAGTTGCGTTTCAGCCCGTACCAGTACATAAGAGCCCTGGCCAGCCTCCCGTTGCCATCTACGAAAGGGTGCACATAGCCGATCATGAAGTGCAGGATGATGGATTTGACCAGGGGGTGCTGGAACGAGACGTCGTCCTCGTTGTTGGCGAACTTGCACAGATCCTCCATGTAGGTTTGCAGCTTGACGAACGAAGGAGGCCGGTGATAGACCTTGTCCAGCTCGAAGGGGTCTGCCACCACCACCTCGTCATCGGTCCTGAACCGCCCTTCCGAGGAAGCGTCCTCCAACGTTCCGTTGGTGATGGACCGGTGCAGCTCCAGGATGATCTCGACGGTCAGGGGCTGGTCCTTGATCTCCTTGATCCTCTGCATGGTGAGGTAATCGTTCAGGATCATCCGTTCGGATTGCGAACGGGGCTTGCGGTTCTCCCGGAGCATCCGCTTGGCGTCTTTGGTGGTGGTCACCGCGCCCTCGATCTGGCTGGAAGCTATGGCCTCCTCCATCAGAGAACTTACGATGTATCTGTCCATCTCCTGTTTGGAAAGAGGCTCCTCCACCATCATCAGGCCGGAGGCTCCTGTGTCAAGCATATGAACGATTCGATGAGCTTCGCTGGTCATGTTGAATGAGAGAAGGACTTCGTGAAATTTCACATGCCGACATTGGCTTTCCCGGGTGAGCTTCATGAGCGCCCATACCGTCTCGGGATCTGTGGGAAGGACCTTCCGCCTGAGCTCGTCCCAGTGAACGTACCCCTCATTATAGCGCTTGACGAGCTCGAGGACCTCCTTGTTGGTTTCGGCACTCCATGATAATGCCTTGGGCAAGGATTCGCGGTAGGGTTTGGGCCTTTCGGGTATCTTCACAGGAGTTCACCCTAGATAGTCAACGGAGCCTGGGATAATAAATTATCTGCTAATTTAGTAGATTTTAGCAGATTTTAGCAGTTATTGGGACCTCTATGCCGCGAACTACCTAGGTAGCGTTTTCCTGCTAATTTAGTATATTTTAGCAGATTTTAGCAGTTGTGATGAGGACTTCAATAAAATGGACGGTTGAACCGGAGTTGATCCTTCGCCATGGCCGGTTATGAAAGGACGGAAAGGTTGGGATGCGGGCTGCCTGCTTCTAGGCCTTCCTTCTCCGGTGGATGAGGTAAACGACCGATGCCAATACGAGCGCGATCAGTATCGCCACCGCTATGATGAGCAGGAGCGAGGACCCCTCATCCTCGACCGAGAAAATCATGCTCGTGGTGTTCTCGTTCCCCGCCATATCGGCGGCCATCACCTCCAGGGTATGCTGGCCTTCTTCCAATCCGGAAAGTTCGAATTTAGTGGCGTTGCCCGTATCGATCCAGTTCCCCCCGTCCAGACGGACCATGTGTCCAGCTACGCCGGAGATGGCGTCGGATGACTCCCATTGCACGAGGGCTTCCTCGGCCTTGACCTTTGAGCCGTTCGTCAGACCTATGATTTCGAGCGAAGGACCGTTAATATCGATGGAGATGGCCACTGACCTCGCGGGTTCGATGTTGCCAGAAGCGTCGATCGACCTGTAACCTATGGAGGTATTGCCCTCCCCGGCCATATTGATGACATTGGCGTAAGTGACCCAATCGCCACCCTCAATGGCGTACTCGGTGCGTTCGACCCGGTCGTTGTCGGTGGCGTTCAAACCGACGGCCACCTGGGAGATGTACCACCCGTTCCGTCCCGCCTCGCCCTCGACCGAGATGACGGTGGCCGGAGGCGTGGTGTCCACCATGGAGAACTCGTCGGAAACGCCTTCCTCGGAGTTGTAGCCGTCCGAAGCGACGACTTTCACCTGATAATCGTCCCCTGGCCTGAGACCGGCCGTCGACATCTCGTACCATTCGCTCGTGATATCGTCGGCGATGGGCACCCAGCTGCAACCGCTGTCAGCGCTGAAGGCCAGTCTATACACCAGGTCATCACCGTCCGCGTCGCTGCCCGCCCAGGTGATGTTCAGGGCGTCACCGACCTCGACCTGCTCGGCGGCCGCCGGCGCGGTGATCTGCACCGATGGAGCGTTATCGGATATGGTCCTCTGCACCAGCACCGCCCCGGTCCGGTTCACCAGTTGAAAGTATTTCGCCCCTGCCACGTCGGGAATGTTGAAGGCGAACTCCACCTCGTTCAACCGTCGCTCGTAAACCTCGGTGATGCTGTCCCAATGCGCCATCTCATCGAAGGACGCCTGGAACGGGAAGGTCCCCAGCGGAACGTGCGAGGAGTCGAGCACTCGGAAAGAGTAATTGCCCGCGTTGACGAACCCTACCGCCTGTTCCAGGTCGCGCGGGGCCGCGGCAAGATGCTGTACGTGATCATTGAGGAAGGCCGTTCCGTTCAGGAACAGCTTACCTTTGATCAGAACGGATGGTGACCTCAGAATAGGATTCGTGACGAACTGGGAATACAGGTTCCACTGCCATACGCCGTCCACGGTAACGTCGTCCCGGTCGGACAGGTCCAGCCAGGTCTTCGGATACGTGCGATACCTCTGCTCATCCATCCAGCGGGGCGAGGATGGCACCCCGTCCGGCAGTTTCCAGTCATAGCTCATGGTGGTGCTGCCATCCCACGCGTACATCCTCTCCAGGGGATTCCAGATATCCGTTTCGTACAGCACCAGGCCGATGTCGTGCGGGTGCCACAGGTAATAGGTGTGGCCGAGCTCATGGGCCAGCAGGTCGGAGCTGTGAGATAGGCCGGCCAAGGTCACCAGAAAGGGTACCCGGTCCTCGGGGTCCCGCAGCATTCCGCAGGCCCGGCCGTACAGTTGGCCGGACCCGTAGTAGAGCACCTTGAAGACCACGATCACCCGGTCGTAGCCCATCGAGCGGGCGTCGTCCGAGAAGGAGCGAGCGATGTCCGCCGCCTCGTTGTGGTCCTCGTACTCCCGGTGTTCCCAGGGGGCTATGGTGACGTTGATGCCGTCGTCCGCCACCGGGTACTGGTCCCTCAGGACCTCGATATTTTGATCGAGGTAATCCTCGAACTCGAACTGGCCTCCGGCGTCAGTGTAGACCGGCACCACCAGGAGCCGCATCGGCTGGGCGCTCTTGACCACCACGCCTTGAGTGTGTCTGTAGACGTTGTTCGTCTCCACCGTCTCCGCGACGCCGTGCGATGGATCGACCATCACGGTCAGGTCGGTGTCGTTCCCAGTGCTGGTCCACCTGAGGGTCATGGGGTCGGTGTCCCAGTGCTCATCACCTCCATAATAAGAACCGCCTGGCAGGTAGACGATGTTCTGTCCGGGGCTGAGCGGTATGCCATTTCCAGATTCTCCCTTATCGGTCAGGTTCTTGGTCCCGAAATCGTAATTGATACGGAACTCGGTGAGGACGGCCTCCTGGAACGAGTTGATGACCACCAGACGAAGGGCGGCCGACTTGTTCTTGATTATGGTGGGTGGGTCGTAGGTAACCTGGATGAGGTCCACTTCGGCAATGAACAGGTCGTTGGTGATATGATCACCCGACGAGTCAGCTGGAACCACCTGGAAGAGAAGAAGCGCGCAGATGATGATCACAATTGATGCCGATAGCCCCGACATCATGACCCCCGGTTATGAACTAGAATTTGCGGGGATATAATGGTGGTCATCGATCATCGATGCGTTCAGAAGTTATGCGATGAATTATGCCCACGGAGATTCAGAACATGGGATGGTGGATAATGGCGGGCTCGGAGGGGTCCGCACGTATGCTTAGCCAGATCATCGATACGAAGGTTCAATCAGGCCGTTTATTGCACCGACCTAAACCCCTTCTTTTTATTCGTTATTGTAACGCCTTGCTGCGGCGTCGCCTCTTCGATATATAGAGAGCATCCAACTGTCTTTATCATTCACATCCACACACGGTTTATAATCATCCTTCCAAATTTTGTGGATAGCGTACTTAACAAATTTTGAATTCTGCCAATATTTGTTGGGACCTGCTAAACTGTACCAATTAGGAAGGTCGACCTCCGGGACATGATTTCTTCGAAGCGTGTCCATCAAAAGGTCATCAAAGCGCTCTGGTGAAGTAAAGGCAGCATCCAAATATTGCTGTCATATCCTCTTGTGCCTCTCTACAACGAAGTTCGAGGGCTGAATTGACACAAAGGCTTTTCCGAATTCATCGCAGAACGCGACTAATAGATCACCAGAATAGAAAAGATCGACGTCGAGATACGGCTGACATATCATGGATGGTCTCAAGTTTCCTTCCTCCACGTAGGATTTCCTCTATCAGGGAAGCCTGATGTATGGGTGTTCGCACCGTATCCTATACTTTTCCCTAAGGTTCCTAAAAATGGAGCCGGTAATTAGGATTAAAGTCGAGTACTTCAGGTTGATGGATTTGTTCAGAACATACTCTCGATAGCTCCGAAAATCCCTGCGAGAAGTGCGAAGAATCCCCCTATAGCGACGGCGGATATTAGGCGATTAATAGCCGCGTCCACTAGCCCTTCAGTATTGAACGTCAGAAGAGCAGAAATAACAGCAATGATGAAAAACGCACCACCAATCGCACCGATGATACCCGAAAACGAAGAGAGTGTGGATGTTAGTGGTCCTTCTGTCATGTGTTTTTATATTGTCTACACAATTATATATAGTATTTGCTTTAATAGGCCATACAGCACCCAGTTGTACAATAAATTTGAACATTTTCCATAAAAAGGGGCCATTGATTCGAATTTTATGTTATCATTTCCCCGCAGAGCAGCTCCGCCTGTTCGATGATGTTCCTGGTCGCCGCTTCCTGTTTGTCCGGCGGGTAATCGTACTTGCGCAGGATCCGTTTCACCATGCGCCGCATATTAGCCTTCGCGTTCTCCCGGACGCTCCAATCGATGCTGATGTTCTTGTTGATGGTGTCCGTGATGTCCTTGGCGATGCCTCGCAGCACCTCGTCGCCGAGCACCTTGACCGCGCTATCGTTAGTCTCTAAAGCATCGTAGAACGCCAGCTCCGCTTCGTTGAGACCGAGCTTCTCCCCACGCTCCTGCGCCTCCTTCATCTTCTTGGCCATCTCGATGAGGAGTTCGATCACCTGCGCCGTGGTCACCGCCCGCTGCTCGTATTTGGTGATGGCCTCCGCCAGCATGGCCGAGAAGGCCTTGGATTGCGTGGCGTTGCTCTTGCGCATCCGCTTGGTCTCGTCCTTGAGCAGGCGGTTCAGCAGCTCGACCGCAAGGTTCCGCTGCGGTATCTTCCTGACCTCGGCCAGGAACTCCTCCGAAAGGATGGAGATGTCCGGTTTCTTCAGGCCGACCGCATCGAAGATGTCGATTATCTGATCGCTGATGATTGCGCCTTGCACGATCTGCCGGATGGCCAGGTCCAGCTCGTCCTTGGGGGTGCCGCCGCCCGTATCCTTGGCGATGCTTGCCTTGACTGCCTGGAAGAATCCGACATCGTCCCTGATACCTTTGGCCTCATCGTTCGCGGACGCCAGGGCGAATGCCTGGGACAGTTCCGTTACGGCTCGGGAGTAACGTTCCTTGCCCTTGTCCAATCCTAGAACGTAATCCGCACCGTTAGCGATCAACCTAGTCCGCTGCACCGCCGTGCCGTTCTGCCAGCCCGAGTAATCGAACCTGTGCATCATGCCGCAGCAGATCTCGTACTTCTCCAGCATGACCGCCACGGCCTCAGCCTGATCGTAGGTTGCCTTGCCCTTTCCTCCGCTCTGCGTGTAGATGGCCATGGCCTTGCGCAATTGGTCCGCCAGGCCGAGGTAATCGACAACGAGACCTCCGGGCTTGTCCCGGAAGACCCGGTTCACGCGGGCGATTGCCTGCATGAGATTGTGCCCCTTCATGGGCTTGTCCAGGTACATGGTGTGCAGACAAGGCGCATCGAATCCGGTAAGCCACATGTCCCGCACTATGACGATCTTGAACGTGTCGGCCGGGTCCTTGAAGCGGTTGGCCAACGCCTCCCGTCTTGACTTGTTCCGTATGTGCGGC
Source organism: Methanomassiliicoccaceae archaeon UBA472 (assembly GCA_002497075.1). Taxonomy (GTDB): domain Archaea; phylum Thermoplasmatota; class Thermoplasmata; order Methanomassiliicoccales; family UBA472; genus UBA472. The sequence continues at coordinate 32,499 of DAML01000012.1, forward strand.
CCCCATCCCTCGGGGTCCGCGGCGGAACCGGTCATGACTATCTTGAGGGCGCCCTTCGCATCATCCTCGTCGTGCCATTCCGGTTTGAGTTTGATGATCTCATTGTACAGCTCCACGCAGATGCGCCGGGACATGCAGACGATCATGGCCTTACCTTCCATGGCCGCCTGCCGCTTGTCGTAATGAGCCACTAGGTCCTGGGCCACGAGCTTCAGGCGTTTGTCGGTGCCGACCAGCGCCTCGATTGCCGCCCACTTGGTCTTCAGCTTGTCCTTCTCGAACTGCTCTTCACCCTCGGTGACGTCCTCGAACTTGTCATCCACCTTGGGCTTTTCGTTCTCATTGAGCGCTATCTTGGCCAGGCGTCCTTCATAGTATATGGGTACGGTCGCTCCATCCTCCACGGCGCGTTGGATGTCGTAAACGCTGATGTAGTCCCCGAACACCGCGCGGGTGCTCTTGTCCTCCAGTTCCAACGGTGTGCCGGTGAATCCGATGAAGGAGGCGTTCGGCAACGCGTCGCGCATGTGCCGGGCGAATCCGTCGATGAAGTCGTATTGCGAGCGATGAGCCTCGTCAGCGATCACCACGATGTTGCGGCGGTCCGAGAGGGCGGGAAGATGCACTTCGCTTTTATCGGGGAAAAACTTCTGGATGGTGGTGAATACTACGCCGCCAGAGGCCACGTTCAGCAATTTCTGCAAGTGCTCGCGTGACTCGGCCTGCACCGGCCTCTGCCGCAGCAGGTCGTGGCAGGAACAGAACGTGCCATAGAGCTGATCGTCCAAGTCGTTGCGGTCCGTGATGACCACGATTGTCGGATTCGAGGTCCTCGAATCATGGATGATTCGCCCGGCGTAGAAGGCCATGGTTAGCGATTTGCCGGAACCTTGCGTGTGCCAGACCACGCCAATCTGTCGGCTGCCTTCTGGCGATATGGCCGCCGCGGTCGTCTCCACGGACTTGCGCACGGCGTGGAACTGATGGTATCCAGCAACCTTCTTGATCTTCGTCCCTTTCTCATTGTCCTCGAAGACGATGAATGAACGTAGCAGGTCCAGCAGGTTGCGCTTCTCGAATACGCCATGCAAAAGCACCTCGACCTGCGGCGTGGATTTTGGAGCAATAACCTCTCCGTCCATGGTCCTCCACCACATGAAGCGCTCGCGATTGGAGGAGATGGTGCCGTACCGAGCTTCGATACCGTCGGAGATCACCAGTAGCTCGTTGAAGTGAAAGAGGGATGGTGTCTCCTTCTTGTACGTCTGGAGCTGGTTGAAGGCGCTCCAGATGGTGGCCTTCTCGTCGGCAGGGTTCTTCAGTTCGAGAACTGCGATCGGAAGGCCGTTGATGAACACGACCACGTCCGGCCGCCTGTTCCTGTCCCCCTCATGAACGGTGTACTGGTTTACAACAAGGAACTCGTTGTTACTGATGTCGTTGAAATCAATGAGGTGGACCTTGTCGCCGGCGATGGTCCCGTCCTTGCGCTTGTACTCCACGTCCACGCCCTCGATAAGCATCCGATGGAAGGCGTAGTTCGAATCTATCAGGGACGGGGAGGCGACGGTCTTGAGCTTGGCCAGGGCGTCGGTGATGGCCGAATCGGGAATGCGGGGATTGATGACCTTCAGGTTGCGTTCGAGGCGGTCCGTCAGAACGATATCACGGTAGCTGTTTCTTTCAGGACATTCGCCATCAGGCGCGATGTCGAGGCCGGAAACGTATTCGTAACCCAAGCCTCTGAACCACTCAATGACCGCTTCCTCTAACTCGGACTCAGTGAACGCCATGAAACCACATCAATGGCGATCTATTGATCCTTCATAATTTTCAAGAAGTCGCTCTCGGATGCTTTGTATACAGCTAATTTCTTAGCTTTTAAGGCGTTCTCGAACTCTTCCCAGGAAATATCTTCGTACTTATCACTTGGATTTTTACGAATCTGGACTACTTCAGATCCTTTGATTTTACAGGGTTTGAGACTATACTCCCGGGCAATCTTCTTCAGTTCGGTAATGCTGATCTTATTCATTGTCATGGTTCTCGCCCCAACTATTCCCACCTACCAATATATTTTTCAACCTATATATTTACCCCTATTCCATTAACTCTAATTTCACCGCTAATAAGCTTCGGAAGAAGAGAATCCCGTAATTCGACTAGTGTTCTATTCTCCTTCTCGTTGTTCAAAATTGCAGATAATTGCTGGTCAACATGGCTATTGAATATCCCTATCAGTTCAGATGGTGGAGCCAGCATCTTGAGTTTCTTGAACGATCCCTTACTCACTTCCAGAAAGGTCGAACCGTTGGCCACGGATTTGATGTACTCCATTTTGAAAGAACTCCAGAAGTAGATGTAAGATGGCGAAAGGGACGACTTGCTCGCAGCAGCAATAATTCCCTGATTGATCGCTACATCAACATCGTTGAATGCCATGTAACCTATAGGAGCCCTTGAAGAAAGAAGGAATGATCCTTTTCTGATGATTCCGGATCCGATTTGAGATAATCCTTCATCGGTTATCGAGCGTTCTGTTGATACCAGATAAGATGATGACACGGTAGAGAGATCTTTGGGGGTCGCGAATGGGATAGAACCTCCCCAATATCCTGCTACTTTTGTACTGGGAGTCGTTCCTCCCAATATGTCGTAATAATCTTGAATTGCCCCAATCTTCCACCCCTTCGGAATCTCCCCTAACTCCGAGTCCTCGAACTGGTCCGGGAACAGGGCGGCGGTCTCCGCGTCCATGCCGAACGGCTGCCGCCCCTCGGCCTTGGCACGTACCGGATCGAAGTCGATGAACCAGGACTTGAACAGGGCGCGGGCGATGCCCTCCAAGGTCTCGTTCATGCGCCGGTTGAGTTCGATCTTGTCGTCCAGGGTGCCGAGGATGTGGGCGATGGTGCGTTGCTCTTCTAACGATGGGTAGTAAATGGGAAGGCCTTCCATTATGGAAGTGTTGAGAGATGGCATGGTCGCACCCACGGCAATACTATTAATGTGGTTAACAAAGCCAGTTAACCCAAAAAACCATGACAAGAAACCTGAATCAATCTTAGCTGGATCTGGTCTAACTCTTATGCACCGACCAGAGAAGAGCCATCCATCTTCAGTTTTTCTTATTAACGCCCTTCTATCAACTGAACCAACTCGGCTAAAAACTATGTCGCCTTCTTTCAACGAATATCTACCCAATCGTTCCCGATCGGCATCGCTCACTCGTGGTACATCAGTCGATTCGATGCGATTCTCTCCCAGGTTTTCTACTGTTACAATAGGAGTGCCGACATCAACATAGTCCTTCTGATGTAGCTGACTGCCGAATGGACCGGTTTGAATACCACCTTCAGCATGGCACAAGTCCTTAAGTCGTGCAGATTCGTGTGATTTACGCATCAGACCATATTCTGTATCTATGTAATCATCCATCGAACCCCAGCTCCTTCAGGTTCTTCATGATGACCTGGTCCAACTCCCTTGACTTATCCATCAGCTCTTTGAGCTGCCCGGTTAAGGACCGCATCTTCTCCTCGAAGTCTTCGCCGTCGTCCTCCACGTCCTCCGCGCCGACGTAGCGCCCCGGCGTCAGGATGAATCCATGCTTCACAATTTCTACGAAATCCGCAGATTTACAGAATCCTGGCACGTCTTGGTATTGATTCGTTTCCGACTCATCCCCGCGCCAGGCGTGATAGGTGGCGGCGATCTTCTGCACGTCCTCCTCCGTAAGCTCCCTATGCACCCGGTCGATAAGCGTGCCCATCTTCCTAGCGTCGATGAAAAGGACCTGCTTCCTGCGGTCCCGGAATCGGTTGTTCTGCTTGTCCTTCGATAGGAACCAGAGGCACGCCGGTATTTGCGTGGAGTAGAAGAGTTGACCGGGAAGGGCAACCATGCAATCGACCAGGTCGGCTTCCAGAATCGCCTTCCTGATCTCCCCTTCGCCGGACTGATTCGAGGACATGCTGCCGTTAGCGAGGACGAAACCGGCCTGTCCCTTTGGATTCAGGTGATGGATGAAGTGCTGTACCCAGGCGAAGTTGGCGTTACCTTTCGGTGGCGTGCCGTATTTCCAGCGCACATCGTCCTTCAGGCGTTCGCCGCCCCAATCGCTGCTGTTGAAGGGCGGGTTCGCCAGTATGTAATCAGCCTTCAGATCAGGGTGCAAGTCCGCATGAAAACTATCGGCAGCCCGATCGCCCAGATTGTTGTCGATCCCTCGGATGGCCAGGTTCATCTTGGCCAGCNNCGAACATGCCGCCGGAGCCGCAGCACGGATCGTATATGCGCCCCTGGTAAGGTGACAGCATTTCGACCAGGACCTGAACCACGCATCTGGGCGTATAGAACTGCCCGCCCTTCTTGCCCTCGGCGGAAGCGAACTGCGACAGGAAGTATTCGTACACCCGGCCGAGCACGTCCTTGGAACGGTTCTCCTTATCCCCGAGACCGACGGTTCCGATCAGGTCTATCAGTTCGCCCAGTCTGACCTTGTCCAGACCTGGTCGGGCAAAATCTTTCGGGAGAACGCCCTTCAACGAGGGGTTCTCCCGTTCGATGGCCATCATGGCCTCGTCCACGGTGCGGCCGATCTCCGGCATTTTCGCCTTTGCCTGAAGTGTGGACCAGCGGGCTTCCTTCGGCACCCAGAAGATGTTCTCTGCCCGGTATTCGTCAGGATCCTCGGGGTCGATGCCCTTCTCTTTTGCGCTCAACAGGGCATGATGACGCTCCTCGAAGGCGTCGGAAATGTACTTCAGAAAAACCAAGCCCAGGACCACGTGCTTGTACTCCGCCGCGTCCATATTGTTGCGCAGCTTGTCGGCGGCCGCCCACATCGTAGCCTCGAAGCCGAGATTTGCCGCGCTGCCTTCCTTCTTCCCCTTTGCCATCGAAATCGGCCATCAAAAAGACCTACAGGGTTAAATAATTTGGTCGGACTATTTTAATTATTATAATATATAATACCTCTTATTAATTTCCCGCGTGCCCTCGTTGCCCTCAGGCGACCTTAGGTCGCCCCGGACTTCTAGGAAGTCCCGAGAGCGGTCGACACATCGGTTAGTCCTTACCTCTGCGCAATCGTTGACAGTTAAGGCGACCGAAGGTCGCCCCGGACTTCTAGGAAGTCCCGATACAGGTCAGGACTGGTCCCTATGGTTACCATCACGGCAATCGGTACCTATTTCGGCGCAATCAAGACCGTTAGGTACCATCACGGCAATCGGTACACGATCAAGGCGCACGATAGGTACCGGTTAAGCGCCCCGGATTGTCGTAGACAATCTCAGGTACCTACCGTTTGTCTAGACCTATCTTCTCCTTTACCTTTTCAAGAACCTATGGTTCTCTGATACCGTCGGGCACCGTAGGTGCCTTATCGGATGACCTTATAAGGACGACGACCTGCTTTAATATCGCTCGCGCAATTATAATCGAACGAGGGTGGTTTGATGAATGCCAGTGGTCCTGATAATTTGCTTCATCGGGGCTTGACTTTGTACCGTGTATGTCGCTTCTCAAAAAAGTGATATTTAAGGAAATATCGGCGCAAGAACTGAGAGCAGATTTTCATTTTAACCTCGGTGTGATTGAAAATCGGTATGGTATCTCGAAGCATCATACCAGAATACGAGGGCTATTCGTTGGAAAACGATCCGCCCGTGCCAGTTTGTTTGGGCAGAAAGAAGTGTCCATTGAACAATCGCAACTATTGCAATTCGTATTGGTGGTGCCTGGATGTTTTCATCGAAAAGAAATTGAAGATGAGATGGTCCATCCACAGAATTCGTGCTGAGATCAAGGAGTTCGCCTATGGAATTCCAGATTATCAGATACTCTGTAAAATCGGAGTAGTTGCTGATAGACTAGGTTTAAAATTTGGTCGCGACAGTGTGGATACGGCCATAAGTAAGAGCAACATCGATGTTAGGTCCAATTATCCTGCTTTGGAAAAGGCTGACGTTCGGAGAGCCTTCGGTGTTTACGGAAGGAAGGGTTCGAGGGGTAAAAAAAGTGTATCAAATCCCGTAACCGAGCCTCTGAAAACGAACGAAGGCGCGTCGGAGAACGCGTAAGCATATCAATCCTCATGCTAGGGCGGTCTCGGGCCTCTAAACTCACGAAACGCGTCTGCGTTACGTGTGCTCCCAATAATAGAAAGGGGAGCGAGCCTACTAATAAGCGGCCCTCGGATTCTGAGTGTGGAGGCACCACCGTTGCGAGAAATCGTACGGGGCGCCGATGTACCAAGGTGGGTAGGCCGCGAGGAGGGAGAAGCATGGGTCGCTATCCCTTCTTGACCATGGCCTTGGCATACATGGAAGGAAGAATGCTGGCAGAAACGACAAAAGAGCGGGAGGAAAGAAATATCCGCATGCTAAACCAGATGGTCGTTAATCTGAAGAAGAGAGGGAAGCTGAAGGAAACCAATCCGTCTAAGTTCACCCAGATGGAGGTCCGAACAATCGAGGAACACATGAGGGCCAAGGGATTAGGTGGATCGACCATCGAGAAGTACCGCGGGATCCTCGAGGGGGTCTGCGAGTACCATGGAAACGCCATCTATGCAACGATGAAAAAGAAGGGCGCCCAGTTCAGCGTGCGGAATCAGCCTGACGTAAGAAGCCTCTCAGACCAAGAGTTGAAAATGATCCAAGAGGCCGCTAACAACATTACGGGATGGTCCGGGGAGGTCTGTCGCTTCCTTGTGGCTATCCTGCCCTGCTCCGGCCTCCGACCTTCGGAGCTTCGATTGGCCAAGATGAAGGACCTGAACCTTGATAGGATGTACATCAAGGTGATGAATCCTAAGGGAAAGGGCAAGTATGGAAGAGAACGCAAGACGCCGATCCTTCCTATGGCTGCCCCAGCCATTAAGGAGTACCTGAAGGCAAGGAAGGTTCATCTGGAGAAGTATGGCCTCACCGGAGAGGTTGAATGGCTCATCCCATCGTTGCGGGAAGGCCGTATCAAACCCTATTCCAGCAATTCCTTCCGCCGCCTCAAGGGGTTGATCGGGTCCCATCTGCCAGGGGATTTCGAACCGTTCTCCTTGAAAACGTTCCGGGCGACATATTGCCAGATAATTCTGGACGATCACCCGGAGCTGCTGGAGGATACTGCCCATTCCATGGGGCACTCTTCGCCAACCACCACCCAAAAGTTCTATCGGCGCATCGAACAAGACAAAGCCGTGGAGCGGATCCAAAGCGCGTTCGCTTCAGCTCCCACGGAACAGGCCGGTGCAAAAAACCTCGTGATTGAGAAAAAATTCGATATGACTGGATATGCGTAATGGCGGGCTCGGAGGGATTCGAACCCTCGGCCTATCGGTTAAGAGCCGATCGCTCAACCTGGCTGAGCTACGAGCCCGATTAAGCCACGGAATCATATTGTCCTAAATAAACGTTACGATACCGGGTTCATTCGGCCCTACGCCAGAAGGGAACTATCTCTTGCGCCTTTCCTCTCTTGATCAGAGCGCAGCCGATAGGTGCTGGCAGATTGACAACATCGTTCTTCGCCAAACGGTACGGCCGGTCCATGCCGGCTATCTCCGGGAGATCATCCAAAATTCTAACCAGCACCCTCTCCGCCGGTGTGGGCTGCTCCGGTGCATGTGATTTTCCGTTCACCATGCTGAGCGCCTGCCTCAGCTGCCCCTGGTCGACCGCGGCGCACACGGAACCGGACGGCGCGGGATTCCTGGGCACCGGCGCCTTGCCCTCCAGCGACAGGTCCCGGCACTCGTTGATCGCCCGAAGCACCTGGTCGTACATCTCCCGCTCCTCCTCCGTCAAACGGGCAAGGTCCATCTTGGACCCCTCGGAGGCGCGGGTGGCCATGTTGGTGATCTTTCGCATTCGGAAAAAGAATATCTGATTGCCCTTGGTGGAGACCTTCTTGAACTCGTTGGTCATGCTGGTGGCCTTGAAGGACAACGGATCTTTCTTGATCTCCTCCTCGCTCTCCTTCCTCAACCTCTCCATGTAGTCCCGGAAGGCGGGATAGAGGTCACGCCTTACCTCCACCAGGTCGGGTGAGTTCTTCTCCTTGCGGTGGATCTCGGTGACCTCCTTGTAGTTGATCTGTTCGAGCGGAGGCGCCATCGCAGACGGATTCGGTTGTTGATATAAGAAACTGACCTAGTCCGTCCGAAACACGGTCGCCAGGCTCAAAATTTCTCTTAAGGATTAAGTAATCCTCCGCCCGTTCCGGGAACGTGGACCTCTCCAAATGCCTGCGGCCGTCAACGGACGGGTCGGAGATGGATATCATCGTGACGCCGAACAGCACCTCACCCGGGGTGCAGGGCGTCGATCCTTGGAGGCACCGCCTGGTGGTGAAGGTGCGCGCCCCGCCTGAGGACGGCAAGGCGAACGAGGAGGTCGAGGAGCTTCTATCATCCGTCATCGGAGCCAGGGTCACGGTGTCCCGGGGGCACACGCAGCGCATGAAGGTGGTGCGCATACTCGCGCCCGTGGACGCGGTCAGGAAGGCGTTAGGAGGAACGCCATGAGCTTAGGACGCTCCCCAAAGGATAGGCTGGACGAGATCCAGGCGGTGCTGGAGGAACTGATCTCCCGCGACCCGAAGGTTGTCATCCTGGTCGAGGGTATGAGGGACCGCGGCGCTTTGACGATATTAGGCGTCAAGGGGGAGATGATCCAGGTGCAGAGCAGCGACGGGATCTTCGCCATCGCTGAGCACCTGGCCAAGGATGGAAAGAGCGCCATAATAATGACCGACTGGGACCGCAAGGGCGGACAGCTTGGACGTTTATTGAGGAACGCGCTGGCTTCCAACGCCGTGCCTTATGACGACGTTCTCCGGCAAAGGCTGGTGGTCGTCGCCAAGCAGGACATCAAGGACGTGCAATCGCTGCCCTCGCTCTACTCGCGTTTAGTGCAGGAAGTGCAGGCCAGACGCCTCTGAACCACCATTGAAAAATGGCATGTCAAGGCCTGGCCAGCCAAACTATTTATTGAGATATCGGCCTAGGAGGGCTTGTTATCATGCCGTTGGACCGCAGGATGCTGGATGAGCTGGGGATCGAGAACGTGGAGCAGCTGTTCTCCGACATTCCGGGAGAGGTGCGCATGGAGGACCTCCCGTTACCCAAGGGGAAGGGCGAGATGGACGTCGTTCGACATGTGCAGAACATGCTCTCCGACAACGTGACCGCGGACACCGCCCCCTGCTTCTTAGGCGGTGGTTACTACCATCACTTCATCCCCGCGGCCGTGAACACCATAATCTCCCGCTCGGAGTTCATCACGTCCTATACGCCATACCAGGCCGAGATAAGCCAGGGCATGCTGCAATCGCTTTTCGAGTATCAGAGCTACATCGCCGAGCTCACGGCAATGGACGCCGTGAACTCCTCGAACTACGATTGGTCGACGGCCCTCGGTGAAGCGGCCACCATGTGCCACCGCATACTCCCGAAAAAGACGTTCCTTGTTCCCGAGGCGATGTCCTGGGACAAGAAATCTGTTCTCAAGAACTATGTAGCCGGAGCCAAACTGAACGTCGTAGAGTATAGTTACGATCCATTCACCGGCGAGCTGGACCTGGATTCCATCAGAGAGAAGATGACCGACGACGTATGCGGCATCTATGCGGAAGTGCCGAACCTTTTCGGCATCATAGATTCACAAGCTCCAAAACTGAAGCAGGAGTTCCCCGACGTTCCGTTGGTTGTTGGGGTAAACCCATTGTCCCTGGCTCTGGTGAAACCCCCGGGCGAGTACGGGGCGGACATCGTCATTGGCGAGGGGCAGCCGCTGGGATTGCCGATGAACGTCGGCGGTCCCTCGCTTGGCTTATTCGCCTGCCGCATGGAGCACGTGCGCAAGATGCCCGGCCGGCTCATCGGATTGACGAAGGACCAGGACGGGCGCCGGGCGTTCTGCATGACCCTGCAGACCAGGGAACAGCACATCCGCCGGAGCAAGGCCACGTCCAACATATGCACCAACGAGGCGCTTCTCGCCGTCGCCGTCTCCGCTTACCTGGGCATGACCGGTTCCAAGGGATTGCGTTCCCTGGCCCGCATCAACATGAAGAGGACGGCCGAACTGATGGAACGGTTGGCTGACCTGGAAGGTTTCGACGCCCCGGTGTTCAGCGGCGCCCACTTCAATGAGTTCGTCGTTAAGACGCCATTGCGGCCGGAGAAGCTGAACAAGCTGCTTTTGCGCCACGGGATCATCGGCGGACTTCCTTTGCAAAGGCACGTTCCGCGTCTGATCGATCACATGCTGCTGACCGCCACCGAAATGACCTCGGACGAGGACATGGACCGCCTGGTCGCCGCGTTCAGGGAGGTGGGGCAGTGAGCTATCGTCAAGCTAGGTACGACGAGCCGCTCATATTCGAGCTGAAGGGCGAGAACGATTTTTGCCTGATGAGCGAGGATGAGGTGAATATCCCGGAAGGAATGGAGCGCCGGGGCCTGTGTCTTCCGGACATCCCGGAGATGGATGTTGTTCGCCACTACGTCAACCTCTCCCAGATGAACTTCGGTGTCGACAACGGAATGTATCCGCTCGGTTCGTGCACTATGAAGTACAACCCCAAGTACGCGGACAAATTGGCGTCGCTGCCGACCGTGACTTCCGTACATCCGTGCCAGGACGAGGATTCCATGCAGGGCGCGCTGCGCCTCATGCGCGAGCTGGAGAAGGCGCTTTGCGCGATATCGTACATGGACGCGGTAACTTTACAGCCTGCGGCCGGCGCCCAAGGCGAGTTCACTGGCATGCTCATCGCCAAAGCGTACCACGAAGACAGGGAGGACCCGCGCACGGAAGTGATCGTTCCTGATTCCGCTCACGGAACCAATCCGGCAAGTGCGGCAATGGCCGGTTTCACGGTGATAGAGATCCCGTCCGGACCGGACGGGTGCGTGGACCTGGAGGCGCTCGGCGCAGCGTTATCGGAACGTACGGCAGCGGTCATGGTCACCAACCCCAATACCCTCGGCCTTTTCGAGAAGGACATAACGAAATTGGCGGAGATGGTTCACGCCGCCGGAGCGCTGCTCTATTACGACGGGGCGAACCTGAACGCTATCATGGGCATGACCGCCCCGGGCCTCATGGACTTCGACATCGTTCACTTCAACCTGCACAAGACGTTCGCGACGCCACACGGCGGCGGCGGTCCGGGAGCCGGACCGGTCGGCGTAAAGCAGTTCCTGGAACCGTACCTGCCAGTGCCGCGCATTGTTTCCGAAGACGGAAAATACCGTCTGGACTATGAGCGCTTCGACACCATCGGTAAAGTACGTTCAATGTTCGGCAATTTCGCTGTTCTCGTTCGAGCCTACTCGTACATCGTAGCCCTGGGAGGCGACGGTTTGAAGGAGGTATCGCAGAGGGCCGTGCTCAACTCGAACTATCTGAAGAGCAAGGTCGTTCCGACGTACGAAATGCCCTTCGCCCAGCTGCGCAAGCACGAGTTCGTCGTATCAGCAAAAACATTGGCCAAGGAGAAGGGCATACACGCCACCGACGTGGCCAAGGCTCTCCTGGACCGGGGCTTCATGTCCCCCACCATTTATTTCCCGTCCTTGGTGGAGGAAGCGCTGATGATCGAGCCGACCGAATCGGAGAGCAAGGAAACGTTGGACCGCTACGCCCAGGCTTTACTGGACATCGCCAACGGCGATCCCGCCGAGATAAAGGCCGCCCCGATATCCACGTCCATCTCCCGCGTGGACGAGGTGTACGCGGCGAAGGAACTCATCCTCAGCTGGAGGATCTATCAGCGCAAGGTGGGTCTGAAATGAGCGGAAAGGGCGTCTTCATCGTTCTGGAAGGGATAGACGGGACTGGGAAAAGCACCCTGTCCAAGAAGCTCAAGGCCTGGCTGGAGGAGCAAGGCCGAGAAGTTATTCTGACGGCGGAACCGAGCGACGATTGGTTAGGGGTGGCGGTACGCCGGGCGAACAGCGAGGACCTCGATCCCCGCACGGAATCGCTGCTGTTCACCGCCGACCGCTGCCAACATACGCTGCGCATCGAGGAGATGCTCAAGCAGGGCAAGGTCGTCATCTGCGACCGTTATTACGGCTCTACCGTCGCCTATCAGGGGGCGGCGCTGGAGAAGGACATGGGCGATAACGCCGTATCGTGGCTGCTGAACCTGAACGGCCCTGTCGTGCGTCATCCGGACGTGACGATACTGCTGACGAGCGATCCCCAGGTAGCGATGCGCCGTGTCGGCAACCGCGGGGAGCTCAGCAAGTTCGAGCGGGAAGGATATCTTGGCAAGGTCCAGGACATCTATCTGACGCTGGCCAGGGAAGCGAAATGGACCGTCGTCGACTCCAACGGAAAGCTGGGGGATGTGCTGGAATCGGTGAAGAAAGCGGTACAGGCATACGTTTAAATCGAGTCGGCCGAATTTAGCAACATGCACCCCTCCGAGGCTATCGTCGGTAGCCTGTCCTCCCTGTTGCAAGGGAAGAAGATCGTACTGGGCATAACCGGTTCCATCGCCGCCGTGGAGTGCTTTGAGCTGGCCAGGGACCTCATGCGCCACGGTGCGACGGTGATTCCCGTTCTGACCGAGGAGGCACAGAAGCTTGTAACGCCGTATGCCATGAACTTCGCCACCGGACAGGAAACGATCGTGGAACTGGACGGCCGGGTGCAGCACGTGACGCTCTTTGGTGACGTCCCCGGAAGGGCGGACCTTCTGCTGATAGCGCCTTCCACCGCCAACACCATCTCCAAGATCGCCTGCGGTATCGACGACACTACGGTCACCACAATGGCCACCGTGGCCCTCGGTTCCGGCGTTCCGATCCTCATCGCGCCGGCCATGCACGGGGCGATGTTCAACAATCCCATGGTGGCCGAGAACATTGAACGTTTGAAGAAGGCGGGCGTGGAGTTCGTCGGCCCTCGCATGGAGGGGAAGAAGGCAAAGATCGCCGTGCGGGAGGAGATCGTCCATGCCGTCATCCGCAAGCTCTCCGAGGGAAAAATGAAAGGGCGCCGCCTTCTGATGATCGGCGGCTCTTCCGCGGAGAGCATGGACGACATGCGCATCGTGACCAACAAGGGAACCGGTGAGACCGCCGTCGAACTGGCCAAGGCCGCCTATCACGAGGGCGCGGACGTGGAGCTGTGGATGGGCCGCTGCACTGTGCTTCTTCCTTCCTTCATCCCGATAAAGCGCTTCGAGAGCCTGGCCGACCTGGAAAAGATGATTCCTGACATCGACCACGACCTGGTCGTGGTGCCGGCGGCCCTCTCTGACTTCACCTTCGACAAGAAGAGAGGAAAGCTTCCCTCAGAGGCCAAGGTGACCAAGCTGCAATTGAGATCCGTGCCGAAGATGCTGCCCCTGATCGTCAAGAGATGCGACAAGGTGATCGGGTTCAAGGCCGAGTCCGGCGTCAAGAAAGATGACCTGGTGAAGGAGGCTGTCGAGTCGCTCGACCGCAACTTGCTGCAGGCGGTCGTGGCCAACGACCTTGATGATGTCAAACCGGGCAGAACCAAGGTCGTTTTCGTCCGTTCCAGATATCAGGCCGAGATCGAAGGGAGCAAGACCGAAGTGGCGCACCAGCTTATCAAGGAGATGTCCAGGATATGAAGGCCAAGGCGTTCTGCCCCGGGCACATCACCGGACTGTTCCAGGTCTGCCAGCACGAGGACGTCATGACCTGCGGCTCCCGCGGGGCCGGTCTCAGCATCTCGCTCGGCGTGATCAGCGACGTCGAAGTGTCCGAAGGAACGGGCAAGGTAGACATCTGGCTGAACGGGCTTAAGGCGGACGCGCCGGTGACCGAGAGAGCTGTTCGCAACATCCTGGGAGACCGCCAGTTGGACGTCAAGGTGCGCAACGAGCTGCAGCTTCCCGTGGCGCAAGGTTTCGGGACGAGCGCCGCCGGCTCCATCTCCGCCGCCTGGGCCCTTGCCCATCTTTTAGGATTGCCGGAGAAGGACGCCTACGCCGCCGCGCATTCTGCGGAAATAATCAACCGCACGGGCATGGGCGATGTGTCCGGAATTATGCGCGCCGGAATCGAACTGCGCAGGAAACCGGGGCTGCCGCCGATCGGTCACGTCGACCGGATGAACGGCCACATGGACCTTGTCCTTGCGGTCGTTGGACCGTCCATACCGACGGCCGAGATGCTCTCGAAGAAGGAGACGCTGGAGAAGATCAATTCCGTTGGCTCCCGATGCGTCGATTCACTGATGAAGGAGCCGACGCTGGAGAACTTCTTCCGTTTATCGAACGAGTTCATGGACGGCTCCGGTCTGGCGACGCCGGAGATCAGAAGGGCTGTGTGGGAAGCGAAGAAATGGGGCTGGGCCAGCCAGGCCATGATCGGCAATTCCGTTTTCGCCACCAGCCCGGACCTGGACCTTTTGAGCGAGACGTTATCGCAGTTCGGAGAGGTCTTCCGATGCTCGGTGGATACGAAGGGGCCGAGGCTGCTCTGAATCACTCGTATAAAGTGAAAAGCTGGTCGTCCTGCCCTACGTCGAACAGGCCGATGCGCGCCCCGCAATCAAGCCAGCCGTGCGCGTAATTAACGGAAGCGAACGCGTTCACGTAATCGCCCTGCTCGGCGAAATGCTTGGCGTCCGAGAAATAAGTCCGAGCCATTTCCAGGAACGAATCTGCCAGCTTCCGATTGAAGGAGCGTTCCGGAGCGGAGATGGTTACCTTTTCCAGAGCGCGCTTGGTTATCGAAAGGTACCGGTCCAGATGTTCCTTGGAAATGGTGTCCCTCATCTCACAGCCTCTTGGAGGGGATGATCTCCACGGACTCCCCGCCATGCCTGCTTTGCCTGGGACGAACTTCAACGAACAAAGGCATCTGGATGTTGCCGCCCATGATGAGCGCGACGCCTATCGGCAATCGCTGTATCTCCTGGTCCATGCCCTCCTGCAGGCCTTCCACGGATGATACGATCGCTTTCAGGTCGTTGGGGTTGGTGACCTTGAGGATCATCTGGGTGTTGCACTGCGACAGCACGTTCTTGTCGATCTTGGCCGCCCTCTGCGATATGATCGTCAGTCCGAGACCGAACTTGCGGCCTTCTGCGGCGATCGTCCGGAATATTTTGGAACATGACGTAACGCCCTGCTGCGGGCAGAAGTTGTGCGCCTCCTCGGCGATCATCATCATCGGAGGGACCTTGCCCAGCTTGCGCAGCTCGAACATGGCCGTCGCCAGCCTAGTGACGATAAGCTCCTGAATGTCGGGGGGCGTTCCCCTCAGGTTGATTATGGTGGTCTTACCCTGGGAGATGATCTCGTCGATCTTGGTGCCCTGCGGCGCGAATATGTTGACCTCGTTCAGGTACGCCAGCTCGGCGATGAGAGTCTGATTGTTGGCGTCCTCGTCGGACTCCAGCATGGCTATGATCTCTTTGAGCCCGTAATCCTTCTTGACCGCTTTGAGGCCGTCGATGGCCTTGCGCAAGGCGTTCAGGTAGACCTTGCCGTTCTTGATAGTGGTGAGAGCCAAAAGGTCCCGGGCGTCGATGTTAGCCAGGGTGAACTTCAAAGGCTTGGCGCCCTTGTTGATCGTGGTGTCAGTGGCGAACTCCATTATCTTGTCATTGAAGCCGGCGGGCTGGATGCCGAAATCACGCTTGCCGGGCATTACGGTTCCGATGTCGCGCATCGCCCCGTACTCGCCGTGCGGGTCAAGGATCAGCACGGTCACGTCGTGCTTCATTAGTTCTTCAACAAGATCTCCGCACAGGAAGCTCTTACCGCCGCCTGTTTTGGCGAGAATGCTCACGTGCTTCTGGACCATGGCGTTGATGTCCACCTCGACGTTGATGTCGTAGCCGAAGAGCTTACCTAGATACGCCCCAGTGGGCGTGTTCTCCTTGAGCCCGATGACGTCCTTGATGAGCTGGTCCTTGGCCCGATAGACCATGTCCCCGGCCTTGAAGGGAGAGCGCGGCACTTGCAGCAGCTTCCTCTCGTCCCGGTAGCCGAGAATGGATATCTGGGCGATGACGATCTCATCGATCTCCACGTCCATGCCTTCGCTGAGCCTCTTCGCCCGTTCGAGCGTGAGATCGGTCTTGCGCTCCATGTCGGAAACCTGACCGAGCACCCAGCCATGCGATTGGTGAACCACTTGAACGTAATCCATCTTCTGCAGGTCTCCGAGCACCCGCAGATGGAAGGACGTCGCCCCGACGTTGCCGTAGATCATGCCCACGCCGTCGAGGTGGCCGTACGTCTCGTCCTCCAAGGTGTGCTCCGAGGGCTTGCGCTCCCGGTGAACGACAACTTCGTCCGGAGTTCCGACGTCCTCGACGTTGTCATCCAGGACCTCTTCCTCCACGAACGTGTCCTCTTCCTCCTCGGCAGGAAGGGGAGCCTTTCCGCTGGACTCTGAAATAGAATTGGTTTGCATTCCCATCCGGCTAAGATATAAGGCGCGCACGATAAATAAGTTGGGGAGGGGCTGAACGTGGCATTCGATCTCGTGTTTGGTGTGATGCGCCGCCAGCCGGGG
Organism: Methanomassiliicoccaceae archaeon UBA472; assembly: GCA_002497075.1. Classification (GTDB taxonomy): domain Archaea; phylum Thermoplasmatota; class Thermoplasmata; order Methanomassiliicoccales; family UBA472; genus UBA472. The sequence goes on from DAML01000012.1 coordinate 49,024, forward strand.
AGAATCACTTATTTATCGGTAACCTGATTCCCAGGCGATGATAGTTATCGGTGGCTCCGCCTCCTCGAACCTGGCCAAGGACCTGGCCAAGCAGCTGAACGCTGAGTACGTGCAGGCCGTCAACAAGACCTTCCCGGATGGCGAGACCTACACGCGGATCGAGGCCGAGTCGCTGCGCGGCGAGGTCGTGATCGTTCAGAACTCCTATCCGAACGACAAGCTCGTTGAGCTTCTTCTTCTGCAGGACGCCGCCTGGGGACTGGGTGCTGAAAAGGTGACCTGTGTCATCCCCTACTTCGGCTATGCCCGACAGGACGAGCGCTTCAACCGTGGCGAACCGCTTTCCGCCAAGGTCATGGTGGAGCACATCCAGATGAGGGCGGACAAGGTAATTCTCGTCGACATTCACAACCCGGAGATCATGGACTGGTTCACCAAGGCCAAGGTGAAGGACGTTCACGCCGCGCCCTGCGTCGGGGACTTCTTCAAGGAGTTTGGGGTCGATCTCGTCCTGGCTCCGGACGAGGGTGCGCTGAAGCGGGCCGGCTGGACCGCCGAGCGCCTGGGCGTGGACTGGGACTATCTGGTCAAGACAAGACTTTCCGGCACGCATGTGCACATGACGCCCAAGAACATCGACGCCAAGGACCGCAAGGTGCTCATCGTGGACGATATTATCTCCACCGGCGGGACCATCGTGGCCGCGACCGAAGAGCTGAAGAGGCTCGGGGCGCGCACGGTCATGGCCGCCTGCACGCACGGGCTGTTCGTCGGCAACGCCCTGGACAACCTCAAGAAGCACGTGGACAAGCTGGCCTGCGCCAATACGCTCGAATCAGAGGTCTCGCAGATCTCGGTGGCGCCGGAAGTGGCCAAGGCCATCCTGGAATAAATTCACCATTCCGGGTCCGGCACCGGTTCGCGCCATATGTAGCGCACCGAGATGGGCACGTCCCGTTTCGAACGAACCTGGTCCAGCACCATTCGTGCGTGGTCGGGGTCGAGGTCTAACGTCCTCAACGTCGATCCGTCGTTCAAGTGCAACACCAATGGATTGATTATCTCCCGGGGCTCGATCCCGCTTTCGGCCGAGTTCACGGGGGTCCTGAGGATGGTTATGTGAGATACCGTCCACCATACTCCCTGCCTCCGCCTGGGCGTCTTCGAGTCGCCGCGGTAGAAGTAACCGTCGAAACCGGATTTGTCGACCACTAGAGGCGTGGCCTCGGCCAGATGGGTGGCGATCAGGTTGTCCATCAAACGAAACAGGACCACCGTGACGGCCATCAGTAGTAGCGCCCCTAGCTGAACCCAGGGCATGAAACTGGTCACCCGGAAGGCCATGACCAAAGTACCTAGACAGGCCACGCCGAAGAGTATGAAAGAGAATCCTATGATGAAGAGCGACCCGAACCGGTCCATCGGATCAGGACCTCTGCGAATCTTGTTCGTTCCGTCATCGACCGTGACCCGGACCTCAATGGTCTTGCCAGTGTAGGGCGATGACATCACCGGCCGTTTGAACAAGGCGGCGTCGAGCGAATCTTCCGCCGCTCCCCAGATCAACCGTCTAACGGTGCCCCGCCCCTTCCCCTGGTCGACCAGCCTGACCCTGCCCGTGGAGCGTATGGCATTGACCGCCCTGATGATGGTGTCGGGCGACCTAGGTCCGATCTTTACCTTCTTCCCTTTGCGCCTGTGTATTACTAGAGATGTCGGGGAACCCCTCCAGAGGAAATTGGACTGCATCGTCCTTTCGATCATGGGGCCCCTGCCCACCTCCAGCCGGTCCATCTCCGTGAATGGTATCTCGATCTTGATGAAGGACAGGATCGGATGCGAGAGGGTCAACCCCTGCTCATCCACGCTCAGCATCATGATCTCCTTGACCTCCAAGAAAAAGGAGTGGGCCAAGGTCGATTCGAAGAAAATGAGGCACAGTGCGATCATGAGCGACAGGAACAAGTCGCCCTCGAGAGCTTCTCCCAGCACCAGATAGAACATGAAGGCGACGATCAACGTTCCGAAGAGGACGTTGACGAACATCATCCTTTTATGCCGCCCTAGGTCGGAGCCGCGATTGGCGTTGGGTACCTCCTGAAATAGGACCTTGGGAAGGCCGTCGTTCACCATCACCAGCACATCGCTCTCCAGATATTGTCGAACGGATGATGTATATCGTCATTTAAATAAATTACATTTTTTTTATACGGACGAAGGTATGGCGGCCAAGCGCATGGTGCCCACCGTTCCTGCTTAGGCTTCGGCAAAGCCTTAAAACGATACTGTTCATTCCGAATCATTCCGTAGCATGGTGCTAACATGAGGAAGCAAGAGGATTTCAGCGAGTGGTACAACGAGATCGTGGAACTGGCCAACCTCACCGACAAGCGCTACCCCATCAAGGGCATGAACGTCTGGACACCCTACGGCTGGAAGATCATGCGCTTCATCGACACCTACATCCGCGAGGAGTGCGACGCCACCGGACACGACGAGGTGTGCTTCCCGTTGCTCATCCCGGAGACGGAGTTCAAGAAGGAGAAGGACCACATCAAGGGGTTCGACGCCGAGGTCTACTGGGTCACCCACGCCGGGCTGAACGAACTGGACGTTCGGCTGCTCTTGCGCCCGACCAGCGAGACGGCCATGTACCCGATGTTCGCTCTCTGGGTCCGCTCGCACACCGACCTGCCGCTAAAAACGTACCAGCTGGTCAACACCTTCCGGTACGAGACGAAGCAGACCAGGGCCTTCATCCGTGTCCGCGAGATCCATTTCTTTGAATCCCATACTTGCCATACGGACGAACAGGACGCGCAGCGCCAGGTGGAGGAGGACTTCGTCATCCTCGAGAACATCATGAAGCACCTGTGCCTGCCGTACTTCCTGCTACGCCGGACGGAATGGGACAAGTTCCCCGGGGCGTACTACACCGTGGGAGTGGACACCCTGCTTCCGGACGGACGGAGCTTGCAGCTCGGTTCCATCCACCACTACCGGGAGAACTTCTCCCGGCCGTTCAACATCACCTATGAGGATGAGAAGGGCGAGCACAAGTTCGCCCACCAGACCACCTTCGGTATGTCCGAAAGGCTCGTAGGCGCCGTCGTTGCCGTCCACGGGGACGACAAGGGACTGGTGCTACCGCCGGACATCTCCCCGTTCCAGGTCGTGATCATACCGATCCTCGCCAAGGGGAACGTCGAAATGGTGGCCGAGGAGTGCCAGAAGCTCCGGCAAGAACTTGCGTCCGCCGGACTGCGCGTCAAGCTGGACGACAGCGACGAACGCCCGGGCAGCAAGTTCCACAACTGGGAGATCCGCGGCGTTCCGCTACGCCTAGAGATGGGCATGCGCGATATCGAGGGCGGTAAGGTCGCTTACGCCCGCCGGGACACCGGTGCGAAAGGGTCCTTGGACCGCGCGAACGTCGCCTCACATGTCAGAGAGACGCTCAATCAGATCTCAGATGACATGCGCGCTAAAGCGCTTGCAGCATCTAACAGCGCCATCCAGGACCTGGACTCGCTGGACATGGTTCCGGAGAAGGTCGTTCGCTTCGGATGGTGCGGCGAGGAGGAGTGCGGCCGCAAGTTCGAGGAGAGGACCGGCCTCAAGATGCTCGGCTCGCCGTATAACGAAGAGGAATTCCACGGCAAGTGCATTGTTTGCGGTAAGCAGGTGGAGAAGCCCACCTACGCCGCCCGCTCGATGTGATCAGAAGGCCGCGGCGAACGGTATGGCCATCAGCAGGATGATCGTGGTGATCAGCCCGATGTCCATGTGCCATCCCTCGCGCCCAGCCACCACCGTCTGCGTGTAGTTCAGCAGAGGAGCGAGAACGGCCAGTGCCATGCCGGCAATTAGCAGCCAGTAGTAACTGTATACCGATCCGTCCAGGGTCATGGACGTGGTGATCGTCAGACAGAACAGCCCCACGGCGCCTATGGCGATGCTGACGACCAGGCCGACCCAGTCCATCATCTCCAGCGCCTTCTCGGACTCCCCTTCCCGCCGGCGGTTGAAGATCACCATCTCGAATATCCCCAGGGCGACCAGCACCACGCCGATCACGATCATGAATATCTGTCCGGCCTCCAGCTCTCCGTGCACGTTCAATTCTCCGCGCAGGCCGAATATGATGATCCCCTCGGTGATCACCAGGCAGGCGGCGAACATTCCCAGCCACTCCAGCCAGGCAAGGCGGCGGTTGGCCAGCGGCTGGTAGTATAGGAACACGAACGCCAATATTCCCAGCAGGAACAGCTGGGCGGCGGCCAGCACCACCCAGTTCTTGCCATAGGTGCCAATGTCCTCCACGACGGCCGGGGCGGCGATGAGCAGGAATATGAGCGCTATGACCAGGACGGCCACCGCGGCCACCACCTGCATGCGCTTCATGAGCACCTCGCTGAGCCTCTGAAGCTGCGGGAAGATCGGAATGAACAACAGAAGACCTAGGACGATCAAGACCGCTCCCAGTATCATGATCATCATCTGGTCCATGACCAGGACGTCCACCAGCTCGATCTCCCGAGCGAGGACCACCAGGGCCACCCCTTCGAACATTATCAGGAGACCCATCAGGTACGGTACGAACCAGCTGCCCAACTTCTTCAAATATCCCGCCTCTGGACAATATTCGGCTGGACTAGATATAATAGTTCCGTTCAGCCTATTGCTTGAATTTGGCGAGAAGCAGGCCGAAAATGCCCAGACCGAGGAGCACGATGAATATGGAATAGACGCCCATGTTCTCGGCGGCGAAGATGTTCCAGCTTCCATAGGAGACGCCCCACACCCAGTAGAACAGCACCGCTGCCACCACGAGGAGCAGGGAGAATATTGCAATGGTCTTCTTGGGGTAGGCTTGCTCGGCCATTGGGCGTCAAACGTGGTCGGCCTATTAAAATCTTGTTCCACGCAGGTGAACCTAATATATTCCTGGCTCCCATTGTGCTGGCATGGGGGACGGGGAGGAACGGCGCCCGTTGGGCAACGTCATCTATTCTCTAGCGGACCGGCTCCCGTTCTTCAAGTTCTTCCGCCACCTGAGCCCGATGCAGCAGAGGGCGGTCAAGCTGGCCCTGCCGTTCCTGGTGCTGGCGGTTTTCGTCCTCATGCCCATGGACCTAGACCGCCGGGTTCAGGACGCCCTTGGAATATTCCTGTGCATCGCCATGATGTGGACCTTTGAGTCGTTGCCGTTGCCGGCCACGGCCCTCCTGGTGCCTGTGCTGCTCACGCTCTTCGGGGTCTTTCCGGCCGCGGACGCATTGGCGCCTTACGCCGACCCGGTGGTCTTCCTGATGATCGGGGGGCTCATCCTGGCGGAGGCGCTGCGCCACAACGGCCTGGATAAAAGACTGGCGTACATGATGGTCCTGAAAGCGAACGGAGATCGCGACCGGACCTTGTTCTTCCTCATGGCCGCCTCGGCCTTCCTGAGCATGTGGATATCCAACACGGCGGCCGTGGCGATACTTATCCCGGTGGTGCTCGGCATATCATCCCGCCTAAAGGGCATCGGGGAGCACGTCACCGCCAGAATGCTCCTTGGCATAGGTATCGGCTCCGCGGCCGGGGGCATGATGACCGTGACCGGTTCGGCGCCTAACGCCATCGCCGCCGGTCTTCTGTCTCAGGGTCAAGACTTCACCTTCCTGGACTGGATGATCATCGGCGTGCCGATCGGCCTGGTGCTCCTGTTCCTGGCCTGGTTCCTGCTCATACGGCTCTTTCCGTCGCACGGAGAGCGCCTGGAGATCGAGGAGCTGCGGGACGAGATGCGGAACATGGGGCCCCTGAACGCCGGTGAGAAACGAACGCTGATGGTCTTCCTGCCGACGGTGGCGCTGTGGGTGCTGGGGGCGGAGATCGCCTCCTGGCTTGGACTGCCGCCGTCATTCATGAGCGCGGCGGTCGTGGCGCTTTCGGCCTCGGTATTCCTGTTCGTGGTCAGGGCGATCGAATGGGAGAACGCCCGGTCCATCTCCTGGGACGTGTTCCTGATCATCGGCTCCGGCCTCGCGCTCGGGGAAGGGCTGGTCTACTCCGGGGCGGCGCAATGGATCGCGGACGGCCTCGGCGGCGCTTTGCTCGGCGCCGAGCTCATGATCGTACTGCTGACCATCGCCTTTGTTACGGTGGCTATAACCAACTTCATCAGCAACACCGCCACCGCGGCCATGTTCATCCCTATATTGCTCGGGCTGTCCATAGCCCTGAACGTTCAGCCGGAGCTGCTGGTGCTGACCTGCGGGCTCTGCGTCTCGCTGAGCTTCATTACCCCTATCGGCACTCCGCCGTTCACTCTGATCTACGCCACCAAGAAGGTCAGCCGGAGGGACATGGCCAAGGCCGGCATCGTCATAACCGTGCCGACGGCCATCGCCATATCCCTGTTCCTTCTGGCCGTGGATTATTTCGGCGTCTTCTGACGTCTGGGCCACTTCCCTATTCGTTCAGGAAGCAAGGCGGAGACCATGGCCAGGATAGGCCCGATAAGGTAGCCTGCCCAGGCGAAGATGGCCAGAACCCCGATCACGACCAGCTTGACCCTGCCAACCTTGGTAAGCGGTCCGACCTTCCAGCCTGCCCGCAACAGCAAGAAGCCCAGCAACCCCGGGATGAGGAAAAGGAATATCGATATCATTATCTCGGGGCCGAGATGGCTGTCCCTGACCGTGATCACGGTCTGGACCAGGGTGCTGGCGGCCGTACCGGTGACCAGCAGCCCTGATAGAAGAAGGAAAGAGTGCTGAAGGTCGATGCCCTCGGACCTGCGCTTCCGGAAGTAAACGATGAGCAGGGACCCCAGGACCACCGTGATGATCATCGGGGTAAGTATCTCCCAGGTCTCCTGGCCCTCCCACAGGTATACCGTGTACAGGCTGAAGGGGAGGAGCAGCCACTCTTGGACGGTGAAGGATTCGCCGTATCCTATCACCAGGGCGAAGTTGCCCTCCTGAGATGCGGGAGCGAACACCGCCACGTAATACTTGCCAGTGACCGTTGCCGGGGAGTCCGTCCTGCCCAGGTCGTAAAAAGCGCTGGGAGTGAACCCTTCGTAGGTGGCCTCGTCGGGAAGAGAGGTGTTGACCACCTGAAACCTGTAACCTTCCGGGACCTCCACCCAGGAGGGTATCGCCCCCTGGTCCGCAATTCCCGGCGCCATCATGACCATCCGAGGCAGGAACCCGTCGTCACCATCCTTCACCGGAACGATCAGGTCAAGCAGCAGCCTCTCGCCTTCCTGGATATCGAACGTGAAATACAACGCTCGCCTTGGTGCAGGTGGGAGTAGAACGCCCAGGACTTCACCGTGTCCTCTATCTCCATCGCAGTCTCCGGCGAGGTGTTGCCGTCGGCGAACTGCGGAGAATGCGCGGAAACCGCTCCCGCTGAGAGCAGAAGCACGAGAACAACGATGAATGGGACCCGGAGGAAGCCCATGATGAACATACGGAATCTCCTTCCTTATTACGCTTGTCCTCCGAAAAATCAATTAGATATATGCATAAACCAATCTTGCCGGGCAGGAAGGGATGCATCTGGACCTTTGGATACCGATCTTAATATGGCTAGCGATAGGCGCGGGGATCGCTTTCTACCTCTACCGGCTCATGGACAAGGAAGGCAAGGTGGAGGTCATCTGGGTGGTGATCGGCTTCCTTCTTTCCGTGCTCGGCCTCATGGCCTTCATCGGAGCGCGCACCATGAAGGAGAAGGACAGGGATAAGGCCGTGGACCCTAAGAGCTACCAGCCTCCGGAGTACAAGCTCAAGGATGAGGAGCCGAAGGAGAAGGCGAAGGAAGAGAAGAAGCCTGAACCTGCCCCTGAACCGAAGAAGAAGGAGGTCAAGCAGATCGAGGGCATCCCGAGGTGCCCTGATTGCGGCGCGGCCATATCCTCCTCGGACGAACGCTGCCGGGACTGCGGCGCTAAGCTCAAGGACTGAGGAAACCCTTTTTATCCCCGGGCAGGATGCCCTAGGCATGCTTCCCGAGGGCTCCCTGGTTTATCTTTTGGACGAGAAGGGCAAGAGGACCTGGCTGGTCCTCAACAAGGGAATGCTGAAGTTGGGCGCCATGGGCGTGGTCGACGGCGACAAGCTGCTGGCGGCCGAGGACGGTTCCGAACTTACGCTAGCTGGCAAACGGTTCTGGATACTCGTTCCGGGCGCGTCAGAGATGATGTCGTCGGTGGAACGAGGCGCCCAGGTCATCACCCCCAAGGACGCGGCGACGATCCTGATGGAGCTCAACGTCAAGTCCGGAGACACGGTCCTGGAGGCCGGTGTTGGTTCGGCCGCTTTGACGATCGCATTGCTGAACCAGGTCCGCCCGTGGGGTAAGGTGGTCTCCATGGAAATACGCCCGGAGTTCGCTGAAAAGGGGAAGAGGAACGTGGTCAAGGCCGGTCTAGCGGACGCGTGGCGTCTGGAGCTCGGCGACATCCGAAAGGACCGCCTGGACATCGCCGCGGACGCGGCGGTGCTGGACATGCCGGACCCCTGGGACGCCCTGGACAACGTTTCCTTGATGCTCAGGAACGGCGGGCGCTTCTGCGCCTACGTCCCGAACACCAACCAGCTGGAGGAGATAGTCCGGCAGCTGCGCAGGAAGGGTTTCGTGGAGATCCGCAGCTACGAGAACATGCAGCGGGAGATGGTGGTGCACGAGATGGGCGTCCGTCCGTCCTACGAAACGCTGGGCCACACGGGATACCTGGTGTTCGCCAGAAAGGTGCGGTCCGAACCCGCATCCCATTGACCGGGATGACCCGGAATTTCGATATGGACCGGTTGTTCATCGGAGCCGTCAAGCGCTCACAGAAAATGCTGCCTCAGCCTTCTGGATATGGACCGGCGAAGCTTGGTCCTGGACATGAACGCCTCGACCTTCGCCCTGAGCACGACGATCTGAACCGTGTATCCGCGGAAGGTGGTGTTCATCTTGAAATGGCCGTGGAGGAATAGGAAGGAAAAGATGGACATGGCGCAGAGACCGGCGAATATCAGCAGCGTCTCGAGGAACAAGATGTCGGTTCTATCGATCAGTAAAGTGTCCATCTGCCGCTGTTCTCCGATGTCTTGCTGGGGTCAAGACATTTGACGGATATTTTAGCGTTCCTCCCGGCTTAACTTGAGCCGAACTCGATGATAGGCCGGGGAGCGCCGGCAGGGCAAGGACGCTGAGACAGCCTTCGCATGCTCCAGATCAGCAGGCCACCCGCCAGGCACTTGCTCATGATTATATACCCAAAGATTTGTTCAAGGGACATGGACCTGGCCTTCGCGATAACCGCCTTCGCCTCCATATTCGCCATCATGAACCCGGTGGGCAACATCCCGGTGTTCGTAGCCATCACCGAAGGCTATACGCCGGAGCTGAAGCGCAAGGTCCGCAATAAGGTCTGCATAGTCGCCGGAGGCATACTGGTGGTCTTCGCCCTTTTCGGCAATTACATCTTCGACCTCTATGGCATCACCATACCGGCCTTCAAGATAGCCGGTGGGGCGCTGCTCTTCTCCATCGCCTTCACCATGACCAAGGGGCAGCTGACCAAGGCCAAGATGACCGACGAGGAGGAGAAGGAGGCCACGGAAAAGGAGGAGGTAGGCGTCGTTCCCCTGGGAATTCCGCTCTTCGCCGGACCGGGCGCCATCACCACGGTCATGATCTATGTCTCCTACGCCCTGGACTCGCCGGAACCGACGACCAACTTCCTCTTCATTTTCCTAGGGATACTGGCCACCGTGGTCATATCGTTCATACTGCTGAAGTATGCCGATCCGTTGTTCAACCGCATGGGAAAGAGCGGGACCATGGCCTTCACCAGGATCATGGGTCTGCTGCTCGCGGCCATGGCCGTGGAGTTCATTCTGTCCGGCACCTTCGAGGCGGTGTCCCACTATTGGGGCATCTGAGTAAAAGGCAGAAGATTAATTACTGAAGGGCGATTCCTCAACCGGTGCATCAATGGTTGTGGCAGAGATAAGGATCGAGCTCAAGCCGGGAGTGGCTGACCCGGAGGGCAAGAACACCAAGAAGGCCCTCGAACTGCTTGGTTTCAATGATATCAAAGGAGTGCGCTCCATCAAGATGTTCGAGATCGAGATGGACGCCGACCCGGCCGTCGCCCGCAAGGAGTGCGAGGAGATGTGCCGAAAGCTGCTGGCCAACCCGGTCATCCAAAAGTTCAGGGTCGACCTCAGGTGAAGGTCATGGCCCTGGACCACTTATTCTTCAAGCGCGACGTGCCCTTCCGCCTGGTGGAGATAGACCTGGCCAAGGCCACGGACGATGAGCTAAAGGTACTGAGCAAGGAGATGGGGTTATCCCTCTCTTTGGACGAGATGAAGCGCATACGCGATCATTTCGTTTCGCTTGGACGACGCCCCACGGACGTTGAGCTTGAGTCCATCGCCCAAGCCTGGAGCGAGCACTGCTGCTACAAGTCCTCCAAGGTCATCCTGCGCGAACACATCTTTGGAATTGATAACGGCAAGGTTCTGTCGCGCGGCGACGCCGGGGTCATGGAGTTCGATGACGAGTACGGCTATGCGCTGAGGATAGAGAGCCACAATCATCCTTCGGCGATAGAGCCTTACGGCGGCGCGGCCACCGGCATCGGCGGCATCGTTCGTGACGTATTGTGTATGGGTGCGCAGCCAGTGGCGCTCATCGATCCGCTCTTCTTCGGCCCGATAGATTTTAAAGGCGAGCTGCCCGCCGGTTCCAAGACGCCTAAGTACCTGGTATCTGGGGTTGTCGCTGGAATACGTGATTACGGCAACCGCATCGGCATACCGACCGTCTGCGGCGGCCTGTACTTTGATGAATCGTACTTAGGCAACTGCCTGGTGAACGTCGGCTGCGTTGGAATCGTTAAAAAGAAGGACCTGCGCAACAACGCCGTCGGTGGCGTTGGCGATTACCTCATACTCTGCGGCGGGCGCACCGGCCGGGACGGTATACACGGCGTCACATTCGCTTCCGCTGAGCTGAGCTCCAAGTCCGAGGATGAGAGCCGCGGGGCGGTTCAGCTCGGCGATCCGATAACCAAGGAGCCGCTCATTCATGCTTGCTTAGAGGTCAACTCGCTCGGACTCATCAATGGGATGAAGGATCTGGGTGGCGGAGGACTTTCCTGCGTGGTCGGTGAGATGGCCCTGTCCGGAGGATGCGGCGCCGAGGTCGATCTGGATAAAGTTCCGTTAAAGGAAAGCGGTCTGGCCCCCTGGGAAGTTTGGGTCTCCGAATCGCAGGAGCGCATGATGCTCGCGGCGTCCGAAGAGAACGTCGAACGCATCCTGGACCTGTTCGCCATGTGGGACGTGGACGCCACCGTTATCGGTAAGGTCGTTCCTGGCAATCGTGTCACTCTGAAATGGCTTGGAGTACAGGTCTTCCAGGTGGACCTGGAGTTCCTGACCAAGGGACCGGAGTATTGCAGGCCGTGCAAGATCGAGACCCCTTCCAAGACCATCAAGGAAGAGAGGCCGCTGCTGCCGGATACGAAGACGGTTCTCCTGGACCTGCTGGCCGACCCGAACATAGCCAGCAAGGAGTGGGTGTTCCGCATGTACGATCACGAGGTGCGTGGCGGCACCGTCATCAAGCCGGCCTCCGGCGTGATGAACAAGGGCGGTCCCTCGGACGCCATGGTCATCAAGCCCCTGCCGGACCGGGAGAGGGGATTGGCACTGGCCATCGGAGTTAACCCCTGGTTCTGCGGGCTGGACGCTTACCGCGGAGGCATGGCCTCGATAGATGAGGCGTGCCGCAACATCATCGCCGTGGGCGGCTATCCTGACTCGTTCACGGACTGCCTAAACTTCGGCAACCCGGAGAAGCCTGAGCGCCTCGGGGAGCTGAAGCAGGCCGTGGCCGGGATGGGCGATCTGGCTAGGTTCCTGAACCTGCCGGTCCCGTCCGGGAACGTTTCCCTGTACAACGAAACTTCCCGCGGTTCAGTGCTCCCCACGCCGACCGTGCTCGGCCTGGGCATAGTGGAGGACGTGCGCAAGTGCGTCACCACCGACCTGAAGAAGGAGGGCAACCTGCTCTACCTGGTCGGGGAGACCAAGGAGGAGTTCGGCGGTTCGGCCGTCTACCGCAGATATGGCGGAAAGGGCGGCGTCGTCCCGGAGGTGGTCCCGGAACGGTTGAAACGGTCAATGGACGAGATGCACACCGCCATGCAGAAAGGGCTGATCAGGTCCTGCCACGACGTCTCCGACGGCGGTATCGCCGTGGCCGTCGCCGAGATGTGCCTGGGCGGCAACATTGGCGCTCACGTGAGCACTGGTTACGACCGCTGGTACCTGTTCTCGGAGAGCAGCACCCGCTGGATCGTGGAGATCGAGCCGTCCAAGAAAAAAGAGTTCCTGGCCAGCATGACCGTGCCGGTGATGGAGCTTGGGAAGGTAGGCGGCAGGTCCCTGCGCGTCAAGGACCGCTGCATGCTTGTCAACGTGAGCTTGAACGAAATGAGAAAGGCCTGGAGCGGCGCGCTCCCGAAGCTGATGGGGTGAACAGATGAAGGACGTCAAGGTCTGCGTGCTAAGGATAGAGGGTACGAACTGCGAGGACGAGGCCGCACATGCCTTCGCCTCCGTCGGAGCGTCCCCGGAGAAGGTTCACCTGAAGCAGCTGCTCGGTCAATGTCCGGCCGACCTGAAACGCGATCTGGGCAGCTATGACATCCTGATGCTTCCAGGAGGTTTCTCCGCCGGCGATTACGTGCGCGCCGGGGCGATATTCGCGGCGCGCATGAAGAGCGGGCTGAAGAAGGACATCGTTCGGTTCGTGGAAGACGGGAAGCCAGTGCTCGGCGTCTGCAACGGATTCCAGATACTGGTGGAGCTGGGATTGCTCCCGGCCATGGACGGCACCATGTCCGAGGCGCCGGAGGCGGCTCTTTACACCAATGATTCCGGGCGTTTCGAATGCCGGCCCACATTGCTCAGGCAGGAGAAGAAGGGGAAGAGCGTCTTCACCTCACGCATCCCGAAAGGCTCGGTCGTGATGTACCCGTCCGCCCACGCGGAAGGGAAGCTCATGTTCCCCCAGTCCAAGCAGAGCAAGATGCTGAATAAGCTTCTCGATAACGACCAGGTCATGTTCCGCTACGTTGATCCGGAGGGGGAGTACGCCGGATACCCCTGGTGCCCGAACGGCTCGCTGTACAACATCGCCGGGATATGCAATCCCGCCGGGAACGTGTTGGGCATGATGCCCCATCCCGAACGGGTGCTGAAAAGGGAGACGCACCCTGATTGGACGAGGGCGAAGTGGAAGGAGGACGGCGACGGGCTGTCCATCTTCCGTTCCGCCGTGAACAGCGTGAAGTGATCAGAAGTTGAGGTGGATGCGGACCTCGATCAGGTCCCCGTCCTCCAGTCCGAGCGTCCGACGCAGGTGGAACTTGCAGACCACTTCCAGCACGTCCTCGTAGTGCGATCTCCGCGGTAAAACGACCGCGCACTCTATGTTCTGGATGCTGGCCGGGATGCAATGCACGTCGCCGAACGTCCGCCCGTTGCGCTCGAACCCCTTGATGTCGATGGTTCGTCCGTTGCGCAGGGTGTCCAGCTTGTGATGCTCGGTCGGGAGAAGTTTCACGTTGAGCGTTCCCTCGTAAGGCTTGAAGCCCAGTTTCTCCACGAACTGCTCCATGTAGCCCGATTGCGTCACGTAGTACTGGCCTTCGCCCATGCCCTCGACGACGGTGCCCTTGATCACCAGCTCGTCCTTCATCTCGAATATCTTCTGGTACTCGATGTACTCCTTGCGCAGCATGTCCGACCCCTTGGAGGTTATGCGGATGCGCTGCCTTCGAGCGCCAAGGTCCCGCTCGATGAGATTCCCGTCCAGGAGCTCCAGGATACGTTTCGACGCCGACTGCTGGGACATGTCCAGCATGTCCCCGAGCTCCCTAGATGAAAGGGCGACGTAATCGTGCAATCCCCCCATGAGCGCGATGCGCCTGAGGGCGGTAACGAACTTCTCGTCGTTCTCTGGCTCCAAAGGTAACAACTCCCCGACCTGCTACTCCGTAATCCGTAATAGATTACTTTCCTGGTTATCGCTTATCTCCATTAATAGATTGCTAGGCGGGCGCAGGATTGATATCGCCTCATCCCTTTCCCGAGCGTGATGACGAAGGACCGGCATGTCATGGAAGTCCTTGGACTGTCCAGGGTGGTCGTGGAGAACGGTGTTGTGGTCGATGTGAGCGAACCACGGGTCGAGTTCTGCCCCCTTTTCTACAAGCACCGGGGCATCGAGAAGCTGACCAAGGAAAGCATACGCGAGAACGTGGAGTTCCGCATTAGGGACTTCGGCATCTTCACCGAACGAAGGGAGATGCGCATGAAGGACTTCCTGAGCTTCGGCATCTCCGAGATCATGAGCATGTGCGTTACCAAAGGGATATTGGACTGTTCAGTGTGCGTCTGCGATGGTTCCGGCACGGCCGTGGTGGAAGACCCGGAGCTCATTCAGGGCATAGGCGGAAGGATCTCCGGCATCGTGGAGACCACCCCGCTGCAGAAGGTCATTAATGAGATAGGCCGGGACCGCGTCCTCGACCCGCATACGGCGAGGATCGACCAAGTGGCCGGAACCCGCAAGGCATGGGACATGGGCTACCGGAAGATAGGTGTCACCGTGGTCAGGGGCAACGAGGCGGCCCTCCTGAGGAAGGAGTTCGGTGAACATGTGGTGCTCTTCGCCGTTCACACGTCCGGCGTAACGGAAGAGGACGCCAAGGTCCTTTATGAGAACTGCGACATCGTGACCGCTTGCGCCTCCAAGCCGATGTGGGAACTCGGCAAGAAACGGGGCGCCGAGCAGATCGGGACCAAGGTGCCGGTCTTTGCGATCACCGCCCGCGGAAAGGAGATCTGCGATATCAGGCTGAAGCAGATAAATAAGGAGGCAAGGAGCGGACCTGACGATCCCGCCCGGCCGCTGATCTGATCATTCCTCTATGACCAGACGCTTTCGTGAGCGCAGGAAGATGGCGCGAACGCCTTCCTGCCTCATTTTACGCCTAAGAATGTAATCGTTGGTGACCACCATGGCCCCCAAAGCTTTAGCCACTTCGAGCACGCCGGCGTCGCCCTGGGTGGACGTTTCGTAGCGGATGTACTTTCCGGCCAGCTTCAGGGCGACCTGGGCATGCTTGCTATCGGAACGTTTCAATTCGCCGATGACCGGCCCCGGAACGTACGCTTCGAACTCCCCGAAAAGGTTCGCCAGCTCCAGGTCCAAGTTCATCTTGAACTCGAAGGGCATGAGAAGCGCGTTGGTGTCCAGGACCACCTTCTGCATGAAGCCTCACTCTACGATGCCGTAGCCGATGAGACGCCACTTGTTGGCGATCTTGCGGGAGACGGCCACTCGCTGACCTATCTCGGCGCAGACCGGGATCTTCAATGCGACCTCGGACTGGTTGCCGCGGGCGCTGGTGACCAATCCGACCGTCGTCGCGGTCCCGATGCTCAGCATCAGTGGCTCGTTGGTCTTGATGTTCTCCACCACCATATCATCGCTGGTACCGACGACGCGCTCCAGCAGGTGGGTGGTCATCTTGAACTTGAAGTGGACCTCGGGAAGCGTTCCGGGCTTGCCTACGACCCGCCCGGTGAGACCATCGGACTTGGTCATCGAGGGATCGAGCTTGGTGCCTATGGCCACCAGGCCGCCCGGCTTTATCTTGTTCACGGGGCCGCCGCCGGTGTGCAGCGACTCGACCGTGGTGGTGATGGTCTCCCAGGTGAACTTGCCGCCCGGCTGTTCGACCTTGCGGCCGGGAGATATCTCGATCTCGTCCCCGACCTTCAGTATGCCCTGCATCAACGTACCGCCGAGCACGCCGCCCTTAAGGTCCTCTATGGACATGCCTGGTTGGTTTATATCGAAGGAGCGGGCCACGAACAGCCTGGCCGACTTCTTCTCGTCGTGCTTCTTGGTCGGGATGTACTTCTGGATGGCGTCGATCAGCTTGTCGATGTTGACGTCATGATGAGCGGAAACCGGAATGATCGGCGCGTTCTCGGCGATAGTGCCCTTGACGAACTTCTTAATCTGGTTGTAGTTCGCCATGGCCTCGTCGCGGGTGACGATGTCGATCTTGTTCTGAACGATGATGATGTTCTCCACCCCGATGATGGAGAGCGCCATTAGATGCTCCTTGGTCTGCGGCTGCGGGCATTCCTCATTGGCGGCGACGAGCAGAAGCGCGCCATCCATCATGGCCGCTCCGGAGAGCATGGTGGCCATTAACGTCTCGTGCCCGGGAGCGTCGACGAAGGATACGGAGCGAACGAACTCCGCCTCGCCTCCGCATACCTTGCAAGTGGTGGCGTTGGAGTAGGTCTCCTCGCACTTCTTGCACTTGTAGAAAGATACGTCCGCGTAACCCAGCCTGATGGAGATGCCCCTCTTGATCTCTTCAGAGTGGCGGTCGGTCCAGTCACCGGAAAGGGCCTTGGTCAGCGTGGTCTTGCCGTGGTCCACGTGACCGATCATCCCGATGTTGACCTCAGGCTGGCGGGACACCTTCATTTCTTCTTCTCCTCTTTCTTCGGGACCAGTTCCTCGACCGCCTTGGGGCCCTGAGAAACGATCTTCATGTTTATCTGGACGGTGTCGGTGGCGACGGAGTGGCCGCGCACGGACTTTCTCCTCCGCAGGCCGCCCTCAGTGGTGTAGAAGCCGGTGCTGGTGGTCAGCAGGAGCTTCTTCCGGCGCGGTCCGGGCAGGTCCTTCCTCATGGCGAAACCGTCCTTGTCGCTTCCGCCAGTGATCGTAAGCTTGTAGCCAGGCAGCCCTACGAAGATGCCATCTATGGTGTCGCCTATCTTCTTCCCTATCAGGGAGTTGGCGTGATGTCCAGACACCGGGACATTGTAGGACTTGCCGGATTTCATGTCGTTAACAACGGCCTTGAATTCAACCATACTAAACACCTTTTGAGCGTTATGAGTATTGCGCCCTAATGTAGTACCGCTTAAATAATTATTGGTCAGGTGCAAGGGTGTGTGGCAGGCCTTCAGCAGCGCTTGACCTTAATGTCCCGGCCACTGCCCCTGACGAGCCCTTTGAATGCATTCAGCGGGTCGTCCTCCAGAGAGCTCAGGGAACACGTCAGGTCGTCTGGCGAGACCAGTTCGTTCATGACCGCGCCTGACAGCAATGAGCGCATCCTTCCGTCCAGACCGTCCGAGGACCACAGCTCGACCAGGGTGTCCCTGAGAACCGCCCCCATCATCAGCTGGTCGGCCATTTTCTCCACCAGGTCCTCCTCGTACTTCTGTTCCCTCCCTTGAGAGAGCAGGGCGGCGTGCTTTCCGGCCAGGCCGCCGCATATGTATGACGGCATTATTCCCTCTCCAACGAAAGCCAGGGTCTGGCCGGCGGCGTCGCCGCAGAACAGCACGTTGCCGCGCACCGGCCCTCCCAGGAAACCGGGCACAGGGGCGTCGCCTATCTTGACCTCCAGCACCTTGTCCACGTCAAAGTAACGCGAGACGACCGGATGTCCGGTGATCCAATCCTCCAGGAAGGAGCGGCGGGAGGCGTTCACTCCAACGAGTCCGACACCGACGTTCGCCCTTCTCTTTCCCTTGGGGATTATCCACCCGTAACCAAGGCCGATCTCCTGCTCGATGAATATCTGCATGCACTGCGGAATGTCCTTCTTGGCCACCAGTTCGAACTCCACGCCGCGGGCGACGTCCTTCGGCGAGAAGAACTCCGCCTTCAGCTCCTTGGAAAGAGTGGAATGCACCCCGTCCGCGGCGACGATAGCCTTTGGCGAAAGCTCGACCTCGTCCCCATGGTGACTGAGCAGACATTTGCTCACCTTATCTCCGTCCATCTTCACTGACAGGAGCTTGGTGTCCGCCTGGACGGCAGATCCGGCGGAAGCTGCCCGAAAAGCCAGATGCTTATCGAATATCTTGCGCTCCACGGTAACCCCACGCCAGTATGGTTCGAAGTTGTCGATGGTTATCTCTCGGCCGAGCACGAAGCGGGTGAATGCCTGCCTCGATACTATGGCGTTCGCCGGGATCCTCGTTCCGGAGCGCTTGACCAGGTCCAACCCGATGACCTCGCCGCACTGCACCGGCGTCCCGATCTCCTTCTTCTTGTCGACCATCAGGGTTTTTACGCCTGCAAGCGCCGAAGCGCGGGCCGCCCCGCTGCCGGCCGGGCCGGCACCAACCACCAGAACGTCACACTCTTTCATGTCACCAGCCCCATTTCGCGCCAAGTTCGTATGCGCGATAGAGTTCCCGATATTTTTTACCGCTCAGCATCGCCAATGCTCCGGAGATCTTGCCGTACCCTTTCCGGAACGGCCGCACTGAGCGGAACAGCTCGGCATTGTCCATTCCCCGTAACGAATCGAAGGCCTTAACGTACGCGGGCGAGGCGTATGGAGATCGCGGCCATTTCCGCGCGTACCCCTCCAGGCCGCCTTTCACGATGGCCTCCGCGGCCATCTTGGCCGCGGCCATGCCGATGCGGATCCCGCCGAAGGTGATAGGATTGGCTTGCCCAGCGGCGTCGCCGATAAGGCAGGCGTTTCCGTTCACCACCTGATCGTAACCGTAAGGTATTGGCCGCCCGTGCCTTTCCAGGAACTGTGGCCTCTCGTCCGCTCCGCGGGTGAAGCCGACGCGCTTCCCCCATACATGCGGGAACTCCCAGCGGTACCCGCCCCGGTACCTCTGATCGTAGAAGAAGTGCATGGCGTCCTTGTCCATTGTTCCGTCCGTGATGAACTGCTCGGCCCACAGCAGCCGCGGCCCTCCCTGGAACAACGTCCGCCGCACCAGCGAGTTCCAGCCGTCCGCTCCCACCAGATGACTGGCGAAGAACTCCCGGCCGTCCTTTGTTCTTACCAGGTAACCGTCCGACCGCTTGGATATCTCCATGGCCGCCCCTACCTCCATGTGGCAGCCTTCCTTCTTCGCCCGCTGAAGCAGGTGACGGAGGAACTCCGGGCGATCGACGATGAGACCGTCCGTATCCGTCTCGATCGTCACGTCGCCAGGCCAATGCTCCACCGCCCGGCGTATCCGGAACTGCACGGCGTGCGGCTCCAGGGGGGCCAGGTCCTTGAAGGTGCTTGTGCTCAGGGCCTCGCCGCACATGCGGTGATACTTGCCATAGTTCTTGTCCAGCTTCTCCAAGGAGAGCACGCTGAGCTTCTTCTCGCTAAAGTAAGGCAAAAAGAAAGCCGCGGCGGCTCCGGCCGGACCGGCGCCGATGATCAGCACGTCATGCTTCTCGACGGCCTATCCCCCCTGAGAGGCTTATCTGTTCCACGAACGAGTATCCGGTGTCGAAACCCAGGAACGCTATGAAATAGAGCAAGGTCGGCAGCGCCCCCATCACGCAGAGCACGAGAACAGCGACCTTGAGCACCGGCCTTTCCTTGAGCACCATGGACAGTGTTCCCCCGTCCATCTGGTCCCCCCGGTCGCTGAGCACTTCGTCGGCGAAGGCGGCCACCATGACCGCCAACGCACCGACCAGATGGAAGGGGTTGCCGTTCAGGACCGCCAGCACCGCGATGGAGCCGGCGACCACGAAGCCAAGCTTGAAGGCGATGTTGTCGTACTTGGAGGCGATCAGCAAGGCCAGCAGCAGACCGATGAAGATGGTCGCCGAGCCTTCGTCCAGGAATATCAAGGCTCCCATGAGCAGCCCGATCGGAACGGAGAGCAATATGGCCTTGCGCTTGCTGCCGATGTTCAGATCGAAAACCTGGTCGCCGTACTTGATGGCCATGCCTAAGGTGACGAAGGCGAACGGTATGAGAAGATGATGGTGCAGCGGCACCTCGCGGGAGAACCAGGTATAGGTCCAGGCGACAAGGATCAGGATGACGGTCAGGGAGAAGTACAGTTTGGCCCTGTTGTTCCATCCCCTGCTCCTCATTGTGTTCCACCGTGCCCTCTGACAAATGCCACCTAGCTATAAATAAGCGTCCTTTCTCAGCGCCGCATCAGGCGTCTCGCTTTCAGCAGTTTCTGCAGCAGACCATCCCGCTCCCCGTTGAAGGCCAGCCCGGTGAAATCGTGCATGGCCTCCATGCCCTCCTTTCCGTAGGGAGGCCACCATATCTCCGAGGAGAACTTACCGCGGTCGAGATGCACGTGCTGCCGTTCGATCAGCTCCTCGAAACCAGCGTCACCGTGGGTGCGCCCGAAACCGCTGTCCCCCCGGCCTCCCCAAGGAGTGGCCCCCAATCCGTAGGTGTAGGCGACGTTGTTGATTGTGATAGTTCCGGAACGGAGCCTGGTGGCGATCTCCCTTCCCTTCTCCACGTCCGATGTCCATACGCTTCCGTTGAGGGCGAACGGGCTGTCGTTCGCTAACGTTACCGCTTCATCCTCGCCATGGAACGTCATCAGCGCGACGATAGGACCGAACGTTTCCTTTCGAACTATGTCCATGTGCTGCTCCGTTCTGACCACGGTAGGTTGGAAGAAGCAGCCTTTGCGCTCTGGCCGCTTTCCGCCGGCGAGAACTTTCGCACCTTGCTCCACCGCCCGGGCGAGCTGCCCCTCCATATCCTTGACCGCACCCTCGGATATCATGGACCCCAAAGAGACGCCGGGATCGTTCAGGTCGAAGCCCTGCTTGAGGGCTGCCACCTCCTTCAAGAGCAGTGAGGTGAACTTGCTCTCCAGACTTGCCTCGACGTAGATGCGTTTGACGGCCACGCAGGTCTGCCCGCTGTTCACGAACGCGCCCCAGCAGGCCGCCCTGGCCGCCCTCTTCAGGTCGGCGTCCTTCAGGATGATCATGGCGTCCTTGCCGCCCAGCTCGAGCGTTATTGGCGTGAGCCTTTGCGAGGCGATGGTCATGATCCGCCGCCCGACATCGGCGTGGCCGGTGAAGATGATGCGGTCCACGTCGGACGCGGCCATGGCCTCCCCGACCTTAGGACCGGAGCCTACGGCCAGTTGCAGCAATCCGTCCGGGAGCCCGGCCTCCTTGAACAGTTCTAACATGCGCACTGTAGTGAGCGGGGTATGCGACGACGGCTTCAGCACCACCCCGTTCCCGGCGGCCAGAGCCATCATCACCTGGGAGTACGGTATCGCCAGAGGATAGTTCCAGGGGGCGATGATGCCTATAACGCCCAGCGGGCGGGGTATCAGATGCGAGGAACGGCCCATGTAGCGCATCATGGACGAGAGCGGCCCAAAATCGATCTTAGATTCCCGGAACACATGCTCGATCCGGCTGGCGGCGAAGTCCCCTACGCTCAGGGCGTTCATGACGTCCGTGGCCAGGGATTCCATGAAAGGCTTACCGGTCTCTCTGGAAACCAGTTCAGCGAACTCGTCCGTCCTGTCGGCCAGTATGCCCTGCACCTTGCGGAGGAGCTGCGATCTTTTGGACGGCGTCTGGCTGCTCCAGGCGGCCTGTGCGCGTCTGGCCGTTTCCACCATCTCGGGAACCTCTTCGGGAAGGGCGCACTCGA
The DNA here is from genome assembly GCA_002497075.1 of Methanomassiliicoccaceae archaeon UBA472. Taxonomy (GTDB): domain Archaea; phylum Thermoplasmatota; class Thermoplasmata; order Methanomassiliicoccales; family UBA472; genus UBA472. The sequence continues at coordinate 70,550 of DAML01000012.1, forward strand.
CGTCTCCCAACGGCTCGAGGGTGGCCGGGTTCGACTTGTGGATGACCGGTCTGCGGCTCATCGCTCTCCCGCAACGTCATAAGCGTAGATGAACCTGACCATGGTTTATCTACGTTGAAGCAGATATTTTGGGCATGCCAAAGTCCTTCGTCCTGCTATTGGCCCTGGTGGTCATGATGGCCGCCCTGATACCGGCGCCCGCCGCGGCCGAGTCCGGGGACGGGGAGGCGTTAATACCGGCCGGGGGGCACCTGGTGCTGCTTAACTTCACTGTTGCGGCGGATCATCTGGATGACCCTGAGAACGCCGGGAACGTCCGTTACATGGCGTACCTGGACGAGAGCTCGGCGCAGGACTCGTTCGAAGTAATGGTCATGACCGCCGACACCTATCAGGAATACATCTCCGGCGGTATGTTCCAGCTGGTCATCGGCTGGGGCTCGAAGAACGTCGGGATGGTCCCCGCTTTCAACCTGGTGTATCTCTTTGAGGCGGGGGATTACGTACTGCTCATCGACAACTCGGACGTTGGCGACACCATCTACACCCCGGCCGAGCTAAAGGTCCATTTCGAGTACGAGGCGCAGAACGTGGAGGTGCCCCACGAGACCCGCTGGGACCTGTTCATCGCCCTCATGGTGCTGATCGCCCTGCTGGGAGCGGTGTTCCTGCTTCTCCTGAACATGTGGGTCAAGCACCGGTTGAACCGCGTGGACGAGGAGCGCAAGAAGAGGTGCTCCAACTGCGGCAAGGTGTCCATATCTGACGGGGATTACTGCCAGTACTGCGGAAAGGAGAGATGATCACATGCCCCAGAAGGGGTCCGTCTTCCGCTTGATGTCCAGGAGCTGCTCCAATGTCTCCTTCTCTTCCAAGTTCAGGTCGTAGTCCTGCAGGTTCTTGATCTCCGACTCCAGGATGTCCACGTAGAGGATGTCCTCCACGTCCAGCTGCCGGCCGACCGTGGCGCCTTCGATGGCCACGGCGATCTCCTGGCCTACGATCGCCTCCTTCAGAACGTCCTCGCCGGTGCGCAGCGACCGAATACGTCCGATCTCTCTTCCGTCGGGTGCGATCAGCTTCTGATTGTTGCGGATCCGTCCGGCAAGCACTCGGACACCGACGATGGCTGGTTTACTAGCTCGGAACACGCAGTTCGGCAATACGCGGATCTTGCCGGGGAAGGCCACCAGGGAGCGCTTGTCCGCCTCCGCGCGGCGCTTCTCCTCCTCCACCCACTTCTGATAGTCGTCAATGAGACCGTACACCACGGCGTTCAGGAACACCTTCGACTGGTGCGTGGTCAGGGCATCCTTGGCGTCCGGCAGCATGCTGACGTTGAAACCGAGAACGACCTTGTGCAGCGGATCCGTATAAGCGCTCACTTCGATTATATCGCGCTTGGATATGTCCCCCGTCTCGTACTTGCGAATAGGGATGTCGGCGCGCTTGCATTCGTAGGCCAGTGCTTCTAAGGAACCTAGCGCGTCGGCCTTGATCATGATCCCGTTGTCGGCGACCTCGATGGTGATCTTGGTCTCCTCTGCGATCTCCTTGAGCACCTCGTCCTGGTTGTTCTTGAAGGCACGCAATGGCGCCCCGGCAACCACCCCGTCGAGGTTCTGGCAGAGCAATTTGACGCCGGCGGCGGCGGTGATCTCCTTCATCCGGTCGAACTTGTCCCGCGGGTCGCGGATCTCGTCCAGGGGCTTGGGCTTCAGGATGGCCTTGACCTTGGTCAGGAGCGGCTTACCCCTGGTGCCCAGGGCGATGTTGTCTCCCTGCCTCAGCTCCCCATCGTAAAGAATTACGTCAATGGTCTGGCCGAGGCCCCTTTCCTCCTTTACCTCGAGGATGGTGCCTTTCGCCGGGCCTATATCGGTCTTCAGGTTCTCCTCCAGGAACCGCTGGGCCAGTCCGACCAGCACGAGAAGAAGGTCCGGAACGCCCTCGCCGTTGCGGGCGCTTATGGGGACCAGGGCGATGTTCTTGGTGAAGTCCTCTATGTGATCGTAACGTTCCGAGGACATGCCCTCCTCGGCCAGTCGGCCGACGATCGCGTAAAGTTTCTCGGAAAGGGCCGCCTGGGCCTCCTCGCTCTGCGTCTTCTCGGAGATGATGAAAGGGGCGGAAGGATGGGTGACCCAGCCGTCCACAAGGTCGATCTTGTTAAGGGCGATGATGAACGGGGTCTTGAAGCGCTTCAGGATGCTGATGGACTCCAGCGTTTGCGGTTTAAGACCCTCGTTGATGTCAATGACGAGAATGGCGATGTCCGCCAGGGAGCCGCCCCTCGCCCTTAGCGTAGTGAAGGAATGATGGCCGGGGGTGTCAATGAACAGAAGCCCGGGAACGGAGAACTTCCTGTTGCCCAGCAGCTTTGCGCAGACCTTGTTGACGTGGTCGAGCGGAACCTCCGTGGCTCCGATATGCTGGGTGATGCGCCCCGCTTCGTGAGTGATGACCGCCGTTCCCCTGATGTAGTCGAGCAGGCTGGTCTTGCCGTGGTCCACGTGGCCCAGCACGCTGACGATGGGCTGACGGATGGTCATGTTCATCGGATTTGACAATGCCTATTAGTATCTTTCTCGGGGCCGGATGGAGCCAATGAAACAACTGGAAATGGAAAAAATGGAAAAGTGGGTTTCAGGAAGGTGTTTGGGTCTACTCGAACAACCAGACCTTGTTGCAGGCTTCGTAGCTCTGGAGCTCGTAGTCGTTGAAGAACAGCTCGATCTCCCTCTTGGCCGATTCCGGGGAATCGGAGCCGTGGATGATGTTGCGGCCGGTCTGCTGGGCGAAGTCCCCGCGGATGGTGCCGGGCGCGGCCTCCACCGGGTTGGTCTTGCCCATCATTCCGCGCATGACGGAGATGATGTTGTCCCCTTCCCAGACCATTACGAGCACCGGACCGGAGGTCATGTAGCTGATGAGACCGGGGAAGAACCCCTTGGCCTTGTGCTCACCGTAGTGCCTCTCGGCCAGTTCGCGCGGGATGCGCATGAACTTCATGGCCACCGGGCGGAAGCCCTTGGCCTCCAGCCTGGCGACTATCTGGCCCATGAGGCCGCGCTGCACGGCGTCCGGCTTCAGCATTACGAAGGTGCGCTCCATCACGGGGCTCACTCCTTCGCGGCCTTCTCGGCCTCGGCCTTCTTGGCGGCCCTGGCCTTCTTCCTGGTGACGGTCTTGACCTTGGGCTCGGCCTTCTTCTCGACCTTCTCCTCGATCACGACCTCGGACCTCTCCTCGACCTTGGCCTCGGACTTCCCCTTGGCCGCCATGGTTATGCCCTTCTTGGTGGCGTAGGCCTTGGTCCAGGTGACGTTCCTGGGCACCCGCTTGAGCTCGATCATGTTCTTGTAGCACTTGTTGGTGCAGTAGAGCAAGGTCGTGCCGTCCTTCCTGACATACATCTTGCCGGTTCCAGGCTCGATCTGCTCTCCGCAGAACGAGCATAAGTGTTGCTCAACCATGTGTATGACCTCCTTACCTCAGGGAGAGCTTCCTCGCCTCTCTTGACGTCTCTCTGAGCATCAGGATGTCGCCCATGCGGACCGGACCCATGATGTTCCTGGTGATGATCCTTCCCTTGTCGCGGCCGTCCAGCACGCGGACCTTGACCTGGGTGGCTTCCCCGGTCATGCCCGTCCTGCCGATTATCTCCACAACCTCTGAAGGAATGCTATCTTCGTCTGCCATCTATGACACCCTTTAGCCCTTTATCTTCTTGACCTGGTCGACCAGGGCCTCCAGGATGGGCTTGCCCTTTCCAGCGTCGAGTATGGCGATGGAGGCGGTGGGCTTCTCCAGTCCGCAAGAGGCGCCCAGCTGGGCCTTGCTGTCAACGTAGACGTACGGAATGTTCCTCTCCTCGCAGAGCATGGGCATGTGAGCCAGTATCTCAGGGGGCTGAACGTCCTCGGCCAGAACGACCAGGACTGCCTCTCCGCGCTCCACGATCTTGGTGACCTCGTTGGTGCCCTTCTTCAGCTTGCCGGTGTCCCGGGCCAGCTCGACGACCTCATAGGCCTTGTCCTTGAGTTCCTTGGGCATCTCGAATCTAACGAACACTGCTTTTGCCAAACTTATACCTCCTTCCGATGCGTTAACATCCTCATTATTCATGGGCTCATAAGAGCAGGAACGCTCAAAGGAGTGGTTCTATAAAAGGGTTATCCACCCCCGCGGAACAGGGCCAGGGACCATTATGGGGGGATGCCCTTTTCTCTTCCCATAAAATTCCAGGAGATCATTAATATGGTGATATTTTTTTCTATGCAGGGTGCGAGACATGAAAATGCCAGTCCCGAAGAAGATAATGATAGGTTTGGGAGCGTTCTTGGCGGTCATCGGAGACACGCTAGCTTACTACATGATGACCGTGACGCACGAGGAGACCGTTCTGTTCATGACCACCGAGGTCTTCACCTACGAGCGAGACGCCATAATCACTCCGGTGGCCATCGGCATCATCGGTGTGTTGCTTCTGGTCCTGGGCACGACAGCCAAGGACTGAAGTTCCTATCATGACAGCACCTTGGAGAAGATCTGACCCAGTCCGTCGACCGCTAAAAGTCCTTTCTCCTCCAGGGAGTAGAGATGCGTTCTGCGGTCCACGTTCACGTATCCCGAGTCCACCAGTTTCCTTAGGTGGAACTGCAGGTGTCCCTTCTGCATCTGCAGCTCCGACAACATCTCGGTGAAGCTGCGTGAGCTCGTGTACAGCAACGCCAGTATCTTGAGCCTCACCGTATTGGAAAGGGGGCTGAGCATGGCTTCCAGCTTTTCCGGCTCGAGGCCGGCGTAGGCGCTGTCGCAGGACCTCCGGATACCGGGGCGCCCGGTATGGAACCGCAGCGTCTCGAGCATGGCCATCTGCTGCCTGCTCCGGTCCAGGACCGAGAGCAGCTCGTATTTCCGCTCGGCCTCCAACTTCAGGTCCGTGAGTCGGGCCACCACCTCCCGGACCTCGTCCAAAGACCTTATGGCGCCATCCAGGTCGTTGAGCTCGTACCTCTCCATCGCCCGGTCGTACAGGCCCGAGATGTCCATAAGGACCGTCGATGGCCGGCCCGGCCACCCTTTCAGAAGATCGCGCAAGGCCTCGCGGTTATTCTCCAGATAGGATGTGCCTATCTGCTCGTGGAAGGCCTGGTCCATCTCGTCCCGGCGCAGGGATGTGACCGAGCGCCCGAGGGAGTCCAGACCCTGACGGAGCTCCTCGATCTTTCTCAGCAGTTCGTTCTCGCCCTCGCTCATGAGTAATAGAATATTAGTACCTAGGTATATTAAAATATTACTAACTCCGATGATGTCGCAGGTCATGAAAATGAAGATCGGCGTTGTAGCATGCGAGAGCTTCCGGAAGGAGATGGACATTCTTACAGAGGGCGACCCGGACATAGTGCACAAGGAATACCTGGAGTTTGGGCTGCATTCCTACCCCCAGGACCTGAAGAGGGCGGTCGTGGAGCACGTTAACGCACTGCAGGGAAAGGTGGACGCGATCTTCCTGGGATTCGGGACCTGCAATTCCCTCAAGGACGTTCGCAAGGAGCTGGTGGTCCCTACGGTCACCATCGAGGCCGATGATTGCGTGGGCGCCCTCCTTACCAATGAAGAGTACGCCCGAGAGAAGAAGGTCTGCGCGGGGACCCTGTTCGCCATCCCGTTCATGTCCGAGATGGGCACCGAGTATTTCGAGAAGGAGCTTTACAGCAAGATGCCGAACTACGAGGAGCTGGGGGTCGACGCGCAGTGGTTCCTGGACATGCTGTTCGACGGTTATTCCAGGCTCCTGCTCGTGGACACCGGGGTGGGCGACGCGGAGGCGTTGAAGAGGAGATCCATGGACATGGCTAAGAGGCTCAACCTGCGTTATGAGGAAAGACAAGGAACCCTACAGGTCCTGAAGGACCGCCTCCAGGACACCAAGGAATTGGCCTCCTCCCTGGCTCGTTCGGGATAGGCCCTAGATGAAGTGCAGCTGCTCCTCGTGGGGGTGGCGCACCCTTTTCACCTTTTCGAACGTGGCGCACACCGGCTGCTCCGTGTCGTTGCCGTAATGCAGGTACCACTTGTTGCACAGCCATTCCTGCAGCTTCGCGATGTCCTCGTTCTCCATATGGCGGAAGCGCCCCTGCAGCTTCAGATAGTCCGTCACGGGCAGCATGGTCTGCGGCTTGTACGTGGTCCGGGCCACCCCGTCATCCAATTCGTACAATGTCCACATCCCGGTCTCCACTGCCAACCGCGATATCTCCACGGTCATGGAGGGATCGGAGCGCCAGCCGGGAACGCAAGGCGTCATGACGTGCAGGAAGCGGAATCCCTTCTTGGCCTTGGCCTTCTCCACTTTCCTTACGAAGTCATTGAAGTGGGCGATGGATAACGACGCGGCGTACGGCGGGTCGTGGGCGGCTATGATGGCCATGAGGTCCTTCTTGAACTCCCTCTTGCCCTCCACCTTCTTACCGACCGGCGTGGTCGTGGTCCACGCCCCGAATGGCGTCGCCCCGGACCGCTGGATGCCGGTGTTCATGTACCCTTCGTTGTCCAGGCACACGTACAGAATGTCCTCGTTGCGCTCCGCCGCTCCGGACAACGCCTGGAGACCGATGTCGAACGTCCCGCCGTCGCCGGCCAGACCGACCACCGTGGAGCTGAGGCCCCGGCGCCGCTGAGCCGCCCGTATCCCTGAGGTCACCGCCCCGGTGTTCTCGAAGGCCGTGAAAAGATAGGGCGTCCTGAAGTTGCTGGTAGGATACATGGCGCTGATGACCACCAGGCACGAGGCGGGAACGTAGACGGTGGTGTCTGCCCCCAGTATCCTCATGATGTTCTTGACCGCCACGGCCATGCCGCAGCCGGCACAGGCCCCGTGGCCGCTGACGAACATATCGTTCGTAGGCATGTCCTTGATGGTCCTTATCTCGCTCATTCCATATCCCCCCTGAGACCGTGCCAGGTGACGGGCCGAACCATCTCTCCCCTGGATGCCTTCTCAACGATTTCGTACATCTCCCTCATGTGCTCCGGGGTGATGTCGCGGCCTCCTATTCCGGCTACATGGCCGGTGACCACGGTCGGCACGTTGCACAGGGCCGCGGCCACCTCGGTATACACTGGACCGCCGCCATTGAACGATGCGGAACGGTCGAAGACGCCCAACGCCTTGAGATCGCGGCACGCTTCGCACAGCTCCTTGAACGGGAATGGCCTCATGAAGCGCAGTTTGATCAATCCCGCCTTCTCACCCTTATCCCGGAGCTCGTCCACTATCTGACGCGCTAGCCCGGTGGCCGTCCCCAGCGTCAGCATGGCGTATTCGGCGTCCTCCATGCGGTAGGTGTCGATCAAACCCCCGTAGGAACGGCCGAACTCCCTGGCGAACAGTTCGTCCACCTCGGCGATGACCTCGCGGGAGTGGTCGACCGCCCGGTCCAGCTGGTAGCGCATCTCCATGGCGTACTCCGGCCCCACGATCGGATTTATCAGCTTGGGATAGGAGGGGTCCAGCATGTTGTACGGAACGAACCGGGGAAGGAAGCGGTCCACCTCCTCCTGCTCAGGCATGTCCACCCGCTCCACGGTGTGCGACAGGATGAAGCCGTCTAGGCAGACCATGACCGGAAGCAGCACCCGGCGGTCCTCCGCCAGACGGAAAGCCATGAGCGTGGCGTCCAGCGCCTCCTGGTTATCTTCGACGTAGACCTGCAGCCATCCCGAGTCCCGCTCGGCCATGGAGTCGTTGTACTCCACCCATATGCCTGAAGCCGCCCCAAGGGAACGGTTGACGTTGGCCATCACGATGGGCAGGCGGTTCTGCGGCACGGCGTACAGCATCTCGTGCATTAACGCCAGTCCCTGCGAGGACGTCGCGGTGAACACGCGGACGCCACCGGCGCTGGCGCCAATGGCCATGCTCATGACCGAGTGCTCGCTGTCGGCAGGGATGAAGTCAGCGTCCAGCTCCCCGTCGTTTATGAACTCCGCCAGCTGCTCCACGATGAGCGTCTGCGGGGTGATGGGGAAGGACGGGACCACCTCCGTCCTGGCGAGCTTCGCCGCGTAGGCCACGGCGTGATCTGCGCTTATGACCTTCACCTTCATCTGGATCCCCCCTTGATCATGTCGATGGCCTTTACCGGACACACCTGGGCGCATATGCCGCAACCCTTGCAGTAGTTGAGGTCCCAGCGCACGTAGTCGTCCTCCTCCCTCTTGATGCACCCCTCGGGGCAGGAGAACCAGCAGCGCAGGCACCTGACGCATTTCTCCTTGTCATAGCGGGGGGTCTGCACCCTCCAGCTGCCGGTGAGGTTCTGGCGGGCGCCCCCGGGACCGACAGCCACTCCTTCCACGACCCTCTCGTCAAGTGTGGTGCCGATGGGGATGTCCCTCCATCCAGGCAGCCATTCATTCTTCTGCGCCAGAGGTCGCTTTCCCTTGCACCTGCCGATGACCGCCTGGGCATGAGCCGCGGCCGCGGCGGCCGCATTGCTCCGTGCGGCCACCTCCCCGAACTTCTCCCCGAAGCGGTTCGCGATGGCCTGCTGCATGGACTCCATGCTGACCAGGTCGCATACCCTGACCACGGCGCCCAGTATCGCCGTGTTCACTATCGGGGCCTTGAGAAACTCCATGGCTATCGACGTCGCGGGGACCGTGGCGCACTCCACCTCCACCCCTAGATCGATCTCCGTCGGGAGCTTCCTGGTGTTGATGACCGCCTTACCACCCGGTTTAAGACCGCGGGCCACTGGCTCTATATCCAGAAGCGACCCGTCCAGCACCACCAGCAGGTCGGGCTCGTAGACCTGCGATTTGATGCTGATCTTCCGGTCGTCTATGCGGGCGAAAGCCATGACAGGAGCGCCGCGCCGTTCCGCCCCGAAATATGGGAAGGCCTGAGCGTGCCTGCCCTCGATGACCGCCGCCTCCGCCAAAGCCTGGGCGGCCATGACCGCACCCTGCCCTCCGCGACCGTGGAACCGGACCTCGTACATAGAACACCGGTTCATAATCTGAGCGTGACTTATTTAACGCTCCGCCTCTGATTTAAAAAGAAGGATGTTGGAAAGAGTTTAGACCTTCACCAGGTCGGACCATCCTTCGTATCGGGGATCCTCGCCCATGGCGGCCTTGTGGAACACCACGCCCAGCTTCTTGGTCACCGGCCCGATATTGCCCTCCGCTATCAACCGATTGTCGATCGAGCGGATCGGGGATATCTCCGCCGCGGTACCGGTCATGAACACCTCGTCGGCCATGTACAGCTCGGAGCGGGTGATGTCCTTCTCCACGACCTCTATTCCCAGGTCCCGGCCGATGGTCATGATGCAGTCCCTGGTGATGCCTTCCAGTATCCCGGCGGACACCGGCGGCGTGAACAGCCTGCCGTTCTTGACCATGAACACGTTCTCCCCGGTCCCTTCGGCCACGTTGCCGTTGGGGTTGAGCATCAGCGCCTCGTCGCAGCCGTGCTGGATAGCCTCCAGCTTCGCGATCACCGAGTTCACGTAATGCCCGCTGACCTTGGCATTGAGGGCGGCAGCGTGGTTGGAGTACTTCTCCCATGAAGACGTGATTATGTTCGCCCCCTGCTCCACCTGGTCCTTGCCCATGTACACGCCCATGTAGGTGCACATGATGCTGACGTTAGTGCCCAGCTTACTGGGGTTCAGCCCGATCTTGTACTCGGGGTGAACGCCGTAGAATGCCAGCGGCCTCAGGTAATCTCCCTTCGGGTCCGCTTCCCTGACCACCTCGCGGCAGGCCTCGCACAATTCGTCCAAAGAGTACGGCACCTTCATCTGTAATACCTTAGCCGAGTTCAGGAACCGGACCATGTGGTCCCTCAGCCGGAATATGTTCCTTCCCTGAGCGGTGTGATATACACGGATGCCCTCGAAGACCCCGGTCCCGTAATGGAAACCATGCGCCAGCACGTGCACCTTGGCGTCCTCGAAGTTCACCAGACGTCCGTCCATCCAGATCTTTCCCTTCATCTCATCACCTCAGATGGCGTTGACCGCTCTTATGAAGCGGTCCGGGTTGGTGGCCTGGAGCATCTTCTCCACTTCCTCTATGGAGCCGATCAGACGAGCCTTGCCGAAGGTGTTCCCGACCAGGGCGTACGCTTCCTGGCGGCTCTCGTCCACCAGCTCGACCTGGATTATGTCGTGCAGCCTCTGCAGGCTGTCGACGGCCCATTCCGCCTGCTTGCGGTCGGAGACCGTGAGGACGACGCGGGACTTGCCGGGCATCTCGCACTTCCCGACGACGATGGTGTCCACGTTGATTTTGCGGCGGGTGAACTCGCCCATGATCCTCTGCATGACCCCGAACTCGTCATTCACGACCATCGATATGACTTCCATGTCGATCCCTGTCCTCACTTCTTTCCTTTTATCGGTATCTGATAGTTCCGCACGCTGTGGTTCTTCTTTATAGGTTGGTAATAACCGTCGTCATTGCGCCCGTTGTCCTGTCCGCTAGGATACTTCGGTGTGGATAACCAGGGCAGCTGACGGCAGTCGCTTCCCTCGATCACCTTGGGGCGACGCCCCGCGCCTTTCGCCACACCAAGGACCAGCAGTCCGAACAGGAGCATTCTCATTGACAACCCAACCTCACAATGAACGGGAAAGCCAAAGGCTCCCCTTTCAGATACCCAAGACGCGCTGGACCAGAACAATGTCGGTGCAAATGCTCAGCGCTTCCATGGTCCTTTTGTATTTCTGACACCATATTTAAGGGTTGTCTTGGACCCCGTTCCCGTTCGGCACGAAATCCGGGGGTATGCCTGGGTCCATGGCGGTCATCTCTTTCAGTATCCTCCTCAGGAACACCTTGGTGCGGGGGTTCTGGGGATTTACGAATATCTCCTCGGGGGTGCCCTGCTCGGCGATCACCCCTTGGTCCATGAATATTATCTTGTCCGCCATCTCGCGGGCGAAGCCCATCTCGTGCGTCACCACCACCATGGTCATTCCGGAGAGCGCCAGCTTCTTCATGACGTCCAGGACCTCGCCAATAAGTTCGGGGTCCAGCGCCGACGTCGGCTCGTCGAACAGAATTACTTTGGGGTCCATGGCCATGGCCCGGGCGATGGCCACCCTCTGCTGCTGCCCGCCGGAAAGCTCGCCGGGATAGGCGTCCGCCTTTTCCCCCAGGCCAACCTTCACCAGGGCATTGATCGCTCTCTCCTCGGCCTCGGCCTTGGTCATCCTTTTGACCTTCATGAGGGCCAGGGCGATGTTCCTCTTGGCCGTGAGGTGCATGAATAGGTTGAACGACTGGAACACCATGTTCATCTGCGTACGGACGGCATTGATGTCGATGTCCTTGTCGTTGATATCGTGGCCCTGAAAGATGATCCTGCCTCCGTCCGGGACGTTCAGGTGGTTCAGGCAGCGCAGCAACGTGCTCTTTCCGCTTCCGGACGGCCCGATGATGGTCACGACCTCCTGGGGCATGACCTTCATGGAAATTCCTTTGAGCACGTGGTTGTCACCGAAGGACTTCTTCAGGTCGATCACGTCGAGTATAGGCTCGGTCATTTCTGATCACCCCCCATCATGCCCGGAATGGCGAAGCGCCTTTCCACGTACCTCAGGATACGGGAGGTGCTGAAGGTCAGCACGAAGTACAGTATCGCCACGAACAGCAGTACCGGGATGGACTGACCGGTGGTGGCGCTGATGAGCTTTCCCCGCAGGGTGAGCTCTAGGACGCCTATGGTCATCACCAGTGAGGAGTCCTTTATCATGGTAATGAACTCGTTGGTGTACGGTGGTAGTGCGTTGCGAAGCGCTTGAGGAATGACCACGTTGAAGAGCGCCTGGTTGTAGGTCATGCCCAACGATCGCGCGGCCTCTATCTGCCCGATGGATATGGATTGCACGCCGCCGCGGAATATTTCTGATTGATATGCGGCGCTGTTTAGAGATAGAGCGATCAATCCGGCCACCAGGGGACTGTCGATGTAGATGCCCATCTGGGGAAGGCCGAGATAGATCAAGAATATCTGAATGAGGAGCGGAGTGCCGCGGAACGCCTCCACGTACACCGATGAAGCGCCGTAAACCAATGGGTTACGCGATATGCGGCACATGCCGATCAGTATACCGCCTATGAACCCCAGGATGATGGAGACGACCGATATCAGCAGGGTCGTTTGCAACCCTTTCATGAATATCGGGAAGTACTCGGATATTATCGTCCAATCAATGGTCATGACCATTTTGCGGCACCTGTTCCATTAGTTGAATAAAGTTAAAGGAAAGGGGTTTGGAGATAGCTCGCTTAAAGCAGCCACTCGTTCAGGATGTCGTCCAGGGTCCCGTCGGCGATCATGTCGGCGATGGCCGAATCGATCGCGGCCTTCAGTTCAGGCTCGTCCTGAGGTATGAGGATACCGTAGGACTCCAGGGTGTAGATCACGAACGCCACCTTCAGGTCGTAGTTGGTGTCGTTGGCGTACTTGTTGGCCACCGGGGTGTCCACGATGAACGCATCGTACTGTCCGTTCTCAACGCCCAGCACGGCGGCCGGAACGTCAGCTAGGTCTATCTTATCGTCGGGGTCGAGGTTATCATCGACCCACCAAGAACCGGTGGTTCCGGTCTGGGTCACCAAGGTGGTCCCGTTGAGGTCGTCCAGGGTCGCGATGTCGCTGCTGTTCTGCACCAGCACGGCCTGGTTGGCCACGTAGTACGGGGACGAGAAGTCGTTGATCTCGTCACGGGCGGCGGTTATGGTTATCGAAGATATGGCGCAGTCAAGCTGGCCGGTCTGAACCGCGGCGAACAGCGGGTCGAAGTCCATGGTCTTCCACTCTATGGTCACATTGAGCTTCGCAGCCACGTACATCATGATCTCGATGTCTATGCCCTCGAGCTCGTCAGTGGTGGCGTTGATGTTCTCGAACGGCGGGTAAGGCACCTGGGTACCCACTACGATCTTGCCCCTGCTCTGGATCCGGTCCAGGGCGTTGTCGTATTCCTCCTCATCGTTCAGGAATCCTCCCAAAACGACGACAGCGACGAGAGCCACGACGATCACGACCACAGCGGCGATGATCATCATGTTCTTCTTGCCGCCCTTCTTCTTCAGGGAGGCCCCGCTGTCGGCGGGTTGACTGGAAACGGTATCGTCTGCCATGGATTATCACGGATACCTTGATTTGATTTAAAACTATTTTCTGAGATTGGGGAGAAACGGTAGTGTTATTCTGTTGTTCGTAAATTTATTTACGAATTGCGTAGTAAAACCTTCATTTTGACCATTAAAATACGATTTGCGTAGAAAGGATGGGATCACCTTTCCGTAAGCCGGTTCCACACCTCTAGGAGGGCGTCGGCCGAGTCCCTCTCCACATCGTCCCGAACCCATATCAGCAACCTCATGATCTTGATGGGGTCGGCCAAACAGATCCTTTTTTCCTGATCATCGCTCACCTTGATAAGATCGGCGGAGACCAAACGCTTGATATGATAGGTCAGGGTGGATTTCGATACTCCGACGAGGGGTGCCAATTCACAGTATTTGATCGAGCCTTTGTCCAGAACGAACAGCAGGATGGCCCGGGTCGAACGATTCTTGAGATAGGATATGGACCTGATATCGGTGGGATGCAAGGCGTCGGTCGAAAAATATCGGACATGATTCCCCTCCTGCACCGTTATGACCATGCCAGCATCGGCTAGGACCTTGAGATGATAGCTCAGCATCCCCAGCTCCATGTCCAGCCCCCTCTCCATCTCCCGCAGGAACGTTCCTGGCCTGGACCTGATGAACTCGAATATCCTTTTTCGGCTCTCCAGATCTAAGGCATCTTCCATGCGCATCATCCTTTGAGCAATGCCAGATAATTTGCCCCGATTATCAGCAAAAGGAGCACGACAGCCCAATTGCTCAGGCTCCAATCGGAGCGGTCAAGGACCTCCCCTATCAGTACCAGCGATGACAGCGCCGTGAAGCCGGCGAACGATATCGCTATCCATGTCATCCTGCCCCTCTTCGCCCTTCTGGCCGCTCTGATGCTGACCAGAAGCATGATAGCGCTGATGCCCAATAGAACGATCCTCAAGGCCAGGTCCGTTGGATTCAAAGACCATTAACCCCCGATGATATTAGTGCCCCTGCGGTTATAATGCATTCGTTGTCTTTCAATAAAATGAGAAAGGAGACTCTACGTTTGATATGTGTACCAATAACTCTTATGAGCTAAACCTCTATAATGACCATTTAGGTGTTGATTTTGCGATTGTCGCAGATGCTCAGCATCCTGTTTGCTGTCATTCTAATTAATTTAGCATTGGCTACATTCATTCCCTTCTCCCAGGCGGAAGCCACCCCTGTGACCGCCTTCAATGGTTCCGTAGTTTATGATCATGGCTCAGGAGAGGGAAACTACATATTTTTCGATCTGAACGAGACGAACGGCCTGATCTCCGATTACGGCATCAACACCTCGAACGGAAGAAAGGTGCTGATAGACAACATCTCATTGGAAGGTTTCATCCCTTCCGAGATGGACCTTCTCGGTTCGCTGGTCAAGATGAGCGACGATAACACATCCCTGACCATGCACGACAACCCGACCGGACTTATGCACGCCAAGATGAAGCAGGTGACCATGGTGAACCTGGAGCTGGCCGGGGACCTGGTGGTCGTAGAGCAGAGGGAGTCCGATGAGGAGAATGACACCTATTACGAATTGGTGGTCTCCGATAACGTCACAAGAGGGCTGATAGTATCCGACAAGCCGTTCGATGTCCTTGAGAACGGTACGTTCATCGAGACCGAATGCAAGGACCTCCTGATCCGCTTCCTACCTCATGTTGACCCGGAGCGCGGATGGATGGAGACGGTGCTCATGGAGGCGGTGGAGGACGGACGGATATCCGCCGAAGTGTTCCTGGCCATCGACGAGGAGGGCGCGGGGTCCGATGTAGTGACCTACAACACCGTTATCCAGGTAGAGGTCCGTTCGGTGCAACATAACCGTTTCCAGATCGGGACCGGCGGGGAGAACCCCGATGGGATGCTGTTATTGGTGCATGTGGAGGAAGAGATCATGGAGGTAGCCGAAGGGCGCCTGCGGGTGGAGAGGGCGGGCACCGATCTCCAGCTCCAAGATCCCATGGTGCTGATCTACGAACATCCTGAAGAGCCCAGTTACGCGGTCATTGACGACGGGGATGCCGATCAGATGCTGATCTACCTCCCCTCGAGCGCGCTGGGAGACGTGACCGTGGATGGGATAAGCCCCTGGGCGTCACTGCTCACTCCCGCCGGACTTATCGCGACCGTAGGCTCAATCGCATTGGTGCTGATCGCTGGGTTCTTGGTGTTGAGAAAGAGATAAACGAAATTGCTGACGCGTCTAAAAGACGGTCATTTTTCGACTTCCTTGGTGCTCTGCACCACCTGCCAGACCGCCCGGTCCCCCTTGTCCAGCCGGACATGGACGGAAGCGTAGAACCTGGCGAAGGCCTCCAGGGACATGGCCCAGGCCATCTTCAAAGGGTGGTTGGCGTTGTCCTTCAGGAAGCTGAGGTAGGCGTTGATCAGATACCGCTTGTCCCACGTTGGAATATCATAATCGAACCAGCGCTTCATGTACCGCTCGCCTATGTTGACCCGGGTACGCTGCTCGAAGAAGTCTTCCACATTGGTCGGCCCGCGGTTGTAGATCATGGCCGACGGTTCGTACCTCACTTTGAGCCCGCGCTTCTCCATGTCCCGCCGGATGAGGTCCTCATCGCTCCCCATTCCTACCGGAATGCGCAGCCCGGTGTTCCGGAAGGCCACTATCTCGCCCACCTTCGGGTGTATCAGCGACAGCCGATGATGCATGTCCCAGAGCATGTGCACGGCGAAGCCCATGAAGGTGTTCTTGTCGTTAACAGGCACCGGATGCCCGCCCACCATTCCGGTCTCGGGGTCCAGGAAGTGCTCGGCCATCAGATCGAACGTGTCTTCTTTCATGACGTTGTCAGCGTTGGCCAGGAACAGCACGTCGCCCTTGGCCGCCTCGATGAACGCGTTGACCGCGGAGTTCTTTCCCTCCCGCTTCTCCTGCCTTATCAGACGGACCCGGGCGTCGACGTCCCTCGAATATTCGAGCACCAACTCGTCCGTGCGGTCGATGCTGCCGCTGGATATGACCAGCATCTCCACCAGCTCCTTTCCTTCGAGCTTCTGGGAGCTCAGGGAGCGCAGGCACTTGAGGATGTTCTTCTCCTCGTTGTAAGCGCATACCCCGGCCGATATGGTCAGCATCGCTAGGAGAAAGGGGAACACGGATAAATATTGTCAGAGCCGGGGATGACGTCCGTCACGTATTCTAAACCTGACAATCTATAAATATGCTTAAAAATTCTTGTGATGAGGATTGGGATGGCTCAGAAGACCTACGGTGATTTGACGGTCATCCTTCCCACTTACAACGAGGGAGGGAACATCCAGTCCATGCTGGAGACCCTTGATTCGCTCTACCCCGGAGCGTCGATCATCGTGGCAGACGACAACTCCAAGGACGAGACCCCTGAACTGGTCCGTTCCTTCGCTGCGAGCCACCCCAAAGCAAGGCTCCTCAGCCGCGACCCCAGCGACCGCGGGCTCACCGCCAGCATCATGGAGGGGATCGCGGAGACCCGGACGAAGCTCTTCGTGGTCATGGACGCCGACTTCCAGCACCCCCCGGGATCCGTGGGCGGAATGTACGACCTTCTGGCCGAAGGCGCGGACATGGCCGTCGGCAAGCGGGAGGACAAGGCGAGCCTGAGCTCCAGCCGCATGCTGGCGTCGTGGGGCGCCAACGCCTTGGCAAGATCTTATCTGGCGGTGATGAGGCGGCCGACCACCGAGGACACCATGAGCGGGTTCTTCGGCGGACGGACCGACAAGTGCCAAGAGGTCATCACCAAGTACGGCCGCAAGTTCGAACGGGCCGGTTTCAAGGTCCTCTTCGACATTCTCAAGTTCCTGCCCCGGGACACCGTGGTCAGGGAACTGGAGTTCCATTTCTCATCCCGACGCGCTGGTAAGTCCAAGCTTTCCTCGAGGGTCATTCTTTCGATACTCCGGCAATGCGGACCGGCCGGCAAGGCCGCTGCGCTTGGGGTCAACTTCCTCTTCATCAACATGCTGGGCAGGTACATATCCGCTCTGGTGCTGGGATTGACGTTCACCTTCGCCCTGATGGGCACGCTGAACGTGGCGTACGACGACCACCTGGTGAACTCCACGATTCTGGCGTTCGTGCTCGCCATGGCCTATCTGGTCGTGGCCAACAAGTACCTTTTCTCGCACGGGAAGCGGGACCGCCTCATCATCGGGATGAAGATGGTGTTCACCGGTTTCACCGGCTTCCTGATCAGCCTGTTCTTCTTCTACATGCTGTTCTCCACGAGCTATAACGTTCAGACCTGGCCGATGTTCCTGGGTTTTGGCATAGCCTATCTCTGGAACACCCTGAGCAGCGTCATCCCCGAGAAGTGATCAGGACCGCACCATCCAGATCATGGCCTGGGAGTACCCTTTTAGATATTGGATGAAAGACCCCCGGGCCTTCTGCATGCTGATCAGCAGGAAGTAGTACGGCAGGAGTATGAAGGTCTGGCCCAGGAAACCGGTTATGAATCGCGTGCCCCTCATCCTCTTCCGCACCATCATCAGCATGTTGCGGCCGTAGTAGTACGAACGGTAAGGGGTCATCAGGTTGGTGCCGACCACGCCGGTGGACAAGGACACCTTGTGCTCGGCCGTGGCCTTGGGCACCAGCCAGGAGCTGTGCCCCTTCTCCTTGGCCCTTAGGCAGAGGTCCAGGTCCTCGGCGTATATGTCGAAGTCTTCGTCAAATAGACCTACATCCCGGAACACCTGGGAGCGGACCATCATGGCGCACCCGGTGACGTAATTGACCTCGCGCTCCACATCCCCGCCGTCGTCGCGGCGGTCCATCAGGGGATGCGTGGAAAAACCCAGAAGGTCATTGAAGTGCCCTCCGTTGAACCACATGACGTCCGTTCCGTAGTAGAATATCTTGGGGCCGGCGATCCCGGCGGACGGGTTTCTCTCAAGCGAACCCAGCAGCTCTTTCACCATCCCTGGATGGGCGACGGCGTCGTTGTTGATCAGAAGAACGTGGGTCGCCCCTTTCTCCAAGGCCGTTCGGATGCCGATGTTGACCCCTTTGACGTAACCTAGGTTCTGCGGGTTCTCGATCACCGTGAGGCCGGGATATCTATCTCTGAGAAGGGCGGACGACCCGTCGTTGGAACCGTTGTCCACCACCACGACCTCCGCCTCGGGATTTCCCTGCAGGAGCGAATCGACACACTCCAAGGTGTCTTTCGCTCGGTTCCAATTCACCGTTACGGCGAATGGCCTGAGGGCCTGGGGCATACTGATACGTATGGGGTCGAGCTATAAATCTAATACTCCGGTCCTTTCTTCCAAAGTATTAACTTCATGGACCATCAATTTGAAAGAGATGTCCTACAAGCAGTTCGACGTGTACGTGCAGGACCGCCCGGGGGAGGTCTCCCGGGTGACGGAGACCCTGGCCCATAACGCCGTCAACATCCGCGGGATAGCCACGGACATTGGCGCGGGAAGGCCGAGGGTGCACATAATCACCGACGACGACAACAGCGCCCGCAGCGCCTTGAAGGCGGCGCAGCTGGAATATGTGGAGCATGAGGTCATCGTGGTCTCCATGGCCGACAAGCCTGGCGAACTGGCCAAGATCACCAAGAAGCTGGCCCGGGGCGGCGTGAACATCAATTCCCTGTTCATGCTAGGCCCCATGACCCCCCTGGAAGAGGTGGCCATGACCGTGGACCGCATGGAAGAGGCCAAGAGGCTGCTTGATTTCTCCTAGGCACGGCGGCGGATCCGGGACCTTTCCAGCCCTTTGAAGGAGATCACCACGATAGCGAGCAGGATCAGCGAGCCCCCTATCATGGTGATCAGGTCCGGTCTCTCCCCCAGCAGAAGGAAGGAGAAGAACAGTCCGAAGACCATCTCCACCAGCAGTATGATCGACGTGGTGGTGGCCCCCAGGGACTTGAGGCCGACGTTATAGAGCATGAAGGCCACCGTGGTGCAGAATATGCCGGAGTACAGCGCCAACGATATTCCGCCCGCGCCGACGGAATGATCGGCGGTCATGAACAGCCCGATCGGCACGGCGAACACCGCGGTCAGCAATATCATCGCCGAGGTGAAGTGCACTAGTTCGTAACCTTTCTTCAGCTCCTTGGTGGTGAACACGATGTACATGGCCCAGGCCACTCCGGCCGTGAAGACCAGCAGATCGCCGATAAGACTTCCGCCGCCCAGCGTCGAGATGTCGCCCTTGGTGGCTATGAGCGCCACGCCGCCCATGCCCAGGACCAGCCCTGCGACCGTCCTCCGGTTCAGATGTTCCTTGAGGATGATCGCCGCCAGGACCGCCACTATCACCACGTTTATGTCGACCAGCAGCACGGTGTTGCTTGCTGTCGTGTACGTCAGGCCGACGTTCTGCAGGATCAGGCCCGCCGCGTTGAGGAAAGCGATGCCCCACACGGCCTTGCTCTTGAAGATGGCATAATCGAACTTGTAAAGGAAGAAGATCGGCAGTATCGAGATCGCCGAAACGAGGGACCGCATAGCCGAGAAGAGATAGGGGTCGGTCCCCTCCACTGCCAGCTTTCCGGCCACGAACGAGGTGCCCCATATCATGCCTGCCAGCAGCAGCAGGGCTTGGGTTCTGGGGGGTGCCTCGGCCATGTTCGCCCTCTATCCCATCCGAATATTTATCTCAGATGGAGGACCCGGCCTCCACGTTCGTTCCGGCCAGCACCGTTCCCTTGGAGACCGTGACGCCGTCGCCCAGAACGCAATCGCGCAGCGACGCACCGTCACCGACGTGGCATCCTTCGCCAATGACGCAACCAAGGATCGAGGCGCCGTTCCCTACGAGCACCTTGTCCAGGAGAAGGCTCCTTTCGACCGTCCCCCTCAGAACGCAGCCGCGGCCTATTGCACTGTCCTTCACCGAAGCCGCCGACGCGGTGACGCCCGGCCCGAAGTAGCAGTTCCCTACCGCTAATGCTCCTGGCGGAGCCTGGGTCGAGGGGCGGCGGGAGGCCATGTCCATGTTCGCTAGATATAGATCGGAAGGCCTTCCTATGTCCTTCCAGTAGCCTTTCAGAGGGGTGGCGTACAATCCCCGCCTTTTCTCCAGCATGTCCATGTAGAGGTTCCTGGAGAAGTCGTACTTGGTCCCCGCGGGGATCATCCGGAGAACCTCGGGTTCCAGAACGTACGTGCCGGCGTTGATCACCCGGGAGAACACCTCCTCGGTGCGCGGCTTCTCCTTGAACCGCTCGATCCTTCCCTCCGGCGATACGCCGACGATGCCGAACTGCTCCGGGTGCTCCACTTCGGTGAGTCCCATGGTGGCCTCCGCTTTTTTTCGGAGATGGAAGTCGATCAGGTCGCCAAGGTCAGCGTCCGTCAGCGTGTCCCCGCTGCCGACGACGAACGTCCCGTCCAGGCGGTCCTCCAGCAGCTTAACCGCCCCGGCGGTGCCCATCGGTTCCTTTTCGAACGCCATCTCGATCTCCACCCCGAAGCGGCCCCCTTCTCCCAACGCCTTTCGGACATCCTCGGAGCGATATCCACAGGCCAGGAACACCTGTTCGATGCCGGCTTCCGCCAGAGAACGGATGACGTACTCGATGCAAGGCACGCCGAGCACCGGCAGCAGCGGCTTCGGCCTGGTGGTCGTGAGCGGCCTCAGGCGGGTGCCTTCTCCTCCGGCCAGGATCACCGCCTGCTTCGCTCCGGCCATCAGGCACCCCGCTCGAACACCCTGATCACGTTGCGGTCCTTCTTGGACCCGATGGCCTTGGCCACCGGATGGCACTTGCTGCGCAGGAGGTGGGCTATTGGCTTGATGTCGGTATCGGAGAGCGCCTCGAAGTTGGCCATGCCCTTGGCGATGATCAGATCGGCCCTTTGGAACGCTTCTTTTAGGGCCTCTGGCGCGCGGTCCAGGTCCAGACCGATGGCGAACACGCCAGTGGTCAGGCCTGCGTCCAGAACCTTGTCCGCCCCGGACAAGGACAGGTCCTCCCAGGTGGCGTCCGTGATGATCGGCTCGCCCTTCACCACCCCGGTCACCTTCAGGCCCATGGCCTTCAGCTCCCGGAGCAGGGGGATGTCCAGAACGATCTCGCCGCAGTTGTCGAAGAGATAGAGCACCTCCTTGGCCCCCTGCAGCAGTTCCCGCAGACGCCCCAGGTCGTTCGGTTCCGGCTCCTGGGAGACCAGGGACTCAAAGGTGTGCCTGAGCTCGTCCGGGCTCTCGAACCCCCCGATGCCGAAGTCCATGACGTTGCCGGCGATAGCCACCAGGATGGCGGTCTTCAGTCGGTCCCGGGAACCCTCCACCAGCTCCTCCGCCCTCGGGAGCAGCGAGGCGGCCACCCGGTTGGCCTCCGCCTTCAGCTCCGCGTAGGGGTCGCTCACCTCCAGCATGTCGTACGAGAGCCGGTGCACCTTGGTGGCCAAGGCCGCCGAGTTTATGCCTGGTCTCCATTCCTCCGCCACCAGGCGCAGGCAGGATGACATGACGTTCTCCTCTTTGCAAGGGTCGACCAGCCTGGTCTGGAACAGTATACGGCGCAGGAGGCAGGGAGCGCACTCGGCGGAGAAATCCATGAGCGGGGGAAGTGAGGGTGCGCTATTATTCCTTTCGCAGATCTGATGCAAACTTAATATCCAGAGAACAGATTCGACCTTGATACTTATGGCAGAGTCCGTTCTTCTCCGCGTGGCAAAGGCCCAATCCCAGACCGAGGTGGGCCTGGGCCGGGCCCGGCTTGACATGAAGACCCGCAAGGAGCTGGGGGTCGACGCAGGCCAGATCATCGAGATCACCGGAAAGAAGATGACCGTGGCCAGGGTGTTCCGGGCCCAGCAGGAGGACGAGGGCAAGGACATAATCCGCATAGACGGCGTCCTGCGCTCCAACGCCGGGGTTTCCATTGGAGAAAGGGTCACCGTGGCCAGGGCGGACCCCCAGCTGGCCAGCAAGGTCGTCCTGGCGCCGGCGATCTCCCAGAAGAAGCGCGTGAACAACGTCAGCTTCGGCGCGGGAACGGACGAGCTGGTGCGCAAAGGCTTGCTCGGACGGCCCTTGGTCAAGGGCGACGAGATCATGATACCCAACATGGCCTGGGGAATGAGCCCTGCCCCTTACATGGTCGCCTCGACCGTCCCGAGCGGGGTGGTCACGGTCGCCGAGCACACCGAGATGGTCGTGCGGTCGGAGGCCTCCGAGGAGAAGGACACCTTCGTTCCGTCGATAACCTATGACGACATCGGCGGTCTGGACGAGGTGCTGCAGCGCATCCGGGAGATGATCGAGCTGCCCCTGAAGCACCCGGAGCTGTTCGACCGTCTGGGCATAGACGCCCCCAAGGGAGTGCTGCTTTACGGCCCTCCGGGCACAGGAAAGACGCTGCTGGCCAAGGCGGTCGCCAACGAATCCGGAGCTTCGTTCTACTCCATCCTGGGGCCGGAGATCATGTCCAAGTGGTACGGGGGCAGCGAGGAGAACCTGCGGGAGAAGTTCGACGAGGCGTCCAAGAACGCCCCGTCCATCATATTCATCGACGAGATAGATTCCATAGCCCCCAAGAGGGACGATTCCATTCACGAGGCGGAGCGCCGGGTCGTCGCCCAGCTCCTGACGCTCATGGACGGCATGGCCGACCGCGGACAGGTGATCGTCATCGGCGCGACCAACCGACAGGATGCTCTGGACCCGGCGCTGCGCCGTCCCGGCCGTTTCGACCGGGAGATAGAGGTCGGGGTGCCGTCCTTCCAGGGGAGGAAGGAGATACTGCAGATCCACACCCGGGGCATGCCATTGGATGAGAACGTCAGCCTGGACCAGTACGCTCACGTCACCCACGGCTTCGCCGGGGCGGACCTTTCCGCACTGGCGCGCGAGGCGGCCATGAAATGCCTGGGGCGGTTCGTCCCCAACATGGACCTGGACAGCGCCATCCCTCAGGACATCCTATCCCAGATGAAGGTGACCGCGGAGGACTTCGACGCCGCGCTCAAGGAGATCGAACCGTCGGCCCTGCGAGAGGTCATGGTCGAGGTGCCTAACATAGGCTGGAGCGACATAGGCGGCCTGGAGGAGGTCAAGAGGCAGCTCAAGGAGATGGTGGAGATGCCCATGGACAACCCCGACGCCTTCAAGCGCATGGGCATAAGGCCGTCCCAGGGCGTACTCCTCTATGGGCCGCCTGGGACAGGCAAGACGTTGTTGGCCAAGGCGGTGGCCAACGAATCGAACGCCAACTTCATCAGCATCAAGGGCCCGGAGATCATGTCCAAATGGTACGGGGAGAGCGAGAAGGCCGTGCGTGAGATATTCAAGAAGGCGAAGCAGGTGGCCCCGTCCATAGTGTTCCTGGACGAGATCGACGCCATCGCCCCGCGCCGCGGGGTGTACGAGGGTTCGAAGGGATACGATACCTTGGTCAACCAGCTGCTCACGTCGCTCGACGGCCTGACGGCCAGGGAGGGAGTGACCGTCATCGCCGCCACCAACCGCCCGGACATCATCGATCCAGCTCTTTTACGCCCTGGCCGTTTCGACCGCTTGATATTCGTCCCCGTCCCTGACGCCCCGGCCCGGAGGGCCATACTGCAGGTGCACACCAGGGTCATGCCGTTGAAGGACGTCAATGTCGAGGACCTGGTCTCCAGGACCGAGGGATTCGTTGGCGCGGACCTCGAGAACCTGTGCCGGGAGGCGGCCATGGCCGCCCTGCGGGAGGATAAGGACATCGCGGCGGTGGAGATGAGACACTTCGAGGCGGCCTTCAAGAACGCCCGGCCTTCGGTGGACAAGGAATCCGCGAAGACGTACGACATGCTGAGCAAGAACCTTCACAAGGCCCGGGGCGGGATCGACGACCTGGGAATATTCAGGTAGGTGCAATCATGGTAAAAGTATTGAAACCAAAAGGCCAGATCAAGAGAATAGACGGTTTTAAGGCCGAGCCGGCCAAAGCTCCAGAGAAGAAGGTCGAGTTCGACCAGAGGGAGGAGAGCCTGCGCACCTTGTCCCAGTTCTTCCTGGGGGAGATGGACCTTAAGATGCGGATGCGGCAGATGTCCTTGGCCACCGGCAAGGAGCCGCAGGAGTGGGTGGCCACTCTGGAGATACTAAAGGACAACGTCATCAAAACGGAGCATCCCGACCTCAAACTGAAGATGTACCAGGGGATGGTTGACCTGCTGGCCAAGGTCGGTCAGAAGGAGGACCTTTTCGTGATACAGCAGATCATAGCCCGCTACAACCTGAAGTCCTTCAAGGACATAGGCTTCGAGAGGGTCGAGGTGGATGTCGCCAAGGACGCCTGTCCGGTGTGCAAGAAGATGGCCGGGAAGAAGTTCAGGATCGATGAGGCCATGGAGACCATGCCCATTCCCTGCCATGATTGCAGCACCGAGGTGGACGCTGTAAAAGGGTACTGCCGATGCCGCTACTACGCGGTGTTCTGAGGTGTCCAGACTAGCATCCTATAAACCTATAAATACGCTCAATCTCATGCGATAGTCTATCGGACCATCTGTTTGGGGTGCGCAAATGAGGAAGTTCATAACCGAGCTGAAAGGAAAGACGGTCATGACCAACGACGGTCAGATCCTGGGCATGATAGACAACTTCGTGGTCGACACCGTCACCGGGGAGATCAACCATGTGCTGGTGGTCCCTGCCGAGGAGATCGACAGCCGTCTGTTCCGCACTGACAGCCACGGCCGCCTGGTCCTGCCCTTCAGCGAGATGAAGGATGTTCGTGACGTTGTGGTCATGAGCATCTCCCGCTAGACCTCCAACCCCTTACTTTTACTCCATATTTTGTTCTGGCAGCTCTGGCTGTCCTCCGTCACCTCTTGGCCAACACCTTGGTGCGATCGGCCCCGGTTTGCGCCTCGCGGAATCCCGGGCTCTTGGCCAGGGCGTCCTGGTACAGGCTCAGCGCCCACCTGTACTGACCCTCGCCTTCGGCGATCACGGCCAGCATGTAAAGCACGTCCGCGCTCTCCTCCATCTTAAGGGCGGAGGTCAGGCTGTCCTTGGCGGCGGCGGTGTCGCCAAGGGCCATCTGCACGTTGCTCAGGTTCAGCAGGTACTCCGGACGGCGGTCCTCGTCCGCGGCGGCCTTGAAGACCTCCAGGGCCTCCTCGTACTTTCCGGAAGCGAAGAGCGTGCAGCCTATGTTGTTCATGGCGTCGGAGTGGTGCGGATCCACCTCCAACGCGAGCCTCATCAGGTGTATCGCCTGGTCGTAATCGTACTCCCCCATGAAGCGCATGCAGACCCCGATGTTGCTCAAGCCCTCGGGGTAGGCAGGGAAGTCGGAGATCAGGGGCTTAAGGAGCTTGGACGCCTCCCGATATCGTCCGAGACGGACCAGCGCAAGGGACTTGGACAGCCGGACGGGCAGGCCCCCCTTCTTAACGTCCAAACGCGACAGTTCGTTATACCTCTGCTTTTCCAGTAATTCCAAAGCGCGGCGGGACTGCGATTCCTGGCAGTGTAGGGACTGCAGCAGCTTCCCGCCCTCTCCTCCGAAACGGTGGAACATCGCCTCCAGGTCCAAAGTGGTCCGGGCGTCGTTCGGAGAGTGCCTCAGCGCTTCCTTCAGGGCTTCGGCCGCTTCCTCTCCACGGTTGAGGGACAGGAGCGCCCGAGCCTTGAGCCGGAGCAGCTCCGGGTCGGCCCCCTCGCTCAAAGCCAGATCGCAAATGCTGACGGCCTTCTCGTACTTTCTTCCAGCTAGAAGCAATAATGCCTCCTGCTTGGACCTCTCGTCCTGCTCTGTGGAAAGCGGGGGCAGTGACACCTCGTACGGCCAATCCTTCTTGACGATGGTCTGATCTTCAAAGACCTCGGCGACCTCTTCAACGGTCGCCTCCTTGCCCTCGCTCGGCTCCTCAAGCGTTCCGCTCGGACCGGCCGGCGGCTCAATGGCCAGGGGACCGTTCTGGAACTGGGCGGGCAATGCGGCCTTGGGTACCACCTCCAACTTCCCGGGTTCCTCTTTGGCGATGAGCGCCATCCTTGCCGGCACCTCCGTCAGGGGCATCGCCTCCGGGACGGTTTCCACGGAAACATCGGTTTCCTTTACCTGCAGGGACACGTCCTCCGGGAGCTCGGCGGGAAGCCCTGGTTCCTGAACCAATTCCAACGCCACCTCTTCCTCCGCGGCCTGAACGGATAGCTGTTCCTGGGGAGCGGGCTCCTCGGCCGTGACGTCGCTTTCAGCGGTCCCCTCGGTCACATCTTCTTCGACCGATGGCCTCTCCTCGGCGGGGACGGTCTCTTGCTCCTCCTCGACGTGCAATTGTGACGCCAGGTCGTCCCTTTCCCGCCGCACCTGTTCCAGCTCCGGCTCCAGCGTCAGCGCCTGATCGAACGCGGTGAGGGCGTCCTCGAACTCGCCAGTGGCCTTTAGGCAGGTGCCCAGGTGAGCCCAGATATCCGCTCGGGAATCGACGAGCCGCAGCACGCCCTTCCATCCTTCGACCGCTCCAGGCATATCCCCCCGCTCCTCGCGCAGGCGGGCGATGTTGATCAGGGGGTCCTCGAGGTCCGGATCCAATGCGTGGGCCTTCTCGAAGGACGCCTGCGCTTCCAGCAGCTTACCCATGCTCTTGAGCGCCAGTCCGCGGTTGTTCCAGCCGCGGGGCTCCTGGGGATAGCGGTGAACGATGTCGTTGAAGACCTTAAGCGCCCATTCCAGGCGGCCCATCTCGTATAACGTCGCTCCTTTGTTCAGCATCGCCGGGGCGTGACCGGGGTTGATGCGCAGCACGTTGTCGTAAGCGGCCAGTTCTCGCTCCCGGTCGCCGAGCTGATTATGGATCAGGGCGATGGTGAACCATGTTCCCGCGTCCCCTGGACGAAGTTCGGCGGCCTTGTTCGCCGCTGCCAACGCCTCGGCTCCCCTGCCCATCTCCGAGAGGTAGCTGGCCTTCTTCAGCCAGATGGAGTCGTTCAAAGGCTTGATCTGCAATGCCTGGTCCAAGATCCGGACGGCGGTGGAGCGGTCCCCCTTCTTCCGCCTCTGCTCCGCCTCCTCCAGCAGCTCCTCGAGCTTGCACACCGACGGCAAACAGGTGTCGCCACGGGCCTCCAGCACCTTGAGGTCCTCCTTGATCGTGAGCTGCTCGTCCAGTCCGTACTTTTTCAGGAGGGACAGGAAGCGGCTGGCGTCAGCGAACGAGACCTCCTCGTTCTCCAGCAGATTGAGGGTGCCAGGGTCCAGCTCCTGCAGGGACATGAACACCGGGACCCGCCCGTCGTTCTTGGCGTCCTGGACCAGGGAGCGTACCACCAGCTCCGGGTCGGAGAACCCGGTGCGCGAGGCCAGTACCAGGTATGGCACCTCGCCCTGCCCGTGTATGACCAGGGCGCTCTGCTGCTCCCGCGCCGATTGCACGCGGACGCCCATTCCGCCCAAGAGCGATATCATCAGGTCGCGGTACTCCTGAACGCCGAGGTTGCGCACCGCTTCCAGCAGGCGTCCCCTCTCGTTCTGGTCCAGCTTTTCGGAGAGATCGGTCACTGGCATCCCCTCCTCAGGCGCAAAATGGATTCCTGCAGGTCATCGGTCATGGCGACCGTCTCGGCGGCCTCGTCCTCCCGCCCCATGTCCCAGTAGACCTTGGCCAGTTGCATTCGGCTTCCGTCGTCGACCGCGGCCGATCTTAGCTCACCGAGCCCTTCGCCGTCCCCTCCCCAGATCCTGAGCACTGCCGTATTGCTCCTGGATATCGGAGCCAGCTCCGGCACCGCTGCGGCCCGGAGGTAAAGCGCTAAGGCCCGGGCGGCCCGGTCGCGGAAGATCTCCTTTCTAACGTCGTCACCCAACGGTAATCGGGATATGTCCCTGGCGCTCAGCGCCAGCAGGTTGCCGAGGCGCAGCAGCGCCCGGCCCCATCTCTCCCCCTGGTAGTCCACCCGGTCTGGGATGCTCAACAGTTCCTTGACCTGGGGTCGCATCGGCAGCTGCTCATCCCCCATGAGATGTAACCCGACCCCCATGCCTGCCAGGTAGTGGTCCAGCACCGTGGGGAGATGAGAGCGGTCCTCGGCCTGCAACGTCCTCTCCACCAGAAGATAGGGATCGCTCCCTTTCCGAAGAAGCACCTCCCCCTGTGAACTGGGACCGATGCGCATGCAGGCGCTCCTGATGCCCAGGGAGCGCAGGTCGGACCTGGGGTCCACCGACCAATCCCTCAGGAAGAGTTCCTCTCTGACCATCTCAACGCAAGCCGAGCAAACCATGGCCCCTTCGGTCGAAGCGGCGCCGCAGAACGTGCATACCATACGCATCCCTGGGGGGATATTGGCCGTCGGGGATTAATCCTTGTCGCTGGCAAGGCGTTTTTCCATGTGCGGCATCGCCCTTTCGTAACCTCTTGAGGCGTAGTAACCGCGGACGCCGACGCCGCTGGTGACCTTTATGGAGGAATAACCGTCCTTTTCCGCGGACGCCTCGGCCATGGCCAGCAATCTCCCGCCCAGGCCAAGGTGCTGCCATTCCCCGTCCCTTTCACCGATGCGGGCCATGCGCCCGAAGACCTTCAGCTCCCGGACCAAGGCTATCTTTCCGTTCGGCTTCCGCAAGCGGACGTAGCCGGCCAGGGCGTTGTTTTCCAACACGAACGATATGAACTCCTCCCGGCCTCCGGACGCCTCGTACGAGATGACCCTGGGAACCAGTTCCTGAGGGTCGATATCGCTTATGCCGAGCAGACCAACCTCGCGGCAGCGGATGCAGCGGCAGCCCTGCCCCTGCAGGGCGAGAAGCTCCTTGACCAGCTCGCGCAGGTGGCCTTTGTCCACCCCCGCCTCGATGAGGGGCACGGGAATGTCCCTCTGGATACGCTGGATCCGTACGTACTCGGGAACCAGCTTCTTCATCTCAGCGATGACGCGCACCGCTTCGTCGGTGTTGTAAGGGCGATATCTACCGGCGCTCCAGTCCTCGTGCAGCTTGGTGCCCTTCACCACCAGCGTCGGGTAGATCTTGATCATGTCCGGACGGAAGCGGCTGTCGTCGAACATCTGCCGGAACGAGTCGACGTCCTTCTCCGGATCGGACCCTGGAAGGCCGGGCATGACGTGATAGCAGACCTTCAGCCCCAGGTCCTTGGCGATGCGGGTGGCCTCGGCCACCTCAGCCACCCCGTGCCCCCGATTCACAGAAGCGAGTATATCATCGTCCAGTATCTGAACGCCGAGCTCGACCCGTGTCGCGCCCAGACGCATGCATTCCCTCGCCACGTCCTCATTGAACGCGTCCGGTCGGGTCTCCACGGTCATGCCGATGACCCGGTGCTCCGCCCCCTCGTTGGTAAGTTGGGCTGATTCCAGGCTGAGCGCCTCGGTGCCGTTGAAGGCGTCGAAGCAGCGCTTCACGAACCATTCCCGGTACTCCTCGGGCCGGGAGGTGAACGTTCCCCCCATGATGATGAGGTCGACCTTGTCGGTGTGATGCCCGATGATCGAAAGTTGGTCGATGCGTGAACGGACCTGTCTGTACGGATCGAACTCGTTATCGGCGGCGCGGCGGGCGGCCGGTTCCTTTCCGGTGTAGGATTGCGGGGAGTTGTTCTCCACCCCGCCAGGGCAGTAGGTGCACTTGCCATGCGGGCAGGGCGCCGGAGACGTCATGACCGCCACCACCGCCACCCCGCTCAACGTCCGTACGGGCTTGCGGCGCAATATCGCCAGGATGCCGGGAAGGTCTTCCTTGGGAACGAGAGCCAGCGTCTCCGAGTTCTTTGGGACGCCTGACAGGCCATACTCTCCGCTTAGCTTGACCTTCCTGCGCTGCAGCTCGTCCTTGTCGGATATCTCCCCGGAGAGGAGCAGGCGGATGAGATGCTGATGGTATTCCTGACGGCGGTCCATTTCTTTCCGTTCCTGGGACGTCAGCCGAAGTAGACCCCGTTCTCCTTGGGGCGCTCGTCCTTCTCCTCCTTGGAGTCGAGGATGTCCAGATAGATGATCGAGCGGGACGGCACGACCCTCAGGGACCCGGACTCCAGGCGCATCGTCAGAGCGATGTCGCTTCCGTACTGCATATACCCGACGAACTCCCCGTCCATTTCCAGGCTGGAGCCGCCGCCGGTCCCTATGACCAGATGGTACCGGGACCCTTTGGTGAGCTTGGTGGGGTATTTCTCGTCCATACTTATTCCTCCTTGGCCAGGCGCTGCAGGTGCTCCACCGTTCTGCGGTAGGACTGCATTGCCATGTCGACGTTGGCCTCGGTGAAGCTCCAGGCCTTACCTAGATCGCCGTACCTTATGCGGTAGCCCTTCTTTCTCTGCCCACCGATATCGATGGAGACATCTTCCAGGACATCTATGGCCTTGAGCTTGTTGAGATGGCGGTACACGGTAGGCTTGGTGGTGCTCAGGTACGCGGAAAGCTCCTCGACGGCCCACACGCGGTTCAGGTTGCCGAGGAAGCATTCGGTGAAGAGACGGTAAGGTATGCTCTCCTGAATGTTGTCCACGTCCGTCTTGGGATCGTAGCCCTTGGATATGTATCCGATCTGCTTCAG
Organism: Methanomassiliicoccaceae archaeon UBA472; assembly: GCA_002497075.1. Classification (GTDB taxonomy): domain Archaea; phylum Thermoplasmatota; class Thermoplasmata; order Methanomassiliicoccales; family UBA472; genus UBA472. Next base: position 101,233 of record DAML01000012.1, read on the forward strand.
GAACTCCAGAGAAGCCTCCTTGATGTCCTCGATCGGAGTGAGGGGAGTATTGCTTACCACGTTCAGCTCGAACATAATATCAGTGGATGCAATAAGATGCTCGGGGTATTAAGAATTTGTAAACTTGCTTCCTTAAAAATTAATTTTAATGACCGCAACTCCGCTATGACCAGCGATTCCCGACTTAACGGGGTACAGTTGGGCAATATGACTAGTAATTTGTACAAATAGGATAATTTTTACCTTAATAGACAAAAATGCTTTATACCATATTTCGATTTTAATTGCTCAGGTGACTTTCAAATGGATAAAAAGATTGCCATAATCGCAATCGTCGTCGTCGCCATAGTGGTGGTGGGTGCTTTTGCAGTCACCATGCTGGGAGGGGATGATGACGAGAAGGTGGTATATTGGACCCCTATCGGCCCCAATCTACAGAAGGAAGCGTTAATAGCTGGGCAGATAGACGGAGCAATAACGTGGGAACCGTTTGCAACTGATGCCTTATTGAGCGGAGAGGCGACCATCTACAAATGGTCAAATGAGATCTGGGAAGACCATCCATGCTGCGTGGTTGCGGTCGACAATTCCTTCCTTGAGGAAAATCGTGACCTGACGCTCAGAACGCTTAAAGCCCACATAGCGGCGACCGAGTGGATCATCAACACCATCGCCGACCCGGAGAGCGAGAACTATACGAAAATGCTCCAAATGGGAGCGGAGTTCTCTGAGCGGTCCGTTGAGGTTGTCAACGGATCCGTATCAAATATTGTGTTCACTTACAATATCACGGAGTCTTTTGAGGAATGGATGAGGGTTATAACTCAAAAGTACATCGATCTGAACCTGATCGAGGAATCAGTTCTCGGAACAAGAGGATATGCTGATGTTGATGACTTTGTGGCCAACTATTTCAACTCCTCGCTACTTGAGGAGGCCATGGACATCCAGCCCAGCACCACCGTGCTCAATGCTGACAACCCTGTCCGATTGGGATACCTGGTCGGAGATCTCCACCAGTTCGCGAGGGTTGTAGCTAATAATGACACCTTGTGGGGAGACGGCAAGGACCTATTCGAGGTCTATGGTGTAGCGACCGTGACGTCTGAAGGAGGACCGTACGCCAATGGAGGTGCGGTCATGAACGCCTTCGCTGCTGGATATGTGGACATTGGATACCTTGGAAGCCCTCCAGCGATATTGAACCATCTTAACGGGGGAGTTGATATCACTGTCATCGCCCAGGTTAACATGGTTGGATCGGCCATTTTCGTGAGTGAGGAGATAACCACCCTTGATGATTTCAACGGCAAGGTTATCGCCACCCCCGGAATATCGTCCATCCAGCACCTGATGTTCCTGGATTACTTCACGTCCAACGGTTTCACCGTCAAGGCATTGTGAGGTCAACCCCCCAAACCTTTTAATTTTTTCACCTTTATCCAAGAACGTTTCAAAGGAAGGATGGCTATGGTCGAGATGAGTAAGATATCGAAGAAATTGATCGCGTTCCTTAAGCCATCCGATGTAAGTTTGAAAACGGACCGTAGGATACAATTCGTCAAGACGTTGGTCATTGCGGTCATCTCCTTGTCAATGTTCGTGATGGTATGGTGGGGACTGTCTGAATGGATCAATACCGCTTTTTTACCGCGACCGGACATAGTCTTCGAGGCTTTCATCGACTCCTTCCAGACCGCTGATATTACCACTGGTCGTACCATGTGGGACAATATCATCACCAGCTCCATCCGTGTGGCTTGGGGCTTCATGTTGGCGTTCATTCTGGCCGTACCGTTAGGGCTAATGATGGGGTTCTCAAAAACATTTGAGAGCTTCAGCAAGCCAGTGGTCGAGGTGTTCCGACCGATCGCCCCCATCGCTTGGGCACCCCTACTTCTGATCGCCATGGGAGGGATCGTTGGTCCGATCATCGTCATATTCATCGGCGTCTTCTTCCCTCTCTTATCCAATATCATCTTCGGGGTCAGGAGCATTCAGCCCATCTTGATAGACGCCGCCCGAACACTGGGGGCTAAAAGAAGTGACATGTTCATCAAGGTGATCATCCCGTCGACCGTGCCTTACATCATGACCGGGATCAGAATTGGCCTCGGGATTGGATGGATGTGCGTTGTGGCCGCAGAGTTCCTTGGGGCCGTTGGTGGAGGAGTCGGGCAGTACGTTCAATTCAAGACCGAGGTCAATCGGTTCGACCAGGTGTTCGCTGGCCTGATCGTGTTCTCCATCCTGGGATTGTCGACCACAGAACTGAGCGGTTGGGTGGAAAAAAGGGTCTCGAAAAGGATGGGATTGAAATGATGCTTTCCATTGACAAATTGAGAAAAACCTTCCCTCTAGAACAAGGAGAGCTGGTGGCCATCGAGGAATTCACCCTTAAGGTCGATAAGGGTGAGTTCATCTGCATCCTTGGGCCCTCCGGTTGCGGAAAGACGACCATTCTGCGGATCATAGCTGGATTGGATAATTTGTCCAGCGGTGTGATATCCCTAAACGGTAAAGATATCAAGGGCCCGGGTTCGGACCGCGGAATGGTGTTCCAAGAATTCGCATTGTTCCCATGGAGAAGCGTGAGGAAGAACATCGAGTTCGGAATGGAGCTGCGCAAGATACCCCCTAAGACCAGGCATGAGATCTCTCAGAGGCTCATAGAACTGGTTGGACTTGAGGGATTTGAGAACGCCCACCCGCATGAGCTGTCGGGAGGCATGAAGCAGAGAGTGGGCATCGCCAGAGCGTTGGCCAACGAACCTGAGATACTGCTCATGGATGAACCGTTCGGGGCCTTGGACGCTCAGACCCGGAACCTGATGCAAAAGGAACTTCTGCGCATCTGGGAGGAGACCAAGAAGACCGTCGTGTTCATCACTCACTCTGTCGACGAGGCGGTATTCCTAGCCGATCGCATCGTGGTGATGAGCGAACGTCCGAGCCACATCACCGAGATATACGAGATACCCTGGAAAAGACCCAGGGACAGGTCGTCCATGGAATTCGCCAATCTCAGAAAGGAGATCTTGGCGAAGCTTGAAAAGATGGTCAAGGCGGACTGATCACAGCACCTTGGACGCGGCTATCTCAATAGCGCGAACCATGCTGTCCTTCGGAACCACTACCGATACTGGTATCCTGACTATCTGTTCCACGGTCGGAGCGACTATCGGAGCGCACACCAACGCCAACGCTCCGTCCCTCTCCGCCTTCACGGCGGCGATGATGGCGTCCTCCATGGTGCTGGCGGGATACTCCTTCACCCGCACGTTCCTATCACCCACCTTCATCATCCTCTCCTCGATCTTGTTCAGGACGGGACGGCTGGCGATGACGGCTATGAACTCGCCGCCGGGATTGGCGTCCAGTTTCCGGACGCCCTTGATGACCGCGCGAACGGTGCGCAGGTTAGGCTCGCGCTGCTCCTGCAGTATCTTGTAGATCGTGCTGGGGGAGAGACCGGTCTTCTCGCAGAACTCAGGAACGGAGATCTTCAGCTCCTCCTCAAGTATCTGCCGAAGCGCCTCGCGAAAGCCTTCCTCGCTTCGGAGGATTCCAGAGACCAGCTCCTCCACCATGCTCATGATCTCACTCCTTCTCCTTCCGGACGTAGCTGGCAGCGGAGAGCCCGGCCACGCATCCCTCGCCTACGGCCTTCGCCAGCTGCCAGGGCAGCCCGGTCACGTCGCCGCAGGCGAAGACCCCGGGGGTGTCGGTGGCGCATTCACGGTTCACCGCGATGTAGCCTTTCTCGTCCGGGAATATGTTGACCTCCATGGCCAGGTCGGCCACGCCCTTTGCGCCCAGCTCGATGAACACTCCGTCCAGCGTCAGGTCTCGGCCGTTGTCCAACATCATTCCGCGCACCACCTGGTCGCCGTGTATCTTGGTCGGCCAGGCCTGCACCATCTCGATGTCGGTGGCCTTCACCTTGTCCATCAGTTCCGGGGAGGCCTTGAACTCCTTGGCCACCCAGTAGACCTTTGAAGCGTACTCGCGAAGAAGCAAGGCGGCGGAAGCGGCCATGCTGGCGTCCCCGAGGACGGCCACCGACTTCTTCTTGAAGAAGTTGCAGTCGCAGGTGGCGCAGTACGACACCCCCAGACCGTGGTATTCCTTCTCACCCTCCACGTTCAGCTTTTTACGGGATATCCCGGGAGCTAGAATGACGGCCTTGGCCTTGATCTCCTTCAACGATTCGGTCTTGAGCTTGAAGGATTCCCCCTCCATCTCAATGTTCAGGAGGTCCTCCTCCATGAGGACCGCGCCGAAGCCTGCCGCCGCCTTGGCGGTTATCTCTAGCATCTCCATGCCGCTCCGAGGCTCCGTTCCAAAATAGTTCTCGATCTCCGCTTTCAGCAAGGCGCTGTTCTGAACCTTTCCTAGAACGCAGACCTTGACCTTCTTGCGCGCGGCGTGCAGGGCGGCCTGAAGACCGGCCGGACCCGCTCCGATGACAGCAACGTCGAAATCCATCAATATCCCAGCTTAATCAAAATTATATGATTAAACGGTTTGGTGAAAAAGGTTTGCCGCACCCCCTCAGAAGTACTTGGAGAACTTCTGCCTCATGAAGTCCTTGTTGCCAGCACCGACGATGCGGTCGAGCTGAACGCCGTTCTTGAACACCAGCATGGTGGGGATGGCGGTGATGTTGAACTTCATGGGAGTGTTCTCGTTCTCGTCGGTGTTCATCTTCCCGAACTTGATCTTCCCCTCGAACTCCTCGGAGAGCTGCTCTACGATAGGCGCAAGCATGCGGCAGGGACCGCACCACGGGGCCCAGCAGTCGATGATCACCAGCGGCGCGCTCTTAATGAACTCCTCGAAAGTGCTATCCTTGACCTCTGTTACTCCAGACAATTTATTCACTCCTTTTTGTTCGCTCTGACCTATCAATGCCTCTAACTTCCGCCTTCTGATCTCGGCGAGCTCGTCCTCGACCATCAGAAGACCCCGCTCAATCGGTTGTGCATTGTGCTTACAAAACCGTATTGAGGTTCCACCGTATATAATCTTTATCACAATCCTTCCTGGAAGGCGAAATTTCCCCTTCGATGGTAGCGATAGTGCGGCACTGAACGGCGCCCTTGATGCGGTAAGCCAGGATTTCTCGCTGATAATCTTTTTAATAGAGGATGGCGATATCTGACAAAGGGAGTGCCGATGTTAGAGGAGGCTTCTGAGCTCATAGGGATGCAGGTCTACACGCCCAACGGAGTGTTCCTGGGCAACGTGAACAACTTGGTCATCGACGTGGATACCCGCAAGGTCGACGGGCTCTTCATAAGCGAGTCCAACCCCCTGCTGGTGGAGGACTCCAAGGCCGTGAACGTCCCATTCCGTTGGATCCAGGCGATCGGGGACGTCATCCTCTTGAAGTACTTCCCCAAGAGGGTCACCGCGAGGCGCCCCGCCGCTAAGCCGGCGCAGCCGTAAGGCCAACCTATTTTTTCTATAATTTTCATATCGTTCAACATGCCTGAGCGCAAGATCTTTGTGGACCCGGCGGCCGTGATAATCGGCGACGTGGAGCTGGGCGATGACGTTTCGATATGGCCGACCGCCGTGCTGCGCGGAGACGCCAATTCCATCAGGATCGGAGCGGGAAGCAACGTGCAGGAAGGTGCCGTCGTGCACACCAGCCATGATTTTCCTAGCGTGATCGGAAAGATGGTCACCGTCGGTCACGGGGCGGTTATAAACGGGGCCAAGATCGGCGACAGATGCATAATCGGGATCAACTCCACAATACTGGACGGGGCGATAATCGGGGACGAGTGCATCATCGGCGCGAACGCGCTAATCACCGGGATGACCGAGATCCCACCGAGATCTGTGGTGATGGGGCTTCCGGGAAAGGTCGTAAGGCATAACGACCTCACCATCAAGGAGAGGGCGGAGAGGAGCGCCCAGAGCTACATCGGTCTAAAGAACCTGCACCTGGAGGGCAGGTACCCCCGCCGTACGTTCTGAACGGTCCGTGCGATCGACGGTGCGGGGAGGTCCTGAGATACCATGTGGAAGAAAGGGTTCCGGGGATGGTTCTATCTGAGCATCGCCGCGGCCTTGGTGGTCAGCGTAAGGAGCGCCGATGTCTACTGGCTCATCCTGGAGATGGGTATCGTGGCGGCCATACTTGGACGCTATCCCCTCTTCGACCAGCCAGAGGAACCGGAGCTGCAGCGCCCCCTGACCGTTTTCATGGTGATCCCGTTCACGGTGTACGTCGCATCGAGCCTTTTCGATCTGGAAGAAGGCCTCCTTCTGAGCTCCATCAGCACCCTGACCACCATGATGGCCTCACTGTTGCTGTGCCTTTTTACAATTCTGATCCTGGTCAAAAGGACCGGGTTCCACATGAACTACCGGTTCATCTTGGGATTCGCCACCGTGGCCTCCATTTCCCTGGCCTCGTTCTTCACCTTCCTTGAGACCTCCTATTCCCTGATGGATGGACATGATGTGTCCAACGACGATCTCATGTGGTCCCTGATCGGAATAGTGGTCGGCGGCGTGACATCCGGCCTGCTGTTCAAGAGGGACATGAGGAGAATGGACTACACCGACCTTCTGGTGGTGGAACCTGAGGAGGGGAGCGGATGAGGGTCAGGAACAGCACCTTGGCGATCTTCTTGGCATCCGAGGTGGTGGTCACTCTGATAGGAGCCCTGGCCTATTCCGAAGAGAGGAGCTATCCGGGCAACGGGGCGATGCTGGGCGCCATCATCCTGGCCCTTCCGTTATTGCTGGAGATGGCGGGGTGGTTCAGAATGCCGATCTACATGCATGTCTGGGCATCTCTGGCAGTGGGATTGCACACCTTCGGCCTGGTTTGGGAGCTGTACGACACCGTGTGGTGGTGGGACGAGCTGACCCATGTCATCTCCTCTTCCATTGTCAGCATGATCGCGGCCCTAGGATTGTTCCTGTTCGACGCGCATTCTTTGAAGATCAAGGTTCCCCGTTGCGCCTATCCGATGATGATCATGGCCTTCTCCATCTTCATCGGGGTGGTCTGGGAGATCGCCGAGTTCACCGGGGACCTCCTGGCCAGTACTGGCATGCAGTATTCTCTGAGCGATACGTTGAGCGACTGTTACGTTGATGTCCTCGGTGGTCTGACCAGCAGCTTGCTGTGGGTATTGTGGCTCTGGAAGGACCCGAATGGAGAGCTGGCAGATTCAGCCCAGAGGCCTTTGATAGACCTGTTCGACAAGGCATTCTGAGGGCGAAGGAGACCCTGGAGAGCATATATATGATGCGTGTTATCACCGTACACGCCTGACCGAGCGGGTTGCCGCCGGCCTGTGGCCCCGGAGGAAGGTACTTGGACGTTTGGAACCCCCATATCGAGAAATTGCCCAAGGCCCAGCTGGACGCCCTTCAGCTGAAGCTGTTGAAGATACAGACTCGCCGCATGTGGGAGTTCTCTCCGTTCTATCGCGAGCGGATGAGGTCGGCCGGGGTCACCCCGGATGACATAAGGACGCTTCAGGACGTTCGGAAACTTCCGTTCATGACCAAGAAGGACCTGCGCGACGGCTACCCTGATAAACTAATGATGCGCGACCGCGGCGATCTTTTACGCTATCACGCTTCCTCGGGAACGACCGGCAAGGCCACCATCGTCGGTTACACCAAGAACGACCTGGAGAACTGGTCCGAGTCGCTGGCGAGGGCCATGACCTCCTTCGGGCTGGGAAAGCACGACGTTATCCAGGTGGCCAACACCTACGGGCTGTTCTCCGGCGGTCTGGGATTCCACTACGCCACGGAGAAGATCGGGGCGACGGTCATCCCGGCATCCACCGGTAACACGGACAGGCAGCTCGAGCTGATCTGCGACCTAGGCGTCACGGCCATGGCCGCCACGCCTTCGTATCTTATGTACCTCGGAGAAGTGGCCGAGAAGAAGGGCATCGACATCCGCAAGGACACCAAGCTGCGTTACGGACTATTGGGCGGAGAGCCGTGGAGCGACCGCATGCGGGACCGCATCTACGAGAAGATGGGCATACGCGGCTTCAATTGCTTCGGGGCGAGCGAGCTGTCCGGACCGCTGTTCATGGAGTGCGCGGAGCAGGACGGCATTCACTTCTGGGGAGACCTGGCATATCTGGAGATAGTCGACCCCGATACGGGAGAGCCGTTGGAGCCGGGGCAGAGGGGAGAGATGGTCGTCACCATGCTGCAGAAGGAAGCGTTCCCTATGATGCGCTACCGCTTGGGCGACATCACCTCGATCATGAAGGAGCCTTGCCCGTGCGGCAGGGCGCACCCACGTATCACTCGCATCCAGGGGCGCGTGGACGATATGATTATTATTCGCGGCATCAATGTGTTCCCCTCGCAGGTGGAGCACTCGCTGATGCAGCATCCTGAGGTCGGCAACGAGTTCCAGCTGGTGGTGGACCGCAAGGGCCACCTGGACACCATGCTGGTCCGCGCCGAGCTCAAACCAGAGGCGTTCACGGACAACATCATCGAGCTGAACGCCCTGCGCGAGCGCATCTCCAACCGGCTGAAGAACGTGCTGAACGTCTCGGCCAACGTGGAGCTGGTGCAGCCCGGCACCCTGCCCCGGTTCGAGGGCAAGGCCAAGCGGGTGATGGACAGGAGGGAATACTGATGAGCGAGAACGACAAGTACCGGATAAAGCAGCTCTCCATCTTCTCGGAGAACCGGCCGAACCGCCTGGGCGCGGTGGCCAAGGTGCTCAAGGAGGGCAAGATCAACATCCTAGGCTTCAGCATCGCCGAGGGCGCCGGCTACGGCGTCATCCGCGTGCTGGTGGACAAGCCCGAGATCGCCAAGGACCTCCTGATCAAGGATGGTTTCGTCGTCAAGTTCACCGAGGTGCTGGCGATACAGATGCAGGACACCCCCGGCGGACTGTTCGATCTGACGGACCAGATGAAGGACATCAACATCGAGTACGGCTACGGTTACCGCAACCCTCCATACGCCGTCCTTATCGTCCGGGTAGAGGATATCGAGAATGGGATCAGGTCCCTGCTGACCGGAGGCCTGAAGCTTCTGGATAACGTGACATTCCACTGATGAGCAAGGTAGCTGGCTGAGGTGAAACAAATGTCCTATTGGAACCCTGTAGAGGTCATGCCGGTCCCGGAGCTGAAGGCGCTGCAGCTGAAGCAGCTTAAGATGCTGGTCTACAAGCTGTACACCTTCTCCCCGTTCTATAGACAGAAGATGAAGGACGCGGGCGTGACGCCCGAGGACATCCAGGAGCTGGATGATGTTCGGAAATTACCGTTCATGACCAAGAAGGACCTGCGCGACGGCTATCCGGACAAACTGTTCTTAGCAAGTCCCAGAGAGGTGGTCAGGTACCACGCATCCTCCGGCACCACCGGAAAGCCGACCATCGTCGGTTACACCCAGAACGACATTGAATCGTGGTCGGAATCTGTGGCCCGCGGGCTCGTCTCGGCCGGCGTGGGCACGGACGACGTACTGCAGGTCTGCTACACTTACGGACTCTTTTCCGGTGGCCTCGGACTGCATTACGGCGCGGAGAAGGTCGGCGCGGCGGTCGTTCCAGCATCCACCGGAAACACCGAACGCCAGATAGACCTGGTACGCGATCTCAACGTGACCGTCATCGCCGCCACTCCGTCGTACCTCCTGCACATGGGCGAGGTGGCGGCGAAGATGGGCGTGGACATCCGCAAGGACACCAAGTTGCGTTTGGGGGTCCTGGGCGCGGAACCTTGGAGCGAACGGATGCGGGACCGCATCTACGACCAACTGGGCATAAAGGCCATCGACATCTACGGCACGAGCGAGCTGTCCGGACCGCTGTGGTGCGAGTGCTCGGAGCAGAACGGCATACACGTCTGGGGGGACAT
>DAML01000010.1 GCA_002497075.1 Methanomassiliicoccaceae archaeon UBA472
CAGATGATAATGCACTGGGTGCGCCAGTCCTTCGAGAAGGTGTTCGCCCGCCGCGCCGAGGACATGAGTATGAACCTGGTCTACGACGTGGCGCACAACATCGCCAAGGTGGAGGAGCATACCTACGAGGGGAAGAGGCGCAAGGTGTACGTGCACCGCAAAGGAGCGACCAGGGCCTTCCCGGCCGAGCACCCGGAGGTCCCGTCGATCTACCGCTCCGTGGGCCAGCCAGTGCTGATCCCGGGGGACATGGGCACCGGTTCGTATGTGCTGGTCGGCACCGAACGCGCTATGCAGGAGTCGTTCGGATCGACCTGCCATGGCGCGGGCAGGATCATGTCCAGAGAGGCGGCCATGCGCTCCTATTCCGTTAAAGCGATAACTCAGGAGATGGAGGCCAAGGGCATCTACCTCAAAGGAAGCACCCGCGACGGCATCCAGGAGGAGGCGCCCGGAGCTTACAAGGACATAGATGACGTCATCCGCGTGGTCGTCGGTGCTGGACTTTCACGCCCGGTGGCCAAGCTCACACCTATCGGTGTGATGAAGGGTTAGAGGTCGCTCAACGTTCGGATGGCCGCCTTCTCCACCCTTTCCACGTACCGTTCGGGACAGGACACCATCACCGCCCAGTCGTGCACTCCGCGGGACTGCAGCGCCTTGCTGATGGGGCTCAACCTGGTCAACGGTCGCACCCTTTCCCCGTTCAGTATCGGCACCTCGGTCTTGCCCTTGCGCACCTCGCCGGTGATGAGCTGCCTTGACGGAACGTCGAGAATGACCTCGGACGGATCTATGCCAGCCCGGCCGGCGATCATCGCCTCGGCCGTCTTGCGCCGGCGGTATTCCGTTATAGGTAACAATCTCTCGGCGTCCTCCTCGCTCATGTCCGGGACGTACACGGAGAAGGCGCGCTTGTACAGATGGCGGTAGCGGAGAAGCGTGACTATGCGCTTGGGACGCCCGCCCTGGGCGATCAACCGTTCTATGAGGGAGGCATCGCTCTCCCTCTGCAGACCGTCAGCAATGGAATCGTCCGCCGCCTCCACCGCCTTGCAGAGCATCATCTCGGCGATGCGCACGGTCTTGTGGAAGTAGACCGAGGTGTACATCAGCGCCCGGGCGACCATCAGCCCCTCGGCGGCCACCATGCCGTTCTTCTTGACCACGATGTCGCCGTGGTGCAAGGCGATGGTGTGGATGAGACGGTCTATGTCGATGGTGCCGTGGGCCACGCCCGTATAGTGAGCATCCCGAAGCAGGTAGTCCATCTGGTCGGCGTCGACCGGCCCGTGGAGCATCTGGTTCAGGTAATCGTGGGAGTTGAAATGGGATTGCCCGCTGTCCTCGGTGATCATGCTCTGCCCGCGACGGGCCTTGTGCCCCGGGGAGACGATGATGTCCGAGACCGCCTCGGAGGATATGCCGTTCCGCTCCAGCAGCTCGGATATGGTGCCGATGCTGCCGATGAGCTCCTCCTCGTCCTCCCTGAAGACGCTCCTGCGGCCATCGATGAGCGCCGCCCCGATCTCCATGTGGTCCAGGGAGAAGCGGTTCTCCAGAACCTCCTCGAGGGTGTGCGAGAACGGGGCGTGCCCAAGATCGTGTAGCAAAGCCGAGGCCAGCGCCTGATCGCGGTCCTCCTTGCAAAGTTCCAACGCATCGCACATCAGGTCGGCCACGTGGTACGTGCCGAGGGAATGCTCGAAGCGGGTGTGGTTGGCGCCCGGGAAAACAAGATGCGCCAGGCCGAGCTGCTTGACCCCGTGCAGCCGCTGCATCTCGGGCCGGTGCAACAACTCTAGAAAGGCGCCGTCCACCTCGACGCTGCCGTGCACGCTGTCGTGGATTATCTTCTGCCCGGACATGAAAAATGAGCTGGGGCCCCGGGATGGGGGCCGGGGGCCTACTGGTAGCCGCCCTTTATCTTCTTCCGGTCGATGCGGATGCCGTTTGGCGCGACGACGATGAAGTTGTTGCCGATGGCCGCCACGTCCCCGTTGGTGTCCCTGGCTACCGACTTCAGTTCGTTTGTGATGCGCTTCAGGGTGTTCTGGTCATTGGCGATCGGCGAGTAGTCGATCATGAGGATGTTGCCCTGGTACACCGGCTGAGTTATCGGACCCACGTCCTCGTAGCGGTAGATCTCGGCGATCTTAATGCCTCCAGCGGAGACGGAGCTCTCCTCCTGGAAGTACAACGCCCCTAGATCGATGTACTGGTCGGTCTCCACGCTCTTGACGTCTTCCTTCCCCTTTCCCAGCGGTTTCTTGAGAATCGGCATTGCATCCCTCGGTTGCCTGAGTTATGGCATCTATTCGATATTAATCTATCTGAATCGCACCCCAGCAGGCGAACGGCGGCTCACCTTTCGTCGTACTTCCATATCTTGTCGCCCACGAAGTGCAGGTTCTTTATCACCTTGCCTGGCCCTTTGGCGGACATGACCTCGGCGGACGCTAGCGCCTTTCCGATGGCCAAGGGCCGCTTGTGCGTGGCGTCCCGTATCCAGACCAGGTCCCCTTCCTTTATGTCCGGGTCGACCTCCACTATTCCTGGGGCCATGACGTCCGCTCCATTGGTCACGTAGGGCACGGCGCCCATGTCCACTGAGACGAAGTTCTTGGTGGCCTTGTGCTTCAGGAGCCCGCGTATGGTCGGGAAAGGACGGCCGTCGACCATCATGCCCTCGATGACGTTGTTGATGATGATCAACTCGCATTCCGGACCCTCGGCGGTGTCCACTGTGTCCTTGGGACCGATCATGTCCACGCCGGTGGCCGAACGAAACGCGTCCGTCAGTGCCTTCAGCTCCTTCTCCCGGAGCCGTTTGCGCTTCCTCACCCTGATCTCGCTCACGTTCGTCCCTATGGTCATTATGCCAATTAACTTTACGCCCTGATCAACGAGGGACGACTGGCAGCGGCATAGGTTCATAAATCAACATGTTATTGCGTCTCTGCATGAAGCTGCCCCTAGTGGCCACCCGATTGATCATCGTCGCCTTCAAGCTGATGGTGGCGGCGATCGTTGTTTTGAGCATACTTCCGCTGCTAACGGGCGGCATCGGTCTCGACCTTGATGGTGGAAACGAGGGCGGCATGACCCTCGACGACAGCACCATTCGCGTGGAGATGCCGATAACCGTCCGCAACGACGGGTTCTTTGACATTAATGATCTGCAGGTCTCCTTCATCTTCATGAACGATGACGGGGACGTGCTGGCGGAGAGCGAGGGCGAGAAGATGGACATACCCGCCGGAAAGGAGACCGATGTGTCCATCGAGATAGCCTTGGACCTGCTCGACCTGGACCGGCAGGTGCGTTCCGACCTCATATTCAACGGCACGGAGATGATGTTCGACGCCAAGATCTCCGCGAAGTACACCCTGGACATGGTGCAGCTCAGCGTGGAGGCCGGGAGCGACATGGGATGGGGTCCGTTCATCAGAGACCTGCAGGTCGAGGAGTGGAACGCCTATACCACGGAGGAGGGAGACGATCGGTTCGTGAACGTGCCGTTCTCCTTCCGGGCTGATGATTTTTTGAACGGACTTCAGACCATCACGGTCACCGAATACAGGGACGAGAACGGGTACACCAGCAATGTCACTCAGTCCGTCCATCTGTCGCCGCAGGTGAACGAAATGGCGAAGATACCCCTCTCACAGGAAGCTTACGACCGTTTGATGAACAGCACCGCTAACGCCACCGTGCGCACCACCCTTTACATCCTGGACTGCTCGACCTATGACGAAGGGGATCTGAACATGGGCGGGGGAGGAGGCGGAGGGAACGGAGATCCCATTTACGACCTCGACCTGCAATGGGAAAGCGCTAGCATTAACAGCGACGGTTACGACCATTACCTGATCGTTTCCTACAGCTTCAGAACCTACCAGATTTACCAGGGGCAACAGGCCCAGGTTTACCTCGAGTACTGGGACACTCAAGGAATTCAGGGCAGCGTGAGCGAATTTGTTGTGATGTGGGACCAGGTATCGAACACCTATTGGATCCCCTTGTCGCAGGACGCGTACGATCGGGTGAGCTATGGAGATGAACAGGTAGGCATCCGGTTGAACGTTTACTATCAGTCATATAACGGATTGGATGAGCAGGTGTTCATCGAGCAGTGGGGGGTGTGATCATGAACATCGGCGAGTTCGACAAGAAGTATTTCTCCCTAGCAAAAGGGAGCATCACCGCCGCGGTGCACGCCCTGAAATACCTGGCCGTTCCGTACATACTGTTCGCCTTCGGACTTGTGGCACTGTCTAACCAGGACGGGCCGCAAAGGGTGGCCGACCTGTTGACGGAGATGCAGACCCTGGTGCTCATCTTCGGTATCGTTCTCACCGTCCTAGGATTCTTCAAGGGCGCGTACCCGAAGGGAAGCTATTCGCGCTTCCTGTTCGGCATCACCGCCTCCGTGCTGGTGATCGTCTATGTGTTCTCGTTGCTGCTGGGCGGCCGCACCGAGGACGTCATCGCCCAGGAGGCCTTCGAGCTGGACCTGTACCTGATATTCGTCCTTTTCTTCTTCCCGGCCCTGCTGGCGGTGCTGATGCAGTTCGGCGAGTTCGCCGATCACCGCCGACCGTTCCTGGAGAAGGACGGCAGGATCGCGGTCAAGGAGAAGGAGGACCCCGAGGACCACCGCTTCTACCACGACTTCCGGTTGAGGTACGGTTCGTTGTTCAACGGTCTGAAGCTGGCTCGTTCCACGTTGATCGGGTTCGTGGTCATTCCGTTGATCGTCATCATCCTGATGAAGGCGGGATTCTCCTCCCTGAACGTGGAGGAGGTGGACTCCATGATGTCCAACCTGGATGACATCTCCACCTACATGGTGATGCTCGGCGTCCCCATGGCCGCCCTGGCCTTCTTCAAGGGGTTCTACCCCAAAGGATCCGTATCCCGCTTCGTTCCGGCCGTGGCAATGGTCCTGGTCACCCTGTACTGGATATGGGTGCTGGGCCTGGGAGGGCAGTTCGTCTTTGATTCGATAGAGGAGATATCGATCAACCTGGACTTCTCCAAGCTGCTCCTGCTGGTGATGGTCGGCACCGCGCTGTGGATCGTCTACTATGTTCTGGAGCTGCTGCTCTACCGCCCGGAATGGAAGGACGCCGGCTTCCCCAAGGACCTGCGGACCAAGGAGAGCCGCAAGCAGCGAAAGCTGAGGAAGGCCGAGGCCATGGTGGCGGCCGAGAAGAAGAAGGCGGAGGAAGAGAAGGTCGCCAGTGAGGTCCCACAGAACCCTGCGGAGGACGTTACGACCCCGGTTCAGGAAAGCAAGGAACCGTAGAAGTCCATGATCTGCGCCATCACGGTGTCCGGGTGGTACCGGCGGAGGACCTCCTCCCCGGCCTGTGCCGTGAGGCGACGAAGCATTTCGTCATCCAGCAGCAGCTGGAGCCTCTTAGCGAGATCAGACTCGTCACCGTTCGTGAATGATAGGGCGGCCTTGCCCAGTATGGCGGCGGAGGACCCGCTGTCCGAGACCAGCATCGGCAACCTGTGCGAAAGGGCCTCCAGGATCGTCCGCGGGAATGGTTCCGGCCAGAGCGCGGGATGCACGAACACGTCGGCCATGTCGTAGTACCGGCCGATCTCCTCCTTTTCCATGAACCCGGTGAATATGACCTTGCCCTCCAGACCCATGTCGCTGACCATCTGCTTCAGCTGCGGCTCGTAGCTGCCCTTCCCCACGATATAGAGCACGCTTCCTTCGGTGAGCAGGGCGAACGCCTTTATCAGGACCTGAAGCCCCTTCTCCGGCTCCAGCCTTCCGACGTAAAGGATAACCTTGTTGCGTCCGACGTTGGTCGACAGGGAGGGGTCCGTTCGCAGCTGGGGATCGTACATGTTCGGGATGAGCCTGATCCGAACCGTATCGTAGCCGGCGTCCAGATAGCATTGGCGTGTCGCTTCCGAGAGGGCTATGTAACCGTCCGCCCGCCGGGACCGCCGATGCAACCAGATGAACTGCAGCCAATGGTAGGGCATGAAGGCCCGCATCCGCAGCGGCCCGGGGCGGCGCATGGCGCAGGCCAGGGAATCCAGCGGGCGGCAGTTCGCGCATTCCCCCTCCACGTATTCGCTGGGGTTCGTGCAGATCGGGGCCAGGTTGTTCAGGGTGGCCGTGACCTTCTTGTTCCTTTGCCTGCCGTACCGAACCGCCGCGGGAAGCTGCTGGGTGTTGTAGACGTGAATTATGTCGCATTCCGGCGCCCGTTTGCGCAGCTCCCTGTACGCCAATCGGTTCAAGCCTCCCAGAGTGGGAGACGTCCGGAAGTAAACGGTGTCCCCCATGTCGCTCTCGACCGGAGGAGAGGGATCGCCGTTGAAAGCCCACACATCGGTGCGTATCCCGCGGGACCTTAGCCCTTCCACCAGGAGCTGGCAGCTGAAGGCGCAGCCGCCGGTGTAGCGGGGCGGATAGTCTGGGGTTATCACCAGGATCCGATAGGTAGGCATGTCAGCGGGCAACTAGGCACCTTTGAAAGGGCAATCACCATGCCATTTAGTAATGCTTTCCACGACTGGAGCGCGACCTGGTCGCAGCTTAAATAATTTCATCGCATTCTTGTGAAAGGTTGTTCCAATGAAGGTATCCATAATCGGCACTGGGTATGTCGGACTGGTCTCGGGGGTCTGTTTCGCCGAACTCGGCCACCAGGTGCTCTGCGTTGACACCGTCCGAGAGAAGGTGAACCGCATAAACGAAGGCGTGTCCCCGATATTCGAGGAAGGCCTGGAGGAATTGCTACGGAAGCACCTGAGATCCGGCTCGTTCAGGGCCACCGCCGATTACTCCGAGGTTCCGGGCACGGACATCACGTTCCTGTGCGTAGGAACGCCGTCCCACGAGGACGGCTCACTGGACCTCAAGTATCTTCTGAAGGCCACGGAGGACCTGGGAAAGGCCCTCGCTAAAAAGAAGGGACGACACACTGTGGTGGTGAAGAGCACCGTTCCCCCGAACACCACCAGGGACGTGGTCAGGCCTCTGCTCCTGAAAACATCCGGCAGGTCCGCTGAGGATATGGGACTGGCCATGAACCCCGAGTTTCTGAAAGAGGGGATGGCCGTCCAGGACTTCCTCAACCCGGACCGGGTGGTGATTGGCGCCACGGACGATAGGACGTACGGCGAAGTGGCCTCCCTCTACGAAAGGATCGAGGCGCCGGTACTGCGCACCGACCTCTCCACGGCGGAGATGATCAAGATGGCCTCCAACGCATTCCTGGCCGCCAGAATATCCCTGGTCAATGAGCTCGGAAACCTATGCAAATCATTGGGACTGGACTTTCGCGAGGTGGCCAAGGGCGTGGGCATGGACCCCCGCGTCGGTCCGCTGTTCCTCAAGGCCGGCTGCGGCTTCGGCGGTTCCTGCTTCCCCAAGGACGTCAAGTCGATAAGGGCGCAGGCCCGGTCGCTCGGGGTCCGCACGGACATGCTGGACGCCACGCTCTCCGTGAACGAAATGCAGCCCAGGAAGGTCATCGAGCTGCTGGAGAAGCGCACCGAGGTCTACGGAAGCACGGTGGCCGTCCTGGGCCTGGCGTTCAAGCCCGGCACGGACGATATACGGGAAGCAAGCTCGCTGACGGTGGTGGCCGAGCTTCTGCGCAAAGGGGCCAAGGTCCGGACGTACGACCCGCAGGCCATGGACAACTTCAGACGGGAGTTCCCGCAGATCACCTACTGCGCCTCGGCCAAGGAGTGCCTCAAGGGAGCGGATTCCGCCCTGATCCTGACGGAATGGCAGGAGTTCTCCGACCCTTCGCTTTACGGCAGCATGCTGGTCGTTGACGGTCGTGGCGTGACAAAGACCAATAACTACGAAGGGATATGCTGGTAGTCATGAAGGCGGTCATTCCGGCGGCTGGATGGGGCGTGCGTTTTCTTCCGCTGACCAAAGAGCAGCCCAAGGAGATGCTCCCGGTCATCGACAAGCCGGTCATCCAGTACGTGGTAGAGGAAGCGGTCAAAGCTGGCATCAGGGACATAATCATCGTCACCGGCCGGCACAAGCGTACCATAGAGGACCACTTCGACCGGGCGTTCGAACTGGAGAGCATCCTGAAGAACGGGAACCGCAAAGCGCTGCTGGATAGCATCAGCGGTCTGCATGAGATGGCCGATCTTCACTACATAAGACAGCACGAGCAGCGCGGCCTGGGCGACGCTGTCTACCAAGCAAGGCATCACGTCGGCGACGAGCCGTTCGCCGTCATGCTCGGGGATACCATACACGTTTCCGAGGTACCGGTCGTGAAGCAGCTCATGGATGTCCACGCCCGCACCGGAAAGTCGGTGATCGCCGCGGAGCGCGTGCCCGGGGAGAAGGTAAAGGACTACGGGGTCCTGGACGCCGTCAAGATCGGCGACCGTCTCTACGATATTAAGGACCTGGTGGAGAAGCCGAGGCCGGAGGATGCCCCCTCCGACCTGTGCATCGCCGGAACGTACGTGCTGACGCCGGGAATATTCGAGTGCCTGGAGAACACGCCGCCCGGCCACAACGGGGAGGTGCAGCTCACTGACGCTCTACGTCTGCTGCAGAAGAAGGAGGGTATGCTGGCCTGGGAGTTCGTCGGCAAGCGATACGACATAGGGGACATACCGGGATGGCTGAACTCGCAGCTGGAGCTTGCCATTACCCATCCTGTTTACGGTGAGAAGCTCAGGCAGCGGATCCGGGAGCTTAACGAACGGGAGCACTTCCTCTGATCAGGACGGAATGAGCAGCAGCGGCCTGGTCGAGCCTTTCACGACCTCTTCCGAGGTCGACCCGAGGGTCGCCCCCCTCAGGTAGCCTTTTCCAGTCGTTCCGAGAACGATCAGCGTGGCGTCGATCTCCCGCGCCGCCTCCAGGATGTTGTATGTCGTCGTCCCAAAATGCAGGTGCACGTCGATATCGCAGCCCTTGGCGTCGAGCTTGCCCTTATACGTCTCCATCTTCTGCCTGACCTCTTGGAAACGCTTGTCGTCGGCCATGCTGTACTTGGAAGATTGAACGACGTGGAATAGCGTCATCTTATTCGCCCCGGCGTCGATCAGCTGCTGGACGAAGGGGAGCATGACCTTGGAGGCCTTGCTGAGATCGATGGCGACCAGCACCCGGTCGAGCAGGGCGGGGCACTTGTCACAATAACCCTGCGGGTCATCGCTCGCTTCCAACGGGAACTTGTCCAGCAGAACGGGAAGACCGGAACGGCGTATGACGCCCAGGGAGGTGCTTCCGACGATGAACTCCTTCACCCTCCCCTTTCCAGAGGCGGCCATGGCGATCATGGTGACGCCGTGCGATTCGGCGGCCTTCAGGATGGCCGGCGCCGGCTCCTTGCGGACCTCGGTCACCAGCTTGTGCCCCATCCCGGCCTTGCTTATCTTCTCCTCCATCACCTTCAGCAGGGGGTCCCGCTTGGAGACGTGGTCGAGGGCGGAGTAGATCATGACCTCCTTCACGCCGTATATGTCCATGCGGGTGGCGATCTCGACCATGGTCATGGACTGCGGGGAAAGGTCCACCGGGACCAGGAGCTTCTTGAACATGAGACGTTACTATAACCCAGAGACTAGGATATTAGCCTTTTTCCGTTAATTGCGGGACGGAGCGGGCATTTTCAAGAACGTACCCGCAACCTTGATGTCCGGGTACCTGTTCACCGGACCACTGGAACGCCGAAATGACCGCTGCCATGGAAGGACTCACTGACCGACGGACCGGGGCCGTGCTGACCACCCTGCTCTCCAGCCTGATGCTTGGAACGTCGTACGTGGCGGTCAAGATGACGGTCGGTGACGTGAACCCCTTCCTGCTGGGAGCGGCAACCATGGCCGTGGGTTCCGCCGTTCTGCTGGCGTACATGCTCTGGAAAGGAATGCTGGACCCGGCGATGCTGAGGCGTTGGGAGTTCTGGGCCGGCCCGATCATCAACACCGGGGTGGTCGCTCCCTCCTACGTTGGATTGACGATGACCACCGCTTCCGCCGCCGGGCTTATAATCGGGACCAACGTGGTGTTCGTGGCGCTCTTCAGCAAATTACTGTTCGGGGAACGGCTGGGTAGGCGCCGATTATTTGGATTGGCCATAGCCTTGCTGGGACTGATCACGCTCACCACCCGCTGGGACCTTTCGCCGCTGGACGGCTCTAGGATGACCGGCAACCTGCTGGTCCTGATATCCGCGGTGTGCATCGGAGTATCGGTGGTCACCTCCAGGATAGCGCTGCGTAATCTAACGCCGGAGCAATGGAGCCTGAGCCTGCACCTGCTGTTGCCGCCGGCGCTCCTGGCGTTGTACTTCCTCGTGCCCATGGACGGCGGACTATCGTCCGTCAATATTCCCGCCGCCCTGTTCATCGGCATAGTTTGCACCACCATACCAACGGTGCTGTGGACCTCGGCGCTCAAGCACATCAGCGTGGTCACTTCCGCCACGATACTGATGGTCGAGTCGGCCTTCGCCGTTTTCCTGAGCTGGATATTCCTGGGCGAGGTCATCGACGCCTACGTGGTCACGGGCGCGGTGATGATATTCGCCGCCATACTGTTGATGGCCAGATCTGAATGAGATGAACGATCCTCTCAGGATCCATGGAATAACAGAAGAAGGTTAAAGGGTTTGGATCTTTGAAGCGGACAGGAAGAATCACTTCTTCTTCTTGTCATCCTTCTTCTTCTCACCCTTGGGACCGCACTTTCCGCAGGACATGCTTGACCTCCTATGGGGGAGACCCACGATAACTAAATTGTTGCGGTCCATATATTAAGTTTATCTTGCCAGTAGAATAAATGTTAAAAAATTATTCGTAAAATAACACGATGCTGGCAATATTGTTACGCATCGATCCATGCGAATGTTGCGTTCCGTATCTACCTAGACCGTTTACCTAGACCGATAAATCAAGGGTCAAAATCGCTATACGAATACATGCTGGCTAACGATAATTATCAAAAATCAAAAGTGATTCTGTGAAGATTCGATTTAAATAGGGTCCTCGGCCCTAGGTTCTGATGTGGGAAAGATGCACGTCTTAGAGACCTCTAGATTGCTGACGGAGGAGTACACCGCCAAGATCCTCATGGCCACCATGGGACGGGCAAAGAGCGCCTTCGAGCTGAGCGATGCTTTGGGAATTCCGATAGCCGCCTGCTATCGCAAGATCAGGGTGCTCGAGGAAGCAGGACTGATCAAGTGCAGCGAAAGACGCCTGACCCAGTCCGGGAAGCGCATGAGCATGTACAAGTCCATGGTGCGCAACGCCAACATATCTTTCGAGCGCAACAAGATCCGCGCCCGCATCGATATGGAGGACGGCAGCAGCACCGACGACTGCCTGGATATCGACCTGGGAATGATGTTCAAGGAGACCCACGCCTGATCGGCCGGTCTCTATCCCTCCTTTTCTTTTTTTATTCTAATAATAATTTGATGATTCTTTATAAGAATCATATAACGCATTAAAATCGACAATTCCAGTAGGATTAATGGGAAATTATAATTAATTCCGCTTGTGCTATGCGTTTTCCACAATCTTTATTAATCATCTTACGGAAGAGGGGCCGACGATTTGCCCTTATCCGGCAGGTTCCCGATCAAGGAGGAAGCGGCTAATGAGCGACGGAAATACCATCGAGAGCGTAATGGAGGAGGTGCGGCGTTTCCCGCCCTCGAAGGAGTTCAGCGAGCAGGCGCACATAAAGAGCCTTGAGCAATACCAGAAGATGTACAAGGAGTCCGTATCGGACCCCGAGGCATTCTGGGCCAAGATGGCCTCCGAGGAACTGCACTGGTTCTCCAAGTGGAGCAAGGTCCACAGCTGGGACAAGGAGAACGCCATCATAAAGTGGTTCGAGGGAGGCAAGCTGAACGTCTCCTACAACTGCCTGGACCGCCACCTGGAGCACGGTCGCAAGAACAAGGCGGCCATAATCTGGCAGGGGGAGAACGAGGATGACGTGAAGATATACACTTACCAGCAGCTGCACACCGAAGTATGCCGCTTCGCTAACGTCCTGAGGTCACTGGGAGTGCAGAAGGGTGACCGCGTCTCCATGTACCTGCCCATGATCCCTGAGCTTGCCATAGCCATGCTGGCCTGCACCCGCATAGGCGCGGTGCACAGCATCGTATTCGGCGGGTTCAGCTCCGAATCGCTCAAGGACCGCATCGCCGACTGCGGGTCCAAGGTCCTCGTCACCGCTGACGGCAACCACCGCGGCAGCAAGTTCGTCCCGCTCAAGACCAACGCCGACGTGGCGTTAGAGAAGGGGACGTCCGTAGAGAAGGTCGTCGTGGTGAAGCGCGCCGGCGCCGAATGCCCGATGGAACCTGGACGGGACATCTGGTGGCACGAGGAGATGGCCAAGGCCGACCGCTCCTGCGAGCCGGTATGGTGCGACGCGGAGGACCCGCTCTTCATCCTGTACACCTCCGGATCGACCGGAAAGCCCAAAGGCGTCGTGCACAGTACCGCCGGCTACCTGCTGGGCACCTCGGTCACCTTCAAGTACATATTCGATTACCACGAGAACGACACCTACTGGTGCACGGCGGATATCGGCTGGATAACGGGGCACAGCTACATCGTCTACGGACCGCTCTGCTCCGGCGCCACCACCCTGATGTTCGAGGGCATACCGACGTACCCGCAGGTGGACCGCTTCTGGAACATAGTGGAGAAGTTCAAGGTGAACATATTCTACACCGCGCCGACCGCCATCCGCTCCCTGATGAGAGAGGGCGAGAAGTGGCCGCAGGGCCGCGACCTGAGCTCGCTGCGCGTGCTCGGTTCCGTCGGCGAGCCGATCAACCCTGAGGCGTGGATGTGGTACCACAAGTACGTCGGCAACGAGAAGTGCCCGATCATGGACACCTGGTGGCAGACGGAGACCGGATCCATCCTCATCACCCCGCTGCCCGGGGCGATAACCACCAAGCCTGGTTCGGCCACCCTGCCCTTCTTCGGCGTGGCGCCGGAGATCGTCAAGGACGACGGCACCAAGGCCGGGGTGAACGAAGGGGGATACCTGTGCATAACCAAGCCCTGGCCGTCCATCATGCGGACGGTGTGGGGAGAGCATGAGAGGTTCAAGGAGATCTACTGGGTCCGCTTCCCGGGAAAGTACTTCACCGGGGATTCCGCCCGCTGCGACAACGAGGGATATTACTGGATCATGGGCCGTGTGGACGACGTGATCAAGGTCTCCGGCCACCGCATAGGAGCGGCCGAGGTCGAGTCCGCGCTCGTCTCCCACCACAGCGTGGCCGAGGCTGCTATCGTTCCCGTACCGCACGCCATCAAGGGAGAGGCCATCTACGCCTTCGTCACCCTGAAGAGCGGCGTGGAGGAGACGGAACAGCTGCGCAAGGAGCTGGTGGCGCACGTTCGCCGGGAAGTGGGTCCGATCGCCACCCCGGAGGTCATACAGTTCTGCCCCGGGATGCCCAAGACCCGCTCGGGCAAGATCATGCGCCGTATCCTGCGCAAGGTCGCCACCGGTACCGCTGAAGAGCTCGGGGACACCTCGACCCTGGCCGACCCAGGGATACTGGACGTGCTGATCCAGGGTTCCCGCGCCCTGCACAAGAAGTAGGCCGAAACCCCTTTTTAAAAACCTTTCCTTTTTTTACTTTCCCTTGAGCTCTCCGCCGATGTAGGAGAACATCTTCTTCAGGTTGATCAGGTCCAGGAAGTAATCCACGTCCTTCCGGGTGAACTCCTTGACCGCGGCCAGTACCACCAGGAACACTGTGAAGGCCACCAGCCCGAAGATGGCGAGGGTGTAGAAGCGGTCTATCGATATGAACAGCTCGAGGACGAACATCGCCCCGGCGGCCGCCAGACCGGCCAGCAACTGCAAGGCCAGCCGGACGTTCGGAACGGTGCCTGTAAGCCGGAACACGGTGTACCGGACGATGAGGAAACTGACGAAGTTCCCTATGAGCAGGGCCAGCGCGGCGCCCACGAAGGACAGACCGAGCCCGAAGCCGGGTATGAAGAACAGCATCAGGGAGATGTTCATTATGACGGTTATTATCGTGATCCGGGCTGAGATGTCCGGACGGCCGACGGCTACGATCTGGGAGCCGTGCACGGCGTTGATCATGGTGATGAAAGTGGTGGCCACCATGATGCCTATGGCCTTCCCGGAATCGATGTACTTCGGGCCGAGAAGCACCTCGCAGACCTCGTAGGGGAACATCATGATCAGGATGGTGACCGGCAGTCCTATCATGGCTATGTACCGCTCGGCCTGCTTTGATAGAGTCCTGATCTCCACCAGATTCCCTTCCTTGTGCAGTTTGGAGAAGGAGGGGAAGGTTAACGTGGATACGGCGGTGCTGATCGTGGCGAATACGCTTAGGAAAACCGCCGGGGCAGCGTAGAGGCCGACATCGGTCGGGCTCCAGAAGAAGGTTATGAGCAGCTTGTCGGCGGTACCGCTGACCGTGCTGATGACGGTGATGATGAGCAGGGGCAGGGCGAACGTGTAATAGGAGCGCAGGAGCACCGGCCGCGTCCACTTTATCCTCTCCCGCAGGAGCAGGTACATGGAGACGACGAACACGACCGCCGCTCCCGCGAGATAGGACAGGGTCAGTTCCATGATGCCCATGTAGTTGAGCGCGACGAAGATGACCAGAGGCACCCGGACCAATGGCTCGATGAGAGTGGCCAATGGCATCTTGGCCATCTCCATCCTAGCCTGGAAGGTCACGGTGGCTATGCCCGACAGGTCATATAGCACCTGATAGACGATGAAGAGCAGGATGATGTCGATGCTGGTACCGGCCAGATCGTTTCCCATTACCGTCGTCCACACGAATAGTGAGACGAGAATGACCAGCACCATCAGCCCGGTCAGTACCACCTTGATGAAGGCGAAGGTGCTGATGCATTCGTTCGGATCGGCCCCTTCCGATATGCGTTTCACGTGAGCGCTGCTGAATCCCAGGTCGGCCACGGCGTTGAAGGTGGCCACCAGGGCCATGGCCGCAGTGACCGTTCCGTAGATGTCCGTCTCCAGGTACCTGGTGATGAAGTACAGCCCCACATAGGCCAGGGCTGCGGATATCATCTTCGAGAGGAAGAGAATGAACGACCTTCGGCCTAGCACGTGATCGCCTGGAAAGATGCGCCTTGATATTTAACAATGCTTTGGCTCATTCCTCCTCCCACTTGGTGATCAGCACGGCCACGATCACGAATATCACGCCGATCACAGCGACCACCGCCAGGTTGAAGTAGGCCCCCGCCTGGTTGTCGTAGACCATGGCGTCCCTCAGCCCCTGGCTCATGTAGGTGAGGGGCAGGACCGCCGCCACCTGCTGCAGGTAGGAGGGCATCATCTCCAGCTGGAAGAACGTCCCGGACAGGAACATCATCGGGAACGTGATGGCGTTCGCGGCCATGCTGGCCGTCTCCTCGTTCTTCACGAAGCGGGCCACGATCATTCCCAGGGCGGAGAACATGGCGCTCCCGGCCACGATCATCAGGACCACCGGCAGGTTGACGCTCATGTTCATTCCGAATATGAGCATTCCGAAGCCCATGATCACCGCCATCGTAAGGAACGAGATGAACAGGTGCCACAGTATGCGGGAGAGCAGCCACTCGAACGGGGTCATCGGAGTCGTCGCCAGCTTGCGGAATATCCCGTTCGTCCGGAAGCGGGATATGGTGCCCTGGACGTTGAAGACGCAGGTGGTCATTATGGTGAGGCCGATTATGCCTGGCACGAAGAAGTCCAGGAAGGAGAAGCGCTTCTGTACTATGCTGCCCATCTCGATGACTATGTGCTGCTCGCCCCCGGCCATCTGCAGGTTGATGGCGTTCACCACGCCGTTCACGGCGTTGAACACCGTACCGGAGGTGGATACCGTTTCGTCCAGACGAAGCTCGACCGGGGCGGTGACATTGCTCGCCAGGTTGCTGGAGTAATTGGCCGGGATCACCATGACGTGCGCCAACGAGTTGTCCTTGATGTGCTGGTCCAAGTTGGTCGCCGGAGAGATGAACTTTAACTTCACCATCCCAGTTCCGTTCAGAGCGGTCAGAAGTTGTTGGGAACCAGTTCCCTCGTCCAGGTTCTGCACGTTGAGCGTGACCGCCTCCGACCCCATATTGGAGAATATGGCCCCGAAGATGATGATCAGCAGCAGGGGGAAGGCGAACACCCAGAACAGGTTGCTCTTGATGCGGAAGAAGGACCGGGCCTGGCCTTTCAGGTCCACCATTACATGCTTCGGCCTCATTGCTCGGCCTCCGCCAGTTTCTTCCCGGTGAGCTTGAGGAAGACATCCTCCAAAGTGCTTCCCTTGATGAGCACCTCGTCGTAGGTCACCTCGGACGCGGACAGAAGGCCGATGAGCTTGGGCAGCGAACCTTTGTTCTCCATCCTGACCAGCAGGTCGCCGTTGCTCGCCTCGTACATCATTCCCGCGGAACGCACCGCATCCGCCGCGGCGGCGTTCGCGCCCTTCACCACGCAGGTGCTTCCGGAACCGTGCTTGTCGATGATCTGCCTCGGAGTGCCCAGGGCGATGAACCTGCCTTCGTTCATGATGGCCACGTGGTCCGATAGGACCTCGGCCTCCTCCATGTAATGGGTGGTGAGTATCACGGTCTTGTTCTGGGACTTGAGCTTCCGTATGATCTCCCAGACCTCCCGCCTCGCCTTGGGATCGAGGCCGGTGGTCGGTTCGTCCAGGAATATAAGGTCGGGGTCGTTGACCATGGCGATGGCCACCCCCACCCTCTGCTTCAGTCCGCCGGACAGATTGGTGAACCAGGCGTCGCGCTTGTCCTGCAGCTGCACCGCCCCGATGAGCTCCTCGGTGGCGATGCGCTTGTCGAACAGCCCGCCGAAGTATTCGATGTTCTCCTTGACCGTCAGATAATCGAAGGCGTTGAAGGACTGCGGGAGAACGCCGATGCGCTTCCTTATCTCCCTTTGCCCCTTCTCGATGTCGTGCCCGAGGATGCGCACCTCTCCGGAGGTCTTCTTTCTGAGGCCCTCCATGATCTCGACCGAAGTGGTCTTCCCGGCTCCGTTCGGCCCGAGTATGGAATAGACCTCCCCGGCGCTGACGTCCAGGTCGATGCCGTTCACAGCCACCAGGTCGTCGTATCTTTTAACGAGGTCCCGAACCTCGATCACCGTCTCCACCAATGATCCCCGAATTCGGGAAGAAATTTTTCTTTATATATCTTGTCACGGGGAATTTTTAAAACGTTGGGCGAGGGGGACATTTGTTATATCCGCCGATGACCATCTCGGACGACATGAAGGACCGGTACGCCCGCCAGCTGTCCATTCCTGGATTCGGACCTCAGTCCCAGGAGAAGCTTTCCCAGGCGAGCGTGGCCGTGGTCGGCGTGGGCGGCCTCGGCTCGCCGGTGTGCCAATATCTGGTCGCGGCCGGGGTCGGAAAACTGATCCTGATCGACGACCAGAAGGCCGAGCCGTCCAACCTGAACCGCCAGGTCATCCACTTCGAGGAGGATGCTCTCCTCCCTCGTTACAAGGTTGAGTCGGCACGCATGAAGCTTGAGGCGTTGAATTCTGACGTGGACGTTGAAGCGCTGCCGATGAAGCTGGAGGAGGAGACGTCCTTCATCCTGGAGAACGCCGACCTGGCCGTGGACTGTCTGGACAATCCCAAGGGGCGATACCTGCTGAACCGGATATGCCTGGAACGGAAGATACCCCTGGTGCACGGGGCGGTGGAAGGATTTTCCGGTCACGTGTTCAGCATCGTTCCCGGCGGACCATGCCTGAGATGCGCCTTCCCGTCGCTGCCGAACCGCTGGAGCGGCGTTCCCGTGCTGGGGGCGGCGGCCGGCGTCATCGGCTCGATGCAGGCGGCGGAAGCGGTCAAGATAATAACCGGGATAGGGGAGGCGCCCAACGGCCGGGCGTTGTTCCTGGACCTTAAAAGCTGGCAGGTCGATGAGGTAGTTTTCACGCGCGACCCATCATGCCCGGACTGCGGCTCACTTCGACCATAGGTCGATGGTGACGAGGTACGTATCCTCCGTCAGCCTGGTCTCCACCTTCAACCCGGTGCGGTAGAAGAGGTCCAGCATGCGCATGTTCTCCCCCAGCAGCTCGGCGGTGAAGGCCTTTATCTTGCGGTCCCGGGCGATGGCGATCATCATGTCCATGAGCATGGTGCCTATGCGCTTGTTCTGCCACCTGTCGCTTACCGCGAACGAGATCTCGGCGGTGTTGGACGCCTTGTCCAGATCGTACATGGCGAAGGATGTCATGGACCACACCCCTTCCTCGTTCACGAAGCCGCACACGGTCACCCTTGTGTCGTAGTCGATGTTCACGATGCGCATCAGCTCCCGGTGGGGCATGCTGCGCTTGAGGCCCATGAACCGGTTGTAGACGGTGTCTTTGGACAACGAATAGAACATCTCCTTGAGCATCGGCTCGTCGGTCGGCTTCGCCGGCCGGAAGTACATCTCCTGGTCCGCCACGACGCGTACGGACTCGTATTGCTCCGGGTATATCCCGACGTACCCGGCCTCCATCTGGTCCTGGTACACGTAGTGCAGGGATTTGGCGTGCATCAGGAGCTCGGCCCGGAAGCGGGGGTG
The DNA here is from genome assembly GCA_002497075.1 of Methanomassiliicoccaceae archaeon UBA472. GTDB lineage: Archaea > Thermoplasmatota > Thermoplasmata > Methanomassiliicoccales > UBA472 > UBA472. The sequence goes on from DAML01000010.1 coordinate 18,631, forward strand.
TGATACGCCGATCAGCGACAGCGCCCTTTCCATTATGCTCTTCCCGCGCAGGTCGGCCACTCCGAACTCCGTCACCACGAACTGAACGTCGCCCCTGGTGGTCGTGACGCCCCCTCCGGCCGTAAGGGTGGGAACTATGCGCGATATGGTGTGATGCTGGGCGGTGGAGGGCATGGCGATTATCGCCTTGCCGCCGGGAGAACGCGCCGCTCCGCGCATGAAATCGGCCTGTCCCCCTATCCCGGAGTAGAACCGGTGCCCGATCTGGTCGGTGCACACCTGCCCGGTGAGGTCCACCTCCAGAGCGGAGTTTATGGCGATCATGTTGTTGTTCCGGGAGATGTTGCACGGGTCGTTGGTGTACGAGGACGGATACATCTCGAACATCTCGTTCCCGTCAATGAAATCGTAAAGACGTTTGGAGCCCATGCAGAAGGATGCAACGATCTTGCCATCATGGAATCCCTTCCTCTTACCGGTTATGACGCCCTTCTCCACCAGGTCGATGATCCCGTCGGAGAACATCTCGGTGTGCACGCCCAGGTCCTTCTTCTCCTCCAAATACGCCAGGATGGCGTCCGGCACGTTGCCGTAGCCGATCTGTATCGTCGCGCCGTCGGGAATGAGGTCCGCCACATGCTTTCCGATGCGCGGGGCGGTTCGCGAGACCTCGCCATCCCCGGTGAACTCCAGGATGGGCTGGTCGTTCTCCACGAAGTGGTCGATCTCCTTCAGGTGCAGCCGGCTGTTCCCGCCCAGGCGGGGCATGTTAGGATTGGCTTCCGCTATAACGACATCGGCGTGCATGGCCGCGGACATGGTGATGTCCACCGAGACGCCCAGATTGCAATACCCGTCCTCATCCGGAGGGGACACCTGTATCATCGCCACGTCCACCGGCTTCAGTCCGCTGGAGAACAGGCGCTCGATATCGGAGAGGTTAACTGGCGTGTAGTCCGCCCTTCCCTCGTTCACCGCGCCCCGCACGTTGGGGCCGATGAAGAAGGCGTTCAGGCGGAACTGGTCGCGGAACTGGTCCTCGGCGTAGAACGTGAGGCCTAACGATAGCGTCTGGATGACCTCGCTGTCGATCATGGCGTAGGACTTGGCCAGCAGCGCTTTCACTAGCGACTGCGGCTCGCCGCACGCGGTACCGAGGAAGACCGTCCTTCCCGGACCTATCTTGAGCACCGCCTCCTCGGCGGTGAGGATCTTCGACCGGTACTCCTTCCCCCAATCCACGCCCATTGAGGTCACTTATCGGCAATCGTGCCATTAAATGCTTCTGCGTCGATTTCAAGGGACGACGCAAATTACATGACCGGCAAGCCTCATGGCCGGGCGATGATCATCGAGCTGTGGATACTGGCGGCGTTCATTTTCCTGGTGATGGTCGGGGCGATCATCCTGCTGGTGATAGGAAGCCTGATCAGGTTCTTCCCGGCCACCATCGCCGCCATATTCGTCCTGATGTTCACCGGCAACTGGCTTTTAGCTGGATCGGCATTCCTGGTGGTGGCCATCATCATGGCGGCCGCGAAATGAGGAAACCCTTATCTCCGTCCTTGGTCATGTTGGATGGGGGATTTCTCAATGGAACTTAGCAGCGTGGACAAGAAGAGGGTCATCAGCAAGGACGGCCGTGAGCTCGGCGTCCTTTACGGCAGCACCATCGACACCTCCAAGTGGACGGTCCTGCACATCCTGGTCAATGTAAGCAAGGATGCGGCCAAGGAGCTGCATATCAAGAAGAAGCTGTTCAAGCCGATCATCATCAACGTCTCCACCGACCTGGTGGCGGTGGTGGGCGACGTCATACAGCTGCGCTTGACCATGAAGGAGCTGGACGAGCTCTTCTAAACCTTCTCCACCTCGAATCGCGGCCGTCCGCACCTCCAGCATCTTGAGTCGCGGGAGATGTTGACGGCGTCGCACTCGCAGGTCCAGGTGCCCTTTAGGTTGAAGGATTCGCAGATGGTGCACTTGGACTTGGTCTCTTCAGACTTGGCCTCGACCATCAGGTATAGTTTTCAATTGAAGCTAGATAAGCGTATCGGAGGGGATCAGCGGTCGACGCCCTTCCTTGAGGTCATCCCCTTCTGATAGGGGTGCTTGACCGCCCTGACCTCGCTGACGTAGTCGGCGATCTCCAGCAGTTCCGGGGGAGCGTAGCGTCCGGTGATCACCGCCTCTACACCCTCATGCCGTTCCTGGACCGCCCGGACCACATCCTTCACATCGATAAGCCCGAACTTGATGGCCACGCTGACCTCGTCCAGCACCACTATCCGATAGTCACCGGACCGCAAAGCCTGGGTAGCCAGCCGCATTCCTTCGGCCGCCTTGTCCCGGTCGGCCCGGGTGATCTCCTTCGAGAATACCAGGCAGTCGTGGCCGGAAGCCACGACCTCCAGGCCGGGAAGCGTCAGAAAGTTCTCCCCGTAGGTGCCGGCGGTCTTCATGAACTGGACGATGAGCGCTCGGTACCCATGACCGACCGCCCGGGCGCACATGCCGAGCGCTGCGGTCGTCTTGCCTTTCCCGTCGCCGGTGTAGACATGCACCAGTCCGATCTCGTCCATCTCATCCCAGCTTCTTGAGCAGCCAGGCCATGTTCTTTCCCAATGTCCTCATGGTCCTGATGCCCTCCTCGTCATTGGCGATGTCGCCCGGCTTCAGGGCGGTGATGGTGTTCCAGTAGCTGCTGCCCGGAACTATCATTTGGCTGATCAGATAGAGCTTGTTTATCTCGTCGAAAGTGTCGAGCGCTCCGGCCCGGCGGTTCACCGCCACGGCCGCCCCGACCTTCAGACGGAACATGTCGCCGTTGGCGCGGGCGACGTAGAACGCCCGGTCCAGGAAAGCTTTTGTTTGGGCGGTCATGTTGCCGAAGTAGACCGGAGAGCCGATGATCATCCCGTCGGCGGCCTTCATCTTCTGCACGTACTCGTTCAGCCTGTCCTCGGCCATGACGCACCGTTCGTCCTTGTTCTTGCCGCAGGAGCCGCAGGCCCGACAGGGCTTGAGGTCCTCCCGGCAGATGTCGATGAGCTCGGTCTCGAAGCCTTCCTTCCTCAGTTCCTCGAGAACGATCTCGAGCGCCTGATGGGTGTTGCCGTTTACCCTCGGGCTGCCGTTGAAAGCCACAACCTTCATGATATCTCCGCCCACCTAACTCTGCCCTCGGTTTTATCGTTTTTCATTTTTCCCCTGCACCAATGCTTTCTTTTATGCGCCCGCGGTTGAAGGGAAAAGGCCGACCATGGGAGCTTTCTTGGAAGGGTTGATCGCAGGATACGGTATCGCCATACCGCTGGGGGCGGTGTCCATCCTCATCGTCAACACCGCCCTGGACCATGGTTTCCGAAAGGGCTTCGTGGCCGGGGCCGGAACCGCCACGGTGGACCTGCTCTGCGCCGTGTTGGCCGTCTTCGCCGGGGCGGCGGCGGTGGCCTTCATCGCCCCTTACTCCACGCCTTTGCAGGTGGCGAGCGCGATCGCCCTGGTGGCCATGGGCGCTTACGGAATAGTTCGATGCAGGGGGAGGGCGAAGGCGAATGCCCCGGACCAGGTGCGGAAAGATGGCGAGATCACCATCTACGCCAAGTTCGTTGCGCTTACGCTGCTGAACCCCTTCACCGTGGCCTATTTCCTGGCGCTCATCATTGGCAAAGGGGCGTCGTGGTCCTTCTCGCTCGGGGACTGCCTGTGGTTCGTCACCGGGGTGGCCTTGGCCTCGCTGTCGTGGGAGACGGTGCTGGCAGCGTTGGGATCGCTGGCCCGGAAGCACCTGACGCCGCGCTTCATGACCGCCAGCATCATCGCCGGGAACGGCATCGTCATTCTTCTCGGCGTTCAGATCATGTTGTCCATCTGAGCGTCCGTTCCCTCCCCTCCAATTTTCCAACGGACATCCGCATGCTTCGGCATTCCTAGCTATTTTTAATTTAGTATCGTATTATAAAATACAATAATGCTTATATATGGTCATTATTGTGCATGTTTTATCATGAGAACGTCGCCGAAGATAGTGTTCGAGGAGGTGCCCGTGAGCCTCAGTCCCGCGGAGGCATATGCCAAGATGCGGACGCCAGGCCGGCCTTCCTTCCTCCTGGAGAGCGCCGAAGGGTCCTCCCGGACCGTGGCCTATTCATTCCTGGGGACATCCCCGGACATGGTCCTGACCGGCCAAGATGGGCAGGACCTGCGGGAGGTACGGGAGGTCGTGCGCTCCCGATCGATGAACAGGTCACCCTTTCCGTTCATGGGCGGGCTGGTCGGTTACTTCTCGTATCATTTCGTGAACGCCATGGAGAGGGACCTGCACCTCCGGGACGAGGGGTTCCCGGCATATGAGCTTGGCCTATACAACAGCGGCCTGGTCTATGACCATTCAGCCTTCAAGGTGTACCATTTCCACCCCGAGGGCGAGAAGTACCTACCGCCCCTTCTTGAGAACGGGGCTGATGCGAAAGCCTTCAGCCTGCGGGAGCGCCTTTCCGGGACGGAGAAAAAGGATTACGAGCACGGGGTAGGCGATCTCAAGCAAAGGATCGAAGAGGGGGAGGCCTTCCAGGTCGTGCTCTCCGGACACGAGGAGTACCGCTTCGAGGGCGACCCTTTCCAATACTACCTGCGTTTGCGCGAGGTCAACCCCTCCCCCTACATGTTCTATCTGGACTTCGGGGAGCGCAAGGTACTGGGGTCCAGCCCGGAGACCCTGGTCACAGTGCGGGGCAGGGAGACCGTGACCTATCCTATCGCCGGAACACGGCCTTTGGGCACGGACCTGAGGGAGAGAAGGAGCAACCGGCGATCGATGCTGGCCGATGAGAAGGAGAGGGCCGAGCACCTCATGCTGGTTGACCTGGCCCGCAACGACCTGGGCAAGGTGAGCGAGTGCGGAACGGTGGAGGTGGCCGACCTGATGAGGGTGGAGGAGTACAGTCACGTGCAGCACATGGTGTCCCGGGTCCGCGGCATATTACGGAAGGACAGGGACGCCCTGGACGCCCTGATGGCGGTATTCCCGGCCGGCACGGTCAGCGGGGCGCCGAAGCACCGGGCCATGCGCCTCATCGAATCGCTGGAGGAACGCGGACGGGGGCCTTACGCCGGGGCGGTGGGATACATCTCGGACTCCGGGGACCTGGATACCGCGATCACCATCCGTTCGGCCTTTGTGAAAGGGGACCGAATCCGCCTGCAGGCCGGGGCAGGTATAGTGCTGGACTCGGTGCCGGAACGAGAATATGTGGAATGCCAGGGCAAGCTGGGCGCCATGCATCGCTCCCTGCAGCTGTGCGAGGGAGGAAGATGAGGCCCAGGGTGCTGCTGGTGGACAACTACGATTCCTTCGTTTACAACCTGGCACAGTCCCTGGCCGCCGCCGGTGCCGAACCGGAGGTGGTTAGGAACGACAGGGTGGACCCGGATTCGGTGGAAGGCAGTTTTCAGGGCATCGTGATCTCGCCGGGTCCGGGGCATCCGGCCAACCGGGGGGACTTCGGCCGATGCGCCGAACTGATAACGGGCGCTTCCCGCTCCGTTCCCACCCTAGGCGTATGCCTGGGGCACCAGGGGATCGCCCATGCCTTCGGCGGCCAGGTGGTCAAGGCGCCCCTGCCGCTGCATGGCAAGGGCACCTTGGTCCTGCATGACGGACGAGGGATCTTCAAAGGCCTGCCGTCGCCCATGATGGCGGGCAGGTATCACTCCCTTTGCGTGCTCGAGGATTCCCTGCCCGGGTGCTTAGAGGTGACCGCCCGAAGCGAGGACGGCACGGTGATGGGGCTGAGGCACCGCCAGTATCCGATGGAGGGGGTGCAGTTCCACCCCGAGTCCATCCTGACCGACCGCGGGCAGGACCTGATGGACAACTTCGTGCGCTCCTTGGAGGGAAGGGCATGAGCCAGGCCGCGGAGGCCGAGCAGGCGAGGAGCTTCGCCTGCGACATTCTGGAAGGAAGGATGACCGACCGGGAGATCGCCGAGCGCCTGCAGCGCATGAGGGACCGCGGGGAAAGGGCGGAGGACATACTGGGGATGATATCCGCATTCTACCCACAGAGCAGGAGGCTCCGGACATCCCATCCCATGGTCATCGACCTGTGCGGGACGGGCGGGGCGCCTTTCCGTACGTTCAACATAAGCACCAGCAGCTCGTTCGTGCTGGCCGCGGCAGGAGTGCCGGTGGCCAAGCACGGCAACCGCTCGTCCATCGGCCGCTGCGGCAGCGCCGACCTCCTGGAGGCCGTGGGCGCCAACATCTCCCCCAGCATAGAGATATCGTCCCGGATGCTGGACCGCATCAACTTCGCCTTCCTGTTCGCTCCCCTCTACCATCCTTCCATGCGCCAGGCCTCCAAGGCCCGCCGGATGGTTCCCTTCCGTACGGTGTTCAATGTGATGGGACCTTTGATGAACCCGGTCCTGGGAAGGCGCCGGCAGCTCATGGGCGTGAGCTCCGTGGAACTGTTGGACGTGGTCCCCCAGGTGCTTGACGCGCTGGACGTCGAGGAGGCCATGGTCGTCCACGGCCTCCCGGGGATGGACGAGGTGTCCCCCTGCGGCGTAACGATGGTGGCCCATCTCAGGGGCGGAAGCGTGGAGAGGTACGAGCTGACCCCGGAGGACCTGGGGATGGAACCGTGCTCGCCCAAGGACATCGCCGAGCTTTCACCCCAGGCCGCCGCCCGCTGCAGCTACGAGGTGCTGCGGGGAAGGAAAGGGGCGCGCCGGGACGCGGTCCTGGTGAACAGCGCCTGCGCCTTCCTGGTCTCGGGCAAGGTGTCCAGCTTGGCGTCCGGACTTGCCTTGGCCGAGATGACCATCGATAGCGGAAAGGCCTTCGCCAAGATGAGGGAGTACATCAAGGCCAGCCGGGGGGATGCCTGATGCTCAGCGGGGTGGAGGACCGGCTGTCGCTCCTGGTGCGCAACGCCCGGGAGCTGGTGGATTGCGGCTTCTATTCGAACGGGAACAGGCATTTCAGGGACGGACCGGAAGGACGGGCTTCCCTGACGGACGCTCTGCGTTCCCCGGAAAATTTCCCGATAATCGCCGAGGTCAAGCTGGCCTCGCCCACCGCCGGAATGCTGGGGGCCCATATGGCCGAGGAGCTGATCGGCGATTATCTTCTCGGCGGGGCGGCCGCCCTGTCGGTGATCACCGAACCGCGCTACTTCCTCGGCTCGCTGCGCCACCTGGAACTGGCCGCAAGGACCGGGATGCCGGTGATGATGAAGGACTTCGTGGTGGACGGGGAGCAGGTGGAGGCCGCCTCCCGCCTGGGAGCGTCGGCCGTCCTTCTCATCCAGGGGGTGTTCGACCGGCATCTGGCGGTCGGCAGGGACGCCCTCATCGAGAAGGCTCACCATCTCGGCCTGGAAGTGGTCCTGGAATCCTCCAGCCTGGAAGAGCTGGAAAAGGCATTGGACTCCCGGGCGGACGTTATTGCGTACAACCGGAGGGACCTGCGGACCTTCCGCCCGGGCCAGGACCTCATGGCCCAGGCCCTGGAAATGGTCAGGTCGGACGGAAGGCCGGCGCTGGCCATGAGCATGCTGGACTCGGCCGAGGATGTGCGGAAGATGCGCGAACTGGGCGCCTCGGGAGTGCTCATCGGCTCGGCCCTGAGCGGCTCACCGTGCCCGAAGGAGAAGCTGCTGTCCCTGAGGATGCCCCGATGACCCAGCTTAAGATATGCGGCATGCGGAGCGTGGACGACCTGGAAGCGTGCCGGGGGGCGGACTACCTGGGATTCGTGGTCCTCTCCGATTCGCCCAGATGCCTGGAGATCGATCAGGCCAGGGAGCTCATGTCCGTGTGCGGCGGACGACGGGTGGCGGTGACCACCGAAAGGCGGCCGGAGGTGCTGGAGAGCATGGCACGGATCCTGGAGCCGGACGTCCTGCAGCTGCATTCCCCGTTGGACCGTGCGTTGCTTTCGGAGCTGTCCGATATCGGGGTTCCGCTGTGGGGCATGCTCCCGGTCCGGCCCGGTACGGAGGTGGACGGACCCGCACTTCCGCTGCTCAGCGCCCTGGTCCTGGATTCCCCCGGGCTTCGGGCGGGAGGGAACGGGAGGACGCACGACTGGTCCCTCAGCCGAGCGATCCGGGACAGGGTCGCCCCCCTGCCGGTGGTGCTGGCCGGCGGTCTTAACGAGATGAACGCCAGGGCCGCGGTCGAGACCGTGAATCCATCCGTCATAGACGTGTCGAGCGGAGCGGAAGGGGTCGGCGGAAAGGACCCGCGGAAAATTGCGATGATGATCGAAGCCATGAGAGGTGCCTAGGAATGAATACCAGGTTCGGAGAGTATGGAGGGCAGTACGTGCCCGAGGTGCTGGTGCCTGCGCTGCAGGAGCTGGAAAGGTCGTATGAACAGGCCAAGCGGGACCCGGCCTTCACGAAGGAGCTGGAGAGCTATAACCGCCATTACGGCGGACGGGAGACACCGCTCTACTTCGCTAGGAGGATCACGGAGATGTGCGGCGGTGCCCGAATCTACCTGAAACGGGAGGACCTGTGCCACGGCGGGGCGCACAAGTTCAATAACGTGATGGGACAGGCGCTGCTCGCCAAGCGCATGGGCAAGAACAGGCTCATCGCTGAGACGGGAGCGGGACAGCACGGGACGGCCACGGCCATGGCCGCCGCGGTGCTTGGCATGTCGGCGGAGATCTACATGGGAGAGAAGGACATGGCCCGTCAGCGCATGAACGTGTTCCGCATGAGGCTCATGGGGGCCAAGGTGCACGAGGTCCGTTCAGGCTCCAGGCTGCTCAAGGACGCCATAAACGAGGCGATGCGGGACTGGGCGGGAAGCGTGGAGAGCACCTATTACCTGCTGGGGACGGCGGCCGGCGCGCATCCCTACCCCACCATGGTGCGGGACTTCCAGAGCGTCATCGGACGCGAGATACGGCAGCAGCTGCTGGAGGCCGAGGGACGCCTGCCGGACCTGCTGGTGGCCTGCGTGGGCGGCGGAAGCAACGCCATCGGGACCTTCCATCCGTTCCTGGAATACGAGGGGGTGCGCATGCTGGGGGCGGAGGCGGCCGGGGACGGGCTGCAGACGGAACGCCACTCCGCCACCCTATCCTGCGGGGAGGTCGGCGTGCTGCAGGGCTGCAAGTCATATCTTTTGCAGGACGAGCACGGAATGGTCAAGGAGGCCCACAGCCTCGCTCCCGGCCTGGACTATCCGGGGGTGGGACCGGAGCATAGCTTCCTCAAGGACATCGGACGGGCGGAGTACGTGGGCGTCACGGACTCCCAGGCCCTGGAGGCCTTCGTAATGTTGTCCAGGACGGAGGGCATAATCCCCGCCCTGGAGAGCGCGCACGCCGTGCACGCCGGAATGAGAGAAGCGGAGAAGATGGATGGGGACGAGATAGTGGTCATAACCGTGTCCGGCCGGGGCGACAAGGACCTGGAGACCGTCTTCGATATGGGGGTGATCGAATGAGCCGCCTCCGCGACGCGTTCCTCAGGTCCCGTCGGGAGAAACGCATGGCCCTGGTCTGCTACCTCATGGCCGGCGTACCGTCGCCCCGGTCCTTCATCGATCACGCCATGGCCTGCCTGGAGGGCGGGGCGGACGTGCTGGAGATCGGCATTCCGTTCTCCGACCCGGTGGCCGACGGTCCGGTCATCCAGGAGGCGTCCGTGGTGGCGTTACGGAACGGGGTGACACCCCCGAAGGTGCTGGACATGGTCCGCGAACTGCGGGAAAGGACGGACCGGCCGCTGGTCCTGATGGGCTACTACAACCCCATATTCCGGATGGGGGAGGAGGAGTTCGTGAAGGCATGCGTACGATCGGGAGCGGACGGGCTCATCGTTCCCGACCTTCCCTTGCACGAGGGCGGCTCGCTGCGGCTTGCCTGCGAAAGGAACGGTATCGACCTGGTCCAGCTCAGCACCCCCCTCACCCCGGAGGCACGGCACCGGGCCCTCATGAACGCCACGTCCGGTTTCCTGTACCTGGTCACCAGGACCGGCGTCACCGGCGGGGGAAGCGCCGATGGGAACGGACTTTTCCGGATGGTGGAGCGCTCAAGGAAGAACGATTCGGAGTTGCCGCTGGCCGCCGGCTTCGGGATCTCCAGCCCGGAACATGTTAAGGCCGCCAGGGAGACCGGGGTGGACGGGGTGATAGTGGGCAGCGCCCTTGTTTCCCTTACCCTTCTCGAGACCTCGCCCCAGGAGGTGATGACGGCCGTGCGCGAACTAGCCAAAGCTTGCGCACCAGGCTGACGAATAATAGTTAACTATTTATTGACCTCAATTGATGCGTATCACGAAATTACGATTCGTAACACGAATCTGAGCGGGATAAAATATTGGGGGAAGCTGATACGCACATTCCTGACGGACTCATGGACCCGATCGTGGTGGGGGCTGGCTGGGCGATCGCCCTGCCCGTGATCGCCTTGGCGGTATATAGACTTAGAAAGAACCTAGACGAGCGGGCCGTGCCTTTCATGGCCATACTGGCCGCCGGTATCTTCGTGGCCCAGATGCTGAACTTTCCCGTGGCCGCCGGGACCACCGGCCATCTTATCGGCGCTACGCTCGCCGTGGCGCTGCTCGGGCTTTACGGCGGCATCGTGGTCATGACCACGATACTGATCATACAGTGCCTGGTCTTCGGGGACGGTGGGCTGACCGCCCTCGGACTTAACCTACTGAACATGGCCGTGGTCGCCCCGCTGGTGGCTTTCGGCGTTCTCAGGATCACCAAGAAAGGACTGGACAACTGGGACGGGCTCGGCGTGCCGTTGGCCGCCTGGGCCTCGGTGTTCATCGCCGCCCTGTTCTGCGGTGTGCAGCTGGGATTGAGCTACTCCCTGTCCGGAGGCAGCTACGGCATCGAAGCCGTGCTTTCCATTCCGGCCATGACCATATACCACGCCATCATCGGCGTCGGGGAGGCCGTGATAACCACCGGCGTCGTGCTCTTCTTGAGCCGGGTGGCCCCGGAGACCCTGGAGTTCGGGATGAGGGCTAGGGAGGCGAAGGCATGAACCGGTCCGGCTACCTTAAGGCCGCGGCGGTAGTGCTCGTCCTCTTCGCCATAGGCCTGGTCGGCTACTTCGCCTTCTCCGCCGCCTTCCCGGACGGATTGGAGAGGGTGATGGAGGACAACGGCCTGGCGGAAGGGGATCCATTCTATACCGCACCTCTGAGCTACGGCGAGGACTACTGGGGCGCGCTGATGGCTGGCATAGTGGGTTTCTCTGTGACCTTCGGGCTGGTATACCTCTACCTGAAAGGAATGAAGACCCGGAACAAGGCCTGACAAAACCCATTATTCTTTCCTATTCGATTCTTAACGGGGAACTTGATCATGGTGCTGAACGGGGACAGGTACGCCAGGGATTCGTGGCTGTCGGCCTTCGACCCCCGGGTCAAACTGTTCTGCTTCCTATCCCTGGCAGTGGTGATCGCCTTCCTCACCGGAACGGACGTGCTCCTGCTCGCCCTGGCGTTCGTCATATCTTTGGCCGCGGTCTCTGGAGTTCCACCCTTGCATCTGGCGCGGGGATACGTCCTGGCCTTCCCGTTCATACTCGTGGCCTCCCTGACCATGCTGTTCACCTCGGGTGCGGAGAACGCCCTGGCCATGGGATCGCGCATATCGGCGTCGGTGCTCCTCTTACTGGTGCTGGTATCCTCCACACCGTTCATGGACCTGCTCTGGGCACTGCGCTGGTTCAGGCTTCCTTCGGTGCTCAGCGACATGATAATGTTCACCTACCGCTTCATATTCGTCATGCTGGACGAGTCCGGTAGGATGCGATTGGCACGTGCGTCCCGCGGATTCCGGGGCGGCCGCTCGCTGTTGGACAAAGAAGCGTTCAAAGTGCTTTCCAACACCATCGGAATGATATTTCTGCGCTCCTACCGCCGGGCCGACCGGGTGTACCTGGCCTTGCTCTCCCGCGGATATGACGGCAAGGTACGGACGTTGGGAGGATACCGCGTCCGGGCCAGGGATGCCGGGATGGGCCTGGCTTTCGTTATTATAGGGGCTCTGGCATTGACCCAGCAGATGGGGTGGTATGTCTGGTGGTGATCTCCCTTCGAGGCGTCTCGTTCGAGTATCCCGGGCACATCCGGGCCTTGGAGAACATCGACCTTGAGCTCAGAGAGGGGGAGCGGGTCGCGCTCATCGGTCCGAACGGGGCGGGGAAGAGCACGCTTCTCCACCTGATGGCCGCCCTGGACTTCGCCAAGGAGGGCGAGGTGTCCATTGCCGGAAAGAAGGTGGAGAGGCGCGGTGCGGCCGAGGCGCGCAAGAAGGTCGGCTTCCTTTTCCAGGACCCGGACGACCAGGTGTTCATGCCTTCCGTATACGAGGACGTGGCCTTCGGGCCGCTTAACATGGGGCTGCCGGAAGAGGAGGTGCGCTCCCGGGTGGATAAGGCGCTGGAAGCCGTCGGCGCGACGCATCTGGCCAAGAGGGTGCCTCAGAACCTCTCGCTGGGGGAGAAGAAGAGGGTGGCCATGGCCGGCCTCCTTTCCATGTCCCCGCCGGTGCTGCTTCTGGACGAGCCGACGGCCAACCTCGACCCGCAGGGAAGGAGGGACCTGGTGAACGTCCTTTCCGGACTGGAACAGAGCATGGTCATCGCCACTCACGATCTCACCGTGGCCTTCGAGCTCGCCGACCGGGCCATCGTGCTCAAGCGAACGGTCCTCTACGATGGGACGTTCAGGGAGCTGATGAAGAGGCCAGAGGTGCTCAAGGAAGCGAACCTGGAACTGCCTTCGTTCTCCCGCCTGATGCTGATGTACAAGCAGCACCTCAACGCCGACTTCGAGCCGCCGCTGACGGTCGATGAAGCATTCAAGATACTGAAAGACCGAAAGTGATCGGTCCCGTTCCCGTTGCAATCATCATTAAATGGTTAGGATGCTGTTTTTATTCGGACCGGGCCGTGTTCCGAGAAGGCTCGCGAGGGGTGCGATTCCGATAGCCAAAACGAAGGGGAGCCATGGGATCTGGAACCGCTGGACCATATTCGGCATCATGGCCCTGACCTATTTCCTGGTGTACTTTCACCGGGTGTCGCCGGCGGTGCTGGCGACTGACCTGCAGGAATCCTTCGGGGTGGGCCTGACCGCCGTTGCTTTGCTCAGTTCCGCTTACTTCTATGCCTACATGGTCATGCAGCTGCCCTGCGGGGTGCTCACCGACCGCTGGGGACCCCGCCGTACCGTTTGCGCCTTCACCGCCATATCCGCCCTGGGGGCTTTCGTTACGGCTCTGGCAAGCAGCTTCGAGATGGTCATCGCCGGGCGGGTCATGATCGGACTGGGCGTGGCCATGGTGTACATTCCGACCTTGAAGGTCCTCTCCTCCTGGTTCCGCAAGGACGAGTTCAGCACTCTGACCGGGGTGCTGCTGATGATCGGGAACGTTGGCGGCCTGGCCGCGGCCGGACCGTTGGCGGCCATGTCCGATTACGCTGGATGGCGGCAGGTGTTCCTGGCCTTGGGAGTTCTCACCGCCGTCCTAACGTGGTTGATGTGGCTCCTGGTCCGGGACCGGCCGCAGGACGTCGGGCTTCCAGCCGTCGAGGAGCATGAGGAGGAGGTGAAGGTCCCACTGCTCAGCGCCCTTCGCCAGGTCTTCGGCTCCGGCGTAAGGTTCTGGCCCTTCGCCGTCATCTTCTTCTTCATGTACGGCAGCCTGATGGTGTACCAGGGGCTGATGGGCGGTCCCTTCTTCCGGGACGTGCTGAGCTGGGACAAGGTGGAATATGGCTTTTCACTGACCTTCGTCGGCCTGGGCATGATCGCCGGCTGCCCGGTCTCGGGATACCTATCCGACCGTGTGCTGAAGTCCCGTCGCAAGGTGGTGGTCGCCGGAACCGCGGCGTTCACGATAATGTGGGCAGTGATATGGATAGCGTCCGGCCGGTTGAGCGACCAGGCGGTGTACGCCGCCCTGCATTTCGTCTTCGGGTTCTTCGCCGGATGGTACGTGCCGATATACGGACAGGTCAAGGACGCCTTCCCTCGATCGATGACCGGGACGGCCCTGGCCGCCCTGAACATATTCCCTTTCGCCGGAGGAGCGATATTGCAGATGCTCACCGGATTCATGATAAGCGAAAACTCACTGACCGAATACCGGTCGGTATGGATGCTGATGACGATAGGGATGGCCATATCATTCGTTGCCGCTCTGCTGACCAGGGATGAGCGTTAGGGCTGGGTCTGCACTATCTGTTCGCAATGCCCCGCCCCACCGTGGACCTCAGGGCCTTCTGGCCATGATGATGTAATAGTCCTGGTCGTCCTGCTCATGATAGGGGATCAGGCCAGCATCCTCCATCATGGCCCTCATGATAGCCACCTCGGGAAGGAAGTCGGTGCATATCTCATCCCCTCCCTCTTCATGGATGGTGTTTATGTGCTCCTTGGAAGAGGAGTGAGCGATCACCAGGCTTCCTCCGGCCTTCAGGAATCCGGCCAATTTGGATATCGCTCCCTGCGGATCAGGGAAGTGCGGGAAGCAGGAGTAGCAGACCACCCGGTCGAACTCTGGGCTGTAATCTGCCTGATAAAGGTCCAGGACGCGGAAGGACACCTTCGGATGCCCCTTACTGGGAAACTTCTTCCGGCATTGCTCCACCATCCTCTCGGAATAATCGATCGCGCACACTCTGCCGGACCTTAACCTATCCTCGTAGTATGGTATCATCGCACCGGTGCCGGTGCCGACATCCAGGATGGCTTCGTCCCCCTTCAGTTCCAGAAGGGAGACGATCCTCTCCACCTTCAACGGGTCGTGAACTGTCATCCTGTCCCACGCGGCCGCCCTCTCGTTGAAGAAATCCCGCTGCTTGGGATTGTACCGCCGCCTCTCCAGGAAGGCCGTGACCGCTTTCTTCCGTTCTTGTTCGTATGCTCCGTCCAAAACGTTCACCTCGGTATCACCAATGGTATCCCTTTGAATTTCTCCACGTAGGCCTCCAACCCATAGACCTCGCGGATGTTGTCAGGAGTGATCACTTCCCGCCCTCCCGCGGCGAATATCCTCCCATCCTTCATCATTATGAAAAGGTCGCAATATCTAATGGCCAGATTGAGATCATGATTGGTCATGACCGCGCACATGCCATTCTCCTTCACTATGCTGGACACCGTGCTCATGATCCGGTGCTGGTTACATATGTCCAGATTGCTGGTCGGTTCGTCCAGGAGGATCACCCGCGGCCGCTGGGCTATGGCCCGGGCGATCTGCACCATCTGGTACTCCCCGCCGCTGATGGAATCGACGTGCTTGTCGGAGATATCCTCCAGCCCCATGACCCGGATCACCTTTCCTACCAGCCGAAGGTCCTTCTCAGACACGTCCCAATCGATATGCGGCTTCCTTCCCAGCAGTACCGATTCGAACACCGTGCTGCCGGATACGTGAGCTCGCTGAGGCACGTAGCCCAGGTGCTTGGCCATCTCCTTGCGCGGCATTCCCAGGATGTCATGACCGTCCACCAGCACCGTTCCGGCATCCATCCCGTGCACCCGGTTCAGGCACTTCAACAGGGTGGTCTTCCCTACCCCGTTCGGACCTATTATGCTGACCAGGTCCCCGGCGCCGGCCGAGAACCGGATGTCTGCGATGGTCGGTTCGCTGTCATACCCGAACCTTACGCCGTCGACGTCCAGTATCATCGCCGATACCTCCGAAGCAGCAGGTAGATGAACATCGGCCCGCCGAGCAGGGAGGTCAGCAGCCCCACCGGCAGGACCATGGGACGGAGGACGTTCATGGCCACCGTGTTGGCCACCAGGAGCATCAGCGCCCCGGTGGCTACGGACATGGGTACGAGGAAGCGGTGGTCGCTGCCTATCATTAACCGTGCGAGGTGCGGAGACATGAGCCCTACGAAGGCGATCACCCCGAAGCCGGAGACCAGCACGGCCGAGAGCAGGGCTGACAACACCAACCCCACCACCCGGAAACGTTCGGTGTTCACCCCCAGCCCCTTGGCCACCTCGTCCCCGGCGTCGATGGCGTTGAGGTCCCATCTGGCCAGCACGAAATAGAGGAGGATTGGTAGGAAGACCAGGAACACCATGACATCCCATCTCCAGTTGGCCTGGGTGAGGCTGCCGAAGCTCCAGGAAACAATGGCGCTTAGCTGCACCGAGTCGGCCATGTACTGCATCAGGGTTAGACCGGCGGAGAAGATCGCGCTTATTGCTATGCCGGCCAGGACCATGGTCTCCGCGGAGACCCTGGTGGCCCTGGTCAGAACTAGGATGATGGCCGTGGCCAGCATGGCGAAGCCGAAGGCGCAGGCGGCGGTGACGTAGGGACTGCTGACCGATATGTAGCCGGCGGTCACCGAACCGCTTCCCAGGAACAATATTGAGAAGGCCGCCCCGAAGGCGGCGGCATTGGAGAGGCCGAGGGTGTAGGGGGAGGCCAGTGGATTGCGCAGGATGCACTGCATCACCGTTCCCGATAGCGCTAGGCCGCCACCGGTCACGATGGCGGCGGCGATGATGGGCATGTAGATGCGCCAGACCCTCCAGCCCACGGTGGACCGGGTGTCGAAGGTGACCAGCTCCGTCAGGAGATCGACCAGGGGCACGGAGGGATTGGCCGCTATGAGGGCGATGATGACGGTGAAGGCCAGAGCCGCGCCCATTGTCGCCACCAAGGCGGTCTTCCTGAGGACGTTCCGACCGTATGACGATTCAGAGCCGGGACTGTCGCTGGAGATCTGCTCGTCATATATCCGGAACGATGTTTCCTTATTTTCCATGGCATCACCTTGAAGATGTTAGGGAAGAGGTTTAGTACCGACTCAGAACCAATCGACCTGACCGCATCCCGGTGATTGCCTTTCCATTACGTCCTGGAAGGTGACATCGCTGCCCGGGAAGAACAGGGCGAGTATCTCGTCCGCCTTGTCCTCCATGTCGAAATCGTATACCTCCGGGTTCAGCACAGATCCGATATAGAAGGCGTTGATCATCTCGGTCTCCCAGTTGGTGCCGTAGTACTTGTAGACCAGGGTCGCGTATATGTCCTGGTTCTCCACCGCGGTCACGTTGGCTAGGGAGCCTTCGTCCTCCAGGAACTTGGCGTAGCTATTGGGGTAGGTCATGCTGTCGATGAAGATGTAGTCCGGGTCGGCGTCAATGACGTCCGTCAGGAACGTATCGTACGGATTTCCGTTGTTCACATCGGGCATGACATTGTTGGCGCAGGTGAGGTCGAACGGCAGGTACTTTCCGGTGGTCTTGTAGAGACCGCCTTGCATAAAGTAGAACATCCCACCGACGTAGGCGTCCTTGAAGTCGGGACTGGCTATCTGGGACCGGTATCCCTCGAGCTCGTCCAGAAGCGAAGTGATGCCGTCAATGAGCTCCTCGGCCCGTTCCTCCATCCCCAGGACCTTGCCGATCAGGTTCAGCTGCCGGGAGAATTCGGTCATATCGTCAATGTCGAAGGAACCCTGGGCGTTCAGCCCGACAACCGGGATGTTGGTCTTGTTCTGCAGGTCGTTCAGCACACCGACGTCCTCGACGGAGGTGAAGATCACGTCGGCGCCTGTATCGTTTATCGCCGCGAAGTTGGCTTCGCTGCCGACCGAGGTTATCGATGATATGTTCAGGTACGCTATCCGGTAGGTCGCCTTGTAATAGTTGGCCGGAGAACCTAGCGCGTTGGCATCGAAGCTGTCTATGCCGACCACCATGTCCACGGCGCCGAAGTAGCTGATCAGCCTCAGCGAGCTGGCGCTCAGGCAGACCACGCTCTGAACATCCTCATCGACGTAAACGGTCCGACCTCTCATGTCCAAGACCTTTACGTCTCCATTCATACCGTCATCAAGGCCGTTTATGGCCCATAGCGCCCCCACGGCCGCCAAGACCATGATAGCTACAGCTAACACTGAGAACAATTGCCTCTTGCTCATGTTGATCCCCTCTTTTCTCCCTGTTTTCCACCTAATTCGTTAGTAGCCAGAGGTATAGCGTAACACTATTTATAAATTAATGTTACTAATCGATAGTGAAATGTCCAGCATGTCATTTATTTGAAAATGTATTCCCTCCGACCGTCGTAGCGGTTCGACCTTGAGGGAGTGGCGTAGCCTACGTTGGCAAGCTCATTCGTACGAGGTGCGCCTCACCGGCTGATCGATGAACCAGACCTTGCCGTCCGGTCCCTACCCTTCCAGATGGGAAAGGACCAGGGCAAGCATCGAGCCAGCGTCCGCCTTGCTCGGCATCAGAGAGACCTTCATCCCGTACCCTTCAAGCTTTTGCTTGGTCTCCTGGCCCATGGCCGCGATGACCAAACCTTCCAGCAAAGACAGCGCTTCATCCTCCCCGCAGCGCTCCTCGAGCTGGACCAGGAACGCTTGAGCGTGCGCCGGGGTCGGGAATACCAGGACGTCCACGTTACCATGGTCCAGGCGTTCCAGGAGGTCCTGCATGTCCTCACCCTCGTCCAACAGCAGCGAGTACACCGGCACGTCCTCCACCTTCCAGCCGTCGGCCTTGAGGTCCTCAACCAGGACCTTGGAGCCCTGGTCAGAGCGCAGAAGGGCCACGGTGCCCCGGCGGGGCTTGGAATTGATGTGCTGCACGAGCGCTTCAGTGGTGGCTTCTGGAGCTACGGACGAGACCTTCAGACCGTTCCGCTCGGCGCTCTGCGCCGTGCGGTCTCCGATGGCGATCAGTTCCGCTTTGGCCACCGCTTCCCTCGCCCGGTCCAGCATCTTGCGCCTCTTGGCCATGGTGACCACGGCCTCGATGGCCGTGGGACAGGTGGCGACCAGTACGTCGAAGCGTCCGGAGAACATGTCTATGAGGAACAGTGAGAAATTGGAATCGTCGTTGGGCTCCGCGCGCAACGGGGAGGCGCAAATGAAATCGGCCAGCAGGCGGTGTTCGCGGCATAAGGGCATCCAGCGCTCCGGCGGTCCGATGATGGCCACGACCTTCTTCATGCACCATCAAACGATACCCGCATTAATTACTTTACTGGCCGAGGGCCTTGCTCACCGCCATCACCAGTTCGGGGAAGGTGGCCTGAGGGGAGGTCACCTGCACCTCCAGGCCGAGCGAGAGCAGAGTATCCCTGGTCGGAGGTCCGATCGCTGCGTTCATCGCGTCCCATTTCCAGGTATCCCCGAACATCTCCCTCGCCCTTTCCACCAAAAGCCTTGCTGAAAGCGAGGAAGTGTGAAGGACGGCGTCAACCGTTCCCTCGTCAAGACGGTGAATAGCGGTTTCCAGGTCGCCGCCCTTGTCTTGGTGCAGAGCGTACACCACCGACTCCCTCAACGTCCGGAATCCTTTCATGCCGTTGCGCAGCACGTCGTTTCCTTGATCCGACCGTAGCATCAGGACCGGGCCCTCGCCGTGCCGCAGATGCTCGACCAGCCCTTCCGATGTGTACTCGGCGGGCAATGTGACGTCTGACGCGCCGAGGCCCCTGAGCGCCCTGGCCGTGGGAGGCCCTATGGCCACCAGTTCGGTGCCCGGATGCACTTTGTGCAATGCCTTCGGCGCCATCCTTTCGAAGGAGCGAACGGCGGTGACGCTGGCGAAGACCAGCGATCCGTACTCGCCCTGGTGAAGCCCTTCCATCATCTCGGCCATCTCCGGCGGGTGCAGATATTCCACCTTCACCACCGAGGCGCATATGGCTTTCATGCCATGCGCTTCTACTATCGACCTCGACTCCTCCCACTTGTCGCGGGGACGGATGACCAGCACCGTCCTCAATGTAGGTCCCCCAGCATGGTCCGGACGTTGACGACGTCCCCGACTACGATCACCGACGGGGAACGCATCCTCTCCTTTTCGCAGTCCTCCGCCGCCCGGGAGGCGGTGGTGACCAGGACCTTCTGGTCCTTGGACGCTCCGTCCTGCACCACCGCTACCGGCGTGTCCGCGTCAACACCGCCTTCCATAAGACGGCGCATGTTGCGGCCGATGTTGGACATGCCCATCATGATGACCAGGGTCCCCCCGCCCCTGGCTAATGCCGCCCAGTCCAGCCATTCCGCGTCCTTGTGCGCGCCTTCGTGCCCGGTGACGATGGTCACCGAAGAGGACACCGTGCGGTGGGTGACCGGAATGCCGGCCAAGGCTGGCACGGCCAGACTCGCGCTGACACCAGGCACTACATGAACCTCCACACCGTTAAGACGGAGGAACTCGGCCTCTTCCCCTCCCCGGCCGAACAGGAAGGGGTCGCCGCCCTTGAGGCGGACGACCACCCTCCCCTGCGACGCCTTTTCGAACAGCATCTGGTTTATCTCATCCTGCTCCGCCTTGTGCAGGCCGCCGCGCTTCCCGACGTCCAGCATCTCGGCGCCAGGCGGAGCCTCATCCAGCAGTTCCGGGTTGGCCAGCGAGTCGAAGACGACCGTTTCGGCCTGCCGGAGCAGCTCCAAGCCTCGCACGGTGATCAGACCGGGATCTCCCGGGCCCGCCCCCACCAGATACACCAAGCCCTTAGTTATGAAGGCCACCCCCATTCACGTTTGATCGTTCGCACGATCTCATCCGTCCCTTCGTTCTTTTCGGGCAGGAACACCTCGAACCTCTTCACCCATGAACCGTCGTGCCCCAGCCATTGACATCGCAGGTTGACTGCTTTGCCACAGGGTTCTGCCCACACCCCCAACGGTTCCTGGCAGCTTGCGCCCAGCCCGAACATGACCGCCCTCTCCAGGTCCACGGAGCGGCGGGTGACGGGGTCGTCCAGCCTTGACAGCCCGGCTCCGATAGGATCGTCCTCCCGGCACACCAGGGCCACCGCTCCCTGCCCGGCCGGCGGTACCCAGGTCCGGGGGTCGATCTCGTAACGGGGAACGTTCTCCCCCAGTCTTTCCAGACCCGCTCCAGCCAGTATTATCGCGTCGTAGTCCCCCCGGCGCCATTTGTTGAGGCGGGTGGTGATGTTCCCGCGCAGCTCGACCGGGGAGACATCCGGCCTCCGGTGTTTCAGGAGGGCCTTCCGGCGCACGCTCGAGGTGCCCACGACGGCCGATGCCGGCAGTTCGTCCAAGGGGACCTTGGACACCAGGACATCGTGCACCGTCCCTCGCGGAAGGACCGCCACCAGCCTCGTTCCCGGGGTGAGCTGGGATGGCATGTCCTTCAACGAGTTGACCGCCAGGTCGATCTCCCCGGAGAGCAGCCTTTGGTCCAGTTCCTTGGTGAACACCCCGTACCCTCCCATGTCGCCCAGCGGGGTGCAGCGGTCCCGGTCGCCGCCGGTGGTGATCACCCTGATCTCAGGCCTGTCATCTACACCGTTCTCCTGCAAGGTTTTCACGGCTATGTCCGCCTGTACCATGGCCAGGCGGCTTCCTCTGGTGCCGATGATCATTGCAGCGCCTCCAGGCTCTGGGCGAACGCATCGCTTATCGCCCTGAGGTCCTCTCGTTCATGCGCGGTGCACAGGAAGCAGGTCTCGAACTGCGACGGCGGGAGGTAGACGCCGAAGCGCAGCATGCTGCGGTAGTATCTCATGTAGCGTTCCCGGTCGCAGGTCATTATCTGACGGGAGTTTTGCAGCGGACCGTCACCGAAGAACACCTGGAACATCGAGGCCTCGCCCCTCACCGTGGCCTTGATCCCCGTTTTCCGTACTGAGCGGGCTAGATCGGACCGCAGGCGCTCCCCCTCCGCGTTGAGCACGTCCAGTCCGATCCGGTCCAGCTCCTTGATCGTCTCTATCCCGGCGGTCAGGCTCATCGGGTTCCCGCTGAACGTGCCGGCCTGGTACACCTTGCCCACCGGGGAAATGTTCGACATGATCTCCCTGGAGGCTCCGAAGGCTCCCATGGGCAATCCCCCGCCCAGCACCTTTCCGAGAACCGTGATGTCCGGCCTCACGCCGTAGGCCTTCTGGGCACCCCCCAAGGACAACCGGAGGCCGGTGATGACCTCGTCGAACATGAGCAGGACGCCGTGCTCCTCCGTGATCCGCCGCACCTCCTTCAGGTAGCCGGGGTTCGGGGTCACTGGACCGACGTTTCCGAGCATCGGCTCCATGACCACTGCGGCGACCTGACCACGGTGCGCGTCCAGCATTTCCGAGAGGCCGACCGGGTCGTTATAGTCCGTCACCAGGGTGTTCCCGGCCACCTCCCCGGGGACACCGAGCGAATCGGGCACCCCATGCTCCAAAGCACCTGAGCCGGAGCGGACCAGCACCGAGTCGTGAGCGCCGTGGAAACCGCCGTCCATCTTGACGATGATATCATGGCCGGTGCAGCCCCTGGCCAGTCGCAGGGCGTGCATGGTGGCCTCGGTGCCGCTGCTGACGAATCGCATCATCTCCATGCTGGGAAAATGGGAATTGACCATTTCGGCCAGCTCTACCTCTTTGCGATGCGGCGCGCCGTACAATGTCCCGTCGGCGGCCTGCTCCTGCAGGGCCCTGACCACCGATGGATGCGCGTGGCCCAGGATGAGCGGTCCGAACCCCAGGACGGTGTCGATGTAACTTTCGCCATCTTCGTCGAATATCCGGCCGCCCTGCCCTCGGGAGATGTAGAGCGGGAAAGGCTTGACCGCCCGCACGGGGCTGGAGACCCCGCCGGGCATCAGCGAGATGGCCCGGGCGTACAGGTCGGACGAAACCTCATGCGCCATTGACGCACCTCAGCTCCCTTGCGGCTTCCGTGGCGAAATAGGTGATGATGATGTCGGCCCCGGCCCGGCGCATGCAGGCGAGCGATTCCATCATGGCCTGCCTTCCGTCTATCATGCCGTTGGCCGCCGCCGACCTTATCATGGCGTACTCCCCGCTCACCTGGTAGGCGCATATCGGCAGCTCCAGCTCATTCCTGGCCCGGCATATGACGTCCAGATACGGCAACGCCGGCTTCACCATCAGCATGTCCGCCCCCTCCTCCGCGTCCAGGCGCAGCTCGCGCATCGCCTGGCGGGCGTTGGCCGGGTCCATCTGGTGCGAGCGGCGGTCCCCTTGGGAGGGAGCGCTGCCGACCATGTCCCGGAACGGACCGTAGAAGCAGGAGGCGAACTTGGCCGAATAGGCCATGATGCCGGTGTTCTTGAAACCGGCCTCGTCGAGCGATCTGCGGATGAACGCCACTTGACCGTCCATCATGCCCGAGGGCGCCACCATGTCCGCCCCGGCCTCGGCCTGGGACACCGCTATCTTCCCATAAAGTTCCAGGGTGGCGTCGTTGTCCACCTCTCCGTTGACGATCGCCCCGCAGTGCCCATGATCGGTATACTCGCAAAGGCAAAGGTCGGTGATGACAGGAACGCTCGAACGTTCCTTTATGACCCGGACCGCTCTCTGCACTATCCCGTCCCGGTCGTAGGCGCCCCGGCCGAAGGGGTCCTTGTCGGCCGGTATGCCGAAGAGAAGCAATCCACCCACGCCGCAGGACGCCATGGCCTGGCTCTCGGAAGCCACCTCTGTCAAGGGAAATGCATACTGTCCGGGCAGGGAGGGCACCTCCCTTCTCTCAGCTATCCTCTCGTCCACGAAGACCGGTTGCACCAGCTGCTCCGGGCGCAGGGAGGTCTCCCTCACCAAGTTCCTCATCTCTGGCGCCGTCCTAAGCCTTCTCATCCTTGCCTGTGGGAACATCCTGCAATACCTCCAATCCGAAAAGCTCGCGGGTGCTGCGCAGCAGCCCCCCGTCACCCTGCCTGCTGGCGCTCTTCACCGCGGCGGTGGGATCGGCCAGGAACCTGCTCATCAGGGATGACGCGAGGTCCTCCAGGACCTCCTCCGCGTCCTCGTTCCCGCGCAGCCGTCCGAGGGCCTTGCCGACCTCCCGGTCCTTCATGCCCCGGTACTTGGTGTACACCAAGCGCAACAGTTCCGCCGCCCTCATCTCCTCCAGCCGCCGGGAGAGCAGGTCCATCTCCTCCCTGACCACCCTCTCGGCGCTGAACACCTCCATCCTTCGCCGCTCGAGGTTCTCGCTGGCCACGACGTTCAGGGCGGAGAGGTCACAGAGCTCGACGCCCGGTATACCCCGCACCTCCTCCGCCACGTTGCGCGGGAAGGATACGTCGATGATGAACATCCGGCGGCCGGAGCGGCGCTCCATGGCCGGGGCGATCTCCTTCATGCCCAGCACGATGTGCATGGCCGAGGTGGCGCACAGCACCACGTCCGCCTTGACCAGGAAGTCCGGCAGCTGCTCGAAGCGCACCGCCTTGCCGTCCAGGGACCAGGCCAGTTCCACCGCCCGGGCGTAGGTGCGGTTGGAAACGAAGACCGCCTCCGGACGCTTTCCGGCCAGGTGCTTGGCGATAAGAGTGGCCATCTGGCCGGCTCCCACCACCAGGACCGTCTTTCCTTTGAGCTCTCCCAGCTTGGATTCTGCCAGGTCGACGGCCGCCGAGCCGATCGAGACATTGCCCTTGTTCACCCGGGTCTCGGTGCGGACCCTCTTTCCGGTGTTGAGGGCCTTGCGGAAGACCTCGGCCAATAGCGGTCCGCAGGCGCCCTCCCGGCAGGAAAGCTCCAGGGCCTCCTTCACCTGTGACTGGACCTGGTCCTCTCCCACGATCATCGACTCCAGGCCGCAGGCCACCCGCAGAACATGGTGCAGGGTGTCCTTCCCCGCCATATAGCGGACCAGGCTCCCCTGGCTCTCGTAAGGCAGGAGCGAGGCCACGAACCTTTCGAGCTCCTCGCGCATCGCCTCCCGGTCCCTGGCCACCACATAGAACTCCACCCGGTTGCAGGTCTTGAGGACCACGCACTCATCGACCCCCGGAGAAGATCGTAGCTCTCGCAGAAGCGATGAGGCCTCCAGTTGCCCCAGCCGGCCCAGGTCCTGAATGCTGGCCTCCTTGTGCGTGATGTGCGCGCTTAGCAACGGGAAGCTCATTCCAGCACCTTCCTCCTGGCCAGCTCGTAAGCCATTCCCGGTTCCATTTCCAAGGCCTTCCAGACCGCCGGGTCCTCCAGCAGCCGATGGATCCTTCCCTCCCTGTCCCTAGCGTCGGGAACGGTCACCTTGAGCTCCTCCCTCAGCCCTTGGGTCAAATCCACCATGTCCTCCAGCACGGCCGGGAGGGAGGTTTCGACCGCATCCTTGATATGCCGGGACATGCCCGGGCTGCGTCCGAGGGTGGAGATGGCCACCGCGAAATTACGCCGTTCCACCAACGATGGTATCAGGAAGTTTCCTAAGGAATCGGCGCGATTGAACAGCTTGCCAGAATCCTTCGCCCTCCGACATATCGCTTCATCCGTGGCGGGATCGCCGGTGGCGGCCACCACTATGTCCGATATCTCTATGAGATCGAGGTTCTGCGAAGCCTCCCCGATGCGCAGAGCGACGCCCTCCGGCGCCTCGACCGGGCTCCGGTCGACCAGGGTCACCCGTGTCTCGCGAGCGAGATAGGCGGCCTTGCGCAAGCCTACTGGCCCAGCACCATAGACCACCGCGCTCTTGCCCCTCAGGTCCAGGAAAAGCGGTATCAGCGAACTCCCTCGTCCCACCCTCAACGCTTTCCGTAATAAAAATGCTTCTATTTTTAATATGAATTATAAACATATTATTAATGTTATTTTTCAACTCAATAGTAATATTTATCAAGCCCCCCGGGATATCACCCCGCAAGGTGAGTTCTTTTGAAGAACGGAGTACTGGTAGTGGGACACGGAAGCAAACTGGAGCACAACAAGGACCTGGTCGTTGCCATGGCCAAGAGGCTGGAGGCGCGCAAGGAGTTCGGTCATGTCGAGGCGGCCTTCATGCAGCTTAACGACCCGGACATACCGACCGGGTTGGCGAGCGTGGCGGCCAAGGGCGTCGACCTCATCTATGTGGTGCCTTGCTTCCTTGCAACGGGCATACACACCACCGAGGACATCCCGGGCGTTCTCGGTTTCGCGAAAGGGCAGATGTCCGGAAAGATCAAGGCCGGCGGGCGCACCGTCGAGGTCCGGTATTGCCAGCCCATGGGGGACGATCCACGCCTGGCGGAAATATTGGCCGACCGCATCAAGGCCGAGATGTGAACATGAAGGTGCTGGTGCTGGACCTCACCCACGGCGGGGACGTCATCGCCATGGAGTATCTGAAAAGAGGATGCTCGGTGACCGCTGTGGACATCTATCGGACGTCGGCGGCGATCGCGACCGGGCTTGGCGGGCATGGCGTGCGATGCTTCGATTCGTCGCCGGAGGAGGATTTCGACCTGGCCGTCATACCCGTACACGCCCCTGCGCGGTTCCTCGGCGGGGCCAGACCGTCGAGGACCATCACGCATCACGAGGCGGTCGGGGAGCTGGCGCGGTTCGGCGTTCCGACGGTCGAGGTGACCGGGGTCAGGGGAAAGACAGGCACGGTCCAGGTGCTCTCCCATCTTTTGAGGGCGGAGTACAGAAAGGTGCTCTCCCTGAGCAGCTCTGGTTTGCGGATGCTCGGCAATGAGGACGTCCTGCTGCAGGAGAAGGTCAGCATCACGCCGGCGACCGTCCTCAGGTTGTCAACGGAACATCATGACCACGATATCGGGGTGTTCGAGATCAGCCTGGGTGGGACCGGCCTTGGGCAGGTATCCGTGATAACCGGCCTGCAGGACGACTACCTGATAGCCGCGGGGACGAAGCGTGCCTTCCACGGCAAGGCCCAGATGGCCATGTCCGCCCGCGGAAGCCTGGTCATACCCAAAGCAGAGGAGGGGACCTGGGTGCCGCTGGCAGTGAACTGCCGGAACCTGATAACCTTCGGTCCAGGGGGGGACGTGGAGACCGTGGTGCGACCCGGAGCGCTGGGAGGAGCGGCGAACCTGACCGTGAGGAGCGGGGACGATGAAACGGACGTGGCCCTTTCCGGGGGATACCTGGCCTCGGCGTACGCCCTGCCCTTCTCCTGCGCCCTCGCCACGGCGAAGGCCCTTGGCCTGGACCCGCTGCGGATGGCCGGAAGGCTGTCGGCATTCCTGGGAGCGCCGGGAAGGGGCGAGGTCCGCACCGATGACCTGGGGATCCTGGTACGGGAAAGGAACCCGGGGGTGAGCGCCGCCTCGCTGGAGTTCGTACTGGACGCCTTGGTGAAGGAGCACGATTGCTGCGACGTCGGATTGGTCCTCGACCCCGTCAACCGCAAAGTATGCGAGAAGCTGGACCTGGCCCGGATCGCCGATGTCATGGACCGTCATCCGCAGATCACCGGCCGCTACATGCTGCCGAGCGGCAAGGACCTGGCCCGGGCCAACGGTTTCACTGTGATCAGGGACGTGGAGGAGGTTCGTCCGCTGCACCCGACGGTGCTGTGGGCGACGAAGGAGGGTTACCTTTGAGCGACGTGCTGCATCCGAGACCGAATCCGATCGTGGCGGCCATGTACACCCTGCGGGACATGGACGTGGACGTGATAATCGTGCACGGTCCGGCCGGCTGCGGGTTCATGGTCTCCCGCCGCCTGGAGGACGCCGGCGTCCGGGTGGTCACCACCGGCATGAAGGAGAACGACCTGATCTTCGGTTCGGAGGAAAAGCTGGTGAGCACGCTGCGGCAGGTGCAGGAGCGCTTCCACCCCCGCCTGGTGGGAGTGGTCGGCACCTGCGCCTCCATGATCATCGGGGAGAACCTGGACCGGGCGGTGGATCGTTCCGCCATCGCAGCCAAGGTGCTCCCGGTGGAAGTGCACGGTTGTTCGGGAGCGAACACCATCGGCGCGATACGCGCCCTGGAGGTGGCCTCGCAAAGGGGGGTCATACCGCAGGAGGAGTTCTTCCGGCAGAGGGAGATGCTGACCCAGGCCACCCTGCTGGAGAGCAACCGGGGATTGACCAGCAAGGACCACCTGTCTCCGAACTACGGCACCACGAAGTACGCCGCCGCCCGCCGAATAAGGGATACCCTCGCCAATGGCGGCAGGGTGCTGGTCGTTCTGAACGGAAAGAAGGAGCTGGCCTACGGTCACGCCGACGTGCTCAGGGCGGTGCAGGAATGCGCGGACGCCGTGGGCGGGGAGACCGGTTACATAGCCAACCTGGACCCGGAGGTCGGACTGCCGCGCATACGCCGCTACGCTTCAGAGATCCTGCGGGACCTGACGGAGGCGAAGGTCATCATCGACGAGACCACCGGAGGCCTGGACGAATACCCTGTGGCCGGCATTAGGGCCGGTGAGCTGGTCCAGAGGGAGAAGCGGGACCTGGTGGTGGCCTGCGGCATCGTGCACGCCATACCCGGCCTGGACCGGGGCTCGGTGCTGGTGTCAGACCAGCCCAGGGAGGTGGACAACTACCTGCGGGAGGGGTTCACCACCGTGGTGTCCGAACCGGACATACACGCCCGGGTCATGCCCGCGAACGGGATCATAAGGATGGAACTGGCCGACACACTTAGGCAGCTGGCGAGGGAATCGCCATGAGGCAGATCGCCGTCTACGGAAAGGGCGGCATCGGCAAGTCCACCGTCTCCGCCAACGTGGTGGCCAGCCTGGCCGAGGCCGGTCTTCGCGTGTGGTACGTCGGATGCGACCCCAAGGCCGATGGGTCGATGACGCTGATGGGCGGGAGGAAGATGGAGACCTTCCTGGACCGCATGAAGGACGGCGCTCCCGGGCAGTACGAGGTGGGCACCGGGTTCCGCGGGGCCAGGTGCATGGAGGTCGGCGGGCCGCTGGCGGGGGTGGGCTGCGCCGGACGGGGCATCATCGTGGCCCTGCAGACGCTCCGCCGGGACTACTTCCAGGACCCTCCGGACGTGGTGCTTTACGACGTTCCGGGGGATGTGGTCTGCGGCGGTTTCGCCACCCCGGTCCGGCAGGGGTTCGCTGACGAGGTGTACGTGGTGACGTCCGGCGAGTTCCTTTCGCTATACGCGGCCAACAACATCTGCCGGGGCATGAGGAACCTGGGAATAGGCGTCGGAGGATTGATCTGCAACTCCCGCGAGGTGAGGAACGAAAGGGAGGCGGTAGCGGCGGTAGCGAAGCGTTTAGGCATCGGGTCGACAGGGTTCATTCCGCGCCACCAGGTGGTGCGGGACTGCGAGAACGCCGGAAGGACGGTGGTGGAGGGCGCGCCCTCCTCGCCCATGGCCGACGAGTACCGGAGATTGGCCAGGTCAATGCTGGACAATGACCGCCGGAACGTCCCCGAACCCCTGGACCCCTCCGAGCTGCGCAGCCTGCTGAAGGAGTTGACCGCGGAATGAGGAGGTTGGTGCTGGCCGGGTCCGGGAGCGGGGTCGGGAAAACGTCCATAGCCGCCGGGCTGATGCTCAGGATGGGGCGCAAGGTCCAGCCGTTCAAGGTCGGCCCGGACTTCATAGACCCCATGTTCCACGCCATGGCCGCCGGACGGCCGTCCCGGAACCTGGACTCCTTCATGATGGAGCCGGAGGTGATGAGGGAGCACTTCCGATGGGCTTGCGGCGACGCCGACCTCGCTTTGATCGAAGGGGTGCGCGGGCTGTACGACGGGCTCACCTCCACCGAGGATACCGGCAGCACGGCCGAGATCGCTAAGATGCTGGACGCCCCGGTGGTGCTGGTGATCAACGCTCGAAGTTTGGCGAAGAGCGCGGCGGCCGTCGCTCTGGGCTTCAAGCAGCTGGACCCGGGGGTGAGGGTGGCCGGAGTGATCCTGAACAACGTGAGCGGGGAGCGCCATCGCCGGAAGGCCACCGAGGCGGTGGAGCAGCTGGCCAAGCTTCCTGTGCTGGGGGCGGTGGAGCGCGGCCGCTCGCTGCCGGAGAGGCACCTGGGGCTGGTCACCGTGGAGGAGCAGGGCGACCTCGAACGGACCAAGGATGACCTTAAGGCCCTGGTGGAGGACGTGGACCTGGAGATGCTCTTGGAAATAAGTGAGACCGCGCCGGACATGGATGTCCGGCAGGAACCGGTCTTCCCCTCCGGCCGCTCCGGGGTCAAGGTGGCGGTGCCCCGGGACCGCTCCTTCTGTTTCTATTACCAGGAGAACCTGGAGTCCCTGGAAAGGGCGGGGGCGGACCTCCGTTTCTTCCGTCCAACGGATGGCGACGGCCTGCCGGAGGCCGACCTGTACTATCTGGGCGGCGGGTATCCGGAGGAGCATCTGGACGCCCTTTCCTCGAACCGGGACTTCCTTGACGGGCTTCGTGCGGCGGCTTCGGACGGGAAAGCGATCTACGCCGAGTGCGGCGGACTCATGGCCCTCTGCGCCCACATCGACGCGGGGAAGCGGGGCGACATGGCCGGGGTGTTCCCCTGCTCGGCGGTGCTGACCAGCCGCCGGCAGGGCCTTTCCTACGTCCGGGCCGTGGGGACGGCGGACAATCCATTCTTCCCGGGAAGCCCGGTCCGGGGGCACGAGTTCCACTATTCACATCTCACGCCCCTTCCGCATGGCCCGTTCGGTTACGCGGTGGAGAGGGGGACGGGGATCGACGGCCACCATGACGGCCTGATGTTCCGGCGGACCCTCGGCAGCTACATGCACCAGCACGCCCTTTCCCGGCTGGACTGGGGGAAGAGGCTGCTGGAGGCAGCGGAACGCTGAAGAATCCTTTTCTATCGGCAGGGCGATGAGGGGGCATGCCCATCGGAGATCCCATGGCTGGGAACGACCCACGGGAAGAGAAAGGGAGGCTGACCAGGGTGTGGATGGCCGGCGTTCCCGTGCGCGTTCTGGACGCCGCCCTGGACTTCTATATGCGGACCCTGGGCTTGGAGCTGCGACGCAGGGACGGCAACTGGGCCGAGCTCGGACCGGGGGAACCGATGGGGAAGGTCGCTCTATACGTACCGAGGGAAGGGGACCGCCAGCCAGGCGGTGTCACCGGAGTGGTGTTCTCCTGCGACAGCATGTACGATGTGCACCGGCGCCTGGTCGACGAGGGCGTGGTCTTTAAAGTTAAACCGGAGAAGCAGCCCTGGGGCGGGCTGATGGCGGTGTTCCTGGATCCCGACGGGAACGAGCTGATGGTGCTGGAGCACCCCGACCGCTACAAGAAATGAAACACGATATCATTAACTACCATGGTTAGCAATCGCTGAGAGGAGAGGAGCCAATGCTGGAGATAGAGAACCTTACCGTGGAGGTCGGGGGACGGGAGATATTGCACAACCTGTCCCTGAACGTCATGACCGGCTACACCACCGTCCTGTTCGGTCCGAACGGGTCGGGCAAATCGACCCTGCTGATGACCATCATGGGTTTCTCGGGGTACAAGGTGAAGAGCGGCCGGATCCTGCTCAATGGAGAGGATATCACACACTTGCCGGTGAACGAGAGGGCGAAGCGCGGTATCGGCATGATGATGCAGCGGCCTCCGAACCTCACCGGCGTAAGGCTCAAGGACCTGGTCCGGGTGACCAACAAAGGAAACGTGGACACAGATAAGATCGCCGAGGAGCTGGACATGTCCCGCTTTCTGGAACGCGATGTCAACGTCGGCTTCTCCGGCGGGGAGATCAAGCGCTCCGAGATACTGCAGCTCACCGCCCAGAAC
Source organism: Methanomassiliicoccaceae archaeon UBA472 (assembly GCA_002497075.1). Taxonomy (GTDB): domain Archaea; phylum Thermoplasmatota; class Thermoplasmata; order Methanomassiliicoccales; family UBA472; genus UBA472. The sequence continues at coordinate 50,091 of DAML01000010.1, forward strand.
CCCTGCCTCATACTTCTTGACGAGCCGGAGAGCGGCGTGGACATGGTCTCCATCGAGAAGCTTGGAGAGAAGGTCCACGATCTCCTGACCGGTCCTACGCACTGCGCCGGATGGCGGGAGAAGAGCGGGAAGGCGGCGCTGATCATAACTCATACCGGGCAGATACTGGATTACGTGGAGGCGGACCGCGGCTACGTCATGTGCAACGGCACCGTCGCCTGCTCCGGGAACCCACGCGAGCTTCTTGCGGAAATTCGAAAGATGGGATACCAGGAGTGCATCCGCTGCAAGCTAAACCAGGCCAATCTGATAAGGGAGAACATCGTTTCCGAGGGTTGAAGATGGTCAGCAACGAGGAGAAGAGGGCCCGCGACGCCCTCAAGAAGGAGGCGAAGTTCGGCGAGGACATCGACCTGGATTCATATCACGAGGGAAAGAGGGACATCGCCGAGGTGGAGTCCATGGAGGACCTGCCCAAGGATACCAGGACGACGTTGCTAGACTCGGGGATCATACCCTCTGGAAAGGGACGTTCCGGTAATTTCCTGTTGATGGACAACAGCGTGGTCCATTCGGCGATCATGGGCGAGGGCGTGGAGGTCATGCCATTGCGCCAGGCGCTCAAGGTGCACGATTGGCTGAAGGACTACGTGTGGAAGGGGGTTCAGCCGGACACCGACAAGTACACTGCCGAGACCTATTTGCAGAAGGCGGACGGCTACTTCATTAGGGCGCTGCCGGGCGCCAAGATCAAGATGCCAGTGCAGACCTGCCTTCTATTGAAGAACCGCAACACCAAGCAGTACGTGCACAACGTCCTGATCACCGAGGAGGGCTCGGAGGTCGAGGTGGTGACCGGTTGCGCCACCACCAAGGGCGTGGAGAAGGGATTGCACCTCGGCATTTCCGAATTCTTTTTGAAGAAGAACTCCAAGCTCACCTTTACCATGGTCCACAACTGGTCGGAGTTCATCGGCGTACGTCCGCGCACGAGCATCATCATGGACGAGGGGGCGACCTACATCAATAATTACGTGGCCCTCAAACCGGTGAAGACCATCCAGACCTATCCGACCGCGCACATGAACGGTCCGAACGGCGTATGCCGCTTCAACTCCGTAGCGGTCGCCCACCCGGGCAGCGTCATGGACCTTGGTTCCAGAGCGATATTGAACGCCCCGGGCTGCAAGGCCGAGCTGATCTCCCGAACGATCACTACTGGCGGAACGGTCATCGCCAGAGGCCAGCTGATCGGGAACTCGCCGGGCATCAAGGCTCACCTGGAATGCAAAGGGCTTATTCTAAGCGACAAGGGCGTGCAGATCGCCATCCCGGAGCTGGAAGCCCGGGTCCCGGACGTGGAGATGACCCACGAGGCCGCGGTCGGAAAGATCGCCCAGGACCAGGTCGAGTACCTGATGTCTCGCGGCCTAACCGAGGAGGAGGCGGTGGGAATGATCGTCCGCGGCTTCCTCGACGTGGGCATAAGGGGAATTCCGGACCACCTCAAGGCGGAGATCGATAAGACCCTGAAAGAGACCGACGTCCGAGGGTCTTGAGACCAAAGCCAGTCAAACCCTTTAGTATTACATTTTTTCCAACTTTACTACCAAAGTATTAATTCACAGCAGCAGCATCCGAACCGGGGAATGTCTATTGTTCGCGGGGAACGAACTGCAAGTTGAAACCGCCGTCCATGCCGCCCTTAAGACCATGCGCGGAGTGGAACGAACGCAGATCGCGAAGTTCCTGATCGACCCGGTGGTGCTCTACATTCTGGCGGCGACGTCCAGGCGTTGCCTGACCGTGTCAGAGATGGCTCCGGTGGTCAACCTGCCTGCGGCAACCTGCTACAAGATCATCTATCAGATGGACAAGCTCGGACTGGTCGCGTTCTGCGGCAACGGCCGCAACGGCGGGCGCGGTAAGGCGGCATCCTACACCTCGGTGCTCAAGGAGATGCACCTGGAGATGAAGAACAGCGCCATCGTGCTTCGAGTTACGTGGAAGAACGGCACCACCGACGAGTTCCGCAAGGACCTGGTGCCTCAGACCGCGGAGAAGTGCCCCTTTGGAGACGTCGGCGTCGTGACCGATGAGGCTGACAGCGCCATATTTGAATGAGCATCAGTAAGATTGATTAGACGCCAGCACTTTGACCTAAGACATGCGCGTGGTCAAACGTTCCGGTGAAGTGGAGGATTTCGATCCGGCCAAGGCCCTCAACGCCATTATGCGGGTCGGAACGTCACCCGAGGAGGCGCGAGCCATTTTAGAATCGGTGAAGCCGCACCTGTACGACGGGATGACCACCGAAGAGCTCTACAGGCACATACGCTCCCAAATGGGCCACTGCGAGGCCACCAAGTTCTCGCTCAAAAAGGCCTTCATCCTGCTGGGACCGGACGGGCATCCTTTCGAGACGATGATAGCCCGCATCTTCCACGAGCTGGGGTATCACACCGAGGTACGCCAGGTACTGCAGGGAAGGTGCGTCACCCACGAGGTCGACGTGGTCATAACCAAGGACGGGACGAAGGGGACCGTGGAGTGCAAGTTCCACAACTCCCAGGGGACCAAGTCATCGATACAGGAGGCGTTATACACGTACGGGCGCTTCTTGGACCTGAAGGAGAACAATGGCGTCACCGCCCCCTGGCTGGTGACGAACACCAAGTTCTCCAGTGATGTGGTGCGCTACGCCAAGTGTGTGGGCATCAACCTCATCGGATGGAACTACCCCCAAGGGGCAGGGCTGGAGGAACTGGTCCAGAAGGCGAACATTTATCCGCTGACGGTGCTGGACATCCGCCGGGGGGAGCAGAGGACCCTGCTCGCCCATGACTTCGTCATATGCCGGGACGTACTGGAGCGGAAGGTCGAGGTCATGCGCCTGTTCCCCCGGGAGAACGCGGACCGCATCATCAGGAAGGCCGAGGAGTTCAGGGAATGCGTGGACAAATGAGGTTCAGCGTCGTTCTGGGCACCCGACCAGAGATAGTGAAGATGTCCCCGATCGTCCGCGAACTGCAGCGCCGCGCCCTCGATTTCGACCTGGTGCATACCGGCCAGCATTATTCGTTCGAGATGGACCGAGTGTTCTTCCGGGACCTGGAACTGCCCGAACCGACCATAAATCTGGAGGTCGGTTCCGGAACCCACGGTGCCCAGACCGGCAAGATGCTGGCTGGGTTGGAGAGATTCTTCCAGGAGAGCAAGCCCGACGTCGTTCTGGTGCAGGGAGATACCAATACGGTCCTGGCCGGAGCGTTGGCCGCGGTCAAGCTGGGCATCACCGTCGGCCACGTGGAGGCGGGGCTGCGCTCGTTCGACCGCACCATGCCCGAGGAGATCAACCGGGTGATGGCCGACCACGTGTCCGACCTGCTGTTCGCGCCCACCGAGGTCTCCGCCCGTAATCTGAGGGCGGAAGGGCTGCCGGAGGGCCGCATCTACGTAACGGGAAACACCATCGTGGACGCGGTGCGGGAGAACCTGGAGATCGCCACCGGGAAGGGTGACGCCCTGAAGGCGTTGGGATTGCGCAAGGGCGGTTACATCCTGACCACATTGCACAGGCAGGAGAACGTGGACTCCCGGGAGAGACTTGCCAACGTGCTCATCGGCCTGGAGAAGGCCGGGCGGGAGACGGGGCTGGAGATCATCTGGCCCATACACCCCCGGGCCAAGAAGAACCTGGATACGTTCGGGTTGACGCTTCCGATCAACGTCCGGGCGATATCACCGCTGGGCTTCCTGGAGTTCCTGCAGGTGGAAGGCGGAGCCGCCCTCGCGCTCACAGACTCGGGCGGGGTGCAGGAGGAAAGCTGCATCCTGGGTGTTCCGTGCGTTACTCTCAGGGATAACACCGAGCGTCCGGAGACGGTGGACGTGGGAGCTAACATCGTCGTCGGGACCGATCCGTCCAGGATCGCGGAGGGGGTCCGTTCCATGATATCCCGGAAGGGAGGCTGGGCCTGCCCTCTCGGCGAGAACGGGGCGGGCGGGCGCATTGTCCGCATCTGTCAGGAGCGAACGATTCAGAGGTAACCTTTTCTATACCCCCGTTTATTGGCCGGACCGAGGCTGAAGGAATGATCGAGGCGGTTCTGGAGGTGGACATACCTGACGGTTGGGTCCACGACATATCGGCCAACTTCAACGTGCCGGTGCGCATCCTTGACTGCATCCCCTTCGGCGACAAGGGCGCCCGTTCGTTCGTGGAGCTGGAGTGCAACGACCCGGAGATGCAGCAGATAGTGTCCCGGGCCATCGAGAAGCACCCGGACGTGTGCAAGTGGGAGCCGGCCATCACCGAGGACGGCCGGATGCGGGGCATAGCGCTGCTCACCAAGTGCCGGGCCTGCAAGGCCATCATGCGCTCGGACTGCTATCTGCGTTCGGCCAAGACGATGGGCAGCGGCAAGGTGGTGTGGCAGATCATAGCCAGCCGCGAATCGGCGCTGAGCGATCTCATCGACGAGCTGAAGAAGAACGGGTGTACCATCATTCTCCGGTCCAAGAAGAAGCTGGACGACACCAGCTTCGTGACCAAGAGACAGGAGGTGGCGGTGCGCGCCGCCCTGGAGAAGGGTTATTACGATTATCCTCGAGGCGTGAGCCTGCAGCAGCTGGCCAAAAGCTTTGAAGTGACCGCATCGACCATGGGCGAGATACTGCAGCGTGGGGAGCGGAACATCATCCGGGAGTACTTCCGGACCAAGATGTGAGGTGTTGGAAATGGATGATTCAGACAAGATAGAGGTGAAGACCATGGACGAGAAGGACTACCGGCTCAAGAAGTCCATGGCCAGGATAAAGCACAAGATCGTGGTCATGTCCGGCAAGGGCGGTGTGGGCAAGAGCACGGTCACGGTGAATCTCGCTACCGCTTTGGCCATGCGCGGTTACGAAGTAGGCATACTTGACGCTGACCTCCATGGTCCGAACGTCCCCAAGATGCTGAACATAGAGCACGAGGAGGTCATGTCCGACGAGGACGGGCTCATGCCTGTGCTGGTGCCGCCGCACATGAAGGTCATGTCAATGGCCTTCCTGCTTCAGGACCCCGATACGCCGGTCGTCTGGCGCGGCCCGATAAAGATGGGCGCGTTACGCCAATTCGTAGCCGAGGTCAAGTGGGGCGACCTGGACTTTCTGCTCGTGGACCTCCCGCCGGGAACCGGGGACGAGCCGCTGACCATCGCCCAGCTCCTGGAGGACGCTGACGGCGCCATAATCGTCACCACCCCTCAGGACGTGGCCCTGCTGGACTCGCGCAAGAGCGTGACCTTCGCCCAGGCCCTGAAAATGCCTGTGCTCGGAATCGTTGAGAACATGAGCGGCCTGATCTGCCCGCATTGCCACAACACCATCGACCTGTTCAAGGTCGGCGGCGGGGAGAGGGCGGCCGAGGAGATGGGCGTGCCCTTCCTGGGACGGATCCCGTTGGACCCCAATGTGGTGCTGGGCGGGGACGACGGCTCCCCGATCGTGCTCAAGGACAAATCGAACCCGGCCTCCAAGGCGTTCGACGAAATGGTGGAGAAGGTTCTGGCCAAGGTGAACGGGGGGAGATAGATGGTCCGGCTGCTGGTGACGGCCGAAGGACCGACCCTCGACGACCTGGTGGAGGAGGACTTCGGGCACGCCCGGTTCCTTATCGTCGTTGATCCGGAAACGATGGAGTTCGAGGCCCATGAGAACATCAAGAAGCAGACGGACATGGGTCACGGCATAATGACCGCCGAGAACGTTGCCAAGCTAAAGCCGGACGTCGTCCTAACTGGTTACGCCGGGGAGCACGGACGGATGAAGATGCAGGACCTGGGCATCCGGTTGATAATGGACGAGGAGGGCACGGTGCGCGACGCCGTGAACGGCTACATCCGCCGGCACCTGAAGAAGTGAGGTCCACCGGAATTCTAGGTGCTTATCGGAATCGCCTGACAACGTCGAACGCCGTTCTTTTTTTCCCGATCACTTCGTACATGTACGAAGAATAATAGTTCGGTTTTTATACTGGCATTCGTAGAATGCTATCCACTAGCACGCATGGGACTTCGACAGGCCACGTTGGAACGCCTATTTTCATGATTAATAATGATTACAATCGTAACTATTCTGCAATATCAGTAGAAAATATTCAGAATATTTGTGCATATCGTAGTTATTTCACATAGATTTAAGTATTAATGAAAAAGTAGCTTCCGCCATGGATGTCAGATCCCATCCATGCGAAAGCAACAAGCGGCACTGCTCTGCCGGTGCCGGCCTCGATCGGCTAGAGAAAGAGGTTGCCTGGGCGGACCTTCTGTACGGACGCGGCATAGACCACGTCAAGAACAAAAGGAGTTTTGAAAGCGCCATCCGCAAGAGGATGAGGATACCGGGGGAGGAGAGGGTTTGAGCTGGAATTCAGATGACATGCAGCTCAGGCTATGGACCGTGAACGGTCCTGGTCATGACCCGAGGGCATCCCTGGGAGGTGGGCCTGGATGTTAGGTAACCTCCTGAACCGATCGAACGGCAAGGCCGGGGAAGGCAGCGTCATCCTGCTGGCCACTGACGGTTCCAAGCCCGCACTGACCGCCACCAAGAAGGCGGTCGAGCTGGCCAAGGCCACTGGTGCCACCTTGCATATCGTGTGCGTCAGGGAGGACCTGATGCGCATGCCCCTGGAAAAGAAAGGGGAGGATGTCGCTGAGAGGGACCTCATGGGCATCCACGCCAAGGGAGGGGAGGTGGCCATGGAATGGGCCGCCCGCAACTCCGTCCCGGCGGTGCTGAAGACCTATGATGCCGGTCCGGTGGTGGGAGCCATCCTGGACTATGCCCGGCAGATCAAGCCGTCCTACGTTGTCCTAGGTCACGCCGGGCGCAGCGGATGGGAGAAGATCGCCCTGGGGTCGGTGGCCGAGGGGGTCATGAAGCACTCCCCCTACCCGGTCGTGATGACCAGGGGCTACAATGATGCGTACATCGCTGACCTTCTGGAGATCGCCCTGGCCAAGTTAAGACCTCCTGAGGAGGTGGCCGAGGAGATCTCTGCCGTGCCGATGGAGGAGCTGCATATCAATCGCAAGCTCGGGGTGGCCTTCGGAACGCTCCTGGCGTTCCTCATACCCTACTTTGGGCTGGGAGCCCTGAACTCCTGGGCCGGGGACATCGCCACCACCAAGGTGCTCGGGGATTTCAACGTGGCGGTCATTTGGGTGCTGCTGCTGTTCCCCATTGGTTGGATCACTGCCATAGTGTTCCACCGCATGGCCAGCAAGAAGGAGGCTGAGGCATGACCAGCGTTATCACCCTGCTCATCGTGGTTGCGCTGATCGCCGTCTCCCTGGGAGTGGCGGTTTACACCCGACGTTCGGCCAGGACCTCCTCGGAGTTCTACGTGGCCGGGCAGAACATAAGCTGGCTGCAGAACGCCCTGGCGCTTACGGGCGACTACCTGAGCGCCGCCTCGTTCCTGGGCGTGGCCGGGGCCATAGCCATCTTCGGCATAGACAAGACCTGGGACGGACTGGGCTACTTCGGGGGATACATCGTGCTGCTGACGCTGCTGGCCGTACCCCTGAGGAAGGTTGGCAAGTACACCACCTCCGAGATCCTGACCACCCGGTTCAAGGGGAGCAAGTCCCTGCGCTTCGGCGGCATGCTGGGGGCGGTGGTGATATCCACCTTCTACGTGGTGCCGCAGATCGTCGGGGCAGGCGCACTGCTACAGCTGCTGCTAGGCTGGAACTTCACCTTCTCGGTGCTGGTGGTCGGGGCTCTAGTGATAGCGTACGTGACGACCGGCGGAATGCGCGCCACCACCTACAACCAGATCATCCAGGGGCTGGTGCTGTGGGGGGCCATGTTCATCATCATGATACTGATGCTGGGCACGGTCTTCGGGTTCAACCCCGGGGATGTCCTGGCCCAGGCGGACAACATGGTCCCGCCCAAGCTGGCCTCCGTGCTGCTGGCCAACGACCCAAGCGTCCCGGACTTCACCACGCTCACGCCTGACGAGGCCATCGCCTTCGTCAGCGGGAAGCTCACCGGAGAGAGCACGGCGCTTACGCCAGGGACCTTCGCGCCCAATTGGATGAACACCATGGCCCTGGCCGCGGGGCTTGTGTTCGGTACTGCGGGGCTGCCGCACGTGCTGACCAGGTACTATACGGTTAGGAAGCCGAAGGATGCCCGCACCTCCACCATCGGAGTGCTGCTGATGATCGGCTCCTTCTACATCATGACCGTGTTCGTGGGATTCGGCGCGATGTACGTGCTGTACCCGGACCTCATGGGCTACTTCCTGGGAGGAAATTCGTCCATAGCCCAGAACATGGCCGTGCCGCTGCTGGCCGAGCGTACCGGCGGCGAGATAATGCTGGGAGTGGCCATAGGCGGAGCGTTCTGCGCCATCCTGAGCACGGTGGCCGGGCTGCTCATAACCATCGGTACCACGGTGAGCCACGACTTCTACAAGGAGGTCATAAACAAGAAGGCTTCGGACCGCCGCGAGGTGTTAGTGGCTAAGCTGGCCATAGTGGCCATGGGGATAATGGCCGTGGGTATAAGCCTGGGGATGGCCGATCAGAACGTGTCCTACCTGGTGACCCTGGCCTTCGGCATGGCGGCCAGCATATTCTTCCCGGTGCTCTTCATGAGCATCTGGTGGAAGCGCTACACCCGGCAGGGCGCCCTGGCCACCATGATAGCCGGCCTGATCGTGTCGGTCGTCTTCGTGGTCGCCGCCCTGGGCGAGATAGAAAGCGTCCTGGGGCTGCCGGTGCTGGTGAACCCGGCTCTGTACAGCCTTCCGGCGGCCATCATCACCGGTGTGGTGGTAAGCCTGCTCACCAAGGACGTCGGAGACGTGGAGAGCTTCATGCGCAAGGCCCACGGCAAGACCGAGTAAACCCTTTCCAGTTTCCTTTTTTTATTTTGAACAAAGACCTGTCCATATCATTCAGTTCACTTTTTCGAACGTGGCAAATGCTTGAACGACGCATTAGGACCGGGCACGATCGATGATGTTCGAGAATTTAAAAATGAATTAGCGGGAAAGGGTTTGACAGCTGAGACGCGGCATCCGGCCCGACGTCCTAGAGCTCCAGCCCCTCGTCCCACTTCTTGGGGGGCTTGATGTCCAGCCACGGCATCTCCAGGCGTTTGGGGGAGACCCGGGTGTGGGGGTCCACGGGGTTGGGGCCCATCTCCCGGACCTTCTCCACGTAGCTGTTCACCTCTTTGACGTAACCCTCCGCCTCCTCAGAGTCCACATAGGCGATGCGGAAGCGGTCGGGATGGAAACCCATCTGGTCTAGGTACTTGTGCAGCAGGGTCATCCTTTTCCTGGTACGCAGGTTACCGATCTCGTAATGACACCGTCCCGGATGGCCGGCGAGCACCAGCACCCCGTCAGCGCCCTTGGACAGCGCCTTCAGCACCCACTCCGGGTCCACCCGGGCCGAGCACATGGTGCGGATGACCACGAAGTGCGGGTCCATGGCCATGCGCTTGAGCCCTGCCGTGTCCGCAGCGGTGTATGAGCACCAGTGGCAGGAGAACACCACCACCCGGGGGAAACCCATCCTGGAGTCCTTCAGGTAGGTCTCGATCTGCGATAGGACCTGGGCGTTGGAGAAGCAGGTCTGGTCCAGAGCGGCGGTCGGGCAGGCCGCCACGCAAGCGCCGCAACCTTCGCAGGCGTTTATGTTGACGGTGGCCTTGCGAGATCCCCCGAACTCATTGTCCGGAGCGATGTGTATGGCGTTGAAGTTGCACACCGATTCGCAGATGCCGCAGCCGGTGCAACGCATCTTGTTGACCTGGGAAACGTTGGACTTCTCGGTGGATGATTGCAGCATTAGGCGGTCGTAGGACATTTGCAGCATGTCCAATGCTTTGGCCGTGGCGGCCTGACGGTCCTTGGGGTGTATCCAGGCGCACTGCTCGCGGATGTTGCACATCTCCACCATGCAGCCCTGCCGGTCCGCCTCCTCCACGGTCTGCTGGAACTCCTTGAGGTACAGCTTGGGGGAGCAGGCGGCGATCAGCACCCGGTCCATCTTGAACCTCCTGACCGCCTCGGCCATCTTCTCCCTGCTCTCCGGGGAGCAGGCAAACTCCATCTCCGAAACGTTGACCACGTTCTTCATGTTGTTGGCGGCCTGATGCAAAGCCTGTATGTCCAGGCTATTGTCGATGTTCCCGCCGCAACTGCAGATGTATACACCTATCCTTTGCGAGCCCTTAACCATCCGATAATCCTCCAGACAGAACTACGAGGGGACAAAAGTCAAGCTCTATTGTTAAATAGATTTCCCCGAAACCTTCGTATCCTCGAAGGTTCGGGTTTTTGTCGTTCACAGGTCAACGCAACGGCGCTGGAAGTAGGAACGGGGGTGTTCGCAGGACGGGCACTTCTCCGGCGGTTCGGTGCCCTCATGCTCGTATCCGCACTCCCGGCACACCCACTTGGTGCTCTTCTTCTCCTTGAACACAGTTCCGGACTCGACCAACGCCAGCAGCTTCTGGTACTTGGTCTCGTGGTGCTTCTCCGCTCTTCCGATGGCCCGTAGCCGAGCGGCGATGTCCGCGTAGCCTTCCTTCTCCGCCACATCGGCGAACTCCGGGTACATGCACTCCGTCTCGTGGTTCTCCCCGGCGATGGCCGCCTTCAGGTTGTCAGCGGTGCAGCCCTGCACGGCCGGGAACTCCGCTTCGAAGGTTAAGGCCTCAAAGTCCAGGCACTCCTTCTTCTTCAAGGCCTGGATCATCTTCCAAAGGGAGCTGGCATGGGACCTCTCCTGCTCGGCGGTCTCCAGGAATATGCCGGATATCTGCTCGTACCCTTCGGCCTTGGCGGTCTTGGCATATAAGGTGTAGCGGTTGCGGGCCTGGCTCTCACCCACGAACGCTTTGGCTAGGTTCTCGATGGTCTTCTTCATGCTTTCACCCGGAATGGAATGGCAGGATAACGGATATGATGATTGCGTCCTCTTTGCACGGCCTGGTGAACGGGTCCCAGGGAAACGTTCAATTGATGGGAGAGCGATGGGCTTTAACTGGCGTTCCGGGCCAAGAGGGAAGATGATGAGCGGCAAGGTGAACTTCGATGACATGGGCGTGGTCGAGCAGGCGCTCTACATCATCGACAACTATGCGGACATCTTCCTGGACAATCTAGGTCTGGGGCTGAACCGCCGGCGCATCCTCACCATCATGTACGAGGCGCGGAAGCAGCTGATGAAGGAGTGGAACTTCTCCGAGCTGGTCAAAGTGCTGACGTTCCTGCAGGAGACCTTCCATCAGGACCAGGATGTGGAGATAGCCATCTTCGATTTCCTCAAGCCTCTTGGAAAGGAGGAAGCGGAGAGCATCGCCGCCCTGAAGGCGGAGCAGCATTTCGAGATGGGCAATTACCGCCTGGCCTTGGTCTACTATCAGCTCCTGGAGGACGAGTCTGGAGATGGACCCGCGTCCGAGAAGGTCCAGGAATGCCTGGCTCTCATCGACAAGGGCTGATCACTCGCTATCTCTCATCATTTCCAAGCCCTGGCGCAATGATGTCATGGGCCGGCCGAGCTCCGATTCCGCCAGGTCGACCCCCAAGCAGGAACGCGCCGGCCTCTTGGCCAGCAGTGGCATCTCCGCGGTACTCACCGCCCTTATCAAAGAGGCGTCGAGACCGAACACCTCGGCCACCGTGGTTCCGATGTCGTAGCGGCTCAGGCAGTCCGGGCCGCTGGTGTGGCATATACCCTTAAGTTTTCCCAGGCTCAGTTCCAGAATGTCCCTGGCCGCGGCCGGCGCGTACGTAGGCGATACGAACTGATCGTCGTACAGGCGTATCTCCTGCCCTCTGCGCAACGAATCGACGGTCCAGCTGACGAAGTTGCTCTTGCGGTTCAGGCGATTCCACCCGTATACCACCGATACTCGGCAGACCAGGTTATTGCGGTCGGCGTCCAAGGTCACCCGCTCTCCTTCCAGCTTGCTCCGGGCGTAAACGCTGAGCGGATCGGCCGGCTCGAACTCATGATATCTTCCGCCCTTGAGCCCGTTGAACACGTAATCGGTGGAGATGTAGACCATCTTGATGCCGGCCGAGCGGCATTCGGACGCCACGTTGAACGACCCCTCCATGTTCACCTTGTACGCCGCGTCAGGCTCCCGTTCGCACTGGTCCACGTTGGTCATGGCGGCGCACAGCACGACAAGCTCCGGGCAGGCCGCCTCCAGACCCTGGGAAACGGAGTCGGCGTCGGTGATGTCCATACGGACCATGCCGGACATCTCGTCATTGACCGTGTTGTACGTTCCGTTCATGGCCAACCCCATCTCGGTGCCGGCGCTCATCATATGCTGCCCAAGAAGTCCCGAAGCGCCGACCACCATCACCCGGTGCATGATGAGTGATGCGAAACGATGGACAAATACTTTGACCGGGGATATGAAAGAGGGAAGGATTATGTCCATAATCGGCCATGCACCCGGGAGGCTAGCATGAAGATAGTGTTCGTCAACGGAAGTCCCCGGCCGGACGGGAACACCGGGAGCATATTGAAGGTCCTGGCCAAGATGGCCAAGGAACGTGGCATGGAGGTCACCTACTTCGAGATCCTGGACAAGAATGTCCAGGACTGCGACGGCTGCTACCGCTGCGACACCGAGGACCGCTGCAGCAAGGACGACGACATGACGGACGCATACGCCCTCATCCAATCCTCCGACCTGCTGGTCATCGGCTCCCCGATCTACATGGGCGTGGAGACGGGCATGACCAAGTGCTTCGTCGACAGGTTGTATTATCTCATGGCCCAGAAGCGCCTCGGCCCCGGTAAAAGGGCGGCGGCGCTGTTCACCTGCGGCCTGACGGAAGGGCATATGGTTTACGGCTACATGCACGGCCGCTACGACAAGCTTCTGCGTCATGACCTCGGTTTCGCGGAAGTCAGGACGTTCATCGTCCCCGGAATGAAGAACCAGGTGGACCTGGAGGGGAACTACTACGCGCAGGAGACGCTCAAGGAGATGGAGAAGTTCCTCTTCCCGGAGTGAGATGGACGAAGAGGTAGTAGGCTGCCAGCACTGCGGCTCACGCCGTGTCGTGCCAAAGGTCCTGGTAGGAGGCCCCATGGCCGGAGTGGACAACAAGGACGGCTCGTACGTCTGTTTGGACTGCGGCCGGGAGCTGGTGCCGCTCAACTTCGAGGGCGAGACGGAACGGCAGGACTTCGTGGCGCACGCGCAGAGCGCCGGTAAGGACTTCCTGCACATCCCGATCGTACCGGTGGACACCTGGTCCCTTTTCAATTTGCCATTGCTCGACATTCCGGTGGTCCAGGTGGCCAAGGTCGTGGAGGTCGATTGGCGCGACGGCTGGAACGTGAAGCCGGGCGGCGTGCCTTTCGCCGACTACTGGAAGGCGGTCGGTTCGAAGCGCTACGGGGCGGAGGACGTCCTACTGATGGACCTGGCGGGCATGCAGCAGGCCCGGCCGAACTTCGAGGCGCTCAAAGCTCTCATGAAACGCAAGTACGCGGTGTGGCTGGAGATGGGCGTCCGGGACGTGCAGGACCTGTTCGACGCTTTCACGCTGGGATCTCATCACGTGCTCTTAGGAAGCTTGACATGCCCTTCAAAAAGGATGCTGGAGGAGACCATCGAGCTGTCGGACATGAGCGTGCCATTGCTGTACTTCGACGGCAAGGTGCTGTGGTCCGGGAAGCGGCTTCCGGCCGACCTATCGGAATCGCTGAAGATGTTGGCCGACCTGGGTTACGAGAAGGCGGCGGTGCTGGACCTGCGTCGTCTGGGAGGCAGGGACGGTTATGATGCTGAGCTTGCGGACGAAGCGCTATCGTCGGAAATGGATATCCTGTTCGGCGGGGGCGTCCGGGAGCCGGACCTTCCAGCACTGAGGGACAAGGGCGCCGTCGGAGGACTGCTGGACCCCTATACGCCCGTGCTGCGGAACCTTATAGCCACGCAGGGCGTTCCGGCTGACAACGAACCGTTGCCTACGACACTTAAAAGAGAGAGCCCCCGCGGGTTCGGGATCGACGGGTGAAAGATCAGCAACAGATTGATATTGGCATAACCGCCTTGGCCGCCAGGGGATAGAATGGAGATCTGGGAGCTGGCGGTGGTCATCCTGGCGGCGGTCGTCCCGTCGCTCATCTACCTGGTGTGGATACGCAATTCCGAACGCTACAACCGGGAGCGGTGGATGCACGTGCTGTCCGTTTTCCTCTTCGGAGCGATCGTCTCGGTCATCGCCGCGGTGTTCCTGGAGAGCTTGGCCATTGCGGTCTTCTACACCTCCGGCTCGATATTCTCCGGGGGTTTCTGGTCCTACGAGCCATACGACCCCACCCTGGAGATCGTGATCCTGGCCGTGGTCATAGCGCCCCTGGTGGAAGAATGGACCAAGGGCTGGGGCGTGATGACCGTCCGCAACAAGGTCCGGGAACCGGAGGACGGTTTCATCTACGGCGCGGCGGCCGGTCTAGGTTTCGCCGCGATGGAGAACATCTTCTACAACAGCACCGCGCTGGTCGACGGATTGGACGTCTTCCTGGCCACGGCGCTGACCAGGGCGGTGGCCTCCACCCTTTTGCACGCCTCCGCTTCGGCCGTGCTCGGTTACGGAATTGCCAGGAAGTACCTGAACGGGGCGAGGGGGCAGCGCACCGGATACCTTCCTTATTACATCGCGGCGGTCGTCCTGCACGGGCTCTTCAACGGCTTCGCCGTCGCCGGCGAGGTCTGGGACCATGCGGCCATCCCGATCATAGGGCTGCTGTCCGCCTCCGTCCTGGCGATCGGGATGTTCCTATGGATGCGTCGCCGGCTGCGTATCATGGACCAGAGATGGAACTGACCAGGTCCCTTCCGAGCTTTCGGGCCTGGGCTAGAACGTCCGGATGACCCGCGGAATACGAAGGACCGTCCGCTCCAGCCACCTTGAGGACCTCTCCAGGAGTTACACCGATACCGATGAGGAACGCCCTCAGCTCCGAGACGGCGTTGTCGAACTTGGCGTTCGGCTGCGCCCCGGTAAGGATCATCGCTCCGGAGCCGGGCTTCCTGGCGCTCTTTAAGATCGTCCGCCTGGCCCAAAGCGCCTGGCAGCGGTCCACGGCGATCTTGGCGTAGGAGCTCATTCCCGAAAAGTAGATGGGCGAGGCCACGATAACCGCGTCCGCCTCCTCCAGCGCCTCGTACACCGCACCCATGTCGTCCCGGATGACGCAGCTCCCGTCGACGAAACAGTCCTCGCAGGCCTTGCACGGAGACACGTCCATGAAAGCGAGATCGTAGCGGATGACGGTCGCTCCGGCATCCTGGGCGGAACGCAGCGCCTCCTCCAGAAGTCTGGCGGAGTTGCCGTTCCGCCGCGGGGAGCCGTTCAGCCCGACGACGAGCGTCATTCCTCGAGCGCCTCGCGGATGCGGTCCTTGAGGTTCTTGAAGTAGCCGAATCCCTTGATGATGTAGTCGGACGCCCCGGCGCGCAGAGCTTGGTAGCTGAGGTCCGGATCGTCCACCGCGCTGACGAAGAGTATAAGGGCTTTGGGCTGGAACTCTCTGATCCGCGGAAGAAGGTCCATGCCGTTGGTGTCCGGAAGCAGGTAATCAAGAAGAATGATGTCGTAAGGGCGCTTCTTGGACACGGCCAGAGCTTCGGAGCCGGTGCGGGCCACGAACAGTTCGAACTCCTCCTGAGGGAGATGTTCCCTGCAGAGCTCGACGTGGTCCTGATTGTCCTCCACCATCAGCACAGAGAGACTGACCTTGCCGTTCATCGACCCACCCTCGCTCCGTTTATTATTCCTGAATATTTATCATTATCGTGCCTTCGGCAGCATTATGACAAATATCGAGCCCTTGCCGTGATCGCCCTTGATGCGGTCCTCCACCCAGACCTTGCCCTGGTAGCGGTCCACCAGAGCTTTCACGACCGACAGCCCGAGGCCGTGGCTCTCCGCCGCCATGCCGGTGTCCAGGTTCTCGAACCTCTGGAAGAGCTGCGGCTTTCGTTCCTCCGGTATCCCCTTGCCCTGGTCCCTGACCTCCACCCTCCAGTAGTCGGCGTCCGCTATGTGGTCTGGACGAACGACCACCTCCACCTTCTTCATTTCGCCGTACTTGGCGGAGTTGTTTATGACGTTGTAGAACACGTCTCGGACCAGCGGATCGGCCATGACCAGAGCGGCCCCTTCGGGGTATTGCAGGTCCAGCGGGATATCGGAGAACAGGTATGACGTCTTGATCTCCCGGACGATATCGTGCAACAGCGGGATGATATCCACCGGCATCAGTTCGGCGGTGGCGTCCGACTCTAGGATGGTCCACAGCTTGCGGACGTCGGTGATCAGGTTGGAGATGCTCTGCGATTGCGCTAGAGCGCTCTTCACGTAGCGGCGCTGCCTCTCGTCCAGCTTGGGGTCCTTTATCAGCATCTCCAGGAAGCCATGTATCGGGACGTTGTAGTTGGCGACGTCGTGGGTAAGCAGGATGTTGTAGATCTTCTGCGCGGAGACCTTGGACTTGATGTCCTGGAAGCGCCCGGAGTTCTTGAGGGCCATGGCCGCGTGCAACGAGTACAGCTCCATGAGCCGGAACTCCTCCTGGGTGAAGGGTTTTCCGGGAACCTTCTCCAGGGTCATCACGCCGAGCATCTCGTCCCCGATCTTGAGGGGGACGCTGATGAGGGACGACGGTTCCTCCGGGGTACCGTCCACCTGCTTGGACCTCTCGTCCAGGTCGGCCCTTTCCACCAGTTCGCCTTTTCCAGTGCGGGCGACATCGCCGGAGATGCCATCGCCCACGTTGATGGCTAGAGCCTCCGGGTCCACCTCGTACTTGCTCAGGTACGTCAGCGGCACCAGACGAGTGCCGCCGCGGTCGAAGCCGTAGATGATGCAGTTGTCGCTCTCCACCAGCTCCATGGACTTGGAGAGGATGATGTCCAGAACCTCACGGTAGTCCAGGGTGCTGGAGACGAGCCGCGATATCTCGAACAGCGTCTGGAACTCCGAGCCGACCCTCTGGTAATGCTGGTTGAGCAGGGAGTAGAAGTAGATCATGGCCATCTGGTTGGAGAACACCTGCAACGTGAGCTTTCGAGTCTCCAGGTCCTCGATGGGCGCTTTCTTTCCGAACAGCCCGGCGCCCACGTAATCGCCGCGGAAGCGCAGCGGCAGGCAGACCAGCGATTGGAACCCAAGTTCGCTCGTGGCCTGGCAGCAGTCCGCGTTCAGGGCCGAGCAGGTGCAGCTCTCCCCCTTGGCCATCTTGACCGCCAGGGTGCTGTCTCCCACCTGGGTCTCGAAAAGCTCCCGGGCCTGCTTGAAATCTATGCCGGAGCAGAACAGCTGCGGCCGGCCGTCCCAGCCCAGCAGGCGCATCGCCGTGAAGTCCAGGCCTTCCCGCCTCAGCAGGTTGTCGAGCTCGCTCTGCAGCACCTCGTTGGGATTGCCCTCGGATACCAGGTCGGTGGACGATTCGGCCAGGAACATCAGCGCTTCGTTCCCGGGACCCAGGCGGCCGCGCAGCATGGGCGGGTCGGCCACCGCCAGCACCAGGTCCTTTCCGTCCCGCAGGAACGGATGCAAGGACCAGGTGAGCTTGGCCGGGCGTCCCTGGACCTTCATTGCCAGGGTGACGAACGAAGGCAGGTCGGGCTGCACTAAGGCCTTGACGACCTTCTTGGATTCCTCCTCGTCCCCGTGGAGAACGAAGGCGATCTCCTTGTTCTCGAGAACGTCGCGGTCCACCTCCAGGAACCTCTGGAAGGGTGAGTTGGTTCTGATTATCTCCCCGTCACGGGAGTAGACCATCACCAGGAGGTCGTGGTCCTGCAGTACGTCCAGGACCAGGTCCAGGGTCAGTTCGCGCCGGTCGTCGTCCATGAGGAAGCCGATCAGGCTGACGCCGACGATCTCCTCCCTTTCCTTCACCGGGGTCATGGAGACCATGAAGCTGGCCTGGCCCAGCTCCATTGCCACTCGTTCACGGTTGCTCTTGCCGCGCAGGCATTCCTGCAGCGCCGCGTCCAAGGCGGGAGCCGTACCGTTCTGTAAAAGTGAGACCAAGGTGGTGCCCAGGAGGCGCGACTCGTCTGTAGCCAGTAGCGCCTCTACCGTGCGGTTGTAGTACTTCAATCGGCCGTTGAGGTCCAACGTGCATATGATGGTCCGGCCTACGCGATCGCCCAACGTCCCTCTGACCTCTCCCGAGCTCATGCTGAACCAAGCACCCCTAGTCCTTCCAGTACACTATCGATTGTTCGGTTATGAATTATTCCATACGAATGTTGGACGGATGGAAAAACGATGACTGAAGATGCCACTCGACGTTCGCAGATGTCCGATAAGAATTTTTTTTCCATTGATTGAGTCGCTCAACGCTGCGATAAATCAGATTTTTTTAAAATATCCAGAGATGCTGATACATAATATTTTGAAACGAATACATATTCATCGTTCTTATGCTCATACGAATCGTAATCATTATATAGTCTACCATAATTCCTTCGCTCAGAGAGGACCCGTGCAAGGGACCCCCCACTATTCTCCTCCTAAAGAATAGTAACATTCCACCTTGCATCCCTTGGCGGGCCTCTTTTTCTGTCACCTCCTTTATCTAGAACGGTCACGTTCACGGTTCATGAACGCCCCCATGCGCCTGGGAGCCATGGCTACCCTCTCGGACCACGTTATGATCTCCGCCCTGAGAGTGGATTTCTTGGAGCTCCTGGTGCTTCCCGGGGACGAGATGACGCAGATAAGGGCGTTCTGCGACGATTTCGACGGAGAGCTGATACTGCACGCGCCGGAGGAGCTTCCCGATGGACGGATGCTGGACCTGAGCTCCGTCGATGCATCCTGGAGAGAGATGAGCGTCCGTCGCGTACGGGAAGTTACCAAGGCCGGGGAGAACACCGCGCGGCCGGTTGTGATCCATCCCGGGGGCATCACGGAGACGCCGGTTCTTGATACATCAGGGATGATGGCCAGTTTGCGCAAGTCGTTGGACGCGCTTCCTGATTACACCTGGCTGGAGAACATGCCCCTGCACTACCATCACCGGGGGCGGAAGCTCTGCTCGAACCTCATGAGAACCCCGGAGGAAATGAAGCGGGTGGACGATCTCGTGGCCGGCTTCACGGTGGACGTCTCCCACGCTTATCTCGGGGTTCCGGAGAATGGAAACGATAACGTGAGGGCGATGTTCGTTGAGCTCGGGGAGGCCGTCCGTCACGTGCATCTTTCCGACGCCCGGTATCCGGACCTGGAGGGCATCATGATCGGTGACGGGGATGTGGACATGTCCTTCCTACCGTACCTCAGGGGATTGCCTGTTCTGTTGGAGGTCTGGGACGGGCACGTGGATGGCGGAGCGGGTTTCCGAGAGGCTCTGAGACGCATGCGCGGGCAGTAGGCCAGCAAACCGAAGCTTCGCCAGAATACCGATAACTACAAAAACTGCTACCGAGATAATAGGCGCTACCAGGGTGCTTGGATTGGACGATGGAGATTTCACCAAGGCTCGCTCGATGCTTTTTCCGAGGCAGGTTCTGGCGGGCCACGATGTCATAGGCACGGTGCCCGATTCCTGCAAGGACTTCGGGCTCAGCGGCACCGCCCTCATCGTCACCGGCGACAAGACCATGAAGGTGGCCGGGAACACCGTCCGGGACGGGCTCCTCGCCAACGGTTACGAGGTTCAGATCGTGAACGTCGGGGAAGCGACCAACGACAACCTGGATAAAGTGATGAAGGCCGCGCACGAGTGCAAGGCCGACTTCCTGTTAGGCGTTGGAGGCGGTTCCAAGATCGACCTGGCCAAGATGGCCGCCACCAACATATCCAAGGAGTTCCTTTCCATTCCAACGTCCGCCTCCCACGACGGCATAGCCTCCGGGAGGGCGAGCATTCGTTCCGGATCAGGACCGATCTCGCACGAGGCAAGAGTTCCAGTGGCGGTCATAGCCGACACTGGAATAATCGCCAAATCACCATACCGCTTGTTGGCCGCGGGGTGCGCTGACGTCATTAGCAACGCCACCGCCCTGATGGACTGGGAGTTCGCCCGTAGGCTGCGCTACGAGGAGTTCTCCCGTTCGGCGTACGCGCTGGCCAGTTATACGGCGCAGACAATCATTGAGAACGCGGACCTTATCCGGCCCAACCTGGAGGAGAGCGTGTGGATCGCCATCCGCCCGATAATCATCTCCGGGATATCCATGAGCGTGGCCGGGTCGTCACGACCTACGTCGGGAAGCGAGCACATGTTCTCGCACGCCCTTGACCTGATAGCGCCCGGCAAGGCGCTGCACGGGGAGCAGTGCGGGGTCGGCTGCATAATGATGATGTACCTTCACGGAGGCGATTGGATGCGCATCCGGGAGGCGTTGACGAAAATAGGCGCCCCCACTTCGGCCAAGGAGCTGGGGGTCACCAAGGAGCAGGTGATTGAGGCTCTGGTCACCGCGCACCAGATCCGCAAGGACCGTTTCACCATACTGGGCATGGGGCTCACCAGGGAAGCGGCCGAGCGGATAGCCACCATCACCCGCGTAATCTAGTCGGGGAGGTTTGTCTGATGATCACCGTTATTGGGGAGAGACAGGCCAAGGTAGATGGCCACTTCATCTACCTGGGGCCGCTTACGGAGTGCAAGGAGTGCAAGCTCAAGGGCGTATGCTTCAATCTGGACGCTGGCGCGTTGTACCGCATCGTGGAGGTGCGGGACGTCAAGCATGAATGCAAGGTGCACGAGGAAGGCGTTCGCGTCGTCAAGGTCGAGAAGGAGAAGATGGAGGGCGCTGTGAACAAGAAGGGCGCCCTGGAGGGCACGACCATCACCTACGAAGTGATAAAGTGCGACAATCTGGGATGCCAGAGCTACCGTCTGTGCCATCCGCTCGGCATCGACAAGGGTCACAAGGCCAGGATAGCCAAGATCGTCGGCGACATCGAGTGCTCCGAGGGCAAGAAGCTGGTCCGGGTGGTACTGCAGTAATCCGCACCGTTCTGTGATAATGGCCACGATGGTTTAATGCCCGTTCGCGCCATCCAACGGCCATGCCCCTGGATGAGAGCAGGATCGTGAAGCTGAAGGAGCTCATGATTCGCATCGGCTACCAATTCGAGCGGATCGAGCTGCTTGACGAAGCCTTAACCCACAGCTCGATTAAGGTCGAGCAGCCTACTAAGGTGAGCAACGAGCGTCTCGAGTTCTTCGGGGACGCGGTCCTGGGGTTCATCGTGACCAAGTACCTCCTGAAGAACAATCATGGGTCGGCGCAAGGGGACCTCACGGTCAAGAGGGCTGAACTCGTCAATAACCAGCACCTTGAGGAAGTGGCTATAAAGATGAAATTGATCGAATTCATGCTCAAGGGTCATTCGATCGAAAATAACGCCCAGAGCCCGAAAGGGATACTATCGGATGCGTTGGAAGCGCTGGTCGGCGCGATATTCATCGATGGCGGGGAGTGCGAGGCCGCCTCCTTCATCAAAAAGTTCGTCATCTGTTGAGAAATGAATATTGGACGCGTCGCCCTTAAATAATCTGTAAACGAACTTCTACCCGGGGAAGTTCGATGCCAATTTCATCAAAGGACATATCGCGGACGCTAGTCGTCATGCTGGTAATATTGCAGATCACAATCGTCCTGTCCTTGGCGGTCCCCAACGGCACGGCCGTGGAGGAACCTCCGTCACCGCCGTCCCCCCCACATGACCTGAGAGCCGAGGCCAGAGGTTCGGAGGTGTATCTTTCATGGGAGGTCCCCTTTGACAACGGCGGTGCGACCATTTTCAATTATTCGGTGTACAAAGGGCTCAACGCCTCGCACCTGGAACGAGTGATGAACGTAAGTGTCTCTGACTACTATCTGAACAGGGGGTGCACGATGCGCAACCTGACCGATGGCGAGGTGTACTTCTTCGCGGTGCAGGCCGTCAATTCCATGGGTGCTTCCTACCTGAGCGAGGTCGTCTCCGCGAAACCGTTGCCGTCGCCCGTGCTCACGGTGGTAAGCCATGAGACCAGCTTCGGCCATTTCGAGATCTCCGTTGGCTGGGAGCCCCCGGAGATCGTGAGCAGGAACCTTACCGGGTACATCCTGTACATCGACGGGCTGGAGATGCACACCCTTGCCGTGGAGAAGGGACTGGATGATCGGAGCTATTTCCAGGAGCTGGACCCATTCGGCGAGATGCTGGTCTACCGCGTGGCCGCGGTCTACGACGATGGGAACGTGTCCTACTCGAACACCGTGGTCCTTCAGTTCGCGATGTACGAGGGAGTGGGATTCAATACTGACGGGGTGCTCATTGTTATCGCGGTGGCCTTGGTCATCGCGGCATCGGCGGTCATCGCCTGGAAGGTGCGAGGCAAGCACTGATAAAAAATTACCATCGCCCCTGCCGCGGCATGGCTTTCAGAGAGATCTTTTGAAAATGATCAACGTTCTAATCAGGTCGATCTTCGCTCGACACCTGGCCGAAGAACAGCTTGCTCGCCTTCTCGTCATAAGATTCGTAATTGGCCATCAGCAGCTTGCAGTCCTTGCACCTGAATGCCGGCAGATGCGCGCCCTGTAAGAAGCTTCCCCCTCCCAGCCTATCGCCCCCGATGTCACTGAACCTCTTGCGGTCGGTCCAGGTGAGATATGGCATTCTCCCTCGGATGTAACCAGGCTCCATTTCCTTTCCACAGTTAGGACAGATCATCCTATCTTCCCCGGGAAAGGATGAAGGAGTGCGAGCATTAAGGTTGCGTATGCTGAGAAATAAAAGAGAAAGCGGTTAGACGAGGCGCTCAGAATTTCTCCCCGGTCATCCGCTCGTACATGTCGATGTAGAGCTTGCTGACCTTGTCGCGGACGTCGTCCGGTAACGCCGGTATGTCCGGCTCGGGCGCCCCGCTCTTCCTGGCCTTGTATAGCGCCTCGTGATATCCCGTCTCGCGGTAATGCTGGCGGACCATTTCCTTCGAGAGTTCGACGCAGTTGCCCTTCTCGTATTCCGCCAAATCCCACCATCGGTCCTCGTCCAACGTACCGAACGTATCGACGATCATGAGGTTCCGGTGCTCATCGTAAGCGAACTCCTTCTTGCCGTCCACGTGGACGAGCCCGGCCTTCTTGGCCCGTTCCGCGATGAGGGAATCTATCTTGGCGATGGTGTCGAAGACCTCTTTGTACTCCATTTCAGTGAGGCCGGAGATGCGCACCGCCTCCTCGTCCGTGAGGTTCCTGTCGGTCTCCTCCAGCTTCGTCGTCGCCTCTAAGAACGGTCTGGGAAGTTTTTCGCCGTACTTCAGCTGGTGTCCCTTCGGGAAGCCCAGCTGTTCGACGGTGACCTTCCCCTCCTTGACCCGGTCATTGAGCGAACCGGCGTTGTAGTGGCGGCAGATGAACTCCAGGGGGATCAGGTAGTTAGTGGTCTTATTGTTCAGCTTGGAATAATCGGAAATGACATTGACGCGCTTCACCAGCATGCGGTCCTTTCCGGTGAGCTTAATAAAATCGGAGCGGATGCCGTGCTGCTCCAGCAGTTTGAACCAGTAAGCGGACGTCCGGCAGAGCACCTCGCCCTTGTGCGGGATCTCCGTGGGAATGATCTTGTCGAACACGGAGATGTTGTTGGTGAAGTGGAACTCGAAAGTGCTGTCGTCGACCTCAAAGACCTTCTTGACCTTGCCGACCCGGTAGAGCTTCATCGCTAGAGTGATGACAGAACGACGAATAAAGATTGCTCAGAACTCGGAGCCCACGTGCACTTCCAGACCCTTGTTGGTGATCGAATAGGGCGTTATCTTGCGGGAGTGCTCGGTCCTCCTCATCTTTATTATGCGCAACGAAAGCATCAACTCGTTCCGGGACTGCATCTCCAGGTAGCGTAACGATATCACGCCGTCGGCGACGTATTCGATAAGACCGTCACGAGAGGCGAAGGGATTGTCGTCCTTGACCTCGGCGGTCATAAGCAGCGTGGCGCCGGTCTTCTTGACCATCTGGGACAGGTTGAACAGGTTCGTCCGGCGATCGTGATCGGTGTCGAACAGCAAGTTGAGCAGGGAAACGGAATCGATGACAATGCGGGACGCCCCGAACTTCTTTATGAAGTCGGGCAGCTCGCTCTTGATGCGCTGTATCGTGACCTTAGCATCGTTCGGCTCCAGCTTTACGATCTCCAGCATCTTGTCGTTCAACTTGGCGCGCAGGTCCCAGCCGTGCGCCTCCGCGTCGGCCAGTATCGACTCCCGGTCCTCCTCCAGGGAGATGTAAATGCCCTTCTCGCCCTCCGCCAGCCCCTGGTTGAGGAACTGAAGCCCGAAGGTGGTCTTACCGGTACCGAAGGAGCCCATGACCACCACCGTGGATCCTCTGGGGATGCCTCCGAAGAGCATCTCGTCCAGACCCTCCATTCCTGTTTTGACCTTCTCGATTCCCATCACGATATCCTCTCCGTGTCGATGACCACCAGTCCGTGCTGAGCCGTGACGATGGTGGCGAACCTCGCTATGCGCTGCTGGTCCAGGTGCGGCAGTATGCTCATGAACTTCTCCACGTACATGTACCGCTGGCGGCGGGATGATTGAGCGAACTTGCTCCACTCGAAAACGAGCGCCCCGTCCACCGAGTCCATGATCAGCTTCTCCTTCCTGGTGTCCACTATGTCCTTGGTGAGCAGCAGGTAGATAACACCTTTCCAGCGCTTGGCCATGCGCTGCATGCCGCGCATGACGGCCACCAGGTCCACCTCCTCGATCTGGTTGTTGACGACGAGGTCGGTAAGCGAATCAATGATGACCATGCTGTCGTGGGCGTTGGCGTCCAGATAGTCCACCAATGCCTCCAACGTGTTCTGCTCCCCGTCGTCCGAGAACAGCCCGGAGGACGTCTCGCCGGTCCAGCTTCTCGGGACCAGGGTGTTGCGGAAATACTGCTTGGAGAAGTCCTTGAACACGACGTTCCTCTCGAACGCCCCGTAGAAGTCCTGGTTGAAGGAGGTCTTGATCTCCTGCAGGATGTCCTCCTGGGACCTGGCGAACGTAACGTAGCATATCTTCTTGGGCATTATCCTCTGGCCGACCCTGTGGCCCAAGTAATAATCGGCAACCGTGGGGTTTTCCTTGACCAGCGATATCTTGGACGCGGACGTCAGAGCGTACTCTTGCTGACCCGCCCCCAGATCGCCCATGAGGAGGATGACCGAGCCCTGGGGTATCCCGCCCTTGATAATGCTGTCAAAATCGGACACTCCGCTAGGTATCCTCTTCACCGTGGCATCCATTCCCGCACCTGACTGGGCATTTATAGGGATATAGGCTTATAATTGTATGGTGGGCCGCTCGCCCGGACCACCCGCGATGCCGAGAATGAGCTCAAACGAACTCGATCCATGCCTTGACCTCGCAGGCCCCGTCGAAGTTCGAAGATAATATCAGACGATGGAGGAAGTCATACCCGTCGTACATAGCGATCCCGCCCTGAAGGCCTAGGGTGGTAACCAACACATCTCCCTGGTCCTGGAAGGTAAGGTATCGCCAGCTGTCGCTTGCGTCGTCGTAGGCCTGAACGACCACATCGGCCGCAGATATGCCTGGGCTGGCCAATGAGAATTTGACTATCACCCCGGAATCGCTACGCAGGCCGACGACATGAACCCCGATGTCGTACTCCCCCTCAGAGGTCCAGACGGCCGGCACTGGCAGATGCTCATGGACCCCGCCGAGCCCGTCGGTGGCGATCCCGATCAAGGTCACGGTGGCCACCGGCCCCTCATCCTCCGGGCTCAGGCGGTCATGAAGATAGCCGGAAGCGAGATAGGCCGCGCTGACCACAAGAGCGGTGATGACGAGCGCCATGATGGCCGACCTTCTTCTCCGTGCGATGTTCACTGAAACACCGGGGGGTGAATGATTGGGTGCCGATATATCATGTTGCCCCTGATTCACGGCAGAATATCCAACACCAGCTGCAGCGCTTGTTCCGTGGCCTGCGCCTTCACGCTCTTCCTGTCGCCATCGAACATGTACCTGAAGACCAGGTGCTCCTTTCTCCAGGACAGTCCGATATAGACCAGCCCGATCGGCTTCTGAGGCGTCCCGCCGCCTGGTCCGGCGATGCCGGTCACGGAGACGCCCACGTCCGCGTCGAACGCTTTGGCGACGCCGGCGGCCATCTCCCTGGCGCATTCCTCGCTCACCGCGCCATGAGCCTTGATAACGTCGTGTGAAACGTTAAGGAACTTGAGCTTGGAGTCGTTGCTGTAGGCCACGATACCGCCCTTGAAATGCTCCGACGATCCAGGAACGTCAGTGATGCGGTCACAGATGCGTCCGCCGGTGCACGATTCCGCTATGGCGAGCGTAAGCCCGGTCCTGCTCAGCTTTCCGAGGACGTCAGTCTCCAGCATCGGCCCCACCCTGGGCGACCAGGTCCCGCATGCGCTTGACCCCGTCGATGGAATCGATGACCTCGGCGACGGCGTGAGGAACGAACTTGCGCCAGTCATCACCTTCCACCATGCGCTTGCGTATCTCGGTCCCCGAGTACTGCGCGCGGTTGAACATAGGGGAAGCCGACACCTCGCACCCCGCTTCGGTGAAAAGACGCTTGGTCAACGGATTGTTGGTGTACACCCTTTCGAACGGGGGGACCATGGACCTCACGTGGGACACCCAGACGCCGTACTGGTTCAGGTCCACGATCGGCACCAGGAAGAAGTCCTTTATGCCGTCCTCGCGCAGAGCGCGGGAGATCATGAGATGACGTTCGCCAGCAGTGAACGGGTTGTCGAAGGTGTGCGATATCTGCGCGCTTCCTATGCCTATGATGAGCTCGTCGCACTCCTTGGATATTTTACGAACGACCTCCAGGTGCCCCATGTGGAACGGCTGGAATCGGCCGATGAGAAGGCAGTCCACGCGCTTTACGTCGCTCATTTCGTCACGTCAATCCGGTTCTGCCGATAAAACCCTTGCCATGGAAAAAATAAGAGGAAAGGAAAATGGTTTACTGGATGACAGGTTTCGCTGCCGGCTTGATCGGGGCGCTGACCAGGGCGGCCAGCTTCTGCAGCAGGCCGTCCTTCTTGCTTCCGTTCACCAGGGCGTGCGAGAGAACCTCGCCCATGTTGGTCACCGGCACGATCTCGATCTTTCCGATGTAGCGCTCCTCGAGCACCACGTCGAACTGGTTGGCCTTGGGGATCAGGACCTTCTTCAGACCGGATTCCGCCGCGGCCTCGATCTTTGCCGTGACGCCTCCGACCGGGAGCACCTGGCCCCTGACGCTCAGGGAACCGGTCATGGCTATGGTCTGGTCGACCGGAACATCCTCCAGGGCGGAGATGACCGCCGTGGCGATGGATATGGAGGCCGAGTCGCCCTCTACGCCGTCATAAGTTCCGATGAACTGCACGTGCACGTCGTGGTTGCTGATGTCCTCGCCGGTGTACTTCTTGATGATGGCGGAGACGTTCTGGACCGCTTCCTTGGCTATCTCACCAAGCTTGCCGGTGGCGATGATCTGGCCGCCGTTCTTGGTCTGGGCCGGGGTGACCTCAGCAACGATGGGAAGCACGATGCCGGAAAGCTCGGACATGCTGCTCGAGGAGTTCATGGCCGCCAGTCCGTTGACGATGCCGACCGCCCCTCCCTCGGTGTTGAACGAGGGATAGAGCTTGTGGGCCTGGATGTAACGGTCGACTATCTGCTGCTCCAGCGACCGGGCCACCTTCTTGGCCTTTATGACGTGCTCCTGGGTGACGATGGGAGCGGATTCCTCGCTGGCCATGTCGCCTGCCACGCGTATGAGACCGCCCAGCTCCCTGAGCCGCAGCGTCAGCTGTCCGCGCCTTCCGGCGCGCCTCTGGGCCTCCTTGACGATCTCCATGACCGCCTTCTTGTCGAAGTGGGGGATCTTCTTGTCCTTGGCGACCTCCTGAGCTACGAACCGTACCAGCTTAGCGCGGTTGTCCTCGGTGTCGTCCATGGTGGAGCGCATGTACACCTCGTATCCGTAACCGCGGACGCGGGAACGGAGGGCGGGGTGCATGCCCTGCATGGCGTCCATGTTGCCGGCGCAGACCAGTACGAAGTCGCAGGGGACGGCCTCGGACTTGACCATGGCCCCGGAGCTCCTTTCGGACTGCCCGGTGATGCTGAACTTGCCCTCCTGAAGCGCGGTGAGCAGCGACTGCTGGGACTCCATCCTCAGCATGTTGATCTCGTCCACGAACAGGACGCCCTTGGACGCCTTGTGGATGGCGCCGACCTCAAGGCGCTCGTGCGCCGGGGTCTCCAGTCCACCGGACTGGAACGGGTCGTGCTTGACGTCCCCGAGCAACGCTCCGGCGTGAGCGCCAGTGGCGTCGATGAAAGGTATGGTCGCCCCTTCCTCGTGGGTGATCAGCAGCTTGGGGATCATGAAGTTCTCCTGGCGCTGTCCCACGTAGCGGGTGGCGAAGAATATCATGGCCGCGGCCATTATGCCGAACAGCAGGATCATGGGGTCCTTGGAGTTCCAGTACAGAACGACCGTCAGGACCATGACCATCATGACGATGGCCGTGATCATGGAGGACTTCTGGGACTTGCGGGCCATGGCCTCCTTCTTTTGAGCTGAAACTATTTCCTTGCCCTTTCCGGCCGGTACGGTGCGGATCCTGGGCTCGTTGGGATCGTCAGCGTTATGGTAGGCTATGACGTCCTGCAGATCGTCCTTGGGGAGGTACTCCGTCATGGACTTGGCCAGCATCGACTTGCCAGTGCCCGGCTCGCCGATGAGCATGACGTGGCGCTTCTGCTCGGCCGCCTTGCGGACGACCTCCACCGCGGAGTCCTGACCGATGACCTGGTCGGAAAGCTTCTCCGGGATCTTGATGTCGGCGGTGCTGGTGAAGGTCTGGGTCTCTATCCAGGTCTCCACGTCCGGTATGTTCACCGCCTTCTCCTTAACATCCTCTTCCATGCTTCACCTTGTCTCAAAACCATCCCATGCAAGCGCTGCTATATAAACAAATTCCTCGCAATCAGCGGAATGCATGTTAGGCCAGCTTTGATTCTGTGCGTGAATATATGATTGGTAGGAATAGCATAATAAATGTTCCATTCTAGCAATTGAACACTGGTTGAATATAGACGTCAATTTCAGGTCTGTTGTTTCAATAAAATGCTGATATCCAGATATATCGGCGTAAAATTCAATTTATTGCTGGAGGTTTTTTAAAACCCAAGATGTTCATAAAATCCTTCGCATCCCTTTTTAGAGTCGACCGTCATCATCCTGCATCCGGAAAACTTGACTATCTCGTACAGATAGCTCAAGGCGACCTTGATCATCTCAGTGCCCAGCCCTTTTCCTTCATACCCCATTCGACACGATAGCCTGCCGATCTTCAACGCGGGAATCGACGCGTATTCGATCCCTTCGATCTCGTGACAGTTGCCGATGACCCTGACCCTAATAGAATCTGTGAGCAATGAGAAGTAACCAATAGCCAATCCGGTCTCGTCGATCAACAGATGCGTCGTAGCTAACAAGATTGATCGGTCCCTAGGCGCGTCCTTCTGCAGATGCTCAGTAAGTTCGTCGTTCGATGATTCGAAGCCAGCAATCTGCTCTTCATCGATCAGGGGAACTACCGAGCACCTCGGTGTCTCTACATCTTTCACGTGATTTTGCTAGCTCGTATGCCTCCCTCATTACTTGCATTCCCCGTAGCGTACAAGTGGGGTTCCTGAGGTAGTCTAGAAAATCAATGGCATCCTGCCCTTCTAGCTCTAAACCCACCTCAATTCTTCGAGCCATGACGATCCCCTGAAACCTTATCGGTTGATTATAATCGATAACTGGTTAATAATTCCATCGTGCAGATGTAGTTCTCGAAAGAGAATGCCCACCATAATTCGCGATGAAGATGATAAGGCAAGTGAAACTGTAATAACCCCTCGGGTCATCCCCTACCGCCCATGTCAGACTGGAAGAGCATGCTGCCGCCTAAGGTCCTGGAGATCCTGGCGGAGGACGGCATTACGTCGCTGTATCCGCCGCAGGAGAAGGCGGTGCCGCTGGTCCTGAAGGGCAAGAATCTTGTTCTGGCGGTACCGACCGCCTCCGGCAAATCGCTGGTGGCGTACCTGGCTGCGGTCAAGAGGGTCCTGGAGGATCACGGAAAGGTCCTCTACATCGTACCGCTGAAGGCGTTGGCCGCGGAGAAGCTGGAGGAACTGCGACGCTTTGAGCAGCTTGGGATCCGAGTCGGCATGTCCATAGGCGATTACGACGACGGCGATAGAGACCTGGACAAGTTGGACATCCTGGTCGCCACTTCCGAAAAGGCCGACGCCATCATGCGCCACCGCGCCGAATGGGTTCGTTCGATGTCATTGGTGATCGCGGACGAGGTTCACTTATTGAACGACCCCAACCGGGGACCGACCCTCGAGATAACGTTGGCGAAGTTCAGGATGCTGAACCCCAAGGTGCAGGTGATCGCGCTATCGGCAACGGTGGGCAACAGCAAGGAGATGGCCGAGTGGTTGAACGCGGAACTCGTGGCCATGGATTGGCGCCCGGTTAAGCTGAAGGAGGGCGTGCTGCTCGACGACACCATCAATTTCACGGACAACTCCCGTAGAAAGGTGAAGCGCCTGGATGACCAGGTGTGGTCCCTGGTCAAGGACACCATCGACGAGGGAGGTCAAGCGCTTGTTTTCGTCAACACCCGGCGTTCCACGGAGACGCTCGCCGTCAAGTTCGCTCACCTGGTGAAGGAAAAGCCCGACGAGGCCGTGGTGGCACAGCTCAACGAAAGCTTCCGGGACGAGCATACCTCGATCGGCCTATCGCTCAAAGATTGCATCCGCAACGGCATGGCCTTTCATAATGCCGCATTGAGCAGCGAGCATCGTTCGCTCGTGGAGAAATTGTTCAAGGCCGGCAAGATCAAGTGCATCATCGCCACGCCGACGCTGGCGGCGGGTATCAATCTGCCTGCTAGACGTGTCATCGTCCGCGACGTGAACCGATTCGACGACGGCGGTTACGTTCCGCTGCCGGTGATGGAAGTGAAGCAGATGTGCGGCCGGGCCGGCCGTCCCCGCTACGACCCGTACGGCGAGGCTGTGCTCATTGCGAAGACCGTCGAACAGAGCCACATGCTGTTCGAGAACTATCTTTTAGGCGCGCCGGAGGACGTCGTCTCCAAGGTCGGGAACGAAAGGGTGCTCAGAGCGCATGTTCTAGCGCTGATCGCCACGGACACCGCCAACACCAGGGCGGCCATATTGGATTTCCTTCGCCGAACGTTCTACGCGCATCAGCGCGGCGAACAGGGCATGGAGGAGGCGGTCGAAAACATCGTGCGGTTCCTCTGGGAGGAGGGCATGGTCCGCTGCCCGGGAACGGAGATGTTGGCGCTGGAGCCGGAGGCCGATCTCAAGGCCACGTTCTTCGGCAGGCGCGTTTCCGACCTTTACATCGATCCGATGTCCGCCGTTAAGTTGCGGGACGGCCTTCTGGCATACGTCCCGGGGGAGAAGACGCTCGGATTCCTGCACGCCGTCTGTTCAACGCCGGACATGCTGAACCTGTACCTGAAGCGGGACGATTTCGATCAGCTCACGGAGGTCGTTCTGGAACGGAAGGAGGAGATGCTCTTCATGGTCCCGGACATGGAGACGCCCGATTACGAGTACTTCCTGGCGGAAGTGAAGACGGCGCTCGTACTGGACTCCTGGATCGCCGA
Source organism: Methanomassiliicoccaceae archaeon UBA472 (assembly GCA_002497075.1). Lineage (GTDB taxonomy): Archaea > Thermoplasmatota > Thermoplasmata > Methanomassiliicoccales > UBA472 > UBA472. The sequence continues at coordinate 81,871 of DAML01000010.1, forward strand.
GAAGGACGAAGAGGAGATGCATCGCGCGTACGGTACTGGTCCTGGCGATATCCACAACAAGGTTGAGATCGGGGAATGGTTACTTTATTCCATGCGCGAGATGTCAAACATCTTCAACAAGGATTGCTATCCGATACTCACGAAGCTCATGACCCGGATGCGCTATGGCGTCCGGGAGGACATTCTGGAACTGGTGGAGCTGAAGGGCGTTGGACGTATACGTGCTCGCTCCCTTCAGAAAAGGGGTTTCACCTCCTGGGAAAAGATCAGGGAAGCTGACGTTCATTCCATTTCGTCAGTCACCGGCATCGGCGATACGCTAGCGGAACGAATTAAAAAACAGGTCGATCCCGATTTCGTGCCGAGCAAGAGCGCCAGGCCACATCCGAGGAAGGAAGAGGCCCCTGAGTTCAAGAGCGAACCTAAGGACGAGCCGAAGAAGGGGCAGACCAAGTTGTTGGACTTCTAGTTCCCCGAGGTCAGACGCCTCAGGTTCTCCAAGGTCACGTCCATCCTCTGCTCCATCATCAAGCGGATGAAAAGCTCGATCATCGAATGCACGTCGCCCTCGTCCCCCTTGACCAGTGCCAGCAGGTACTGCTGCCTTTGCCCGCTCGCGAACGGGAGCCGGGGGAAACCGTTGGACGTGAGCATCATATTGAAAAGCTCGCGTCCGACCCTCCCATTGCCGTCAGTGAATGGATGGATGCTCTCGAAACGGTGATGGAAGATCGTCGCTGAAAAGAAGGGATGCATACCCTGTTCAAGCAAATCATAAAACTCGTCCAGGGCGGATGACAGCTCCTCCTCGATCAGGACGGACGGGGTAAGAAGCAGGTCCCTGCCGACGATGCCGATATCGTCCGTGCGCCTAAGAGCTCCGGCCGACCCGTCGATATTGGCCATTATCATAGAGTGTAACTTATTGATCGTGGCCAGGGTGATGCGTCCCCGGTGGCCTTCCCGGAAGGAACGAACGACCTTGAAGTTCTGGACCTCGTTGATCTCACGAAGCGTGCGGCCTTCCGGAACCAGCCCTTCCTGCAGCAGCAGGCGAGTCTCCTGCAGCGTCAAGGTATTTCCCTCGATCCCGGTGCTGCCGTTGACGTATCGAACCTCGAGCGAACCTTCCATTTCGCGCAGCTCGTCCTGACGTAGGTTCTCCTTAAGGGAACGGTGCAGGAAGCGGAATCGTTCCAGCATGTGAACGATTACCTTCCCCTCATCGGGATCGAAGGGTTGGAAAGAGTAACGGGAAGCGCTTAGCTCAGCCCTCTTCTCCAGAGCTTTGCGCTCCAGTTCGTAAGCTGTGGCGATCAAGGCCTTCTCCAGTTCGCTGAGGGAAGGCTCCTTGGTCCCCAGGTACTTGGTGACCTTTGCTTTCTTCTCACCGATACGAACGTCCTTGGCTAGAAAGAATTGAAGTTGGCCTTCGCTCGTTCTCCTTCTTTCCAATCTCGCAGGGGCGCTCACGCTTGACATAATGTAATGGCACATATATGAATACTTAATAAATTGCCATTACATGAATATTAATTCTGTTCTCCTTAGAAGTCCGTTATGGCCCGGGTGACGTAGAACGTGCCGTCCTTGAAGTAGAAGGAGAAGTAGCTGGAACTGTGGTCCGTCTCGCGCATCTTGACCACTCGCAAACGCCTTTGCACTTCGATCTCTCCGACCTCTACCATCTTCAGGTGGATTATGCCGTCCGCCAAGAAGTCGGTATCACCGGAACCGTAGTACTGGTACTGGCCGACCGGCATCTCGGCGATCATGAACGTCGTTACTTCCGTGGAACGTAACCACTCGAACAGTCGGAATATCTCCTCACGCGGTTGTTCGAACTTGGCGATCAGTTCCAGAGCGCCCAGTGAGTCTATCACCAAAATATCGTAGTTCATGCGCTTCTTGCTTTCTTCCACCGCAAAACGGAAAGTGTCGAACCACCCGCCGGACTGCGCTTGCAGGCGTATCTCGCCCAGATCTAGGACCTCCACGAGGCCGTCCGGGTTTCCAGGCATGCGCAGGTAGTCCATCTGCCTCATTAGGGAGGGCTTGTTCTGCTCCAGGGAGATGTAGAGCGCTTTTATGCCTTCCTTCACCGCGTTCTGATGAAGGATATAGTACGCGAGAGAGGACTTCATCGTGCCAGCTGCGCCGGACACCATGATGATGTTACCCTTCGGTATGCCGCCGGACAGGTTCTCGTCCAGACCGTTGACGAACGTTCTGACCCTCGCCCTCTCCATCTTCTCCCTTGTTCCCATATAAACATTCGAGAATTTAAATTGATGCGACCTCAGTTGGCTATCGCCTTGCGCACCGCTTCCGCCGTTGCTTCCGTTTTCAGCAGCTTGCCGCAGTTGGCCATCACGGTGTCGGGATCTTTGAGCACATGGCCAGTGCAGACGCAGACCACCTTCTCGCGGCGAGATATCTTGCCCTCATCGAGAAGCCGCTTCAATCCGGCGAGCGAAGCGGCGGACGCCGGTTCCACACCAACGCCTTCCTTCCTACCGAGCAGGAACTGCGCTTCGATTATCTCGCGGTCCGAGACGGCGGTCATTATGCCTCCGGTGTCGTAGACGGCCTTCAATGCTTTCTTGCCGGATGCCGGGTTGCCGATGCGTATGGCTGTCGCCACCGTCTCCGGGTCCTTGATCGCCTTGAAGTCCTCCTGGCCGTGGGCGAAGGAGTTGACCAGCGGCGCGCTTCCGCCCGCTTGAACCCCGGTGAATATCGGCATGTGATCGATCCAGCCCAGCTCGAACCACTCCTTGAGCGCCTTGTAACCGGCCCAGATGTTGGCCGCGTTGCCGACCGGGTAGATGATACGATCGGGCACCTCGAAGTTCATCTGGTCCAGGATCTCGAAGCATAGGGTCTTCTGGCCTTCCGGCCTGAATGGGTTGACCGAATTGAGCATGTAGAGGTCGCCAGCATGCGCCAGGTCCTTGACCACTCGCAAAGCGTCGTCAAAGTTGCCGTCGATGGTGATGACCTTCGCCCCGAAGAACATGGCCTGGGCCAGTTTTCCGGACGCTACCTTTCCTGATGGCAGCAATACGACGCACTTCAGCCCGGCCTTGGCAGCGTATGCCGCCAGCGACGCGGAAGTGTTCCCGGTGGAAGCACAACCGACCACTTTGCAGCCCAGCTCCACCGCTCGTGAAACGCCTACGGTCATACCGCGGTCCTTGAACGATCCGGTGGGATTGGCGCCTTCGAACTTTACGTAAAGATCTCGCACGCCATACTCCTCGGCCAACTTTCTGCAATCGTAAAGCGGAGTTCCGCCTTCCTGCAAGGTGACCGGTTCGGAACGGATGGGAAGGAAGTGCTCGTACCTCCAGACGCCCAGCGGGCGAGAACGCAGGTCCGCGGGGGACGTGCCTTCCAGGTGGGAGAGGTCCATCTCTACCGTCAGATTCCCGTGGCAGCTCGGACACTCGTCCAGGAACGGGTTGTCGATCTCCTTTCCGCACTCCCAGCACTTTACGGCGTACTTCATGGTTCCACCCTGTTGCAGCCTTTTCCCCACGTCGTGTTCCAGCAGAAGCACTCCACGCCGTGGCCATCGTAGAACTTTTGAACGGCGCGAGCGATGCAGAGCCCGTCGACCTTGCTGCGGTCGAAGAAGGCCGCGATGCACGGCCCCGATCCGCCCAGGAACGAGGCGAACGCCCCCGCCTCGACGGCAGCCTTCTCAGCCTCCTTCAGGAACGGCACGAGCGGCGCCCTGGCCGGTTCCACGATGATGTCGTTGATAGAGCGTCCAATGAGGTTTAGATCACCCGTGGCCATTCCCGCGACCAACGCGGAGGCGTGGCCGACCTGGTGTACCACGTCGTGCATCGGAACGGTCTTGGGCACCTTCTTGCGCGCTTCGCGCGTCGGAACGGCGAATTCGGGTAAACACGCCACGATCCCCAGGTCCTTGGGCGGCTCGAGGCGAACCACGTCCATCGGTTCGTAGGAGCGGATGATGGTGAAACCGCCCATCAGGGCCGGGGCGGCGTTGTCGGCGTGACGGCTGCCGGACGACGCTTCCTCGCCGTAGGAGGCGCAGCAGATGAGCTGGTTCATGTTGAGCGGCTTGTCGAGAAGAAGGTTGGCGGCGTAAGCCCCGCCGGCCGCGGAAGCGCCGGAAGATCCCATGCCGGATGCGGGACGGATGCCTTTGTTGATCTTCATGGCGATGCCGAAATCGGCTCTGGCCACGTTGATGACCTTCTGGGCCGCGACGGCCGCGGTGTTCCGGGTGTTGTCGATGGTGACGGCGTAGGCGCCGGTGCCGACGATGGACTCGACATGAACGCCAGGCTCGCTGGTCTTCCTGACCTCTATGAGGTCGCTGGGTTCGGCAAGGGCTATGCCGAACACATCGAAGCCGGGGCCGACGTTGGCTATGGTGGAGGGCGCTCTCACGATCGCGCGGTCTAAGGACATGATGGAATCTCCGTAAGATGACTGGTCATCACCTTCATACCCTGAACTCGTTTAAATGTTTTCAGAGCCACGCCGCTTTGGCTCGATGAACATCGACGGCCGGCCAACATCACTTGTCGGACACATGCTAACGTTTATTCCCCCCTTCCCCGTTGAAGGGGGCATGACCGTCCGCTGCGCCGGGGCCAAGGTCCGGAAAGGGGATAGCAACGCCCTGCTGAGAAGAGCCTCGGAGCTGGATGCGGAGATGGTTCTCATGGACGCCGGCATGGTGTGCGGCGTCGATCACCTGGATTCGGCGGTGTTCCATGCCAGAAGGGCGTTCGAACGCGGCACGAACGCCTCCAACACCCTGGGCATGGAGGTCATCCTCTACGCTTCCGGGGAACGACAGATCTCCAAAGCGAAAAAGAAAATGGGGCTGCACCAGGAGACGGCGAAGGTGGCCGTGGTGGTCCTCGGTCCGGAGGACGTCGACCAGGTCCTTGATGACCTGGACCTGGAGAGGGACGATTCCCTGCTGGAATGCTCTCTCGAGAAAGCAGCGGCCTTCGGCATCGAACGTAAGGAGCTGGAGACCGTGGGCGAGGAGATGCTAACGGACCTTGTCATGGAAAAAGTGGCCTTCGTGGAAATTCTCAAACGCTGACTTTCAGGCAAACCATTTAATTGTCGACGACCCATATATTCAAGCCAGAATTCACAGGTGGACCACGAGTTGCCGGGAGATTATGTAAAGCAGCTTCAACTGGCCAAGCAACTGGAGCAGAAGGCCAGGGAGGCGGCCCGGGGACGCGAGACGGCGGAGGGCAAGATAGAGGATGCTTCAGCCCTGCTGCTGAAGGTCAAGGAGATGAACGCCTCCTCCGCGGAGACGGAGAAGCTTCTAACGCTCGCCCACCAGAGCTATTCGGACAAGGATTACAAGGAAGCGCTCTCGTACGCGGTCAAGAGCGTAGACGCTTCATCAAGAGCGAGAAAGGAACGCCTGCTGGACATGCTGCGCGAAGCGCGTTCTCTTTTAGAGAGGGTCGCGGACCTCGGCAAATCCGAACCGGAGACGGAGAGGGCGCTGAAGAAAGCGTCGGACTCCATCGACTCGGGCGATCTGGATGAAGCGTACGGATTGTGCAAGGACGCCTGGGACACCGCTGAACGGAACGCCAACCGCGTCCTCTCGGACGCCTTCGGACTTGCGCAATCCTCTCTCTTGTTCGCGGAAAGATTGGAACTTAAGGTCGACAAGCAGAAGATAGCGCTGCGCAACTGCCGCGAGGCGCTGGAATCGGGCAACGTGGGAAAGAGCGTGGAGCTGATACAGGCCTTGTCCGGTGCTTTACGTTCAATGACCCTCGACCGCTTCGTGCAGCGCGCGGCGAAGCTGGAGACGCTGCTCTCCCTGGAAAAGGGGTTCCCCCTGCAGCTGAACGAGGCGCACGAGAAGATGGCCAAGGGCCGCGATCTGATCTCGCACGGCAAGGTCGAGGATGCCTTCGGCGCCCTGGACGACGCGGAGGACCTGTTCTCCCGCGCCTTCGGAAAGGTCGCCGGGCAGCGCATATCCGAGCTGAAGAAGAGGGCGGAGAACGTATCCCGGTGGAAGAAGGTGGACCTGGGCGACCTGGAGGGCGACGCCAGACGCCTGGAGCTGGACGAGAGGTTCCAGGAGGCGGTCGTACTTCTGGATTCCGCGAGGCACAAGGTGCGCGAAGCGGAAAAGGAAGTTCTGCTGCGGTACATGGCCGCCCTGCAGCCACGCTTGAGATTGGCGCATCTGACCAGGAAGGATGTTTCTCCCGCCCTCCAGAAGATGGATGACGCCCGCAAGGCATTGCAGGGCGACGACCTGAACTCTGCTTTCAAATTGACCGAGGAAGCGAGGGCGATCGTCGAGGAACGACTGCAGGGATACGATCAGGTCGAAACGGAACTGCAGAACGCTCAGTCGCTGCGTTCGAGATGCGCCGACCTGGGCCTGACGTGTTCGGAAGGGAGCAAGCTCATGGCCGCGGCCAAGAGGCAGGCCATGCAGGGCGATTATTCCAACGCGGTGGAGACGCTGCGGTCCTCTCAGCGCTCGTACGGGTTGTCGCTGGAGAACTATTTCGCCACGGGCATCATGCGCCTGGAGATGAGGCTCGCCTCGGCCATGCGCCTCGGTGCTGACGTTACCGAAGAATCCACCGCCCTGGAGAATCTGACCGCCAAGGTCCGAAAGGGAGATTTCGAGCTGGTGCACGGTTCCCTGATCACCATCGGCGAGGCCGTGGAGGAACGGACGAGCCGCGCCGTCTCCGAGGAGCTTGGCAAGGCCGATATCATCCTTTCACGCTACACCAGCAGCCCGGATGTCGATAAGGCGCGGGCATCCCTGGCCGAGGCCAAGGTAAAGTTCGAACAGAAGGAGTTCCAGGCCGCGCACGATCTGACGTCCGTCATGCTCAGCGAGCTGATGTCCCAGCGGAGGGAGAGCCTGGACCGCTCCCTGATCGACGGACGTACGATGCTGGACATGGCCAAGCAGCTGGGCGCGGAGAGCGTTACGTTACGAGATAGATTGCAGCGCGCCGAGGAGCTGCGCTCGTCGGGACGCATGGACGAGGCGACGATGCTGGCCGACGAGGTCGTCTCGTACGGGAGGAGCATCGTTTCCTCCGAGATCGATCAGCAGCTGACCGACATGATGCAGCGCGCCGCGAACGCCCGCAAGGAGGGCGTTGAGGTCGGTGCCGCCGAACACATGAGCGAGCAGGCCTCGAACGCCCTGCACCACGGCGAGCTGGGTCAGGCCTTCGAGCTTACCATTAACGCCAGGAACTCGTTGAACGAGGTCGTGGCCACGCACCAGTTGCTAAAGGAGCGGTTGGATGAGGGCGAGGCCATGATGACCGAGGCCCGCCGCCACAACGCCAACGTCGATGAGGCGTCCGAGGCGCTGGTGCACGGCGGCATGCTCCTGCGCTCCGGAAGGTACAAGGACGCCCAGGACGCCCTGGACCGGTCGGAGGGATATCTGAAGCGCCACGCCCCGGAGTTCCTGTTGAACTATTCGTTAAAGCGCATGGCCGACATGGGCAAGCTCCGCGGCAAGCTGGGTTACGGGGATAGCGAGGAGCAGCTGAAGAAACTTGGTTCGTTAGATCCCTCGAACCTGGAAGCGTCACTGGATTCACTGGACAAGCTCAGGCAGGAATGGGAGGGGGAGATCACCGCCTCCCTGGACAAGGAACTCAACAAATGCCAGAAGGACCTCGAAAAAGCGGTCGCCTCTGGGTTGGCCGTCGGCCACGTTCAGCAGATCCTGACCCGCGGACGTGCGGCCCTGAACGAGCGCAAGATGATAGAAGCGATGCGCGCCGTGGAACTGGTCAAGAGCGAACTGGACCAGACGCTGCACAACGATCGGCGGCTGACGGACGCGCTGGCGCATCTGGAGGAGTCCTTGGACCAGCTCAAGGAGATGAAGGCCGAGGTCAAGGACGTCACGGTGCTGCTGGAGCAAGCGAGAGCGTTACGACGCACCGGCGACGTGACGGCAGCGGCCGACTCCGCACAGCGGGCGTTGGACCGTTCGCAGAACATCGCTCGCGAACGCGTGAAGGCGCTGATGTCCTTCGCCGGCGGTCTTACGACGGAGCGTTCGTCATGGGAGGACCTGCGAACGGCAAGAAAGCTCGCCGATGATATCGAGGAAGCGCTCAAGAACTACCGCTACCGCCACTCGCATCTCCTGGCCCGCTCGTTCCGCGAGGAGCTGGAACGGGTGCTGCAGGACAAGGCGCAGGCGGACGAGGAATTGCGCAAGTTCGAGACCCGCTTGCGGGAGGAAGCGAAAACAGGTCTGAGCCCGCCCGCCTCGCAGAGAGCTCTCGATAAAGCGAAGGCCCTGATGGCCCAGGGGCGCTTCGTTCAAGCGCTTAGCACGATCGGCGCCGCAAAAGATGAGCTGCGCGCCGTCTCGGAAATGTACGAGTCCCGCTTAACGGACTATAACGACATGCGCGAATCGCTGAACTCACTGGAAGTTCTGGACCCGCGCAAGGACCACGTCGAAGAGCTTCTAGATCAATCCTGGACCTCCCTGAAGGATATGCGCTTCGATTCGGCGTCGCTGTACCTAAGGAGGGCGAGGAACGGCCTGAACGAGTTCTTGACGGTCCGCACGAACGAACTGCTCTGGGAGTTCAATCCGTTGCACGACCTGATCAAACGCCTGAAGATCCAGAAGCGTTTCTCCGCCGAGATATCGGAGATAGAGAGGGCCGTGGTGGACAAGATCACCCCGCGCGATCTTAATCGTCTCGCTAGGAACGTCGATCTCGTCAAGGCGGGAATGCGGGACATATTCCAGGAGCAGAAGGAGAAGGTGCGCCGGACCATCGAGAAATCTTCGCGTTCAGGAAAGGAGGCGGGACGCTCGTGGGAGGTGTGGGCGGACGCCGAGACGCAGGCGAAGAAGGGCGACCTGTGGGAAGCGTTCAACTCATTGGAGACGGCGATGAACGTCCTGGGGCGCAAGGCCGGGGAGACGCCGGAGCAGCTTTCCAGGCAGCTGTCGGAAACGTTGGAACGGGCGAACAGGCAGCGCATCGAGCTGCCGGGAACGCAGAAGGCGTTCGCGGACGCGCTGCAGGCGCAGAAGGAAGGGAAGAATCCCCTGGAGTTCCTGCGGAAGGCCATCGAGATGTCCCGCAAGGAAGTGCGAACGACGTACCCGGACATCTCGGCCGAACTGGAGCTGGTCGGCGAAGCGAAGGAGGGCCGGGCGATGGACGTTGTCGTTCATCTAAAGAACGAGGCGGAATACGAAGCTAGGAACGTCCGCGCCTTCATCTTCGGGGACGCCGAGGTGAAGGGGATGGTGGAGGCCGAGGTGCTGAAGCCGAACGAAGAGGTCAAGGGGCGCATCACCGTCATCCCGAACCGCGTCGGGATCCTTTCGCTAGGGATATCCGTAAAATGCAAACCGCTTCTTACTGACGAGGACGTGCTGTACGACAGCAAGTTCGATCTGGACGTGAAGTAAACAGTATTCAAGATCATCCCCATCATGAGGATGATTGAATTGCTATTCATTTTTAATAATACAATGAAATTGAATAAATAATAGTGCTTTAATCATTCTGGATGAATTGCTTTGCCCAGAGTAATGTGCTTCAATCCTTTGAATGGTGACAGCGCATTCTCCTTTGTCGATCCAAATGATTTCATTCAGACCAAGGAGAGGATATATTCATTCCTTCGCCAAAACATATGTGACTGCGAACCGCAACCCGACCTTGTCGTGGCCGCTGAACGCAAAGGTATGCGCATCCTCAAGGACTTCGCAAGGGAGCTGGGAACTGATATCGAGATCATATCGGACCTGGACCTCGAGACGAAGGTTCTGATAGGGAGGCATGTGCTGGTTTTCGATGATTCCATACACACGGGTAATAAGATAATGTCGATAATGGAGAAGATTTCCCAGATGTCCCCATCATCGATACGTAGAGCAAGTATAATGACCAATGTAGAGGCCGAGTCAAGAATCGTCATCGCCTATGCAGATGTTCCATCTACCGTGTGCCAGAATGAATTCTCATCTTATGAAGAGCAGTACGAGGTGTATCAGAACTGGTTTCTGACCTTCCTCTCCGGGATAATAGTCAAAGGCAATCCAGACTACCCCGTTCTACATCTCCGCATCGTGGAGAAGGATGCAGAAGACCTCATGAAAGAGTTGTCCGAGATCCTATATCGCGATTTCTCAGCTTGTGAGGACTATCCGGTGGAATCTTTGTCTGATCTCAGGGGGTGCGCCAGTCGAACCTTCGTTCTGGAAAATTGTGGAATATGCGTTCCTGAGCAATTCAGACAAATGGTCGAGGACGAGCTGGCAAAGGTCCGTTGTCTGGTGGTTGATGAGAGGGACGGAGCGGATCTCCACATCGTTCCCATGTTGTCGCCAAGGTATGACAATGGCGGCTGCGATCGCAACCGAGGGAACGGGTGGTGCTTGAAGGGCGACTCCTCCTCCAACGAATTGTGCGGCCTGTGCGTGCCAAGGGCGACCAATCTGAATTTCCTAAAGGTCTTTGAGCGAAATTTGGAAAAAGAGATGAAGAATATGGGAGGAAGGATCGCTCATAGAGAGTGCTTTGAGCCCTCTCTAGGACGCCATCTGAAGGCCTCAGGCCTTTGAGACCTTTTCATAGATCCCACGCACGAAGTCCTCGGACTCCCCGGCGATCTGAAAGACCCTGGTCCACTTGCCTTCTGTCCTTTCCCAATGGCCATCGATGATCCCGAGATCGAACAGTTTGTCGAGGGTCTTGGATATGGTCATGCGAGACATCTCTCCTTCCAGTTCTCGAACTAATTTAGATAGCCACGTCTTGTCCCCCAAGACCTTATCGTGCTCATATATCGAGACGCATATCTTGAGGTCGTTCGATAGGATAGACCTGTCCACCATTTCCCTAATCCCCCATGTGCTCTAGCTTCCGTTCGTGATACTAGAACGCGTATATAACTTATTCTCATATCTACTATTTATACCGCAGTATTACTTTTTTAATTCGGGAATATGCGGTGCTGTTCCCGACCCCAATTTCAACCAGACGCTGGTCCATATATCGTTGGCAATGATGAAGATGAGCTTGTGATGAGAGCTCAGCCAATCATCGTTCAATGCTATCTTAGATGCGGTACCGTAATTCGGGAAATCCCTGGCCAATTCAGGGCTGGGCTTGCCATCGTTATGCACTAGGCAGTTCCTTACCTGCATTAGTTCCTTGAGTTCTTCCACTCTGGAGGTGTCTGCCCCCAATATGCTGCCTATGGTGTTTCCACATTTCAACAGGTTATCGGACATGACCTTCCTAACCCTTGCCGACACCAATGCGTCGAGAACATTATCATCAACTATCGCTTTGACCAGCATCTCATCGTTCATGGTGGAAGAAGAGTTCATCATGCACCGGGGACAGGTGCGAAATGCTGTTGCAAGCAGTTCGCCAAGGAAGACCTCAAAGGCGGAGACCATTGAGATGACGTAGTTCGCCTTTGAATTGGAGGCGACATCACTGAGCTTGGTTATGACGCCATCGAGATCCACTATTAGAGCTTCGATGACCTCGATTGAACCTTCCGGCCCCTGGTCCTCGGTCAGCGAAGTCCGATTCTCTGCAATATTAATACGCGCATCATCCAAACGCTTGTTAAGAACCTTCTTTTTCTCCGAACGCGACTCCATTTCCACAAGGGCTCCGATGACCGCCATGTTGTGAACGACACGCACTGAATCCAACCGATCGGACAACCTATCGATCGGGTTTAATTCGGTGGTCTCTGGTCCGCCCTGCGCCTGACCCATACGAGCCTACATTACTTGACTAGATGCTAATCAATGTTTTCAGTACATTCCACATTATTGAACAAAGGAAACGAACCGCCAGATCCATTTATTGGCCAACAGCTCAGTTCAGATTTCGTCGGAAAATTAGTTCGGGGAAGGGGTTTGTTTTCGTTATAACTCAAAGCTCCGGGTGGAACTTGTAGCGGTAGTGGATGATGCCATCTAATCCTTCTTTTCCTAGCCTTAAGAAGGAAGCCCAGACACCCATACCAATCGCCTCCTTGTCTAGCTCGCAGTCGATGATCTGAACTGAGAAAGCCGTGATATAAAAGATGAAAAAAGAAATAAAAGAGGGCATGAGGCATGCCCTCGTTCAGGAATATCTTTCACTTCTTTTTTACCCTGTCCTCCCCAGTTCCTTCCTTATCCTTGCCTGCGGCTGGTGTGTTCTTCTTGCGACGGAGGAGTAGGAACAGGATTAGCAGGACTACGACCGCTCCCACCACGCCGATCAAGATGTATGGCAGCATATCCGGACCTTCATCGGACATGACCATCTCCTCGACATCCGTACCACCGGTTAGCACGTTGTCCATGGTCATCGAGACAGACGAGGTTGTGGTCTCATACCCTTCCCGCTCGATGTTCAGAGTATAATTGCCGATGAACACGTCGTAGAACTCGTAGGTGCCGTTGGCGTTCGTCAACGTGGTCAGTTCGGCTCCTTCAAATGATGTCATCATTCCGATCATCAACGGGTACGATTGCGTGACGTTCTTCAACCTCACCAAAGCGTTGGCCACCGGCTCCCCGTTCTCGTCCAGCACGACACCGGAGACCTTACCCACATTGGCCGTTGAGAACGTCCAGGAAACAAAGATAACGTTCCCGGCCAGGTCCTCGCCGCTGACCGTCACGGTGTAATCCTTGTGCCCCCTCAGCGTCGGCCAGGGGGTGAACGTCGCGGTGTTGCCATTCCAGACGACCGTCCCGTTCACGTCGCTCACGATGAGGGTGACCGATGATTTGTTCATCTCCTCACTGAAAGTGACCACGACCTTATCCCGCATGAAGTGCCCGTTTCCGATCGGCGACCTGGTAAGGATGCTGGGGTCCGTCATGTCCACGGTGAAGGATACGGACGTCATTCCGGAATTGCCGGCGTTGTCCACGGCCTTGACGTACACGGTGTAATGGCCGTCATCGAGCGAGGACAGGGTGCAGCAGTCCGTGGCCGATGTCCAATCGATCCCGTCGATGCTGTACATGCATATTGCGATGCCGGACCCGCCCTCGTTATCCGTGGCCAGCCAGGTGATGGTCACCGTTCCGGTGTTGTTGTATATATCGTCTTCCGGGGAAAGTATGACCACGGTGGGGTCCAACTCGTCCGCCACTGGGGCGGCCGAGGCCTCGTTGGAGAGAGCACCTTCACCTATGGCGTTCACGGCGCTCACCTTGTAGTAATAGGTCTGGCCGATGGTGACGGCCGTATCGGTGTAATCAAGCACATCGCCGAGGACGGTGAGCAGCGTCTCCCCTCCGGAGCTGGTCCCGCGGTAGAGCTTGTAGGCTGTGATCGTTGTCCCTCCATCGGAGGACGGGACCGACCACGACAGGGTTATCTGGGCGTCACCGGACGTGGCGATCAGTGTTTGCGGAGCGGATGGTACCGTCATCGAGGTGGCGGACGCTTCGTTGGAGAAGGCACTATCACCCTTGGAGTTCACCGCCTTCACCTTGTAGAAGTAGGTCTGACCATTGGTGACCGCGGTGTCCGTGTACGTCTGAGCGTTTCCAATGGAGACCAGCAGCGTCTCCGTTCCGGAGCTAGTTCCGCGATATATGCGATATCCGGTGATCGATGCTCCGCCGTTGCTGCTGGGAGCAGACCAGTCCAACGTAACCTGGGCGTCGCCGCCCGCGGCGGTGAGGTCCGTTGGCGCGGAGGGAACGGTGGCCGGGGTGGCCGAGGCTTCAGAGGACAAGGGGCCTTCGCCCACGGAGTTCACCGCGCTGACCTTATAGTAATACCTCTGGCCGTTGGTGACCGCACTGTCGGTATAGGTCAGCACGTTGCCGATGGTGGTCAGGAGCGTCTCCGTCCCGGAGCTGGTCCCGCGATAGATCTTATAGCCGGTAATCGTCGTCCCGCCGTTGCTGTTGGGCGTCGACCAGGACAATGACACCTGGCCGTTGTTGCCAGTGGCCGATAGGCCCATGGGCGCGGAGGGGGTCGTGACCGGTTTCGCGGACAGCTCGTTGGACAACGGCCCTTCACCCATGGCGTTGATGGCGCTGACCTTGTAATAGTACGTCTGGCCGTTGGTCAGCCCGGTGTTGGTGTAAGTAAGGACATCTCCCAGAGTTATGAGCAGCGTCTCAGTTCCGGAGCTGGTGCCCCGATACACGTTGTAGCCGGCCACCAGAAGGCCGCCATCATCGGACGGCGCAGACCAGGTCAGCGTAACCTGGGCGTTGCCGGCCGTGGCGGTAACTAGCGTCGGGGCGGACGGGGTGGAAACGACCGTGATGTTGACCTCGTTGGAACTCGGCCCTTCTCCAATGGCGTTGACCGCAGAAATCACGTAGAAATAGGTCTGGCCTACGGTCACGTTCACGTCTATGAAGCTCAGGACATCGTCAAGTGTGGCCACCGGCGTTTCCGAACCGGATGACTCTCCGCGGTACACGATGTACTGAATTACCGAAGATCCTCCTTCGTCCGCAGGCGCTTCCCAGGTCAGGATGACCTTGGCGACGTCCTGGGCGGCGACCAGGTTCAGCGGGGCCGATGGCTCGGTGATGACTTCCGGTATCGCATAGGCCTCGTTCGATAATGGTCCTTCACCGACGGAATTGACCGCGCTGACCCTGTAATAATAGATCTGGCCGTTGGATACCACGGTGTCCGTGTACGTCAGAACGTTCCCGAGGGTGATCAGCAAGGTCTCCGTACCTGGTGATGTGCTACGGTAGACACAGTACGAGGTTATCGACGCCCCTCCTTCGTCTGTCGGGACGTTCCAGGTCAGGACGACCTGGGCATCGCCTGGCGTGGCCACCAGGTCCAACGGTGAGGTAGGCACGGTAGCCGGGGTGGCCCAGGCCTCGTTCGAGAACGCGCTCTCGCCCTCGGAGTTCACCGCGCTCACCCTGTAGTAATAGGTCACGCCATTGGTGAGCCCGGTGTTCGTATACGTCAATAAATCGCCGAGGGAGATCAGCAGCGTCTCCGTGCCTGGGCTGGTGCTCCTATAGACGTTGTAGCCGATGATCGAAGCGCCTCCGTCGCTGGCCGGTGCCGACCAGGTCAGGACGACCTGGGAATTGCCTGGTGCGGCGACAAGGTCCTGCGGCGGGGTGGGCGGAGTTGGTTCGGGCGTGGGCGTGGCGGAAACCTCGTTGGACAAGGTTCCTTCGCCGACCGAGTTCGTGGCGCTGACCTTATAGTAATAGATCTGGCCGTTGGAGACGGCCGTATCGGTGTACGTCAGTATGTTTCCCAATGTAACCAGCAATGTCTCCGTACCGGAGGTGGTGCTGCGATAGACCTTGTAGGCGGTTATCGAAGCGCCCCCGTTCGTGGAAGGGGGAGACCAGGTCAGGATGACCTGGGCATCGCCTGGAGCGGCGGCGAGGTCCAGTGGAACGGAGGGAGTTGTGACCGGGGTGGCCGACGCTTCGTTCGAGAGGGCGCTTTCACCGATCGCGTTAACCGCGCTGACCTTGTAGTAGTACGTCTGTCCGTTGGTCAGTCCGGTGTTGGTGTAGGTGAGAACGTTGCCCAGGGTGATCAATAACGTCTCACCGCCAGAAGTCGTTCCGCGATAGACATTGTAGGCGGTGATGGCCGCGCCTCCATCACTGGCTGGCACGCTCCACGTTAGAACGATCTGGGCGTTTCCCGGCGCAGCGACCAGGTCCTGCGGTGGAGATGGTGGTACGGGCGTTGGAACGGGTGTCGCCGAATCCTCGTTTGAGAGCGGTCCTTCACCGACGGAATTGACCGCGCTGACCCGGTAATAATAGATCTGGCCGTTGGATACCGCGGTGTCCGTGTACGTCAGAACGTTCCCGATAGTATCGAGCAGCGTTTCGGTGCCGGACGTGGTACTGCGGTAGATCTTGTAAGCAGTTATGGTCGACCCTCCATTGCTGGAAGGGGCCGACCAGGTCAGGATGACCTGGGCATCGCCCGGGGTGGCGACCAGACCCTGCGGGGCGTTAGGCACTGTAGCCGGGGTGGCCGAGTCCTCGTTGGAGAACGGCCCTTCACCGACGGAGTTTACTGCGCTCACTTTGTAGTAATAGGTCTCACCGTTGGTGAGACCGGTGTTGGTGTACGTAAGAACGTTGCCCAGGGTGATCAGCAGCGTCTCTCCACCTGAGGTCGTGCCCCGATAGACCTTGTAGCCGGTGATCGACTCTCCGCCATTGTTACTAGGTGCAGACCAGGTCAGAACGATCTGGGCGTTCCCGGCCGTGGCCACCAGGTTCTGCGGTGCTGACGGCACCGTGACCGGTTTGGCCGAGACCTCGTCGGAGAACGGTCCTTCTCCGACCGAGTTTTCCGCGGTGACCTTGTAATAATACGTCACGCCGTTGGAAACCGCGTGGTCGGTGTAGGTGAGCACGTTCCCTAGGGAGATCAGAAGGGTCTCCCCGCCGGAAGAGGCACCGCGATAGACATTATAAGCGGTTATGACCGCCCCTCCATTGCTAACTGGCGCCGACCAGGTCAGGGTGACCTGGGCGTTGCCAGGCGTGGCTAAAAGGTCCTGAGGGGCGGATGGTTCGACCGGCGCGGGCGTTGGGGTCGCATCGACCTCATTGGATAATGCCCCCTCACCGACGGAATTGACCGCGCTGACCCGGTAGAAGTAGGTCTGACCGTTGATAACCGAGGTATCGGTGAATAAGAGCACGTTACCCAAGGTCGTCAGAAGCGTTTCCCCTCCGGACACGGCACCGCGATACACCTTGTACCCAGTGATCGTCGCGCCACCGTTGCTGCTCGGGGCGGTCCATTGGAGCGCCACTTCGGCATCCCCCGGTTCGGCAGAGGTTATCGTGGGGGCGGATGGCACCTTAGCGGGTGAAGCCGAAGCCTCGTCGGAGAACGGCCCTTCTCCAACCGAGTTAATCGCTGTAACCTTGTAATAGTATGTCACACCGTTCGTTAGTCCTGTATCCGTGAACATTTGAACGTTGCCCAATGCGGTTAGCAACGTCTCCTCGCCTGGGTTGGTACTACGGTAGACATTGTACCCGATGATCGCACTGCCCCCGTCTGTGGATGGTTGCAACCAGTTTAGTTCCACCTCCTCATTTCCTGGGACGGCGGTGAGTTGGTTGGGTTCGGAGGGGGGAGTATACGAACTATCGTAATAAAACCTGATCGTATCGAGTCCGATGTTGTTATCGACGAATACGTTGTCATCGTCATAATCATCGATGATGACCATGGCTATGTTCTTTGAATCAGATACAAAACCGGCGAATGCTGCCCCTCCCGTACCGGAACTTCCTATCGGAATCATCTCATGATAGTATATCTCGTAACCAAACGGATCAAATATCGAAATGGAAGTCAATGATGATCCATCCAGCAGTTGATACAATATGTCGAACCCAACGGCGGACACGGGAATGGTGAACGATATGATTATATCATCATTTTCCACTGTAACGTTAGGTCCAGGAGCGAGCTGGATTCCCCCTGGTGATAGGACGTTGGTCCCGGTTGTGGAAAAAAGCCGGTTATCGGGAGTCTCTTGTGGAGTATAGCCGGGGAGAGGGTATGTCTCGTTCGCAATGACCACGAGGAGAGGTGCGCTCTCAACCATCGGGTCTACCTCGAATGTCACCCCATTGATTGTGTCACCGGTCAGGTCCTCGCCAGGCGTGATATCATCAAAATTTATGACGATAGGCGGATATCCCGCAGCCAGATTGAATCCGTCAAGATCGTCGTAGAATGCGGTTATCGACGGCGTGCCTGAGGTGGGGGTGACACTGACCTCGTTACTGTACGAGCTCTCACCATTCGCGTTTATGGCACTGGTGACATAATAGTACGTAATGCCATTATTTACCGTGGTATCCTCGAAGAAGAGGCTCGTGCTTGTCCCGCCTAATTGTATGTGCGGCCCACCTGATGTTGTCGATCTGTAGATGAAGTACCCTAGAATCGGACTTCCACCATCATATCCGGGCTCAGTCCATTCTAAATAAACGATTTCATCGCCCGGAGTTGCGACGAGATTTGTTGGGGCATTAGGGTAAGTGCCAGAAATGAAATCACCCATGAGAAGCCCGTGGAAGAGCTCCCCTGGGGCGGGAAAATTCGATTCGGGATAAGCGTGCCCTCTTATTGCCTCTGGGGCAAATAATATCCAGTCCCATTCGACTGATGTCGGGGCTAATAGACCGAGGAAGGTTATCGAGGTCAATGAGGAGCAATACTCGAACGCTCCTAACCCGATGGTCGTGACGCCGCTTCCTATTACCATGGAGACTATGGAACAGCTCGCGAATGTTGAGGGCTCGATGGTCGAAACACCGTTTCCAATGATAACTGAAATCATATTGGAACAGCCTAGGAATGCTGAACGTCCGATGCTAGTGACATTGTCCGGGATCTCAATAGAGACAATTGATCTACATTCCTGGAAAGTACTTTCCCCGATGGTTGTGACACTTTCGGGAATTACCACGAAATTTAAAGCACTGATGAGGAAGGCCCAGTCACCGATGGTTGTGACACCGTCGGGGATGGTGAGCGCTCCGGTCTTTCCAGCGGGGCATGCGATTAAAACGTTTTTGTTTTTATCATAAAGCACACCATCGACGCTTGCATAGTTCGCATTGGATGGGTCCACATTGATTGACGTCATCGAGGTGCATTCTTGAAAACAGGAATAGGGCGCATATTCCCCTATGGACGTGACACTGGCCGGGATGTTCACGGAGGTCATGGCAGAGCATAGACAAAAGGCACCGTCACCTATAGTCGTGATACCTTCTTGAAAAATCACGGAGTTCAAAGAGTGACACATGATGAAAGCATTAGGTCCTATGGTCGTGATACTTTCAGGAAATAGAATAGAAGTTAGAGAGTGGCAGTCTCCAAAAGCGCTATCACCAATGGTCATTACACCATCCGAGATGGTCACCGAGGCCAGGGAAATGCACGAATAGAACGCTCCCCACCCAACGGAAGTGACGTTACCGGGAATGGTCACCGATGTCAGCGAGGTACACCAATAGAACGCTTCTCCCTCGATGGCGGTGATGCTACTGGGAATGGTCACCGATGTCAGCGAGGTACAATATTTGAACATACGCTCCGCAATGATGGTTACGCCATCGGAGATAGTCACAGAGGTTAGAGCGTAGCAATTCTCGAAAGCTTGCGGTCCGATGCTAGATACATTGCCGCCTATGAAAACCGATGTCAAAGAATAACATTCGAAGAACCCTTTAGATTCGATAGATACGAGACTATTTGGGAGAGTGACAGAGGTCAAAGAAGTGCTATAACTGAAGGCCATGAATCCGATGGTCGAGACGCCCTCGGGGATGATCAAGGTTGTAATTGCGCTACATAAGAACGCCGCTTGACCTATGGTCGTGACACCGTCGGGGATGGTGAGCGCTCCGGTCTTTCCAGCGGGGCAATTGAATAGAACGTTTTTGTTTTTATCATAAAGCACACCATCGACGCTTGCATAGTTCGTATTGGACGGGTCCACATTGATCGACGTCATCGAGGTGCATTCTTGAAAACAGGAATAGGGCGCATATTCCCCTATGGACGTGACACTGGCCGGGATGTTCACGGAGGTCAGGGCGGTGCATTGAGAGAATGCATATTGACCAATCGTTGTTACCCCATCAGATATGGTCACATAGGCAAGGGAGGTACATTCACTGAATGTAAAAGTATCAATGGTCTTGACATTACCAGGTATGGTGATGGATATTAACGATATACAGTTACTGAACGAACTACCTCCAATGATGGTAATACTATCAGGTAAAGCGATCGAGGTCATGGAGGTGCAGTCACCGAAAGCTTGGTAACCTATGGTCATTAGGCCGTACGAGATGGTCACTGCGATTAAGGAAGTGCATGAATAGAAGGCTACATTCCCGATGTTTTCAACACTGCCAGGGATGGTTATTGATGTAATGGAGGTGCAATAACTGAACGACCAATCTCCGATGCTTGTGACGGGTTTCCCATCGATTATTGAAGGTATTTCTACATCCCCGCCTAGACCGTGATACCCAGTGATCTCGACCTCCGTGTCAACATTAATGAGCTGATAATCGAAATCCCCCCAGGTCTCAGCATTCGCTGGACATATTGTGACAATAAAGGACGCCGTTATCAACATCAAGAAAATTAAAAATGTGATCTTTCCATTCATAAACGGTTTCTTTTTCGAAGCCACCAGCTCAGAGCTAGCTTTCATCTGTACAATTCCCCCCTTGAAATAGAGGCAGATCCTCGATCGGCCTCACCCTCATTTTGTCTGCCTCAAACTTAAAAAACGGTATTGAGGATTGACCAAAGTTATCGATTTGTTTGTGCCTATTAGAACTTTATTTTAACCGGTGTTAACTCATTCAACCTACTAATTCCGTAATGAAGGAGTAAAATCTTTTTAAAAAGACCTAGGACATACGAACGAATTACGAAGTCCAGTGTTCGATTCTCATATGTACTGATGAATGAGATATTATAATTTCGTAACCAATAAAATTATTGAGGAAATGGTTTTTCCGAGCGGGCAATACCCACCTCAAAGCTCCGGGTGGAACTTGTAGCCGTAGTGGATCACGCCACCCGGTCCCTCTTCCCCCAACTTGCGGAAGGAAGCCCAGACGCGCATTCCTATCTCCACCTTGTCCAGTTCGCAGTCGATTACCTGACCGGTGACCATTATCCCTTCGTCCAGTTTTATCATCGCCACGATGTAGGGCTTCTGGTTCTGGAATTGCGCCGGAGCGTCGTGTACTATGCTGAAGGAGTACACTTCCCCTTTGCCGGAAAGCTGGAACTCCTGCATTTTTCCGATGGATTTGCGGTGGCATTCCGGACAGACGGTACGAGGAGGGAAAGATACCTTCCCACAATTACCGCACTTGGATGCCTTTAGATTATAGCGGGGGGAGTTCTCCCTCCAGAAACGCGCCACGGTCATCAGGCCACCCCCAGGAGGTGCATGACGACTGTCGAACCGGTACCGCCGACGCTATGCGCCAGAGCGTACTTGACGTCGGATAATTGACGTTTCCCGGCCTCACCGCGTAACTGCGTGACCAGCTCAACGATCTGCGCGACGCCCGTCGCCCCGATGGGATCTCCGCGGGCTTTGAGTCCACCGGAAGTGTTCACTGCGACACGTCCACCGATCTGCGTCTGCCCGTCGACGGTCGCCTTACCAGCTTCGCCGGGGGCGAAGAATCCGATGTCCTCTAACGCGATCAACTCGGAAATGGTGAAGTTGTCATGAACCTCGGCGAGGTTGATCTGTGATACCTCAATGCCGGTGCGCCGCGTCAACTTCCTCATTGCCTGCCGTGTTGCCTCGAAAGACGTAATGGTCTTGCGGTGATGCAACGCTAGCGTATCAGAAGATTGCGATGACGCCAGTATCTTCACCGGCGAATCGGTGTACTTGCGCGCCTTCTCCATGGCGCACATTACGACGGCGGCACCGCCGTCCGATAACGGCGCACAGTCGAACATCGTCAACGGTTCAGCGACCTTGGCCGAATTGAGAACCGTCTCCAGCTTGATCTCCTTCTGGAACTGCGCTTTCGGATTTAGCGCTCCGTGCTTGTGATTTTTTACGGCAACGGAAGCGATCTGCTCCCTGGTGGTTCCGAAATCAAGCATGTGCCTGCGTGCGATCATTGCGTGTAACGCCGGGAATGTCGCACCGAAGACGCATTCCCACTGCTGATCAGCCGCGGAATCTTGAATGGCCGCACCGGCCGCGTCCGGCAGGTCGGTCATCTTTTCGGCACCGCCTACGACCACGATATCGTGGAGACCGGACGCCACGTCGAAGTAACCCTGGCGGACGGCCATGGCTCCGGACGCTCCGGCAGCTTCCACCCGGGAGGCGGGGATGTGGTCCCTAGCTAGTCCAGAATAATCCGCTATTAACGCGGCGACGTGCTCCTGATCGATGAAGCGCCCGGCGGACATGTTGCCTACGTACAGCGCCTCGATGTCTTCCGAGGCAACGTTGGCGTCGTACACCGCCGCCAGACCGGCTTGGATCCCTATCTCGCGGAAGGAGAGGTCCCACAGCTCGCCGAACTTCGTTTGGCCGATGCCTATGATGGCGACCTCTCTCATTCGCCTCCCTCCTTCATTCTTATCTTGCCGCGATACCTGGCGTACGTGGCGTAGTCGATGAACTTGTTGTTATCGATCATGAACTTCACACTGGGGGCGTTCTCACGCTTGTAATTCGTAATCTCATTGGTCACGGTGATATCGAAGCCGTCGCAACCTGCGCCGGAACCGTAGGCTATGGCGAAGATGCGGTCGCCGGGCTTCGCCTCGTCCAGAACTGCCGATAGTCCCAATGGAACAGCACCTGAGTAAGTGTTGCCGATGTACGGCGTCAGCAATCCTGTTTTTATTTGCTCGTCTGTGAATCCTAATTGTTTTGCTACACGGGAAGGGAACTTGCCGTTGGGCTGGTGGAATATGGCGTACTTGTAGTCGGTCGGTTTCGTTCCGGCCTTCTTCATCGTTCCCAAGGCGCAGGCGGTCATATGCTTGAAGTAGGCCGGTTCGCCGGTGAAACGCCCGCCATGCGACGGGTATGGCTGGCCTTCCCGCCTCCAGAAGTCCGGGGTGTCTGTTGTGTAAGAGTAAGTTAAATTGAGCTTGGCGATGATCTTATCGGAACCGATGAGGAAGGCCGCGCCTCCGGCTGAGGCCGAGTACTCGAGAGCGTCGCCGGGGGCGCCTTGTGAGGTGTCTGCGCCTATAGCTACGCCGTATTTTACCATGCCCGAGCCTACGAGACCCATGCAGGTCTGTATTGCGGCGGTACCAGCTTTACACGCAAACTCGTAATCGGCGACGGTTATTTCGGGCGACGCTTCGATCGCCTCGGCGACGATGGTGCCTGTCGGCTTCACTGCGTACGGATGCGATTCGGAACCGACGTATAACGCGCCGATGTCCTTCGGATTGACGTCCGTACGCTTCATCATGCTGCGCGCGGCGGCGACACTTATCGTTATTACGTCCTCGTCCGGGGAGGGGACGCTCTTGCTGAAGATCATGAGGTTCTTGCCCATCGCTTCGCCGTCGCTGCCCCATACGCGACCTATTTCCTTGGGGGCGATGCGATATCTAGGGATGTAAGCTCCGTAACTGACTATGCCGACGTCCATTGGTATCACCTGTCTAAACGTTCTAAGCGCTCCACGAGCTGAGTGACGCCGACGTTGGTCCTCAGCAGGGGGATGTTCTCTAGAGTTGCTAAACGAACCGCTAACTCGTCAACATGCTCCGGTTTCTGATAGACGACCAGGGCGGGCTTCATTGGATGTGCGCGTATCGCTATCATCGGCGAGCGGCCGAACTTGACGCCTGTGAAGATAAGCGCCCGTTCGCTGCTCCAGCCATAGATCTTGAGGTAGTCCATTGAACCTAACGCCGTTATCGCCTTCATCGAGTCGATGACGGTGTAGCCGTGAATGTCCTTGTCCAATGAGATGCCGCGGTTGAGCACGTCGCCCTCGATTGCTTTAAGGAACTCCTCGGCGGGCATGCTGGAACGGAATTCGCGGATGGCGATGATACAATCCGATTTCTGACCGAGGTCGTACTTCTTTAGGATCTTGGAGCCGTTCTCCTCGTCCAGGTTGAGGAAGCCGGTGACGATCTTGCGGATGATGACTATGCCCGGTGATTTACGACGACCGGATTCGTAGTCGCTGATGACCGAAGGGGATATGGTGAGGTGGCGGGCGAGGTCCTGCTGGGATATGCCGAACTCCTCGCGCCATTTGCGAAGCGTCTTGCCGGGATCTGTCGATAGGACTATCTCACCGGCGATCTTCTCCATGAGCTGCTCGCGCATGTCTGGACGGACTAGGTTGACATTATTTATATCTGTCGTAGGTGGCTATCGACAGTTTATAACTGGTGCTGGTAATGATGTGAGAATCTTCGTTGTTCCGAAGAGCGAACGCCTTTCCGGGCTTCCATAAGATATTTAATATTGGGATGGTTTAACCGGCCTTACACGGGTCTGTGGGTTAGCTTGGTAAACTTGTAGGTTCGGGACCTATAGCCTCCGGTTCAAATCCGGACAGACCCATTCAATTCTATCGATTCATCCTGTATGATTCAAGTAACCGAGCTTGATAGTCACCTCTTGCTGATACATATTGAACACGATGAGCTTGCATTTCACCTCGTTTCTTTTTCCATTGGGCATATTATGCACCATCTGATGCATTGCTTGGCCATAATGCCCATTATGCTGAGAATAGTCTCTGCGTCAATGCAATTCTCCGTCGACTAAGCGAAGCTCAGTGGGAACTGTATTGCGAATAAGAAAGGCCTTAGTAGTTGACCCAATGTCTGATTACACCTTGCCGATTTTATTTATTTTGTACATGGGCGTTGACTCTTGCATCTTGGAAGCGATTAGACTGGCCTGGCTGTTATAAGTCGAATCAGCTGGGCTGAGATCTGATGCGATGTTTGAAGGGAACACCATACAAACCTTCGATAACACCTAGCCGTCATGTACGTTCAATGGCAGTAAATTTATAACATAAAATCTAAAACTCATCAATATTAATAACGGCATGCAACTTCACTCAATCCTCGTCGATACGGAGCACGTATGACGTAAAAAAGCCATACGCGCTTGCTGTCGGAGTTGTCGGTCGTACCCCTAGGAACTTTTAAGTTTCACTTCAGAAGATGTGTCAATATAAACAAAAAGAACCATCCCGGAGGAGTGATGTTCAACAGCGACTAACAGCACCACCCTATGTACGGATTAATCTGGTTCTTTGTCAATACGAAAGTAGGAAGTCAACACATGCAATTGGGCTTTTGAGAGGCGGAAAATCACTTAAAAATGCACGATAAATGAGATCCGATAATCGCGAGTCATTAATCGGACGATGTTGAATTATACACTTCCTTCGCTGCCATCGTGAGAACGGGTAAACGGTTTTTTATAATTCAGGATAACCTGCAATCAATGCACCTCGAAATCAGGATATCGACTTCGATCGATGCTGAAGGAATCGTGGTGAGACTAACGGTTGATGTTGAATGTGGGAGTCGATACTTCTACGACCATTCCAACCCATCCAGTCACCCTAAAAAAAATTGAAGAAAAGATAAGATCGGGCCCAATAATTAGTTATCATTGTCGATAACATTTTAAATTTATTGTAGTATTTTATTTTAATTATGCCACCATCATTATCTTGTAATTATCGTTAGAATATATTATAGAATAATTATAATAGATACTGTGTATTTGATTTTCACCACGTTGTGGATATGAATTACCCATATAGCATTCTTGCATTAATAATAAATCATTTTGTTGAATATTAGATTCATTAATATTATCTATGGAATCGTAAATATTTATGATTGTGATATTGTTTATTTCCACATTATTAGATAATTGATATGTAATTATATCAACAAACAAGTTAATTCTATTATCAAAGCAATAGTTAGAAATAAAATCCGCAGCTATAATCTGATTTGTATTTGAAGTCCAATATGTGACCGCATCTATAGGTTCATCAGTTCTAAGAGGGGATGTATCACCAATAACATAAGTTGGTAATTTTATAAATGAGCTTACTATTATTATGAAAATCAATATTGATAATAATTTCCCACAGATCCTATTTAATTTCTTTTTACTATAATGTAAATTCAAGACTGTAAAAATAATAGATACGGAACAGAAAGTCATTGCTACAGAAAGTATTCTGGTTGGAGACAGCGTAAAATTAACGATTACATCCAAAACATATAATAAAACCAATGATCCCAATGAGATTATCGCAGAATTGTTTAAATTGTATTGTTTGTACAAATAATAATACGAATAATACAGTATTGAAAAGCCTAAAATTAATTTAAATAATAACATAATTATATATACGAATGATCCCGAATAAAATAAATCGATGTTGGATTCTGAAATGTCACCGCCCCGAATGGTCGTATTAACTAGATAGATAATTGTTTCTACGATATTGTTGAAACCTTTGCTAATATATAACAAATAGAAAATTGTAATAATAAAAAATAATAATAAAATTCTGTTCAAAATATCATTTTTATTAGATATATTTAATCGTCTTTTTAGTATTATATTGTATATTATTATTGTTAATATCATAATAATATAATAGAAAGATATCGTAAATGAAACAGTGGCGGTGAATAATACTATTAATATTTGTAAAAGTAACGTTTTTTGTTTTACTTCGAATTTTGCTGATATTGTTGTTAATAATAAAAATGTTAGTATCATTAAAAAACCAAAAGTTTGAGTTCTAAATTCATGACTAAACAATATTACCTCAAAACTCCAACCGAATATTATTGTACTAAAAAATCCTATTTTATTTCCATGAATTTTAGAAATTAATGAGAAAAAAACTAATAAGGAGATGACAGCGATGATTGATGGAATCGTTGATCCTAGAACATTAACAGTTTGCCCGGACACATTTGCAAGTAAATAATAATATACATACATGCCAATATAATTATACGAAATTTGTGTTACACCTTCATAATTTATATTACCGTATATATTAAATAGTTTGTAATAATAATATAAATGATTCTGAACATCCTGAAAACCTGTAGATAAACCATTACTTAAATAAAACACATTATATATTACTACAAAGGGAAATAACAGTATAAATATATGAATCAATGATATTTGATTATTATCTAAATATTTTAATATCGCAAATGAAGGTACTATTAATAAAAATATTGAAAACGGAATTATAAATATAAATGAAAATATATGTAAAGAATTCGATACCAATAGTATTGATCCAACTAATACTAATAAAACCATTATTAATTTAACATTGATTTCGCTTTTCATCAATATTCCTTATAAATTTTCAAGGATTCCATGGCAATTTTATCCCAGGATAATAAATTTTCACCTGTAATATCATTAAAATTACTAATTTTCGCCCTAAGATCGTCATTAACCAACATATTAATAATTTGAATTGCAAGAGAATTTTCATTTCCCCGCTCGTATTGAAGAAGATTACCTAGTTCTGAAATCACCCCATATGCACTGTCATCTAATGGAACAATAACTGGGAGTCCAGCTGATATGGCCTCCAATACTGTGATAGAATGATCACCGGGCCAGACACCAATATCTGCAGCATTATATAAGCATGGGAGCTCTTTATGCGAGATAAAATCTATTATTTTTATATTTTTAGTCAACTTATATGAAATAACTAAACTATTAAGATAATCCATATAATTTAAATTTCCAAATCCGACGATTAACAAGATTGCGTCTGGAATTTTATTTACGACCTCTACCATTGAACCTATTAAACATGGGATTTCTTTAGATTCGTCAATTTTTCCTGCATAAATTATACATTTTTGATCCTCTCGAACATTAAATTTTTTTCTCCCATCCCTCCTCAATAAATCAGATTTATAAAAAATACTTCTATCGGCTCCCAGATTTAGAATTACAATATTACCTTTGGTAAAATTGTGCTTGTTTATCAATATATTTTTTGAGGATGGCGTTACTGGTAAGAAACAGTTTATTGACGCAGTATTTTTATTTATAATATAATTAACAAACTTGAGGTATAATTTTTGAATGAATGAGTAAAAAATAAAATTATTACTATGACTATGATCATCAATAAATAATTTGAAATGGTCTTTCTTATTTTTAATGTGCAATACCTGGATAGTTGATATCATAGTCGTGCCATGCGCGTGTATTGCATCGGGCATAAATTTATCAATTTCAGATTCCAACCCTAAAAAAAATATCTGGTTTTTAAAATATATAGAAGGCAATCGGATTATTTTAACCTCGTGATCATACGATACACCAATTTTTAAATTGCGTATTTTATTAAACGCATCAGTATTATTAAAACCTCCATGTTTTGGAATTTGATTACTGGTGAGAATGACAACCTCATTATTCAATTTTTTCTGGGCCGCAGGTAAATAATTTTCTTGATAACCCATCCCCGGAACATACCAACCCATTATATGAAGAATTTTCATAATAAATCCATCTTATACAATGATTTGTATAAATCTTCTAACTTCAGTGCAACTGAATTAATATTGAAAGTTGATAACGCTAACTGTATTCCGCCATCCTTAAGATCTTCATATTTTAAAGGATTTGACAATAGGTTAACAATATTATTTGCTAGAATCTTACTTTCGTTTTCAATAATTATTGATGACTTCCCATCGAGTAAATTTGAGATTTCACAATGTTTAGAAATGATACTCGGTAATCCACAAGCACTTGCTTCTAATACAGATATGGGGTAAGTATCGTAATGAGACATCAACACAAAAAGATCACTTTCTTTCATTAAATTAATTTTATCTTCTTCATAAATAGGACCCGCAATTATTACATTATCTCCGATTTGATATTTTTCTATTAATTTTATAACATCTTTTAAAAAACCATCGTCAGGCCCTGCAATGATAAATACATAATTATCGCGACTGATGGTAATATTAGTAAGAGCCTCTAAGATTATTTCAATCCCTTTTATTTTATTTATTCTACCTAAATAAAGAATTATTTTTTTATCTAATAACCCGTATTTTAACCGAAATTTATTAGTTTTTATATAGTTCAGATATTTTTTTACATCTATTCCGTTTGGTATGATGTATATTTTTCTTCTATCGATTCCCATCTTTTGATAATTTAGTGCTTCATTTTCATTTAGTGCGACTGCAGCTGACGCATGCTTAACAATGTCCCCGAATATTTTATCTAATATTTTATAATAAATTGCATATTTTTGATCTAATTTATTGATTAAGGACCCATGCCCCTGCCAAACATATGGAATCTTGAACTTTCGTGCATAATAACATACAATCGGGCCAAGTAAAGCATTACCTTCGTGAATGTGGATTATGTCAAAATTTTTTATATTATTTTTAATAATTTTAATAGAATGGAAGGGTGTAAAAAAATGAAATTTTTTGGCAAACATTTTTATAACGTTTGAAAAGTAATATACTTTGATATCGTCAACAAGAACCTCCTTATTGACATCTACAACAATACCAGGGTTGCTTCCCTCGGTAGTAAATACGGTGATGTCGTGTCCTTTATAATTTAATAAAATCGCTAGATCATAACAGATTTTTGTTGGACCACCACCTTCCCAATGTGGTTTAAAATAATTACTTACGTATAAAATTTTCATTTAATTACTCCTGTTCAATATTTTCAATAAGTTATTAGATATTTTATCTCCAATCACACAGTGGTCGTAATTATTAATAATTGAATTCCGCGCCTCAAAGCCTACTTTAGAAAACAATGAACGATCTTTTATTAAGAAAATAATTTTATTATACAAATCTTCAACGTCACCGGGTTTTACGAGGAATCCGTTGACATTATCGGTGATTATTATTGGAATCTCTCCAACTGACGATGCAATAACTGGTTTAGCCATTGATAAATACTCTATAACCTTAACGGGATTTGCTGCTCGATTTATTTCACAGTCAATTTTTGGACAACATAGTATGTCCATGGCGGAGAGATATTTAGGCATCTCTTCATGTTGCTTTAATCCTAAAAAAATTACTGATTTTTCGAGTTGTTGATCAAATATAAAATTTTCAACATTTTCATCTTTGTTTTTCCAAATAATTTTTCCGATTATTACCAATTTTACATTATGCGCACCTTCAATAACCTTTTTAAATGCGCTTATTAGAATTGAAACCCCTTCGTATGAAGTAAAAGACCCTGCATAACAAATCAAAATTGTGTCATCAGGACAGTCAATTTCTGATCGGACCTCGAATCTGTATTCATTATTATTTTTAAATATATCCGTATCAACGGAAATAGGATAATAAAATATTTTATCGGAATTAACTACTTTAGAAAAATGATTAAATAAATAATGACTTATTACATAAATTTGTGTACTTTCTTTAATTAAATAATTATAGATTAAATCTGGAATTGCCTTATTTAATTTGGTATCAATACTATCCAGAATAACGGGAATGTTGAAAATTTTTCCCAATATTATTGCTGGTAGAGAACACAAGATGTTATTGAAATCGGATAGAATAACTTGAGATTTTTTTATATAGAATAAGCTTATAAATATATAAGGAATCATAAACAAAGACTTTATTACATTGGGTAAATATTGAGGAATGTGTATAATAATATTTGTATTAGAATTATTATTTTCCAAGTCTATTGAAAATTTTTTAGAATAAAAGTCATAGGCAATTAGTCCATATTTATATTGAAATTTGTTTAAAATGTTAATTGTATTTTTTACTCTCGCCCCACCTCCGATTCCAGACCCTTTATGACTTGCTTGAGCTAAATATAGTATTCTAATATCTTTCAATTAACAGATTCCCCCTTAATTTTTAAAAAATAATTATAATTAATTTTATATATTTTATTTATAATACTAAATATTTTCTTATTATTCGGATAGATCATTAATAAAGTATCAGGTAAATCGACTATTAAATTATTAAATAAATTATTATAATTTCCATTTTGTTTAATTACTTTTAAATTTGGTAACGCCAATAAAGCTTTAAATTTATAAAATAGATAATTTATCCCCAGTAATCCTGTTAATGATATGGATATCAATTCTGTTAATAAAAATGATGGTAACAATAGAATTAGATCAAATAAATTAAAATATTTTTTAATTATTATATATCTGCCTAACTCTACGTTGAAATATTTATTATGGGTCATGCGAGGATTGTAATTATGAATAACTATAGCAGATGGAATGAGTTTAATTGAAAAATCATTTAATAATGCTTTCCACGATAAATCAGAATCTTCATTATACAGGAAAAAATTCGGATCGAAACCTCCTAATTTGAAAAAATCAACTTTTCTGATTGCAAAACAACATCCTGATATACCACTGGGTTTAGATAAGTCGCCCACTAATTTTGCATTGAATAAGCACCCATTCATAAAGGAATACCCAGTAAAATGATTGAGGTTGCCGCAAGTATTGATAGTATCGACAGTATTGGATAATAATATCATTGGAGTTGTTATAATCCTAGCAGCTTGTATAAGCGGTACGATTAATTTAGATATAGAATTATCAACAATTTTTGCATCTGGATTAATAAATATTAGATATTCACCAGATGCTTTTTTAACAGCATAATTATTCCCTGCACCGAAACCAATATTTTTTTCATTTATAATAAGGTGCACATTTGGAAAACGATTCTTTATAGTATCAACAGTTCCGTCGTTAGAGTTATTATCAAAAACAACTATTTCAGCCGAGGGTATATGTAAAATCAAAGATTCTAAGCACCCGACGATATCATTATTTGAATTATAAGTGACAACTATTATTGATATTCTATTCGGCATAATACCACAAATATTAGAATTCTGCACTGGTTATAATATTATTCCAATTGTCTCTGAACCAACCTTCAACGTTTATCAGTCCATTCTCAAAAGTTACCTTGGGTTCAAAATCCAAAATTTGTTTAGCTCGTGTAATTGATGCACACAAATTCTTTTTTACATCCCAATCCCTTCTTTCGATAAAATTAATACCCGCGGGATTTTTAGTTATCTGATTTATAATATTAGCTAAATCTATAACTTTATGTTCAGTACCCGACCCTAAATTTATCGCATTACCGATTGCTTTATCTTTTTCTCCCATTGCTAACAATCCATTAACAATATCACCCACGTATGTCCAATCTCGTGTTTCGGATCCATCACCAGTAATTGGTAGAGCCCTTTTATTTAAAGCCCAGTACATAAAATTTGGTATGACGTTACGGTATCTTCCAGGAACCTCCCCCGGACCGAACACGTTGAAGAAACGCGCATTCACTATCGGCAGCTCGTAAAGATTATGGAAGTAATTCGTGTACAGCTCACCAAGGAGCTTGGTAACCTGATAAGGAGTGTGTAAATGAATTGAAATATCGTGCTCCTGGAAAGGCATCTTAGACTCTAAACCATAAACACCGCACCCGGACGAAGAATAAACGAAACGGTCGACGCCGACTATGTGCGCGTGCTGAAGTACCTTGAGTATACCAAGACCATTGACCATCAGATCCTTTTCGGGATTGTCCACCGAGTTTTGGTTGGCGAAGTGCGCCGCCAGGTGGAACACGTACTGCGGGCGCTCCTTGAACACCCGGCGCAGCATCTCGTCGTCCAGTATGCTGCCTTGGACGAACTGAATATTCTTACCGATCGGCACATTCCATTTGTAAGCGGACGACATGTCGTCCAGGATGATTACCTTCTTCGCGTCCAGCTGGGACAGCTTGCGGCACAGGTTGCTGCCTACGCACCCCGCCCCCCCGGTGACCAGCACGGTCTTCCCTTTGTACGCGCCCTCGACGTCCACTCACTCACCTATCCTGTAGTACCACTTCATCCATTCCACCGTTCTCTTGATCCCCTCGCGGGGGTCGACCTTAGGATCGTGCCGAAGGTCACGTATCGCCCGGGAAGAATCTATCTTCTTCTCCCCGGTGGTGAACGGTTCGGCGTCCTTGTAGGTAACCAAAGAATCGTCCGCTCCCACCGTTCTCAGGATGATATCCGAATAATCCGCGATGTCCATCTCCCATTCCGGCCTTCCACCCAAATTGTACACCCCCCCGGGGATGAAGTTATCAGCTATGTTCCCCACCGTTCTTGCGGTGTCCTCAACGAAATCGATGATGCGCTTGTGTCCGCGGAACACGGTGTACGGCTTCTCTTGCAAGGCGTGGTATATGAACTTCGGAATGAAGCCGCGGTAAGGAGTGTAATGCTCCCCCGGCCCGTAGCAGTTGACCGGACGCACCCTCACCGTCTCCGTCCCGAACATCTTGGCCGAGTTCAGGCACATCAGCTCGCCAGCCCACTTGGTTATGGCGTAGTCGTTCATCTGATAGGTGTCGGAGATCGGATTGTTTACCATTACGTCCTCGCTCATTGTTTTAGCGTAATCGCCATACACCTCGGCGCTGGAGAAGAATATCATGCGGAACTTCTTCCTCTCCTGCAATCGTAGCAGATGTTTCGTCCCGATGACATTGGTCTGCCACAAGTTCTCGTAAAAATCCTCGCCATTCCAGCGACCGTATTCTGCCGCAAGGTGGTAAACATAGTCGAACTCGTTCTTCTCGAAAACGCGCTCCAGTTGCCTGAAGTTCTTCACGTCGCAGCGGACGTATCCCTCGCGCTCATTGTTGAGCAGATCGACCGCAAGCACATCATGACCTCTCGACCTCAGCTCGTTGACGAGATTGGTGCCGATGAAACCGGAACCACCAGTGACAAGAATGCGATGGGAATCCATATCGATCTCCTGTTGCGATGACGACATACTGATTTTAACTTAAATGATTTGGCGGTTATTTCCGTTTTGAGAAAATAATGGATGTGTTATTATCGCTCATTGATTCATTTTATTAATTGCATTTGCAATGATTTGCCGTGAATGGTCTAAGATTTTGACGAACGCGTTTTCCATCTTCATTAGAATGTGATGATCGAAATGAAAGTCACTTGAATTGACTTACAATTTGGTTCCTTTTCAGAGTCTTATATTAGAAGGAGATCGATTAAAAATTAACAATTGGATGAAAAATGTACCACTTTTCCTTTATTGACGACGTGACCGAGAACATCCGCCCCGGTCTCGGTGGCCAGTTCCCTGGAATGGCTGCAGGACCCGTCGTCGATGACTATGACTTTTTTGGCGTACCGTTAGGAAAGCATGACCACCGTGGAGATGGTCGGCTCCTCGTTGAAAGCATGGATGCGGACCACTATTTAACGTTTCGACCTTTCCATTCGGAAGGTTCCAGAGATGCGGACGTAAAAAAAGGTAATTGGGAGATTTTTGGAATGCGACATATTAATGATGTTCGAACCTTTTAACCGCATCCAGTTCGAGGATCGAGCATTTGGAGTACATTATTAAAAATTTAATCGGTCTTCTTCATCATTTCACTGAAATGTCCATTACATGGATTAGTGATGGTCAAAGACCTTATGGACGTTTTTTTTACTTTTCGGGTTCAACACAACAGTAATCGGTGGATATGAAAATTATTTCCGATCACCTACGTACCGCCTACCTCCATCTCTCATATCATTCGATGATCGATGACTCTTTGCCTATGGCTACCTCATGACCTTTTCCCCGCAGTATGGGCATAGCACGGAATCGGATGGGATGACCTTACCGCATTTAGAGCAGTAACGCATTTCGGTCATCGAATCGGTCGCGCCCCCGTTAACCACGATTAAGGGCAAACTCACCGCCTCCCTCTCGTTCGTTGAGGATCCGGGCATTCCATCTCCATCCTCGTCGCTCTCGCCTTTGGTCAACCTGAGCAGTACCATGGCTAGCAAGATGACCGAAAAGGCGGCGATCTGAAGATACCAACCGGCATTGGGGTACCATTCCCCGAACTCGTCCTTCCCTGCGAAGGGGTACCATTCCCCAGTTTCGAACCAATCTAGCATGTGATGAAGGACGAAGAATAAGAAAGGAGGCAAAGCCGTCAATCCGAGATTGACCCACATGAGATCTCGTTGTTTTGAAGATCCTTCCTTTCCACTTTCATACAAGCTCAAATAATTAATCGGTATGAACACCAGGGAGAGGATTATGCAGATCAATATCGCAAGATAGAGCCCTATTGCCAGATTGGCTCCCCTTGACATTGCCTCCCAGATGAAAGTGAAATCGGATCCCCCATCGATTTTATAACTGCTGCCGAACGGATAGTCATTGATGATGAAACAATCGTAAGCATCAATAGTGTATGTAGGTAAGAAAAGGGAGGCGAAAACGAATACAAATGCCAAACCGAATAACCAACCGAGTTTGTTCTTGCGGAGTATCATTAATATCCAACATCGATGGACAATTTAAAATATAATAGTTATCATAAAATTTTATAAAACGTTTGCACACCAGGCTTAGATGTTATCCGTCAAAATTATTGATTCTGCTACAATTCCCAGCCTTTTAGTATTACCAGCGGTCGATAGACTCGGCGACAAGATCCGAGGTAAATAAGGTAGGGAGCCTTCAGACGTTTGGCCCTCGCGGGATTTATCTAACTTCATGCTAGAGGTGGAATACCGAGATCGGGAGAGCCCGCAGTGACGTCACCGGAACGATGACATGCTATACTGCTTCGGCAGACCGGTTCCCGATATTCCAGGCCTTACGATATTCAATGTAGCATCGATACATGCTTAGCATCGGGGTCTTCCGATAGAATTTTCACCTCATTAACAATAAATAAAAAATGGGAAAGGGGTTTGAGAGCGGCCTACTTCTTCCTTTTCAGCACAAACACCAACGCCAGTACAGCCACCACAGCGATGATCACTATGATCAGCGGTACCATTAGGCTAGTGTTCGAACCTTCATCTGATTGCAGCTCGACCTCGCTCCCGACCGAGGAAGGACCTTCCCCGAGCAGGTTGACCGCCTGCACGAAGTACTCGTAGGTATTGCCCTCGCTCACCTCGTCGTCATAGAAGGACGTCCCTGCGACCTCGGCTATCGCGTACACCGCCCCTCCGTTGACCGAGCGCAGGACCTTGTAGGACATTATCGGCGTCCCTCCGTCCGAAGGTGCTGACCAGGAAATGGCAACTCCGTCATCATTAGCCTCGGCGTTAAGTCCGATTATCTGCCCGGGCACGTATGCGACCTTCACGGTCAGATTGAGGAAGCGGACCTCCTCGCTGTTGCCGACCAGGTCGACCGAGTAATATTCCAGGGCGTAATCACCGGCCTGCGTCAGGCTGAACGGCGCTGTGATCTCCCTCCAGGTGCCGTTGCCGATGCGGTACATGCACCTGTCCATACCCTTGCCTTCGTCCGTTCCCTCGATGTCTATCATAATCGAGTTCAGATAGACGTTCGGAGAGTCCGAAAGACCGGTTACATTCAGGACAGAAACGGGAAGAACCCGGTCGATCCAAAAGTGGGACTTGGAGACCGCCGTACAGGTGTTGTTAGCCTCGTCCACGGACCTGACCTCTAGGTAGTACTCGCCGCTTTCGTTAAAGTATGCTCTCCAGGCCATCTCGGTCCAGTTCCCTCCGTTCACACGGTAGTAATAAGTGTCGTTGGCCGGTCCAATATGAATGATATGGATGTCCATAATGACAGAGTCGTTTGACCAGTGATCGGAATCCAGATCCCAAAGGGAGAATTGGACATAATAACTGGTGCTGTCCAGCCTGATGGTTCGGCTATGGGTCTCTCCCAAATTCCCGGCGTTGTCCACCGCCCTCCATTCCAGCAAGGATATCGCTTCCGTGCTGTACACGAACGATTCGGCACCATTCCAGGACCCTCCGTTCAAACGGTATTGCACTGCGTACAGTCCGCTGCCCTCGTCATTACCACCGAAGCTCACCGGGACACTGTGGTTATACCAGACCCCGTGGTCGGGATCGCGGACGCCTATAATGGCTGTCGGAACGATCTCATCGACCTTGACCTCGACCGCCCTTACTATGTCCAGATTACCGGCGGCATCCTCGGAGCGGTAGTTCAGGACATAAGTGCCGGTCTCATTGAACCAGAGCGGCCCGCTGTACGTTTGCCATTCCCCGCCGTCGATCTGGAAGGATATCGAGCTTACGCCGACGCCGTTGCCGTCATCGGCGCTCAGGACCGCCTGCGCGTCGCTGGTGAACCATCCGTTGTTGCCAACGGTCCCCAGAAGCTCAATGAGGGTTTGCGGAGCCTGCGTATCCTCCTCGCCTAAGGTCATCTCCCCGACAAGGCAGGCGTTGCCCGCATTGTCTAGCGCGTAATACTCAACGAGATACTGGTGCCCGACAGTTCCCAAGGTAACCTCGCCGGTATAGAGCAGCCAGGAACCTCCATCTACGCGATAGTGGATGGACCTCACGCCGCTGGTGTCGTCCGTCGCCGATAATTGGAACGTCAGACCGTTCACTTGCGTTTCGATCGACGGCGCGGTCTTATCGATGCTTAAGATCGCGTTCCTGACCACTTCCACCTCACCGTTCAGGCCGGTGGCGCAATAGAACAAGGTGTGATCTCCGTCCTCTGACATCACCAATGTCTCTCCGGAATACTGGTACCAAAGCCCTCCGAAAGAATAGTTGAGATAACCCTTGCCCAGGGAGCTCGGGTCGTACACCAGGAAGGTTGCGTTCACCTGGGAAACATACCAATCATCGTCCCCCACGGTCCCTTCCAGGAAGAGCAACGTAAGGGGAGCGCTGTACGTCAAGTACGTGTACACCATGCTGTCCCATACGCTGTTGGTGCAGAACGACCCAGAATTTCCGTAGGACGGGTTGTAAGCAGCGGCACTTATGGGGAAGTAGGCGGACATTCCGTGACAGAAGCTGGCGGCAGGGGTGGCCCGCATCGATATAACGACCGAGCTGGCGCTCGCCTGATCTAGCATTCGGAGCACCTCCTGGCCGGTCGCGTTCAACTCCTCTTCGGCATAGAAGAACATCGTATTGAGCACGAACTGATAGAGGTCTAGACCATCGTTGCCGTAGTAAATATCGAAGGAATGTGAGTAAAGCCTGGCCATCTCCATACCTCCCTCATCGGACTGCCAATGGGGAGCCAGGTCGACCAAGTACGCCTCTAGGGCGGCAAGGAGT
Source organism: Methanomassiliicoccaceae archaeon UBA472 (assembly GCA_002497075.1). Classification (GTDB taxonomy): domain Archaea; phylum Thermoplasmatota; class Thermoplasmata; order Methanomassiliicoccales; family UBA472; genus UBA472. The sequence continues at coordinate 119,665 of DAML01000010.1, forward strand.
GCATCCATTCTCTGCAAATCGTAAGTTGCCACACATTGAGTTGCGTGCGTCTCATCGTCAACCAGATACATCAGGTCTGTTATGCCCAGCGCGGCTGAGCCACTGGTGATCTCGGGAGACGCCTCCAGGAAGGATAGTATGGCCGAGTAATCGTGATTGCTCGACCACCCGACCGTCTCTGAGACCACCGCGTAGAGCGCTAGGTCCTTGAACTCCGTAGCTACTTCAACAGAGCCCATCAGGCAATCGTCGAAGATCAGCAGGTCGATCGGCGCCCCGGTGAGGTTTATCATGGACCTCAGCGCGAAGGAGGCCTCCTTCAGGTCGAGCAGATCGTTTCCGGAAGTCTCGTCTTGGCAACACCCTATCCATGAGCTGCCGTGGTCCTTGAGCACCACTATGTAACGTTCGGCCTGGAAGGTGCTGGTGCCCCAAATCAGGAAGGATTCCAGAGTGGAACGGTCGGCCATGTTAACCTCGCCCAGATCGCCCGTCGCGTTCTCGATGGTCGGGGTCATGCCGTATTCGACATAGAAGCGCAGGCAGTCCGTCCAATCCTCATACCTGCCATCATATCCACTGATGCGGTCGAACTGCACCACGACGCTGACGTTGGCATCGCTGCCGATCGCGGACATCTGCAGGAAGTTGTCCACCATGTACGACTCCAGGTTGTTGTCTCCGTCCATATACACCAGCACGGTCCATTCCGCCGGGACGACGTTCATGGCGAAGGCCATGCCGTTGTTGCTCTCGTTGCTCTCGTCCACGATGTCCAGGGGATCCACCAGGAACTGTATACTGTGGCTTCCCAGCTCGGACAGCGAGAAAGGTAACGATGCCAGCAGTACCGTTCCGCCCGGCGCCAGCTCGACCATCAGCCAGCTGCAGAACTCTTCCCCGTCCAGGTAGCAGGTGGCGTCGAACGCGCAGGACATGCTGCCCTGATTCGTTACGTACACACCGGCATAGGTCGTCCTGCCGGAGGTGATGTCGCTGACCAGGTTCCCCTGCGCGTCCCACTTTAAGAAATCGGTGATGTACAGGTCGGGCTTCTCCAGCACCGTCACCGTCCAGGTCGAGAACGCGAAGCTGGCCCCGTCCCAGACCATGACCTGCAGAGTGTGCACCCCGATGTCGCCAGTGTCCGGTAGAACAGTTATGCCCGAACTGGAGACGGGAAGGTCGTAACCGTCCCACGACCAGAAGTACTGGATGAGGTCAGCGTCAGAATCGTCCACGGTGACGCTGAACGTTTGCGAAGCGCCGACCGCCACGCTCGGATCGTTCAACGGCGATCTTGAGGAGATGCCGACCGGGTCGTTGGGCTGGACTATGCTGGAGTAGTAGTTCACCAGCATCTCGTCCCAGTTCAGGGCGCTGAACAGCGTTCCCGAGGTGCGGTAGGCGTTGTTGAAATAACCGGACCTGGGGAAGTATATGCTCATGCCGTGGAGCGATTCCGTTTCCTCCCCTCCGATGACGTCGTAATAATCATAACAATCGATCGCTGACAAGGTGGCGTTGTACAGGGCGGAGGCGTGCTGCCTCTCCAGCGCCGTTGGCGATATTATCGACAGAACATAGGAAATGTCCAGAAGGTCCGGGTAATCGTAATAGGCCTTCGCCGAGGCTTCCCAGGCCGTCTGATAATAATTGTGCTTAGAGGCCATCCCGTTCAGCATGTCCGAGGTGACCTGGTTGAGCGCGGTGATGATACCCGGGACGTCCGAGGCGTCGATGACTGCCATGGTCACGTCCGTCTGATAGTATCCGGGGTACGGCACGTAATAGGAATTGACGTAGAACTGCGCTATGTTAACCGAGATCTCGTAAGCGCCCAGGAAGGGATTGGAGGCCAACGCCGAGCACATGGTCTGATAGTTCCAGCCCGGTCCCGGTTCGTTCAACTGGGAGGCCACGATCTGGTCGGTGTAGCCGCTTATCTCGTAAAGCACCTCCAATCCGGACATGGCGCAGGCGTCGAAGCCGATGACGTCGAAGGAGAAACCGGAGTGGTTGCTCCTCACCATGTCACAGGCGATGCGCATCTCCAGCACCCCCAGGTTATCGTTGCTGGTGTCGTCCCAGCACACCCCCTGCCAGTTGCCGCCGTGGTCCCAGAGCACCAGCATGTAGCGGTCGGCCGGGTAATTGTCAATACCCCAGTTGATGAAGCTGGCCAAGGACCACGGGTCGCCCATGTTGACTTCCCCCAGGAAGGAGACGGCGTTGGCCGCGGTGGGGGTCATCCCGGGAGTGACGAGATAGCGGTTCGTGCCGGTCCAGTCCCCATATGTGCTGTCATATCCGCTGATGCGGTCCATCTGAACTAGGAGATTGACCTCGTCCGTGGAACCTACGCCGGACATTTCCATGAAGTCGGTAATGCCTGCGGACTCCAGGTCGTTGTCCGCGTCCAGATAGACCAGGACCGTCCATTCCGCGGTGGTGCTCGCCTTTACGGTGAACGTTCCGCTGCCGCTGTAGCACCCGACCTCTATGAAGTAGTAACCGGGGGTGTAGAGGGTGATGGTCACGCTTTCCGTGTATATCCCCGAACCAACATTGTCGAGCTCGGAGCTGGTTATCAGGTTGTGAGCAGGATCGTAGAGGAAAATATCGAAATCGGTGCCTGGTTGCATGCTCAGGCTAACCTCGAGCACATCCCCGGGGCCGACCATCACCCGATAGAAATCGCTCCAGTCATCGACCTCGCTCAGGGACCCAACGGCCGGAACGTTGTTGGACAACGGTACCGCCCCTGAGAAATCGTTGTTGGAATCAGGGGTCGCAGATACGTCCCCGGACACCAGTGAGATCAACAATATGAACGCAGCAACGAACAGGCAGAAGGAAAAAAGGTGTTTGAACGGCGATGACATGAGGCGAGCACTAACTTATCTACATGATAAAGATTGGTGACGGATTCTCGTTTTGAATAAAAATATGGCTTGATCTATTTGGTTGATAGAAAGCAGCGATTGAGGATCGCCAATTGTTGATCACTTCTTCGCAGGACATATGCCGAAAGTCCCTCTGCGGTGCAACTTATTGATTTCACTTCGTATAATATTCGGAAAAGAGAGATACATTGATCGATAAAGCGTTCCCGGTGGCAGCTTCGACCTCAAAAGGTGCGGAAATAAAGAAAGCCGTGGTCACCAGCATCAGTACCGATGCTAAGGCGAACCACTTGATCAGGATCGGGGCATGGGTTCCACTTGCCAATCTCTTACTCACGATCTTATGGCCTGGGTCTTCGATAGACCGCTGCCCCTGTAAACAATGAATCATTTTATCACATTTCTCTTTTTAAGAAGATAGATCACGGCCACCGACATCGCGATGACCGCCCCGATACCCAGTATGATGAATAGAGACGGAATTCCTTCATCCTTTTCGAAATGCGCATCTGTCTCGATCACCGAACCAACGTTGCCAAGAACGTCCACCCCGTAATAGGATATGACCACGTCCTCGGTGATCTCGATCGGCTCAACGTACCTTTTCCAGGTCGCCCCGCCATCGAAACTGAACCAGATCGCGGTCATGCCAGTGCTATCATTGGCTGTCAGAACCAAGACATCACCTTCGGCCAGGGAGACCACCCCATCCACCGCAGAAGGTGTCAAGACAATGGTAGGGGCTGCATCATCAACGAACAGCCTTACGGTCGAGATGTTCCCAGCCCTCCCCAACGAATCCAGGCCGAAGTAGCCGAGGTCGACCTCTCCCTGCGCGACCACCATCAGAGAACCGTTATACTCGTTCCATCTGACCCCGTCGAGCGAATAGAACACCTGGCCAAGGGGAGCCCCTGCCGATACCTCCTGCAATACCAGGGTGGTGTTCGCCCGTACGAAGACCGTCCCGGAAAGGTAATGAGGCCCCTCATACTCCAACGTCAGCAAGGGGCGGTTGAATCCAGGAACAGTGTTTCGTTCTTGATGACCCCTGAATTCCCCGCACCATCAACGGCATAATGCTCGATGTACCTCGGACCGTCTTCCCCGGTCAGAGAGAACATTATGGTCGAATTGGTCCAGGCGGCCCATTCTCCGCTCCAGACACGATGATAATGGCCACTCACCCCAGCTCCCTGGTCGAAGACCTTGATCAGGACCTTCGTGCTGGAATCCACGTAGGTGGTTCCGTCGTTATGTTGTGGACCGTCCAAAACCATTTCCGATATGGGTTTCCAGGCGTCGACGGCACAGACCGCCTCGGCCACCCCGTTGAACGCCTCATGATTTCCAACGGCATCGACGGCAACGGATTCGAACTGATAATGAACGACTTCGCTCACCGCAGGCAAGGACCATTCGTAGATGTTCATTGCCACCAAAGTTCCGGAGCTCCCGTTCTGCCATTCGCTCCAGGTCGCATTGTTATCGGAATGACGGTACATCAGGTCCACCCGGGACGTTCCGCTTCCCGAATCGGATGCGGTCGCTCTGACCACGATTCCAGAGGGGCTCTGCCAGTAAGATGCGACCTGTGCCGTGGATTGCGGTGATGTGAAGTCCCCGGTGATGAAGCTAACGTTTCCTGACATCAGGGTATTGCCTTCCACGTCACAATGACCCAATCCCTCCAGGTCAACGTGGTAGGGGGTCCATTCTAGAAGTTTCCCATAGGAAATGTTTAACCATCTTCCGGAAGGGTCCCACGCTCCAATGGCAGAAGGCAGGTTGGTGTCGAATGCCGTTACGGAAACGTTCATTATCTGGTCGAAATGGAGAGAACAGACGCCTGATGTTGTGCTTACACCTATCGCATTACCCGCCGGATCGCTCCAGATCATGGATGGAGCGCCAGGCAACGTCATGAGCGGGTAACGGTCAAGTGCGCCACCATATCCTTGGATGACGTGGGATGAATCGCCGATCCCGTCCGGACCGGGGGTGCTCAGTTCCTCACCGGAGAACTCGTCGCTCCCGGAATAATCGCTCCAGAAATTTCCTCCTAAAGGATATCCGGCATCCCATTGGCAGTTCAGACCGTCGTCTGACGCCTGGACCTCGTTGCCGATGAAGACGTTGCGGTGTACCTGATTGACGTAAGAGGAAGCGATGGGAACCTGCTCCGTTACGTAATCCCCAGATGTCGAGGACGGCACAGCATCGCCGCCTAAATGTTCTGTATAATTGTCACCCAGCAAGTTCGGCACGCTGGCGTTGAACAGGTCGCTGCAGAATATCTTGGCCAAGATCTCTACTCCATCGACATAGCGCGGACCGGACCGGCTGAACACGCTGTCGGCCTGTCCGGTCATGATATAGACCCGCTTGTTCTGGACAGCGCGCAGTTGAGACCAGATGGTGTCGTTCTCCAGGTCGGAGATGATCTCCTCGCCCGGTGATGGCAGATACATCATTGACACTATCAGATAATCGGGGTCCAATTCCAGCAATGATTCCACCGAGACGTCGGGCCATCCGGTCAGACCCGAATACGCGTTCAGGCACATCGCATGTGCCATCATATCGTTGACCAGGGTTCCGTTCCCACCGAGGTAGATAGGGTCGAGCCATACCGCGAAAGCGGCGCTCGGTACATAGGATACGTTCAAGGGAACAGTACCTTCGAAGAGCGTTGGGTACATCTCGCAGGCCACCGCCCACAATCCCTCCGCCGCTTGGGGCGAATAGGAGTTCCAGGTCTTGTTGAGCTTGAAAACGGTGATATTTGAGTCGCCGATCATAGCCGAGAACTCCTCGGCGGTGCCACTATAGTAACCGTCCAGAAGGACCAGTTCGGGTTGAAGCGCCACAATAGCGGAGAAATCGGCGGTGTATGTCGGTAATGTCTTGTTGGGGTCCGCGCCGACGTTGATCCCTCCGGCGAGCCGGATAAAGTCGGTGGTAATGGAGCCGTTGTTACCTAACTTCAGCGTATCGCTACTATAGCTGGCGTATATCGCCCTTACCTTTTCCGGCGCGGTGTCGATGCCGGAAAGGACGAGCGTATCAGCAACATACCCCGGAAGGGAACGCATCCATCGCGAAATGCCGTGCGTAGAGCCAGTGACCGTCTCGATATCATTGACGACACGGACTATGCCATCGTAGGAATTGGGATAGAAGGTGATGACGTTGAAATCCAGTCCTTCCAGCTCCGCCCAGACGGCATCCAGGTATGAGTATCCGTAACCGAAAATGACGTCGGTGGTCTTGTTCCACTTCCCGTCGTCAACCAGGTCGAGCATGGTCTGCACCACCATGTCCTTGTTGGCGCTGCTGACGGTTATGAACTTGTCCGCCGGCATCCCGTACATCTCTGGTATGGCGCTCTTGTTGAACTCGGAGCTGGCATCGAATATTACCGCCTTGTCCAACATACCAATGTCCACCAGGGTGTTGGTGGCGAAGGCTCCGAAGGACGCCACGTGCGTGGCGGGAGCGGTCAAATTTGTCATCATACCCCGAGAATCGGTGAATGACAGGTTACCACCGACATCGGCGGTTATGACCTCCTGTATACGCGCCAGGCGATCCTCCATTGAAGATATCAGGGACAGCCCATCCTCAGGTACCCAGCATATTTCGGAGATCATTCCGATGTTATCACGAATATCGAAGAAGGAAACTCCGCGGTGTAAAACCATTGCATTTATGCCCGAGGATTCGAGCTGGGGGAGCATGTCCATCTGGGCTTGGACTCCCTGGTCTAAAAGCACGAGATCCGGCTCCTGAACTACGATGGCCTCCAGACTGGGCGTAAAATACCCGCCGATGGACATCAACGTGCCGTTGACCTTTCTTTCTTCAACATCAGAGGGCCAGTCGCAGTAATCTGTGACCGCCACCAGACCTTCGTTCAAACCCAATGCGTAGATCATCTCAGTGATGGATGGCGAGCAAGACACGATGCGGGACGGGGGCTCATTGGTACTAACGGTCCGACCTAGAGCATCGATCACCTCCACTATGCTATCGTCCTCCAGGGCGATAACGCTCATCCCACACTGGTTGTCTCGAAGTATGTTATGTGTCACGGCCCCATTGCTTACGTTGTAGAGGATGATCCCGGAGTTGGAGTAATAGGCATTTTCACCCCTCCCGCTGGCGTTGTGAATAAAACAGTTCCGTATAACGAAATGGTCGGTGCTGTTGCCTACGAATATGCCGTAACCATGCCCCCGGGCATCTATCCTCCGGCCTTCGATCACCCAGGGATGGTCGGCCGTCCCATTACCGCCGGTAACCCAGTCGGAGGTGCCGTTCAGATTATTGAAGTCCAAATCGGAATTGACACGCATCGGTTCGTGATCGACATATCCATCGAAAAACGCCAAGTTGCCTTCTGTCCCGACCGAAGGGTTCCCGGCGAAGACGATGATCGATGACGACAGCATTAGCATGGCACAAATGACGGCGACGAGCGTGCGGCTCAAGAAATTCCCCAGGGCGGCGGAAGGCACCCATCCAACATAATGATATTGGTGTTGAGATTTTATTGTAGAATCGTCCGCAACAATTTTATTAATGATTTAACAAACCGAAATTTCCCGGCCATTCAACAATGCTTAAAAGTCGATGTATTCTCGCCCATCCTCATTGGATTTAATCAAAATCGAGCGTTTGATCCGTCACGAATTATCATTACCTGGCTTAAATTCACAATCCATTCACTGGCTTGACATAAAATATTAATGCGGGAACGAATACCCACTCATGAAAGGCATCGTTTTGGCCGGAGGTAGTGGTACTCGCCTCTACCCAATGACCTCGGCCATCAACAAGCACCTGCTGCCGATTTATGACAAGCCGATGGTGTACTATCCCCTTTCCATCCTCATGATGGCAGGCATCAAGGACATCCTCATCATATCCACTCCAGAAGACCTTCCTAACTTCAAGACCCTCCTCAAGGACGGCTCCCATCTGGGTATCAAGCTGAGCTATGCGGAGCAGCCCTCACCTGACGGCCTCGCCCAGGCGTTCATCATCGGCGAGGAGTTCATAGGGAACGACAAGGTAGCAATGGTGCTTGGGGACAACCTGTTCTATGGTGCCGGGCTCAGAGAGCTGCTATTAAGAGCGGCAAAGAACGCAGAAAAGGGTCGCGCCACCGTATTCGGCTATTTCGTCAAGGACCCGGAGCGGTTCGGTGTTCTGGAGCTATCACCTGACGGAAAGGTCGTTTCCATCGAGGAAAAGCCCAAGCAGCCGAAGTCAAACTACGCCGCCACCGGGCTGTACTTCTACGACCATCGAGCGGTAGAGTTCGCAAAAAAGGTGAAACCGTCCTGGCGCAACGAGCTGGAGATCACTGACCTCAACAACATGTATCTGGAAAGGGGTGAACTGGACGCCATTACCCTGAGCAGGGGATTCGTCTGGATGGACGCCGGAACGCCTCAATCCTTGGCGGACGCCACCAACTTCATCCGCTCCGTGGAACAGTTCCAGGACCTCAAGATCGCCTGCTTGGAGGAGATCGCCTATCACAACGGCTGGATCACCAAAGAACAAGTGGAATCGATCATCCAGAGGAACCGCAAGAACGATTACGGCAAGTACCTGGAAAGGATGCTCAAGGACCCCGTGAGAAGGTGACATCGCCATGAAGTCCCCTTCGTTATTGCCAGAGCTGGTCGTGATCGAGCCTAAGGTCTTCAACGATTCCCGCGGCTGGTTCTTTGAAAGCTACTCCCTGCGAAACGCCAAGACCTTCGGCATCGAAGCGGAGTTCGTTCAGGACAATCATTCCTACTCCGCCAAAAAGGGCGTTATCCGGGGATTGCATTATCAAGCGCCCCCGTTCGCTCAATCCAAGCTGGTCAGATGCACCCGGGGCAGCGTCCTCGACGTGGCGGTAGACATCCGTCACGGTTCTCCAAACTACGCCAAGTGGTTCGGCGTCGTGCTCAGCTCGGAGAACAAGAAGCAGCTGTTCATTCCGAAGGGATTCGCGCATGGTTTCCTGACGTTGGAGGACGATTGTGAAGTGCAGTACAAGGTCGACAGCTTCTACAGTTACGAATACGACCGCAACATCCGCTACGACGATCCGGACATCGGCATTGAGTGGGGCGTGACCGACGTGTCGCTCTCCGAAAAGGACATGAGGGCGCCTTTCCTCAAGGAACGCGGAAAGGATTTCCTTTGGGAGGCTTGTAAATGAAACTGCTGATCACCGGCGGGGCCGGCTTCATAGGCGCGAACTATGTGAGATCCAAAGTTCAAGGTGGAGAAGACATCGTTTGTCTCGATCTGCTCACCTACGCCGGGAACATTGACAACTTGGACGGGGTGATGAAGAAGGAGAACTTTACCTTTGTCCGGGGGGACATCAACGACCGCAAGTTCGTCTTCGAACTTTTCAAGAAGGAGCGTTTCGACCAGGTCGTGCACTTCGCCGCTGAATCGCACGTCGACCGCTCCATAACCGACCCGTCCGCCTTTCTGAGGACGAACGTGATGGGTACGCAGAATTTGCTGGACGCCTGCCGAGAGTTCGGTATCAAACGCTTCCACCAGGTATCTACGGACGAGGTTTATGGAGATCTTCCGTTAGACCGTCCGGACCTCAAGTTCACTGAGGAGTACGCAATAAGACCGTCCTCACCATACTCGGCAAGCAAAGCCTCTGCCGACCTGCTCTGCCTGGCGTACCATCGCACCTTCAATCTTCCCGTGACGATCTCACGCTGCTCCAATAACTACGGGCCGTACCAGTTCCCGGAGAAGCTGATCCCGAGGATGATCACGCTCGCGCTGAAGAACGAGAAGCTGCCGGTGTACGGCAAAGGGGAGAACGTTCGGGACTGGCTTCACGTTTCCGATCACTGCAGCGCCATCGACGCCATCCTGACCAAGGGAAGGGAGGGAGAGGTCTACAACATCGGCGGGAATTGCGAGCGCCGGAACATAGACATCGTAAAGCTCATCCTGAAGCAATTGGGGAAGGGCGAGTCCCTGATCTCCTTCGTCACGGACCGCAAGGGGCACGACCTTCGTTATGCCATCGACAATGGTAAGATAACCAGTGAGCTGGGATGGTCCCCGTCCGTTTCGTTCGAGAAGGGGATGAAGGACACCGTGGATTGGTATCTTCGGAACGAGAGATGGCTGAAGAGGATAGAGAGCGGGGAGTACAGGCAAGACTGATCGTTCCCCGTTCCGCCATCAGATTAAATACTACCATCGTTTCCCAGGGACATCGGGATCGGGAGAGCCCGCAGTGACGTCACCGGGACGATGGCAAGTCATCCGCGTTCAACGCGGGAAGCCAACGTTCCGGGGCGTTACGAAATTTTAAAATTTTGTCGCACCGACCACCCACTATCGCGATTGGAACAACACTGCCATCCATAGATTATCATCCATACCGGAGCGAAGAGAAATGAGAGGGCGTTGTCACATCAACGAGCGATAGACATCTTTCGTCATTCTCGCCGTCTTCGCCCAGGAGAACGTAGCCGCCTGGTCTTGTCCATCGTGGCGCATCTTATCTCGTATACCCTCGTCTTCGAGGATAGGCGTCAGGGCATCCAGGAAGGAATCGCGGTCGTTCAGTTCGAAGTATCGGGAGGCGCTCCCACCCACTTCGGGCAAAGAGCTCACCCGACAGACCAAAGTAGGGCACCCGCAGGTCATCGCCTCTAGCAACGGTATCCCGAATCCCTCGTATTGCGAGGGATTGATGTATACCAAAGCGTTAGAAAAGATCAATGCCAGCTCGTCATCGGGAACGGACACGCGGATAATGCGACCCCTCCCCCTGGACCGTTCGATCATGATCCGCTCCTCTGCGGTGAACGGAACGCCCCCCACGCACACGAGGTGCATGTCCGGGTCCCTTTCGAACACCTCTTCCAGGGCGTCGAGCATGAAGGCGAAGTTCTTGTAGCCCGCGCGATTACCCACCTGGACCATATACCTTCTCGGGAGGCTCTTGGGCCTCTCACCGTCCTTGGGAGGCGCGATGGAACCGGCCAGATGGGTAACGTAGACCTTGCTTGCGGGTACATTCAGCAGTTCCACCACGTCCTTTTTAGTGGATTCAGATATGGCAATTATTCGATCGGCGCGCTCGGCCAAACGCCTTTTATTGGTTATGGTGCGATCCGTTCCGCCTTCGGCAGAGAACCTCTCGTGGATCATATCATAGATCGTAAGGACGAACGAGCGGTCCCCCAGCTCTTTGAGGAAATAGGGATCGTAATACGTGGGATGAAACACATCGAATTCCCCCTCCTTGATGTCCTTGATGCCGTATCTCCGATTGCTGCACATTTTCTTGAGGACCCACTGAGCGGTCGCCCCCCTTAGCGCTTTCGGGTTCTCAAGGTCACGGAAGGTCCGGCGCAGGGACATCCAGAGACATTCGGGATGTGTGTAATATCGTTCGTATTCCCTATCACAGACATAGCCGTTCCTGCTATAGCCCATGGACAGTTTCGGAAGTATCTCGTCATCGCGACCGAACTCCTTGATGAGCTGGACATAGTAACGGGAGATCCCCCCATATAGCTGGATGTCGAATATTTGGGAATCGAACAGAACGCTGAGCGTCGTTGTTATCTCCTTCTCGCAAATTAGATCTAGGAACGGTCAAATGCCATTCCTGGACATAAAACTCTGCATACCATGGCACCGGGCGATGGGTTCCTGAGTTTATCGGGAGGAGCAACGGTATCGAACCCGGTTCATTGGAGGCGAACGCGTCGATCGAACCGATGACAATCGACAGATAAGACCACGGATCGATTGGGGGCGTGCAATTTTATTATAGGTAAACGTTATTTTTCCGATGGCCCGGATAAGGGTAGCCGAGATGCACGGGGATAATTGGAACATATACCACGTGCTGGACTCCGAGAGGATCGGCGACCGAAGCCTAAGGGAGCACCTAATGGCGCGTGGCATCTCCTGGGAAAGGGCGACCAAGGAAAACATGGATGGCGCCGACCTCCTTTTCTTCAAGGGCATCATCGATCTGCCACCCCATCCCAGGAGGTTGTTCCGTTCCCTTAAGGCCGAGGTGATGAAGAGGGTCCTAAACAAGCCTTTCATCACCTTGATCGGGGAGCCGCGGGAACACTGCCGCCTCAGTTACCTATTTTCCGATCGGGAGGGCACCCTGTGCGTAGCCCCCGATAAGGAGCTTACCCGCATTTTCATACCAATTGATTGGCGAGAACCCCATGTCGAGGGCTGGGAGCAGCGTAAAGGACATTGCTGCTGGATAGGAAGGCCGATGCCGGACAGGGTCCGGGCGGCCAGGGAACTGGTGAACAATGGTGTTGAACTGGACATATATAGCAAGCAACCCTGGCCCTTACCCTGTTGGAAAGGATTCGCCATCGACGATTACCAGACTAGCCTAGGCTACAAGTATCGCATCGTTTTCGAGAATTACCCCACCCATGGATATCATTCCGAAAAGCTGTTCCTGTCGTTGAGGAGCGGATGCGTCACCTTTTATAGGGGGGACCCGAGGATGGTCATGCCTGAGTTGAGGCATCTCTTCGTGCCATATTCGCTTAGGAAGGTTATTGAACGCGACTTTGATGAAAAAGCCATGTTGAGAGATGTCGCCACTTTCATGCGATCTGACGCCTGGAAGACATATTCCTACGAAGATTTCATCAACACCGTCATTGAGAAGATATACCAAAGATTGGATGAACGCGAGCGAAAGCACGCTTGAGGGTCAGGCGTAAGAACTACCGTTCACTTGTTGGTCGCGCGCCCTTCGTACGCTTCCATGGCCAGATATGAAAGGGGAGCGTACGGCAGTGACCTCAAAGCCCTTTTCGTCGCCTCTCTGCCGTGGTCGGGAATGAACTCCGAGACCTCATGCCACCTGTCTTCATACCTGATCCTATTCACATCGTACTTTAAAGCCAGATGCAGCTTATGATAGTATAGTCGGTCCAGGTTCCCATACCTAAGACCGATGACCGTGTCCTCCACCTTGCGTCGGCTGCTTGCCTTGGTGCTCAGCCCCTTTCCCTCGTTCAAGTAGTACCCGAGAACGACCTCGATCGGCCTTATCTTGCCGTGATGAGCCAGTCTGACGGCCAGGTCGAAGTCTGCTGACGAGAGCATCTGCTCATCCGCGAAACCGGCTTTGTCACACAACGAACGCCTGAACATGAAGAATGGGCCGAAACAGAAGTACTTGGTGTACACGGACCGATCGACGGATGTCAGCCATTTTCGCCGCCCCTGCGTTTCCCCTTGATGGGGCACGACCAGATGATCGCCGAAGACCAGATCGGCCTCTCCTGAGAGGATCGGGGCGGCCTGAACCTCTACGGATTCGGGTGTGCGAAGGTCATCCACGTTCCATATGGTCACGATGTCTGCTGATGATTCCCTGATGCACCGGTTCCAGGAGGCTCCATATGGAACGACGTTCTGCCTGATCAGGTGTTTCAGACGGCCAGGGTAGTTCGATTGAAATTCCTTGATGAGACCCATTTCCACATCGGACGGGGAATTGTGATCGATCACGAACTCGATGTGGTCAAACCATGTCTGCTGAGCGATGTTCTCCAGGAACCTAGGGAGGTATCGTTCGCCCCGGTACAGGGAAATTATCGCACTGACTTGAGAAGCCATCGGTTCACCGTGTTGGACCCATCGTTGCAGAGTACGCGAACAATATGCATCGGATAAATAGATGCACCTGAAATCGCGATCGGATGAAGCACTCGAAGGACCGTGGAAGGAGACGTGTGCTGATACAGACCGGACGAAACTGAAGCGCCCGGGAGGGCGAGCTGGAATACCTTAATATATCCCAGTCCTTGATGGTCTTGACCGTGGCTAGAAAGATCCTGGTGCTGGACCTCCACATCTTCTACGACAACCGCATCAATAAGCATATCCAGGTGGCGAGGCGTCGGTATGATGTCTTCCGCATCAACGTGAACTTCTTCCATGGCCGGACCGTGGAGAACCGGCAAGGCTATCCCGCCCATATATTGAACTACGCCCCGACCAGGAACCAGTATCTGAACGGCCTGATCTTCACCATGAGCGTAATGACCGGCAGGCTGACCCGCCGTCTGCACAAGATGCTGCTGGAGGGGTTTGTTCAGGCAGGGGACGAGCTGATAATCCATGTGCATGACCCCTACCTTCTGGGTGTGGCCATGGGCTTGCGGAAGAAACTTGGCGGCGCAAAGGTGGTCTTTGACCGCCACGACCATTTCGAGACCTGGAAGAACCGCCTGGGCTTCTCCGTTCCGGGCTTCTTCGAGAATCGGTACGGGGGCGATGTTGAGGAACTGATAATCGCCAATCCGGGAACGGCGCACCTTCCTAAAGCCTTTTCAGGAAAGAAGGTTACCCAAATTTCGAACTACCCCCTGTCGGAGTTCTTTGACCGGGAAGCGGTTGAAAGGAAGGCGGAACGGCTGATATCTGACGGCCGGATCGATCTTGCCTACTTCGGGGCATTGAGCCTGGATTTTGATCGAGACATCGACCTGATGCTGCGCCTGATGGCAGCTCTGATGCGCGAACATCCCAAGGTGAGCTGCACGGTGGCCGGCAGGATATTTGAGTCAGGCGTTATCGCGCGCCTGGACGGGATGAGGGCAGAGTTCGGTGAAAGGTTCCGTTATCTTGGAGAGCTCCCTTACAAGGAGGTCATAGAGAACTCTAAGAAGGCCCATGTGGGCTTTTTACTCTTGAACCCGGAGAAACCCATGTGGTCCCTCAGCCGGCCATACTCGGCCAACAAGATATACGAGTATCTGCAGACAGGGACCATCCCGGTGGTCAGGGCGATAATCGAAGAGCCGGAGGGCATAAGGGATTGCTCCATCTTCTTTGAGGAACGGACGACGTTCGAGCAGATGCTTGCAGCGCTCGGGGAGTTGTGCGGCGATCTGGTAAGGATGAGAGGATCGATGCTCAGGTGCTACGAGATCGGCCTTGATTACTCCTGGGAGAAGGTGGCCCCTAGGTACCTGGAATGCTACGAGCGCGTATTCGGAGATGGTGATCACTCTGTTTAGTCAAATGATCTGTTTTTCAATTTGATTGTTGAATTTTTTGGATGTTAACCCTTTAAAAAAATTTGAGTATGCCTGGACAAGGGTGATTTTTTTTCTGGCCGGTGTGATCCCTGTGCAGCTTGAAAATTTGGTAAACCAGCTTGGTTCGGGGCCATGGTGCAACATCATGACCTTTGGCATTTCTCCGATTATTGGCGGTCGTAAAAACCTTGATGAAATTGCTTTCAGGTTGTTCCCTTGATCATATACTGATAACGATGGGGGCAAGATGTGCATCTGGGTCGATCATGTTCATGGGCTATCGCCATCTAGAAGATGTCGCCCATTGACGAACGATATAGGAAAAGTATTGCATTTTTCATGGCCACCGACCATTCTGCACCCCCACTTCCTCCTCGAGAAGCCGGTCTAAAACGTCGAAGAAATCGATATCATAGTTCCACCCCAGCTCTCTTTTGGCTTTACTGTTGTCGCCAAAGATGTCGATCATCTCGTTCGGCCTCGTTAGGGAAGGATCGGTCCACACCTTGCTCATATCGATCTTCAGTCGATCGAACACATGTTCGACGATGCGCCGCAGAGAGATGGATCGACCAGAGCATATCAGGTAATCACTGGGGTGCTCTTTCTGCAGCATCATCCACATAGCTTCCACATATTTGGGGCTATAACCAAAGTCGCGGTTCACGTCCAGGTTGCCAACCTTCAAGACCTTCTGTTCCCCGGCCTTGATCCGCAGGGCCTCCGTGATCACCTTCTTGACGAAGAACCGTTCGTCTCGGAGGTATGATTCGTGATTGAAGCAGACCCCGCAGCAGGCGAACAAACCAAAGCTCTCCCGATAATTGATAGTCATCCAATGAGCAGCTGCCTTAGATACCGCGTAAGGGCTCAAGGGGTGCATGGGAGTGTCCTCCCTAACCGGTAGTCGGTCCACCTTCCCAAACATCTCGCTGCTAGAGGATTGATAGAATCGCGCACCAGATCCCGATCGGCGCAGCGCCTCCAGAATGTTCAGCACGGACAGGACATTGAAATTTATGGTATCGCTCGGTTGTTGGAAGGATGCCCCGACGGAACTCTGGGCAGCGAAGTTGTATATCTCATCGGGATCGTTTTTTTTGAGGAAGGTATGGACCTCATCCAATGATTTGAGATCACATCGCTCGAAGCGTATCCGATCCCTTACCCCCAGATAATCCAGCTTCCAGAGGGAGGAGCTGCGCGATGGGTCCAGCAATCCGACCACTTCATATCCCTTTTCTAGCAACATCCTGCTAAGGTATGCCCCATCCTGGCCTGAGATGCCAGTTATCAATGCTGTTCTCATTTGCACATCCTTCCGATGATAACCCGTTTTCAATGGCCGATCGGGCTGGGTGCTACCCAATGCATCCTATCGGCATAAAATAGCTTGCTACCAGGTTTTTGGCCTTCGTACATGCGTCATCGTGCTAGGGACCTGTAAATCGTCGCGGTCTCCTCGGCAGTTTTGTCCCAGGTGAATCTGGCTGCTTGCTCGAGCCCCTTTTCGCGCGCCTTCCTCCTCACCTCGTCATCATCGATCAGCGGATAAATGGCCTCCTGCAGGGACCTGTGATCGGTCGGATCGAAATAGTGCGCTGCCGACCCTCCCACCTCTGGAAGGGAGGTTACATTGCTTATGAGCGCGGGACACCCGCAGGACATGGCCTCGAGGACCGGTATGCCGAACCCCTCATACTTAGATGGATTGATGTAGACCAGGGCGTTGGCATAAAGCTGGGCTAGCTGCCTGTCGGATGCGTAGAGGTGCTTGATCCTGCCCTTTCCTTTCGAGCGATCGATAAGCGACTGTTCCAGCTCATTGAACGGGTCGCCCCCTACGCTTACGAGGTGGACATCTGGATACCGTTCGAATATGTTGTCCAAGGATTCCAGCATGAAGTTAAAGTTCTTGTACCAACCGCGGTGCCCGACGTACAGGATGTACTTTTTCGGCATTCCATCGATCGGAACCGAAGAGACGGGAACCGGGAGGGAGCCCGCCAGATATGTGACCTTGATCGTGTTGGGAGATATTCCCAGCAGCTCGATTATGTCGCGTTTCGTCGATTCCGAGATGGCGATGATGATATCTGCCCTTTCCCCAAGAGCTCTCTTGTTGGCAGCGGTCGGATCCTCCTTCTCCCCTTTGGGGAACCGTTCGTGGATCATGTCGTAGATGGTCAGCACGAAAGGCCTGCCTTGCAGATGGGGAAGGAAATATGGATCATAATATGTGGGATGGAAGATGTTGAACTTCTCCTTGTGTAGCGCCTTTAAGCTCAACTGACGGTTGCGGCTAAGTATCCTCAGAGCGCCATTGACCTTGGTCGATCCCGTAAGCCTGGAGTTGCCAATGGTGTCAATGGTCTGTTTTACGCCTAGGCAAAAGCGGTTCGGATCGGTGTAAACATCCTTGAACTTGGAGTTGATCAGATAATGGTTGCTGCTGAACCCCATTCCCAACAACGGTCGGACCTCATGGCCTGAACGGAATTGCTCGACCAGCTCGGCATAATAACGGGATATCCCACCGAATCGTTGGTTATCGAATATTTGATGGTCGAACAGTACGTTGAATGAACCCTTCTCTTGATCATCCTTAGGCTCGGCCACGCACGCCCATAACACTGAACCAATTTCAAGCTTTTCAATCTGTGATCTGGGTGGAAATGCTTTCAAAGTGGACCGGTTGGTCGGCCTCGATCACTCCTGGAAGAAGGTTGCCCCGAGGTACCTGGAATGCTACGAGCGGACCTTCGATCGTGATAGATGATCTGTTTCACTGATACGCAAGCAGGAACTTTTTCAGCTTCCCCACGGGATTCCTTTCGCGTGGGTATAGCCTTAAGAACGCGCCAAGGTCGGTCTGCCCCTGGGACATACGTCCCAGGTTCTTCCGATGCCTGAGCAGCTTGGACAGCAGCTGGAAAGTGTTGGACTTATAATCGTGGTAAATGATAGGAAGTGGGGAGTATATGACCGAAGAACGGTCCCCGCTCATCTGGACCAAGCGATAGGAAACATCGACGCCCTCCCAGCCCCCGGCCAGGGGCAGTTGTTCATTGAAACCGCCGACGGCCATTAGTGGCTTCCTTTTGAAGGACGAATTACCTTCCAGGTCGATTGGTGATGGGATGCGCTCCAACCCCAGGTCATAATGGAACGCCAGTCGATTGGGGAGATTATGGGTCTTAGGCAGGCACCTGCCCCTAACCGCGAGCACCGATTCGTCCTTATGCTCGCCGATATGCGCATCGATGAACCCCGCGCCGGGAACAGCGTCATCATCCAGATAGATGACCATCTCGGCTTTCGACAGAACCGCCCCCAGGTTCCTGGCTACGCATACCCCGGCGTTGCCTTTCATGGCCACGTAGGTCATCCTTGGATCATCCGGCATAGCATCCCTCAAAGATGGGGAGTTGTCGATGATGATGAACTCGGTCGCCCCATCATTAAGTGCATCGATGTTCCTGCGGATGATGTCCATGGGCGTCCGATAGCTTACAATGACCACTGATGCCCGGGGCATTCCTGATGCCTCCGATGGCAAGATACGTTCTATCTTGTCCGCGTACTTCTCCAGTGACGGTCCATCGGCCGATGATAGCTGAACCATGTTATGCCTACCAAGTTACGGAAAGAGTATCTCGAATTTCACGGTTTGGCCGTGAGGGTGATTTTATTGTCAAGTCTATCCCCCCCCCCAAGACTGTGGAACATCCCCCATTAACCTATGCCTTGACCATTAAGCAGTTCACTGCCTATCAAGATAATGAATCGGTATCCATGAACTCGCTCTCGCACATTTCCTGATCGGCCATGGTAATGTCGATCACGCAACCGGTGACGTTATCCGCCACCATGGCATTCAAGGTGCGAAGGGCCACGAACCGCGCTGTGAGCAATGTCCGCTTGTCCTCCACCCCGAAGTTCATGGCCCTCATAGGAGTGTCCGTACGCTGGGGATTGATGGTTATTACATCCACCGATCCGGCCGTTTCGTCAGAAAGTGCCTGGGCCATGTTCACCACCCCCGCCTTTGTCGCGCTGTATATGGCGTAATCCTCCCTGCCCCGGGTGTAAGAGCTGGAGGTGAAGAGCACCAGTTTCCCGCGGGAGCTCCTCAGGTAGGGCATGCTGTACTTGGCGACCAGTGCGGCCCCGGTAAGGTTTATGTCCACCTGTTCGGAGATGATATGATCGGAGGAGCTCTCGAGCGAACCGCGATGCAGGACCCCGGAGGTATTTATCACTGCATCTATACGGCCATGAGCGCGATGAACGGCTTCCAGGCAGCGAATGATGCTGGTCGGATGCCGGACGTCGAGCCCAGTGGTCCTGGAGAGGGGAATGCACACTGCCCCGCTCTCCTCCCCGAGGCGGCATATGCTCCTCCCAATTCCTGAGGTCCCGCCGATGACCACCAGGACCTTGTCCCTCAACCTCTCTGAGAGCTCCTCCAAAGGCAGCGAACGGATGTGTCTGCTGCGCATCTGGAAGATCTTCTCTGCAAGATGTATATCCAGGGGATAGGTGATCTTGATGTTGTACTGGGAACCGTGGACCACGTGCACCTTTGCCAGGCCGGTCCTGAGGACCAAGTTGCAGTCGTCGGTGGACCCGGTTATGCCTTTGGATAAAGATTCGTTGTGGGCTTTGACCAGGACCTCGCGCCTGAAGGCCTGCGGTGTCTGACCTCGTTTGAGATGGGACCTTCGTGGTATGGACGCTATGTCACCATGGTCATCTACCTCGACGATAGTGTCGGTGGCGTCCACGCAGACATCGACGGCATCGTAGGTCGCCAGCGCATCGATGCACCGATCGATCATCTCCCGGTCCACGAAGGGCCGGACGGCATCGTGGACCAGGACGTGCGTTGAACTGTCGGAACAGGCCATGAGCCCGTTGTACGATGATTCTTGCCTGGTCCTCCCTCCGACCACCACCTTGATGGAAGCCCGGAACATATGATCCCTAAGCAAGATCTTCACATCTTCGACGTAACGTTCCTCGGACACCACCACTATCTCATTGACCGCGGGATGCCCATCAAAGGCCGATATGGTGTGGCAGATCACCGGTTTACCGGCCAGTTTGATGAACTGTTTGGGAACACCCGCCCCAAAGCGCTCACCTGAACCGCCTGCCAAAATTATTACTGAACACCTCATCTCGGAAACCAAACGCATCCCGTTCATTTGTTATTATTTACTCATTGATAACATATACGCATTCCTTAGCGTTTAATCTGAACTTTCTTGATCAAGTGATGAACGCTCCCTCTTCACTCGTGCATCACTCGTGAAACTTATCGAACGGGGTGGTCAGGCTCACCTTGGTGGTGAGATGGCCGCCGCGTTCTCCAACGGGAGGCATCTTCATGTAATCCCGATACAGCTGGGTAAGGACCTTGTGATGCTCCCTTGGTGCGGGTAGCATCTCCCCTTTGAACTCCAGCATCACCGGGTCGAAGAACCATTCTTTGGGGTAGACTATGCGGGTAAGGCGGTCGCTGGGCCAGGTGGAGAAGGCCACGTTATTCACCTTATCGATGTCCACCAAAGAACAGAGCCGAGAATAGATGAGGGACATGGCGCGCCCGGACAGGGGAATGAGATGGCTCACGCCCTTGAATATTCTCATGCGCAACGTGAACTCCCCAGTACAAGTTAGCTTTAGCAACGCCAGGCGGCCGATTACTGAAATCAGGGTCCATCCGACCCTTCGGATGAACGGGTTGTTTGGCACACCGTCCATCGGAAAAATGTCAATGGCTACCCCATGGTTCATCTTGCGATGCGCGTTGCATTCCTCGATGAAGGTGGTATTGGAATCCCTCACCTTGGCATGGACGTTCGGGAACTCCCTTTCCGTACCAAGGGTCTGGAGGAAATAATTGCCCTTGAGCTCCTTTGGAGCCTCTCTGCAGAACCTGTCGAAATCCTTTCGGAACATTATAACGTCGATGTCGTCATCCCAGGGGATGAAACCCTTGTGCCGGACCGCGCCTAGCAATGTGCCCGAGAATAGCAAATAACGCAAATTTAGGTGCTCGCATACCCTGGCGAACTCATGGAATATCTCGAGCTGCACCATCTGCAGGGATCGCAGCGAGGTTGGTCCTGACCCTTCCGCCATCTAACTGAATTGTGAAAGGCGTATGTCATATTAACCAATCGTTTGCATCGATGGTCGTCCGACGAACAAGCCACGATTCCACCATGCCCACCCCATTGTTCGTGACCATGCTCGCATCACCAGCATGTATCCTATCGGTGATGAAGATCGTTCTCTACGGTCATTCCACACACTAGGACGGCAGTATCGCCAGAGGCCTATAATCGGCGGCTCCGGATCCCCCTTCCAGGTAGTATGGCGTGTCGATGATGCCATCGTCATCATCGTCTGGGGTTGTCAGATCGCCCCAGTGATTGCCACCGATCGAATCGTTCCAAGCGTTCCCGACGGTATCATCCACGCCCAGGGCCATGCTCCGAGCCCCCTCTCCAAGGTAGACAAAGGAATTGCCTAAAATGGTGTTGCTGGAGGAACCATTGAGATAAATGGCGAACCCTGAAACGCTGTGCGTGCTCAGAATATTGTCCGATATGCGGTTCGATCCCCCACCGATCATTTGTAGACCGGTGACCGAAAGCTCGCTATCCAAGGAATTGTTAATTATCGAGCACCCCGAGCAGTCATGCATGTCGATGCCGACGACCGAGCCTTCTAGCAGGTTTTCGGAGATGATGTTGTCATCCGCCCCGTTTAGGTAAAAGGCGGTGCGTCCAAGCAGATGGCAGTCATCGATCTCGTTAGAGCTGGAATCGATAAGGCTGGCCCCGATACCCATGTATCCCCCTCCGGCCATGGAGCAGTTCGTGACCCGGGAACCATGCGCATGTGTGAGGACCAGGCCGATCATACCTCGGGACCCTCCCGCGCCCAGGGGCTTTCCGCGGAAGGTACATCGGTCAAAATGGTTGTCATCGCTGTCAATTAATCTCAGGCCAGGGCCTTCGGTGGCATTGAAGGTCGTCCCTGCGAACTCATTGCTGTCACAGTTGCTCAAATCGTTGGCGCCCATACCATCGAAAGAGACATTGGATAGCTGGTTGTGATCACAATAAGATGCATTGAGAGCCCCTGTGATCATTGTGTTGGAAAAAATGCTGCTCGATGAACCTGTCATCAATAGACCATGAACACCGCCATGGACCGCACTGCCCTCGATGACCACATATTTCGATGAGAGAACCTTCAGACCCACCTCGCCCCCACGGATGACACAGCCCTGCACTGTAACGTTCGTGACATCGGAGAGGAGCATTCCCACCCCTTGGTCATCAGTATTTGGGCTTGGATTGGTTATTTGACAATTCCTGATTAACAAATGCAGATGGGCATTGGAAAGGGAGAAGCAGGGCTCGCCGCCGCTGACGTTCAGGTCCAGTCCCTCAATGATGATCGGATCGTCGGTGGTGCCAGATCCCGGCCACCCGCTTTCTTCGGCCATATTGAGCAGATCCTGATCGCCGTCCAGTTCGATCCTTTTCTCATTTGTCCCCGGATCGTATAGAATGGCCAGGCCGGCGATCACCACCATAAGGACCAAAGCCAATGAGATCAGAACGGCCTTCTTCGTTGTCAAGATGTTCTTCCCCGGACTTCGTATTCGTTTCATTACTATTTTGTTCTTCATATCATCGATGGCATGAATGATCGTTCTGCGGATCCTATCCAGGAATGAGCAGTAGATCATGGAGATCGTAGGTGCGGAAACCAGGGGCCTCATTAATTAGGTCGGCATAGGTACGCAGCGGCACCAGAGCATGCAGCGAGGAACGTTCGTTAGAAATTCTACCAAATCATTAAGTCGAACTGCAACGTTCGCGCGTCTAGCGGGAGCTGGGCAGCGGATGATCACTTTTTTCAGCGTGCCGAAGCCATTTGTCGGCCATATTGGGACCATTCAGCGAAACGCGATCCGAGCCTGGAAACAGGCGGTCCCGGAATGCGAGATCATCCTTTTCGGGGATGAGGAGGGCATCGCCGAGGCCGCGGCCGATCTTGGTGCAACCCATATAAGCTCGGTCAGGAAGAACGAATACGGCACTCCATATCTGGACGGTATCTTTCGCCAGGCCAATGAAATGGCCAAGAACACCACCCTCTGCTTCAGCAATTGCGACATGATCTATACTGAAGCCTTGCTGACCTCGGTCAGGGATGTTGGCCGGGATACATACCTAATGGTCGGGCGACGCTTCGACGTGGTCCTGGAAGAGGAGTTCGCTCCCGAAAGATATCAAGAGGTCGTCACCGACATTCGCGCCAGGGCCCGTCGTTCCGCTGCTTGGGCCATGGACTATTTCATCTTTCCCAAAGGGGTATTCGTGGACATCCCGCCATTCCTTATCGGTCGGGCAGGCTGGGACAATTGGATGCTGTTCAACGCCAGGTTCAGGAAGGTTCCCCTGGTGGATTGCACCGATAGCATCGAAGCCTTCCATCAGAACCACGACTACGCGCATGTCAAGAAGAGCACGGGGCGATTCTACGGGCCGGAGTCAGATTACAACCTCCGCCTATTGAGATGCCAGTTCTTCTCTCTGAAGGATGCCGACCATAAGCTGAGCGTGAATGGCCTGAAACCGGTCCAGCAGCCACTCTATCGTAGGCTGTGGTACATGCTGCTTCTGAGACCCGAACTTTGGGAGGCGGTCGGCCCATTGATGAAATACCTATCCTACGCCAAGATCAAATGCGATACATTGGTGATGAGAATAGTGCCTGAGGACCGCGATCGTCGCACCGGTTCATGAGCGTTCTAGCGAACTCACGTACCATTTGTAGGTGAGCTCCAGCCCTTTCCGCAGGTCGGTCTTGGCCCGCCATCCCATCTGTTCGATCCTTTGCACATCCAGGAGCTTCTTCGGAGTGCCGTCCGGCTTGCTGGTGTCCAGGTCTATCCTTCCCCTAAAGCCCACGACCTCGGAGATGATCTCGGCGAGCTCGCGTATCTCCACGTCCTTTCCGGTGCCCACATTGATGTGCGATTCGCCCGTATACCTGTTCATCAGGAACACGCAGGCGTCCGCCAGGTCGTCAACATAAAGGAACTCGCGCCTGGGCTTTCCGCTGCCCCAGATCACCATCGAGTCCTTGCCGGAGACCTTGGCCTCGTGCACCTTGCGGATCAAGGCCGGGATGACATGTGAGCTGCTCAGATCGAAGTTGTCATTGGGACCGTACAGGTTCGTGGGCATGGCGGAAATGAAATCGCAACCGTATTGGCTCCGATAGTGCCTACATAATCCGATGCCGGTGATCTTGGCGAGCGCATAGGCCTCGTTGGTCGGTTCCAGGCTACCAGTGAGAAGATGTTCTTCCTTTATGGGTTGAGGTGCGAACTTGGGGTATATGCATGACGAGCCCAGAAAGAGCAATTTCCTTACCCCGGAAAGATACGAAGAATGGATGACGTTCGCCTCGATCATCAGGTTGTCATAGATGAATTCCGCGGGGTAGGTGCTATTGGCCAGTATGCCTCCCACCTTGGCCGCGGCCACAAAGACGTATTCGGGCCTCTCCTCCTTGAAGAAGGCTTCCACATCGGCCTGTCGCCTCAGGTCAAGTTCCTTGGAGGTCCTGAGCACCAGGTTGTGATATCCTTCCTTCTTCAGGCAACTGATGATGGAAGAGCCTACAAGCCCGCGATGTCCGGCGACGAATATCCTCGCACCCTTATCCATGGTCTTCCCTCCCATCAATCCATGGCCCGTATCTCGCGCCTTATCAGGTCCATATCAGCCTTGACCATCTTATCGACCAGCTCATCGAAGCTGGTCTTGCTGGGGTTCCAACCGAGGATGCTCCTGGCCTTGCTCGGGTCTCCGAGCAGTTCCTCCACCTCCGCGGGTCGGAAGTAATGGGGGTCCACCTCGACCAGCATCTTTCCGGTCCGTTCGTCGATTCCCTTCTCGTTAACCCCTTCCCCCTCCCAGCGGAGCTCGATCCCTGCGGCCCGGAAGGCCAGTGAACAGAACTCTCGCACCGTGTGATGCTCCCCGGTGGCAATGACGAAGTCCTCGGGACGCTCGTGCTGGAGCATGAGCCACATACATTCCACGTAGTCCCTCGCGTACCCCCAATCCCTCTTGGCGTTGAGGTTGCCGAGATAGAGCTTCTTCTGAAGTCCGGCGACTATGCGGGCGACGGCCAGGGTTATCTTGCGGGTGACGAAGGTCTCCCCCCTCCGTTCGGACTCGTGATTGAACAGGATGCCGTTCACCGCGAACATTCCATACGCTTCGCGATAGTTCACTACCGCCCAATACCCATAGAGCTTGGCCACTCCATATGGGCTTCGGGGATAGAAAGGAGTGGTCTCCTTCTGAGGCACCTCCTGTACCAGACCATAGAGCTCGGAGGTGGATGCCTGGTAGAACCGGGTATGGTCGGACAACCCCAAGGACCGGATGGCTTCGAGCAGCCTCAGCGTTCCCAACGCGTCAGCGTTGGCGGTGTACTCCGGGGTCTCGAAGGAGACCTTCACGTGCGACTGGGCCGCAAGGTTGTACAGCTCATCGGGCCGTATCTTCTGTATCAAGGTCAGCAGGCTGGGGGTGTCGGTCATGTCCCCATAGTGCAGATGCAGCCGCTTCTCATTGTGCATGTCCTCGATGTAATCGGTCATGTACAGATGCTCTATCCTCCCGGTGTTGAAGGATGAGCTTCTTCGTATCATTCCATGGACCTCATACCCTTTTTCCAGCAACAGTTCTGCTAGATAGGAGCCGTCCTGCCCTGTGATCCCGGTAATCAATGCCTTCTTGCTCATGTTCGCACCGACCTGCGTTCACGCTCGATTGGCGATTGGAAAAGCCTTGCCCCTTATCATTTGGCTAATCCCACGACAACCGAAGCCTATTCTTGGCTTTAATGATTCGCAATGACCAGTTACCTCGTGGAACACGTCTCTTTGCATGTATGCGCGCGGAAATTCGTTCACGATCTTGCCCGCACTCCTGGGACAATGAACCTTTTACGCCAAGATCATTTTCATTTTTTCCGAATGGATTCCCTACCGATGATACCTCCCATCGATCCCATGGGTTCGAGGAGTTTATGTTAAGCAAAAAATAACGTGATGGACGCGGCCCACGTTGCGCACCTTGATCATAGTTAGGTATATGGAGTAAATCACAGATTCGCCAGTAGCGAGTGCACTCATGGTCAGTAAACGGTCCCTGGCATTCATAGGAGCCCGTGGAATAGGCAATTACGGCGGGTTCGAGACCTTCGTCAAGGAGGTGGCGCCCATTCTCCAACGGCTTGGAACACAGGTGTATTGCACTTGTGAGATCGACGATCATGTGCTAGGAGAGGAATATGAAGGCGCCCGTCTGAAATATTTCCCCATAAGACCCCCGGTGAGGTATACGGCCCGTAAGGTGTTCGAGACGGTCTATGACAACTTTTTCCTGCTGACCGCGCCATCCTATGCCGACGAGATCGTCCTGCTTGGAACGCTTGGTGCTCCATGCATACTTTTCCCCAGGCTGAGGGGTAGAAAGGTCTTCGTGAACATCGACGGCATGGAGTGGCGAAGGGACAAGTTTTCAAAATTGGAGAAATGGGTCCTAAGAATGACCTTTCAGGTCTGCTCGATCTTCGCCAACGGGATCATCATCGACAGCCGCCAACTAATGGAACATGTGCCGGAAGGATCGAGGGAGAGGTCGGTTTTCATAGCGTACGGGGTCCATCCCCAGAAGAGAGTGGCCGCGGACCAGGGGATCAGAGATAAGATGGCCGCTCATGGCCTGGTCGAGAATGGCTATTGGTTGGTCATCGCCAGGCTGGAACCGGAGAACAACATACACACCATAGTGCAGGCGTACGAAAAGGCCGGTTCCGGACGTCCCTTGGTGGTGGTCGGCAACTTCACCAGCGATGAGTATGGTCAGGAGGTGCGCTCCCATTCCAGGAACGTGGTGTTCCTGGGGCATGTCTATGACCAGCGATACCTGTCATACCTCAGGCAAAACTGCTTCGCCTATATCCACGGCCATAGTGTGGGGGGGACGAACCCGTCCCTCCTGGAGGCCATGGCCTCAGATCTTGTCATCCTGGCTCACGATAACGGATTCAACCGGGAGGTACTGGAGGACAAGGGACTCTACTTCGGGTCCGTGGAATCATTGGCCAAGACCATTGCGGATGTGGATAGCAGGCCGGAGGAGTTCGGACCTTTGGCAGAGCAGGCCAAGGAACGGGTCCTGGCCAACTACTCGTGGGAGGACATCGCCAAGGCCTACGAGAACCTGGGATCGGACCGCCGGCCCTCGTAAGCTGCGTTCTCATACAGCGCGACCATCCGGGCGGCTATGCCCTCCCATCGATAGTCTTTCAACATGGTGGCGCGGGCGTTCGTCCCTAATCTTGTGGCATTTTCACGGTCTGAGAGGACTTCGGCCAAGGCGTTGGAGAGGCTAATATCATCACCGACGTTCACGAATCGCCCGTTCTCACCGTCCTTGATGACATCGGGCATTATGCCCACTCGTGTCACCACCACTGGGGTCCCGCAGCTCATGGCCTCCAGCACGGTCAGGGGGCCGGTCTCGTAGCTGGAAGCGGCAACGAAGGCACGGGCGTGCTGATAGAGCGAAAGCAGCTCCTGACGGGTCACGAAACCGGTGAAGCGGACCCGTTCATGGATGCCCTTCTTCTTGGCCATCCCCTCCAGGACCGGCCGGAGCGGACCCTTCCCGCACAGCACCAGTTCCGCGTCCGAAGACCTGGACACGCGCTCGAAGGCGTCCATGAGCTCGAAGAGACCCTTGCGATAGGACAACCGACCCACGTACAGCACGTAATCATTTTCAAGCGGTTCGGGGTTCGGGACGAAGAATTCAGTGTCCACACCGTTGGGGACCACCTCGACATTATCGAAAATGCTGAAGTGCCGGCGAAGCTCCTCCTGGACCGATGTGGAAACCGCAATGATCCGGTTCGCGGACCTCAGGGTCCTTTCCATGTACCATCTGGTGAAGGTTCGGGTCATCCCCTGCAGCACCATCTTACGCAGGAAGAAGCCCGACTCCATCTGGTCGATCTCCTCTATCATCGAGGAATGGACCGTGACCACGGCAGGTGCGCGATGGCTCAGCAGGGGCACCAACGGAGTATGGTAATGCACGATGTCACAATCGTCCAGGCAAGCCCGGACGTGGCGGTCGGCCCATAATCCGTGCGTCCAGATGTGCAGGGGGTATGTGGGCAGGAAGGGAGCCCTGATGATATTGATGCCTTCGAACTCGCCAATTGTGAGCTCCCCGCCCTCCCCCCGAGTTATGACTATTATCTGGTGGCCGTTCCGCATTAGCACCTTGCTCAGGGAGTAGACGTGATATCCGATCCCGTCGCAGGGTGGAAAGGGCGTGGACATTACCATGCAGACCTTCATCGATGATTCCCGCCATTGCTCTCGTCCCAGCCTTTGAGGGACGATCTCGTTCCGCATTCGCCTACGGATGCATGACGGAAGGTCTGCAGACCGTTCACCACCCTTTGATTATGAAACCGTTATCATCGTAGGCCCTCTGGATCAGTTCCTTGGTCTCCTGGTCAAGGAAGAACCTGCGGCATCTGGAGAAGGGCACGGTGGTGGCATCGCCGACCTCGGCCCTCCTCCCGACCAGGTCCTCAACCTTCATCAGCTCCCGGGCCGGAACCCCGGCCGCCACCGTCCCTTCGGTTATGTCACTGGTCACCACCGACCCCGCACCCACTATCGCGTTGTCGCCGATCCTCACCCCGGGCATGACTATGGCGTTCACTCCGATGAAGGCGTTCTTTCCGATGACCACCGGGGCGGCCCGGAAGAACCCCAATCTCTGGACACATGAGGCGTCGTGGCACAGAATGGTCACACCGGAGGTGATGTACGCACCGTCACCGATGGTGATCAGGGCGCCATGCAGGATGCGATCAAAACGCACACCTCTGCCGATGAAGACCCCCTCACCGACCCGGGTCCATTTGGGAATGACCAGTCGACGGTATGCTCGAATGAGCATTCGATCGATGAATGTGGTTATGGACATGTTTCGGCGGTATATCCGATTGTTCGATATTAATTATCGGGGGACCTGCTCAGGTCTTGGATAGCTTGCGGACGGAACGGAGCAGGGATATGGCCAGGGCCTGGGGCGGACTGGTCACTGTGCTTACCAGGCTGTCGTAGACCTCGTCGAGGCGCTCCTGCTCATAGCAGTCTGCGAGGGCCTCCAAGGATGCCATGCCTAGCGACCAGTCGCGGACCGGCCTACGTGAGCGCCATCCGGGCAAGGTGGTATTCAGAAGGCGGGCCCATCGTTCGGCGTGCCTCCTTCTGTCACCCCTGTCCTTCATCCGGTGCAGATGGTCGATGTTCCAATTGAACAGGCCCATGACCGCCCGGTCATCGAAGGCCGGTAAAAGTTCCGGGTGCTCTCTTTCAACGTACAACCTGGCCCGGGCTATGGCGGTGAAGAGCTGGTAAGGGTCCTGCTTGAAAAAACGCATATCCCCCAAGGTGGAGTCGTCCCTCACCTGATAGTGGTAAAGTGGCCTGTTTACCGGAACCAACCCCTTCGAGTCGCAGATGCAGGATATCATGAACCCGTAGTCCTCAGGAACGATGTCCGGATAGAAGCGCCTCCCTTGTAGCAGGTCTCGGCGGAATAGCTTGTTCCAGACCGCGGTTGTCCCGCTCATGATGGCGTTGGACCTGATGTCCCCATATCCTTGGTCCATCAGACCGTGATAGACCAACCCCCTCCTGACCATCGAAGATGTCAGAGACCTTATTCGTCGGGGCAGGGAGACATTGCGAGGGACTTGGAACTCGCTCCAGTAATCACAGATCGCCAGGTCCGCCCCCGTTCTCGTGACCGCATCGTACATGCTTTGGAACATGTCCCTCTCGATCCAGTCATCGGAGTCCACGAATCCCACGAATTCCCCTGAGGCGTGATCCAACCCCAAATTTCGAGCTTTGCCCAGACCCCGGCCCTCGCTTATGAACACCCGGACCATATCCGGGTGGGAGGTCGCGTACGAGCGGGCGATGTCCTCAGTCGCGTCCTCCGATGGGGTCACCACCACGAGCACCTCCATACCCTCCATGGTCTGGCCAACCACGGAATCCAGGCATCTTTTGAGATAGGACTCGACGTTGTAACAGACGACGATCACCGAGACCTTCTTTGTCACCACAGACACTGAACTCCGTACGGACATAAAATAACAATAGAGACCGGTGGTGAACGCCATCACTTTTTGACTTCGCTACGTACGTAGCTGATAAGCTTCAAAGGATTCACCACATCCAGGAGGTAGTCGATGTCGCCCTTGGACAAGAGTCTTGTGCCATAAACAAGTACGAAGTATACCAGGAGCAGTGATGGCGCGTACACCAACACCCCCCATAGACCGGAGAGGGGTAGTATATGCTGGAGGAACAGTATCGATGCGGCCGCTGCCGCGGCCGTCAATGTGATGGGGATGATCTTAATGTTCATGATGCTCCCGCTCAACTTTCCGGTCACCAACCGGGTCAGGGCGGAGCTGAGGCCCACCGATACCGTATAGGCGATGGCGGCACCCACTAAGGAAAGCCCGAGGTACGAGCTTGGAACCAAAACCAGCACTAGGACGATGTCCAGGGCGAACCAGGTAATGTTTATCTTAGCTGCTGTCTTCGGCAGGTTGAAGGAATATATCTGGGAAAAATATATTCCATTTAACATATTGATATAGAAGGCGAAGGCCAGCAACTGCAGGGCAGGAGCTGCCTCGGCGAAACCGCTCCCGAAGAGAGTGGTGAGTATCAGTTCAGGGAAGACCATGCAGAAGGCGATGACCGGAGCGACCAGCAGCGCGATCAACCTCTCCGCCGCATAGGTGCTTTCACGGATCGTATCCTTGCGCCCTTCGGTGATCAGCCTCGAGAAAACAGGGAAGGTGACGTTGGCCACGGCGCTGCCGATGGCGCTCACCATCAGCATAAGGGTGAAGGCCGATGTGTAGAAACCCACCGCCTCCTTAGAGGCGAACAGCCCGATGAACACCTTGTCCAGGTTCGTAGAGAGCGTGATGATGACGGCGATCGTGGAGATGGGGATGGCGAAGGAGAAGTATTCCTTGAAGCGGTTCGGGCGGCCTATCTTCAGCCCGCTCCTGAAGAAGACGACCAACGCCATGACCAGCATTGTCAGCGATCCGCACACGTACGCCAACCCCACCTCCGTGAGCGAGGCATGATTGACCGCCAGATATACGGTCAGCGGGACCCGGACCACCGGGTCGGCAAGGATTATTAGCGCGTAGCGGGCCACCTCCTCTCGCGCCATGAAGGTGCAGGTGAATATCGTCGCCAGGTCGAAGAAGATGAAGTAGACCGTGAATATGATCAAAAGAGAGGTCGTTCCCTCCGTTATAGTATCACTGGATAGATGTGGCCACAGAAGCAGGAACGAGGCGACGATGACGATCATGATGGCCATTAAGATGACCTTCACCAACATGTAGGTGGCCAGCCGGTCTGATTGGTCCTTACCCTCCGATGTCCTCTTTATATGTGCGGAATCAAAGCCAAGGTCCGCCACCACGTTGAGGGACGTCATTATGGCGATGGCCCATACCAGCGTCCCGTACTCCGATGGACCCAGGTAATTGGTCAGGAAGTACACACCTATGAAATTGGCAAGAGCTGACAGCATGGTGCCAACCAACAACAGATAGGACTTTCGGCCGATCAAATGGATACGGACCTGGATTCGATTATTCGTATAAAGCCTATGTTGCCGCCCTCAGAATGGGGAGAGGACTGCTTTCAAAGCCATTCTAACACTCAACAAATGAAGGAACAGGCGAGGCGGCCGGCGTGGTCTCATTCGTTGATGGCGATGGGCATGCGCAGATGTTGGATTTGACTGTTGACGCAGAGCACCACCCTCCAGCTGGCAGTGGTCTTCGAGTAGTCCTTAAAAGGGTCCATGGGATAAGGCTCTGGAAGTTCCTCCGCCGTGTCCTTGAACAACATGAAATAAAGGTAGAAATCCCCGCTTACACTGAAGTTCAGGTCATAATAGGACTCCCATTGCGGCTCCCAAGGACCTTCGACCTCCACATCAACGTTGTCCAGAGTAAGATTGAAACGGTCATAGAAGTACATCTCGGTCACGTTCACCGCCATATTGATCAGGGTAAAGTTGACCAGCCACACCTCGACGGTGTAGTTCACCCTTTTCTGCTCGTGATTCACGATGCCCATGATGATGTTCTGACCTTGGCCGACGGAATAATTGCGCGGTATGTCCTTTGCTGACCCTCCATCGCTGAGGATGTAGTACTCGGTGAATCCGGTGGTCTCCTTGTTCATTAACAAATATGAAGAACCCGCCGCAGCCAAGATCATCGCGGCCACGCACGCGACCGCGACGATCTTCTGAGGCATGGACATCTTCCTCCTGGAGATGGAAATACCTCCCTCCCTAGTGAGGGACTGACTTTCGTTCCTCATGATGATCGGGATGATCGAAAGAATGAGAACGAGGATGCCGCATACCATGCCAGTGGTCTGAACGTCATGAACATCGAATACTAAGCGGAACACGGCGTATATCGTCCCACCTATCGCCGTGCTGATGAGCACGATAATGGCATAGAACTCGATCACATCGAACTTCTTCAGATCGATTATCTTAGATATCGCGTATCCTGGAGCTATACCGACAAGTATCGGTAAAAGGACCAGGAGAAGATCGTTGTATGAAAGGAAATAAATGACCAAATAGACCATCGCTAAGATCGGCATTGAAAAAAGATGCAATGCTTTGCCCAATTGAGTTCCACTCATTCGATTCGTACACAATATTTTGTCTATTTATTGATTCTTAGAATCCACATGTATTCGATATCCCATCAATGGAAGATAACCAGGGCAGACGCTATTGATAAATAATAACAGTGAGATTGTGCAACGTCTGGCATATCTGTTGGAATAAGGAATTTGCTATGGATGAAGCCGAAATGGAGAGCGGGAATTGGCGTTTCTTGAACGATTGGCCAATACGAAGGTTCCTGCTCATCGGAGCCTGCTTCATCATCTTCCTATCCATGTTCGTCCTGGCCAGGGCGTGGATGGATAACGGATTGATGCTGGACCTTCTCGGCTACATCCTGGTATTCTTCATAATACTGATCCCTGGCACTTGCTTGCTGAGGATGTTCCGCATTCATGACATTGGTTATTGGAAATCGCTAATCCTTTCCATCGTGCTTGGGATAGCGGCACTGTTCGTGCTAGGCTTCGGCCTCAATGGCCTTCATTACCTGAACGTGATCGAAAAGCCCCTGACTTTTGGACCGATCAATGTCGGTTACATCATCACAACATTGCTGCTATTAGCTCTCGTCCATTACCGGGACCGGGAATACCAGGCTGCTGCAGCTGATCATGAGATCGATATCGGCACCCTGCTGACCTGGGCCTTGGCAGCGTTCTTACCGATCTTGGCGATAATCGGGGCGACGGTGGCTGGCTATGACGGTGACCGCCAGATATTACAATATCTCCTTTTGGCCCTGTGTCTGACACCTTTCGCATTCTTGGCCGCGAAGGTAAAGCGTTACGAGCTGCTCATCCTATCTATCGGTTTAGCTTTGCTTTTCCATCGCTCCTTGCTAACGAACTACCTGATGGGCTATGACGTGTTCTCTGAATTCACAGGAGCGACGTACACCATCGCCACTGGTTATTGGAACTACACGGAAAGCAGCGCTGTCCTTGTCGGAGCGGGGGCCAACACCTCGATGGCCATTGTGATCTTTATACCGATCCTGTTCAACATGACAGAGATAGACATCATAATGATCTTCAAGCTGGTCTATCCACTCCTCTATGCCTTCGTACCTGTGGCCATCTATCTGATAGTGAAAGACCAGTTCGGTTTGCACGCCGGGATCGTGGCCGCTTTTGTGTTCATGGGCATGGTCGAGTTCTATGGGCTTATGATCCAATTGGCCAAGCAGGAGATGGCGGAGATATTCCTGGTGGCCTTGCTTTTGGTCATGTTCGGAACTGGCCTATCTCGTTCTAAAAAACGAACCTTGTCGTTGATCTTCCTGTTGGGCGTGATGGTTTCGCATTACGCCATCGCCTTCCTGACCCTCGGCGTGTTCGGTTTGATGATCATCTTCTCCATGTTCTTCAGCTTGGCAGATGGCTGGAGCGCCAATCTGGAAAAGCCCTGGTGCGTGAGGATCATGACCTTTCTGGGTTCGGGTTTAAAGATATTCTCCCTGGAACAGCTACGTAAGAAGATCGTTTCACTAGACTTGCTGGTGATCTCTGGCGCTTTCTTTCTTGTCTGGTACACGTACGCTGCCTCGGGGGTGATGTTGTCATTCTTCGTCCGCGGAGGAAACGCGGTCAGCCAGGCCGGCTCAGCAACACTATTGCCGGGCCAATTCAACCTGCAAAGCCTTGACATGCTGGAGTACATCATGATAGATCAGGGCTCTATGCTGCACAATATACCTAAACTGCTCTTCATCGTTGTGCAGCTGCTCTGCATAATGGGTGTCATATATGCTATCCTGAACGTCAATGGAATCCGAAAGAGCGCGCATCGGGATTTTCTCGCTCTGGGATTGGTAGGTGGTGTCCTGATCGTGATGGGCTACACCGTCCCCTACTTCTCATCGATGTTCTACTACGGTCGCCTCTTTCATTATGCGTTGATATTCCTAAGCGGCTTTCTGCTAATTGGGATCACTGGCCTTACCTCATACATCAAAGAGATAACCTACTTCCGAAAGAAGGGGATGGCCGGTATCAGCGATCGTTTGAGCAAGGCTAGTTTCGTCGCGGCCATTGTCCTAGTTTCAGCGATATTGTTCACCAACACCAGCGCCGCGTTCTCTCTGGTCGGAGATTACAACACTTCCTTCGCGGTAGATGATTCAGTGAGCTGGTCCATCTACTCGGACTCGGATGTGATCGCTGCTAAATGGGCGGCCCTGCCGGAGCACCGGGGTAATGAGGCCATCACCGCGGATTGGCACAGGTTCCCTATCTTCGGTGGTCTGCATATTCCCAATAAGAACCTGGTCTATAGCTTCAATGAAAATGATACGGACACCTTGCTGTTCATATCGTCTTGGAACACCCAGTATAATTACATTTATCCCCTGAACGTAAGGGACACCGCATCCTTGACGTATACGGATATCGATAGCATCACCCAGCAGGTCAACGATACCTACGGAATTCCCTATTCGGCCGGATTGACCAGCTACTACTACATTCCCCCTGTAGACCCGGTCACTAATCCTTTAGGCCCCTCGATCTACCAGTACGACGATCTCGGCCTTAATGTGCTCTATGGACTGATGGCAATACTTGGAGCTTCGTTCGTATTGTCGATCGGAATCGTGGCCTATAAGCGAAAAAGCGGATCATGATTGGCCCTTAGGCGAATTAAGAGCCCATCTGAGAAGAGATAGTTAACGATCAATCCTTTCTCAGATTGTTTGTGATGGTCTGCATCAACACTCCGAGCGAGTTGAGGATAAGCGCTGCGAACATAAGGAATAGGCCGACCCCGAAGAATGATACTCCAGCAATGCCTTGGGTTATTAATGTCCACTGGAATATGACCTTGAACTGGATGAAGGTTGCGAAGGATAGAAAGGTCCCCAAGATGAAGATGATTATACCGGGAATCCCGAACAGGATCATGGGTCTTTTAAACCCGATGTAGCTCATCATCCGGTTGAAAACGGTAAAACCGTGTTTGACCGGGTTCTGCTTATGGCCGTTCGGTACATCGTACCTCACCGAGATTGGGACCTCCACTATCCTTAAACCTCTCTGAGAGAAGTGGGCGATCATATCTGACTCAACGTTGTAGGATTGCGATTTGAAATCCATATTGTCCAGTGCCTTTAATGAAAGCGCCCTGAACCCGGATTGGCTGTCAGTTACCTTTACGTTGCCACCCATATTTGTGGCCCGGTTCAACACCTTTTGCCCGAATAACCTGTAACGAGGTATATCGGTGCTTTCCCCAATGAACCTGGAGCCTATGACCAGGTCGGCCTCTGAAGACAATATTGGAGAGGCTAGTTTTGGTATCTGAGCGGGGTCCATCTGACCGTCCCCATCAATCATTAATACACACTTGGGCGTGTATTCACGAGCCTTCTTCATCCCGAGTATCAAGGCAGCGGCCTTGCCTTGGTTCGGGTCTTGCCTAATGACCTCGGCGCCAGCCTCCTTAGCTAGTTCGGAAGTGCGGTCGGGTGACCCGTCGTCCACAACGATGACCCGCTCAGCATATCTTCTAGAGAGCGTGACGACCATAGAGATGGTCAGCTCCTCCTTGAACGCTGGTACCAGAACGATTACGCCTTCCTTGTTGTGAGCCATCGGGTTCACTGTCGCATGTCATACCATGGTTAAAATTGTTTGTCATGATGTGCAAGATGACTTATAAGAGACGTTGATCGTTCTCCACATCAAAATGTAATCACGGAAATAATAGGTAATCGTTATTGGGATGAACGATATATTCAGGCCATAACACATGTCAATATTATCGATGGTCAGAGGTTGGATCGACTCTAGAAGACTGATCTATTCATTGGCGATCAGTGATTTCAAGAATCGATATGTTGGCTCCTACTATGGGATGCTGTGGGAGATCCTACAGCCCTTGAGCCTCATCTTCCTGTTCTGGTTCGTATTCGAGTTCGCCTTGGGCGTGAAAACGATAGAGGGATATCCTTTCGTCCTTTGGTTCATCATCGGTCTTATACCGTGGTTCTTCTTTTCGGACGCCTGGTCGAACGCCACCAACGCTCTGACGCAATATTCGTTCCTTGTGAAGAAGATGGTGTTCAAGGTGGAGATACTTCCAGCGGTAAAGGTCATATCCTCATTCCTGACCAGCATCATATTCCACGTCATTTTGGTCGTCTTCCTGATCATCTACGGGGAGGGCGGGCGGCTCTCCTCGTTGGCCGTGCTCTATTTCCTGTTCTGCAGTTTAGTGCTTGCCATGGGGCTGGGGCTGTTGACCTCATCCATAGTTGTTTTCTTCAAGGACATGCGCCAACTGCTGACCATCATCCTTCAGTTCGGGATCTATCTTACCCCCATTCTGTGGCCCCAGAGCGCCATTCCCGAGAATTGGCATTGGTTCATCACCCTGAACCCAATGGCCTATATAGTGGACGGCTACCGTTCCGCCATTCTCGGGGACCTCTCGTTCGACCTGTTGTCCACCGCCATATTTTGGGTCATCGCCATAGTTGTGTTGATCGCCGGAAGCATCGTCTTCCAGAAACTGAGGCCGCATCTGGCGGACGTGTTGTGAGGTGATGATCTTGACGGAAATGGTCATTGAGATCAAAGGTCTGGGCAAGACGTACCGTCTATATCGCAAACCGTCCGACAGGGCCAAAGAGGCCTTGGACGTTCGGAGAAAGAAGTATCACTCCGACTTCCACGCCCTGGAAAATGTGGACCTCGTCGTTAACAAGGGGGAGACCGTTGGCATTCTGGGCCGGAACGGCTCCGGAAAATCAACCCTGCTCAAGATCCTCACCGGGGTCACCTCTCAAACGTCAGGGACCGTAGCGGTCAATGGAAAGATAGCGGCTTTGCTGGAACTAGGTGCCGGTTTCAACCCGGAGATGACCGGCATGGAGAACATTTACCTGAACGGTACGATGCAGGGCATCTCTAGGACCGCGATGGAGAGGCTCGTTCCATCCATCGTGGAGTTCGCCGACATTGGGGAGTTCATAGACCAGCCGGTGAAAACCTACAGCAGCGGCATGTTCGTTCGATTAGCTTTCGCCTTGGCCATCAACGTAGATCCGGACGTGCTCATCGTTGACGAAGCGTTGAGCGTCGGTGATATCTACTTCCAAGCGAAATGCTACCGCAAGTTCGAGGACTTCAAGAAGGCCGGTAAGACCATCCTCTTCGTCACTCACGACATGAACTCGGTGCTGAAGTACTGCGACCGGGCCATGGTACTGGACCACGGAAGCAAAGTTGGCGAAGGGTCGGCAAAGGAGATGGTAGACCTCTACAAGCGCACCGTGGCCGGGGCCAATTCCGTGGAGAGGCGTTCCACGACCGTTACAACGGCCGACGGGCTTTGGCGCGACAAGGTCGTCGTCAACGCATCCGCCTTGGACTACGGTGACGGCAGGATGAGGATCACCGATTTCGGGGCCTTCGATGAGAGCGGAGGTCTGTCCCAATCCATCCAGAAAGGCAGCGTGTTCTCCATCAGGATGCGGGTAACGGCCCTAGCGGAAGTTCCCGACCCCATATTCGCCATGACCATCAAGGATGTCAAGGGGAACGAGCTCACCGGCACCAACTCCAAGCTGGAGATGATGGACCCCGGGCCAGTTCTTCCGGGGGACGAGTTCGTGGTGGAGTTCCGGGCCCCCATGCTCCTGCAGGGAGGACAGTACCTGATCTCATTGGGATGCACCAGCTACGATCCGTCCGGGGAATTGGTCGTGCACCACCGCCTTTACGACATCTTTTCCGTGTACGTCGTGGCGAACAAGTTCGTGGTAGGGGCTTTCGACATGGGGTTCGATATGAGCGTTGAGCGGGCCAATTAGTACGCTGGAGCAGGCCAGCAATAATTTTACTTCTCAATAAGTTTAAATCGGCACATCTAATCAGACCTCGCAGAAGGGCCTAAGGGCTGGCGTTGGGGCTAATGATGGGCGGACCAAGACTCATATTGGAGCACGTCACCGGAAAGGAGGAATATTCCGACGGTGACGTGGAGGACGACCTCCTCGCCCTCGCCTCGTCCGGTAAGGATCTGGAAGAGGCCGTACGTAATGACGACCGTTGGCCGGTCCTCTACCACTTCCACCCCAGGCGCAGGAACCTACTGGAATGGTTCCCTTTCAAGAAGAACGCCTCTCTCCTGGAGATAGGCGCCGGCTGCGGTGCTTTGACCGGATTGTTCTGCGAGAAGGTCGAACGGGTGACGGCCGTCGAACTATCGGAGAGGAGGGTTAAGATAATCGCCGCCAGGTATCCTAAGGCCAACAACCTCACGATATTCGCCGGGCGCTTCGAGGACGTTCCGGCCGGGGATGGCTTCGATTACGTGACGCTCATTGGCGTCCTGGAATACGCCGGTCGTTACGCCAGAAGCACCGACCCCTACAGCGATCTGCTGCGCAGGGCGCGCGACTCGCTGAAGCCGGACGGAACGCTCATCCTGGCGATCGAGAACCAGCTCGGCCTGAAGTACTGGGCGGGGGCGCCGGAGGACCACTCGGGAAAGCTGTTCCAGGGGTTGGAAGGATATCCGGACGAGAGAGGGTTCCGCACCTTCGGACGCCAGGAGCTTATCGGTCTTCTCAACGGCTCGGGTTTCAGCGAAACGGAGTTCTACTATCCTCACCCCGATTATAAGATGCCCGATCGGATCTACTCCGATCGTTCCCTGCCGCGCCCGGGGGAGATGGGGAAAGGCTCCCCCAGCTACGACCAGGAGCGCTTCGTGCTGTTCGACGAGGGGCTGGCCTGCGATAACATTTTGAGCAACAACGCGTTCCCCCTGATGGCAAACTCGTTCCTAGTGGTCTGCAGGCTTTGACATGGACGCGGTGAAGGTCGACTTCGTGAAGTACAACCGGGAAAGGCTTCCCCAGTATCGCACGGAGACCACGGTCCTCTCTTCAGGAAATGAGAGGTGGGTGGTCAAGAGGGCGTTGTCGGCCGAGAGCGTGCCGCATGTTCTGAACATGGTCAGGGGGGCGGAGCTTCTGCGCGAACGCCTGCGCAACGCGAACGTGCCGCACACCGTCCCTATGGAGGACCGGGTGCGCATGGACTTTGTGCGCGGAACCTCGGTCGAGGACGAACTGGTCCGAATGGCCATGCAAGGTGACCGCGAAGGGTTCGTCGAAACGGTCCAACGATTCAGAACCTACCAGGAAGCGCTTGGCGTCGTTGCCTCCGGGACAGAGATGAACGGCGCGGTCCGGGAACTGTTGGCCGAGGCGCCGGCCGAGCTTATGGGGGAAATGATGCCGGTGGCCAATCTCGACCTTACCTTCGATAACGTGGTGGTCGACGGCGAAGGAAGGCATTGGATCACCGATCAGGAATGGGTGTTCGATTCCCCGATACCGTTATCGTTCGTCATGTACCGCAGCCTTTACGTCCTGTTCCTAAAGCACGACAGAAGGTTGACGATGATCACTTTTCCTCAGGCGCTCGGGGAGGCAAAGGTTCCTGAAGCCCTTTGGGAGACCTATCGTCAGGCTTGCGAACGTTTTATCGACCTTGTGTTCGGAAAGGAGCGCCCCCACCTCATACCCCAGAGATACCGCAAGGCCGAGCTTCATCTCGCCGACCGGGAGCTGCTGGAGAAACGTGAGCAGCAGCTTTACGCCGCCAGATTGGAACTTGACGCCACGAAGGGCGCTTTGACGGAGATGATCGCCCATGCCAAGGCGCGCGAGGAACGCCTACAGGAGCAGGAAAGGCGGCTTGGCGGGTTGAGCGATGAAGTGGAAAGGATGAGATCATCCTTGGCCGAGATTGAAGGCCGACTGGAAAGCCAAAGGATCGAGCTGGAATCCGAGCGGCTCCGGCTGTCGGCCGAGCGCTCCCTGAGGATCCAGACCGAATCCGATCTCCTGAACGAGAGAGAGCGCAAGGCAGCGATACTCCAGGAGCTGGAGGGCGAGCGTGTCCTTTCCCAACAGTATAGGCAGGAGATGGAGCTGGTCCGCACCGACCTGCGCATCGCCACCGAGGGCATGGCGCGGGTGGCTAACGAGCGCGACGAGAACTTCGCCCAACTTCAGGACATGACCGAGAAGTTCATGTCCAAGCAAGCGGAACTAATGACCATGTCGGACTGGGCGCGCAGCATGCAGCTGCGCCTGGAGTTCCTGGAGAGCATCCCGACCATCAAGATCGCTGAACGCGTCGCAAAGGTCCAGAAGCTGGGGGTGGAGAAGCTGCGCTCGGAGGGCCTGGTATCCACGATGAAGGACCTGGCCTTCAAGTACTCGCCGCAGCAGGTCCAGCAAATGTTCTATCACCAGGAGGCGTCGAACATCAAGGACCTTCAAGAGGACGCTTCTGGTAAGAACGTCCTAGTGGTGTTCCCGGTCATCCCCTGGGAGTTCCGCTGGCAGAGGCCGCAGCAGCTGGTGTCCCGCTTCGCTGAGAATGGCTATACCGTCATCTTCGTCAACATGACGCTGACGGCCAAAGGCGCCCGTTACCTCACCAACGCGGAGGCGCTGAAGGACGTCAAGCTGGGTAAACTGCGGGACCATGTGTTCGAGGTGCACCTCAGCACCCTGAACAAGCTCAACGTCTACCAGGACCGCATCAAGGGCGGGGACCTGAACAACCTGGTCCAAGGCCTCCTGTCGGTGATGAGAGAGCTGGAGCCTACCTCCGTGACGTACCTGGTGCAGTTCCCCGGCTGGGCGCAGCTGGCGAACGTGCTCCGCTCCAAGATCGGCGGGACGCTGGTCTTCGACTGCATGGACGATCACGCCGGGTTCAGCAACAACGCCACCGAGGTGGTAAAAAGGGAGACCAAGCTCATGGAGAACGCCGACCTGGTCGTCACCAGCTCCGCGAAGCTTCACGAGAAGGCCCTGGCGTTCAATGACAACTCCATCCTGGTCCGCAACGGCACGGACTTCGAGATGTTCCACACGCTCTCCCCCAACGGAAAGCTGGAATCCGTGAAAAAACCTATCATCGGCTATCATGGCGCGATCTCCGAGTGGTTCGACCCCGGTGTCGTGCACAGATGCGCCGAGAAGCATCCGGAATGGAACTTCGTTCTGATCGGCTCGACCCTCGGCTGCGAGGTGAACGGCCTGAAGAAGTTGCCTAACGTGCATCTGCTGGGGGAGATGCCGTACAAGGACCTCCCCGGTTATCTTTCTTATTTCAACGTCTGCATCATTCCCTTCCGCGTTTGCGAGCTGACCCTGGCCACCAACCCGGTCAAGTTCTACGAATACATAAGCAGCGGCAAGCCGGTGGTGAGCGTCAAGCTTCCGGAGATGGAGCAGTACGCTGACATCTGTTACCTCTACGAGACGGACGAGGAGTTCGAGAAAGGCATCCTCTCCGCCCTGGAGGAGAAGGGTGACGATATCCGCGACAAAAGGATCGACGTGGCGCGTAAAAGCTCCTGGGACCAGAGGTTCCAGGACATCCGTTCTCACCTCGAGGAAATGTCCGAAGGCAAGCACGGCAAGCGAAAGGTTCTATAGGCCAGGCATTCATTCGAGCGGGTCGACATGCGAGCTAGCCTAGTGGTCCTGACCTACAACCAGCTTAAGGAGGGAACCATCCCCTGCCTGGAGAGCCTGTTCCTATACACTCCCAGAGACCAGTTCGAGCTCATAATCGTTGACAACGCCTCCTCCGACGGAACGCCGGAGCACCTGCGTGCGGTCGCCAAGGAGCACGACAACGTCCGGCTGATCTTGAACGCGGAGAACAAAGGCTACGCCAGCGGCAACAACGACGGGATGCGCGCCGCCAAGGGCGATTGCGTGGTGCTTTTGAACAACGACACCATGGCCACACCGGGATGGCTGGATGCGCTGCTCGCACCGTTGGAGAAGGACCGTTCCATCGGTCTGATATGCCCGATAACGAATTCAGCGGGGAACGAGCAGACCGTGGTGATCCCTTCGCTGAACGAGGAGAACTATGTTGAGGTCTCGCGTCGTTACACAGCGAAGAA
Source organism: Methanomassiliicoccaceae archaeon UBA472 (assembly GCA_002497075.1). Taxonomy (GTDB): domain Archaea; phylum Thermoplasmatota; class Thermoplasmata; order Methanomassiliicoccales; family UBA472; genus UBA472. The sequence goes on from DAML01000010.1 coordinate 162,529, forward strand.
CAAAGGTCACATCTTCGATACCGAAAAGCTCGGTTTCTACTGCGTTGCCATGCGGCGGGACGTCCTGGAGAAGGTCGGGCTTCTCGACGAGAGGTTCGGCCTGGGCATGTTCGAGGACGATGACTATTGCCTCCGCGTCCGGAGGTCCGGTCACCGCCTGGTGATAAACGAAGGCTGTTTCATCTATCACAAAGGGAGCCTCTCCTTCAAGAAGCTGGAGAACAAGGAGTACCAGCAGATATTCGAGCGGAACCGGGAATACTACCAGAGGAAGCACGGCCAGCCCTGGCTGTTCAACGACCTCACCCTGGCCTACTATCGTCAGATGCAGAGGGAGGTCGAGTCCCTTCTGCGCAAGGACCATCCGCCGGTCGAGGCGGAGCGAATTGCCGCCAGGCTCAAGGGATTCGAGTACCTCGTCCAGCACGCCCGGGAGCTGGAAAGGGATGGCGGCAAGGGGAGCGCGCTTAAGGAAAGGAAACTTTCACGCGGGCTGGGCATGTTCAGGGACGAATATCTCAAGGGGGACCGCCGATCCAGGCTCCTCTTCCGCAGAAAGGTGCGGCGGCGCTTCAAGCCATTGGAGAATCAGGAAGTGATCGATGCCCTGGGGGAGATAAGGCGCGAGGAAGGTTTCCGGCGCTTGCTGGTCTTCCAGGACCTGGCCGATCTTCATTCGGGAGGAAGGGAGAGCGTTCTCGCAACGGCTCTGGCGGCTTCCGGGGTGACCGTGCTCTACGGGACCGGAAACAGGGAGGTGGACACCGTGGAGGTCATCGAGAAGGTGGGCGACCACCTCTACCTGATGAACCAGGAACTGTTCGGATTCCTGCCGCACCTGGTCACCGCCGAGGAGATGGCCCTATACGTTGTTGGGATAGGCGCACTGGGATATCTTCCTGAACCAGGACCGTCCGCGATGGTGGTGGATCTGACCGCTGGCCGGGAGGAGGAACTGCCGATGTTCTCGGAAGAGCTTCTCAAAGTCGGTACCATAGCCTTGTTCCTGTTGGGCATGGGATCGGAGGTTGGGCTCTCGCTCCCCGATGGCCAGACGGCGCTGCGGTTCGACGGCACGGACGTCTCCGGCGTGGTCGAATGGCTTAAACGGTGATGTCCTTCACCTCTTTCTCACCATCTGCAGGACCAGAAGGATTACGACGAGCGCAAGCATCCCGAGCAGCACGTATCCGATCCAGGCGTCCATCTTCCCGTCCAGCGAATCCTTGAGGTCGGCCAGCTCGCCCTGTGTCTCGTTCAGCTGGTCCTGCATCTCCCCGATTCGTTCATCGGGAGAGGGAGCGTCCGTGACCGTCAATTCCATCGGCTCGAACTGCATGGCGCATTCCACGCCAACGCCGAGATGCGCCTCGATCATCACGACCTCGTACATCCCCGGCGCGGCGTCCTCCGGTATTTCCAGAAGCGCCGTGGCGAAACCTCCTGACGGGGTTGACAGTGAACAGCTTCCGTAGCTCACTCCGTCCTTCATGAGGTGCGCGGTGGCCGATATGGCGATATCGTTGACGAAGAACAGTTCGGCCGAAACGTTCACTCTAACTGAGGTCCCCGGTCCGGCGCTGGTGGCGCCGATCTCGGCCGAGTTCTCGTACAAGGGCAGGGAAAGGACCTCCTGGTTGATCAGCAGGTCATCGCCGGAGCCGCCGAACATCACCAGACGGCCCTCGCTGACCAGCAGAGCGCCGTGCGCCCCCTTCTCCGGGGGCGTGGGCAGCTCGTGCAGGGACATGTCGCCGAGATCGAGCGCCCGCGCCCTGGCCGGCGGGTCCTCATCGTAGATCAGTCCCTGGGATCCGCCCTGCAGATAGACCATTCCGTCCGCCCCCACCGCAGCCCTCTCGAAGGAGCAGGGCTCGGCCATGGTCCCCTGCAGACCCCACGTTCCCATCGCGATGTCGTAGCGGTAGACCTCATCCTCGTTCACCGGGGGTTCATCGAGGCCGCCGATGAAGAAGACGCTCCCCCCACTGACGACCACCGAACCGGCCGCCCTTGGACGGGGGAGCTTGGCGGCCTCGGAGAACCGCTCGGTCTCCGTATCGAAGATGTAGCAATTGCTCTTCGTGCCATCCAGATACCCGCCCGCGATCAGTATGCGACGGTCGTCCAAGGCCGCCGCTGCCCCCAGGTACGTGGGAAGGGGGTTCGTGGGCCCGGTCCTCCAGGTGTCCGTGGCCGTTTCGTAGACTAACACTTTAACATTGTACTCGGGGTCTGGCATACCAGCGCGCATCCCACCGAACACGTAGACGGTGCCGTTGGGCATGGCCGCGGCCGAGGAGAACCACCATCCCGATGGAGCGTAGGAACCTTCGAACCAATCATCCTCCGCCGGATCGTATATCCAGGTGTCCTCGCTTATCGCCCCGGAGGAGCCCATGGCGACGAACATCCTGCCGTCCGGCAGCTGCGCGGAGCAGAACCGGGTCAGCTCGAAGGGCATGGTGTCCAAGTATTCCCAGGCCGGGGCGGCCTCGGTTGGAACGGGAACGGCGACGACGGTCAGAAGCAGAGCTAAAGCGGTCAGCAGGACTAGATAAGATCTAATGTTCGAACCCCCCACCTTTGCGGGTGATGAAACTAGGGGACGGGGGGATTATAAAAGAGTGGGAGAACGGACCGTGCCCGCGGAATCATGGAGATTGAACTCGGGAAGAACTGCCTTGGCTGGGAAACTCGAACCTTAGATATCCCGGCGCGGCCTATTACGGTCCATGACCGATGAACGTTTCGTAGCCGCCTTCGTGGCCATGACCCCGGACGCCGATCCTGCGAAGCACAGGAGCGTCATCGAGACGCCCCTCTACCGTTTGATCAGCGTCCTGGTGCGGCACGAGAAGGAGGCGGAGAAGGTGTGCCTGGACCTCGTAAGAACGGAAGGCGTTAGTTCGTTCATACTCTGCCCTGGCTTAACGAACGCGGGGATAGGAAGATTGTCGGAGGCGCTCGGTCCCGGAATATCCATCAACGTGGCCAGGGGCGACGGGCCGAGCAACGCCGTCGCAAGACAAGCAATGGAGAAGGCTGGCTTCTTCAAGCATTGAAAAAAGGGAAGAAAAAGGTTTAGGCTCGTTTCTTTCTCATCAGGAGCACGGCGTTCACCGCGATGCCGACGAGCACCGCCACCAGGATCAGGTAACCGAGGGAAGCGTCCATCTTCCCGTCCAGCTGGTCCTGCGTGTCGGAAACGTTCTCCTCGGACGAAGCTAGCGCTTCGTTCGCCTCATCGAGGGCGTCCTGCGCGTCATCCAGCTGTCCCTGCAGCTGGACGAGTGATATCATTAGCGCGGTCATGTTGTCCTGCAGGCGGTCCAGGCTCTCGTTGCTCTCCTCGGCGTTCTCCTGAGCCAGGTCCAGCTGTTCCTGCATCAGGGCCAGTTCCAGCAGGAGCGAGTCCAGGTCTCCCTGCAGGGAGGCGACGGAGGCGTTGACCTCGTCCAGGCCATCCTGGGCGGCCGCCAGCTCCGTCTGCAGTTCTTGGATCCGCGCCAGCTGCTCTGCCCGCACGGCATCCAACTCTGCCTGTAATTCCAATATCTGCTGTTCCAGCTCTGCCGCCAGCTCCTCCGCCGAGGGGGTGTCGGTTACGGTCAGGAGCAGGGAGGGCAGGGGATGGTCGCCGGTCTCGCCGATCACGTATACGTCCCTGAACTCCAGAGCGTACGTTCCTGCCGGCATATCCGCCACTATAGGGAAGGATATCATGACGCTCATATCCGCGGGGTAGCTGAACTGCACGCCCGCCCAGATGACATCGTTCCGCACCAGGTAGGCCATTCCGTTCACGGTCGAATCGGGCTCTCCCAGGAAGCTCATCCTCACCCACGCGCTCTCCCCCTGACCGACGGTGTCCGTAGTCAGCTCAACAACCACTCTCGTGGTCTGCAAAGAGTAGACCTGCGAGTTCAATCCCATGTCGTTATACCCGCCCATGTAGACGACCCGGCCGTCCTCCAGGTCGAAGGCCGTGGCGTACCGGATGGGCACCGGCAGGCCGGAGATGACGGTGAACTCGTTGGTCAGGGAGTCCCAGGCCCAGGCCGTGGATTGGGCGCCGACCCCCATCGTTGGTGTCGACCCTCCCCCGAGCAGGTACACCAGTCCGTTGCCGCCCATGACCCCGGCCATGTTGCAGCGGGGAGCGGGCAGTTGGCCCGCCCAGTCCCAGGTGCGGCTGGCGATGTCGTAGGCGAAAATATCATCGCGGACGGTGGTCGAGAAATCCCAGCCCCCGAGGTAGAAGACCTTCCCTCCGTCCCTGACCAGGGTCCCGGCCGCCCTGCCCTCCATGAGCGAATCGGTGTCTCCGTACGTCTGGTCTACCGTGTCGTAAAGATAACATCTGGAAACGGGAGATGGATACCCCCCGGCCAGGAGAATGTACCGTTCGTCGATCTCCGCCGAGGCCATGAAGGCCTTCACCTGGGGCAATTCGGTTCCGATCGCCCAGGAGTCGTTCCGCACATCGTAGCTCAGCGTTCTATCGTAATAACCCCCATTGTAGACGCCGAAAACGTACACCTTGCCGCCAAGGTAGGTGGCGGTGCAGAACCCCCCTCTTACCGGAGAGTCGCTCATCCTGGTCCAGACCTTCGCGTCCGGGTCGTATATCCAAGTATCGTTGAGATAACCGGTCCCATCCTCGTTGATGCCCAAGGCCACGAAGATCCGCCCGTCAGGCAGCTCCGCTCCGGCATGGCTCATCCTACTGACCGGCATGGTTCCCTCGTTCACCCACTGCGTGAACTCGGCATCCGCGCCAGGCAGCATCGTCAAGGCGCCGGCCAACATCATCATGACCAACACTATCGTTAATGACCTCTTCATCATGGCTTGTTCTCCCCCCGGTCCCATAAACAGATTTGGCAATGATGGCCTTGCCCATTATTAATATTGATATGATAATAAAATAAAAAGGATGGAAGGTGTTTGGCTCACTTCTTGCGGACCAGCGATATCACCGCTACGACCAGGACCACTATGACCAGTATCAATATCACGTACCCGATCATCGCGTCCAGCTTGGCGTCCACCGCCTCCTTGAGATCGGCGTTCGCTTGGTCCAGCTCCGCCTGCAAGGCGTCGATCTGGTCCTGCAGGTCGTCGTTCTGCTCCTGCAGCCCGTCCAGCCTCTCGTCGAGGGACGACGCTTCCACCACCGTGAAGGACATCGGCTCCAACGGGCACATCACGCCTAACGCCGTACCCAGCGAGGCCCAGTAGCACTCGATCACGTATTCGCCGGCCGGAAGGTCCTCGGGTATCTGGAAACGGACGTACGCCTCATTGCCACTGGCGGCCACCATGTCCACGCTGCCCCAGCTGGTGTTCCCCTGTACCAGGTAGAACGTGCCGTACAATCCCCATTCGAGCTCCAGCTCGGTATCCACCCACGCCCTGATCCACAGGTCGTCCCCCTGTTCGACCGTCGTTTCGGTCAGCTCCGCCCGGGTGCGGACGTTCTCCAGCGAGTATATCTCCAGTCGGGATGTCGATCCGTCGTGCCCTCCGAAGAACAACATCTTGCTTCCCACCGCCACGGCCGCCCCGTACCTCGACTGTTCCGGCAGCGAAGGGAATCCGCTGAACTGCCCGTCCACCGGATTGAAGGCCATGACGTCGCCGGTGTTGTCGTTGGTATACCAATCCGACAACCCGCTCCCTCCGATAAGATATATCAGCCCGTTCTCGGAGATGGCGCAGGCCATTCCCGTTCGCGGCTCGTACATCTCGGTGAGCGCCGTCCATTCGTTGCCTTCTATATTGTAGGCGAAGACATCCCCCACTACGTCGTGCGACTCGTCCCAACCTCCGAAGTAGAACGCCGTGCCTCCGGCCATGGCCATGCTTCCGGCGGCCCGGCCCTCGGGAAGGTTGTCCGCCGGGGAGAATATCTCCGTGTCCACGTTGAACAGGTAGCAGTCGCTGATCCCATAGTTGAGCTGCTGGTCCCCTCCCGCCACCAGGATGTTCCGGTCGTCCACGGCCACGCAGGCCATGTAATAGGCGGGCGCCGGAAGGTCCTGGCCGATGCTCCAGACGTTCGTTCCGACGTCATATACCAGGACCGAGTCCAACGGAACGCCCGGGTCCGCATATCCACCGAAAACGTACACCCGGCCGTTGAGATAGGCCCCGCTGACCAAGGTCATGCTTTTCGGCGAGTCGGCCCGCGCCGTCCAGTCCATGGTCACCGGGTCGAACAGCCACGAATCGTCGAGGAAGTTCACGCCAGAGACGTCGTAGCCCATGGATACGAAGATCTTCCCATCGGGCAGCTCGACGCTCAGGAAGCCCGACCTGCCCGTGGGCAGATCCCCCTCAAAGTTCCAGCCGTAATCCGCGGCCTGCGCCCCCGGGGCGAAGGCCAGAGCGCTGAGGCCCATCATCAGGGCCATGACGATAACGAAAGTCCTCTTGAACATCCAACTCACTTTTCCCCTCGGTCCCGTCGTCGGGACCCTCGTGAGATTACTTCCTGGTGGCGATATTATAGTATGCGTCCAGAAAAATGAAAAAAGGAAGGTGTTTGACGCCTATTTCTTGCGCACCAGAATGATCACGCCGACGATCAGCGCGCCCAGCGCCACGATCAGAATGATGTAACCGATCATGGCGTCCAGCTTGGCGTCCACGGCCTCCTTGAGGTCGGCGTTCGCTTCGTCCAGCTCCGCCTGCAACCCGTCGATCTGCTCCTGCGCGGTAGGCGACTCGGTCACCGTCAGGACCAGGGGTTCAAAGGGGAAGGACTGGTCCGCGCCGTAACCGATGTTCACGTTGTGCAGGACCAGTTCATAGGTCCCTGGAGCCAAGGATTCGGAGACGGACAGTTCGACCAGCGCATCGTTCTCCCCAATGGTGTCGATGTAGTAGGCTCCGTAAGTGCCGTTGTCCCGCTCCAGGTAGACCACCCCGGCCATCCCGTGCATCTCCATGAAGTTGCTGGTGATGCTGATCCTGAGCCAGACGCTACCTCCCTGCCCTACCGATGCCGAGGAGAGAGTGGCACTCGCCCCCCAGGCCTGTATGGCGAACACGCCCGTGTTGGCGGTGTAGCCGTCGTTCCCATGCATGTACATGATCTTCCCGCCGGCCAGCTCGAAGGCCGCGGCGTTCGCGATGCCCTCGTTGAGCGCAGGCAACGGAGTGGTGAGCTGGGTGAACAGGTTATAGGCGAAGGCGGTGTCCTTCCCAGCGCTGAACCAGCTGAAGCTGTTCCGTCCGCCGATCACGTAGATGTTCCCATCGCTCCCGGCCACCGCGGCATGCTGCACCAGGTTCTCAGGGAGAGTGCCGGCGGACCACCAGTAGTCCCACATTATGCTGTAGGCGAATATGGTGTCCTTGGCGGTCGCGCTCGAATCCAGCCCTCCCAGATAGTACAAGGTATCGTCGTACATGACCAAGGCCCCCACGGCCCTCTCGTCGGGAAGGTCCGCGGCCGGCGTAAAGGTCGATTCGGAGATGTAGAACAGGTAGCACTTGTCCACAATACTGGTAAATGAGAGCGCGGTGGTCCCACCAGCGATCAGGATCGTATTATCGTCTATGGCTATCGCCTCCGTCAGGGAAAGTGCCGTGGGAAGGTCCGGCCCATCGCTCCAGGAGTCGTTTCTCACGTCGTATATCATCACATTGGTCAGGGGGTTGCCGAATTCCGATCCTCCGAAGATATAGACCTTACCGTCAGGCATGGCCACCGCGGCGCTCAATTCCGTTGCCCGATAACAATCGGCCACCCTTTCCCATTCCAGCGAATAGGGGTCATATATCCAATTCTCCGCTGTGATTTCCGATATGTTCATGTCGTGGCCGTTGCAGATGAAGATACGCCCGTCCGGAAGCACCGCGTACGCCGACACCAACCTTTCTATCGGCGAGGTGTCGTGCATAACCCAGTCCACGTCTTCGGCCGCCGCCCCGGGCAGGACCAAGGCGGCGCAGACGATCATCATACCTAGCGTCAGGACGGACGCCGCAGCCCTAGTAGAATGTGCCAATGTTAAGAACCTCCAAAGTCTCGAAGTGTGAAACCTTGGGAATTTATTTTCATACGACCTTATATTACTATTTTGAATAAATGAATTGAAATATAATTGAGGGGGACGGAAAAACGGTATATAATCGCCGGACCGATGCGACAAGGACATGCTGGCTTCGCATAAACTTAGATATTCCTATGAGGCGGGGACATGATGGTCCTCACCCAGGGGCTGACCCGCCTTTTCGGCGACTTCACCGCCGTGGACTCCCTGGACCCGCTGGTTCAGGAGAAGGAGATATTCGGACTTCTAGGTCCGAACGGGGCCGGTAAGACCACTACGATCAAAATGCTGAACACCTTGCTTCCCTCAACTTGCCAACCTAAGCCGGTTCGTCGAAACCCTTTTCAGCCCCCTTCCTCATCCAGTGCTGAGCAAGATGATCAAGGTCGTACTACTTCGCCACGGGGAGAGCACCTGGAACAAGGAGAACCGCTTCACCGGCTGGACCGATGTCGGTCTTTCGGAGAAGGGCGTCAGCGAAGCGCACGAGGCCGCCCGTCTGCTGAAGGACGGAGGCTACGAGTTCGATCTGGCGTTCACATCGGTCCTGAAAAGGGCCATCAAGACCCTGGACATCGTCCTGGATGACATGGACCTGTGTTGGCTTCCCGTCCGGAAATCATGGCGCCTCAACGAGAAGCATTACGGCGCCTTGCAGGGACTGAACAAATCAGAGATGGCCAAGAAGTACGGGGAGGAGCAGGTGCTGCTGTGGCGCCGCGCCTACGACGTACGCCCGCCGGCATTGGAATTGGACGATCCCCGCCATCCGGTGCACGACCGCCGTTACGCGGACCTCGCGCCGGAGGACGTTCCGGGCACGGAGTGCCTGAAGGACACCGTGGCGAGATTCGTACCTTACTGGAAGGAGCAGATCGTTCCGGAGCTTAAGAACGGCAAGCGGGTCATCATCGCCGCCCACGGGAATTCGCTGCGGGCTTTGGTCAAATACCTGGACAACGTGCCAGACGCGGAGATCGTGTCACGTAACATTCCGACCGGTGTGCCATTGGTGTATGAGCTCGACGAGGCGATGAAGCCCATCCGCTCCTACTACCTGGGGGACCAGGACGCGGTGAACAAAGCGATAAACGCCGTGGCCAAGCAGGGCAAGGCCTAGGCGATCCTACCTTGCAGGTAGCCCCGTTCCCTCACCTTTTCCTTGAACGATTCGAAGGGATCGAGGAAACGGTAGCGGGTGGCGGCGGTCCTTCCCTCCTTGCTCAGCACCTCTATGTCGACCAGATGGTTCAATCGGGAGCGGACGGTCTGCTCCCCCACCCCCTCCACCCAGCCCGCGGCCTCCTTGAGAGTGAACGCCACACCGCAGGAACGGGCCTTCTGCACCAGCCTGATGCTTCCCTCGTCCAGTCCTTCGCTCAACAGGTCCTTCCCCCGATACTTGCCCAATGCTTCTTCATATGCCTCCAGTACGCAGAGCGAGAAGTAATCGATCATTTCCGCATAAGAGGCGCTTTCATCGGCGTAAGCTAGCAGATCATAATAGGTCGCAGGGTTCCTTAGGAGGTGATGGTCGATCTTACATAATTTGGCGTTGCGCATCCCCGTCTCCTGCAAAAGAAGATGGAACAGCGTGCGCCCGACCCGGCCGTTGCCGTCCTGGAAGGGATGTACGCTCTCGAACTCGTGGAAGAACACCGTCGAGCATACCAGCGGTTCCAGGGCCTGCCCGAACGAGTTCAACCAGACCAGCAGGGAACTTATCTCGTCCTCTATGTGCTCCGGGGGGCAGGCGATGAACGCTTCCGTACCGGCGTCAAAGACGGAAGCGTGGGTGCGGCGGAACTCGCCGGGAACCCCTTCCGTGCCGGTACCCTCGGTCAGCATGTCATGGACGGACCTAATGGTCCCGGGGGACCAAGGCAGCTTCAGGCGGTCCCGCAGGAAATGGCCGTAGAGGTGGTTCACGATCTCCTGCTGCGGGCCAGGGTTCTTCTCCTCCTTACCGGCGAAGGTCTGCCTGGTGAGACGGACCACCTCCTCCTCGCTCAGAGGGTTCCCTTCCAGCTTGGTGCTCCAATGGATGTTGGAAGCGTACGCTTCCGTCACCAGCTCCAGATAGTCCGCGGCGGACAGGATGAACCGGTCCAGCTCCATGTCCATCATACGGATCTCCTGCAGCACCTTCTTGGTGCTCAGCTCGATGGAGATCCGGGGTTGGAAGGGAACCTTGCGCCGATGCCGGACCGGTTGTGATGTCGGGTGAATTGATAGAAACTTATCATAATTTACTATCATAATTGAGAGCAAGAAGCAAGTAAGTATTTAAATGATAGGACAATTGTTATATTAATTTATTATAATGTTATTTAATTAATCAAACACCAAAATGATACCAGGCAGGAAATGACCCGTAACGATCGGAACCGGGGGATGAACGTTCTTCGCCGAACGAACCAGCTCATCACGGTTGTTGTTGGTTCACTAGCTTTGATAGTGTAAAGCAATACTTTATAAGGTCGCGGCACCAAGATTAACTATGCCTTCTAGGCTAAGGCGTCCGGAAGAAAGGCCCATCCCATAACCCTCTCCCTGATTTGTCGTTAGATCCTCCGCCGATCCCCGCCGGACGCTGATATTTTGTTTGGGGCACCCGCGCTCACTTAATGAGAAGATAGTAAGATCCACGCCCCTTGCCCTTTCGAACCACGTATCCGGCCCTCTCCAATGCTTGAAGGTCGTTGTAGGCTGTCGGAACGGACACCGACATCATGAAAGAGACCTCGCCGGTAGTTATTTTGCCCTTTTCTTGTATGGCCTGGAGCGCCCTTTTCTGCCTATCGGTGATGGGGTTGAGCTCTCTGGCCGACGAGTTCAGCAGAGTGGCTTTGAAGAAACCGGCGATCTCCTCGAACCGCGGGTCAGGGAGTCCGGCCTCCATCATGGCCGATCTTATTCTCGGTATGCCCGTGGCCATTCCCTCAACTATACGCAGTTCCCTCAACAGCCCGTAGAGAAGGGGGTTCCTCTGGATAGATATCGATCCGAGCGCGGAAATGCTGAGCCCTGGAAGCAACTGACCGGGATTCACTATCTCGATACGATCGTCGAATATGCTCACCTGAACCCCGTTGCAATCAAAATAGTCCCGGTGCACGACAGCGTTTATCAAAAGCTCCCTGATAGCGGCCACTGGATATTCCGGGACTTCCTGGCTGATCATCCCTTCGACCTTGAGACCGACCTTGATGTTCCTGAATATGAAAGCTTCTGCCGTGGACAGGTTATCAAGGATGGTTCCGTCGGCGTATAGCCTGTCAAGTATCCTGACCGGTTCCCGCCCGGCGAAGCGTACGAGCCGTATCTCACTCTGCGGAACCGCCCTTCGAGGATTATTGCTGAACATGAGCACAGCGGCGTTCCTCAGATCGCCTCTAATGGTCGCTAGCTTGAGATTGAAGAGCACATCCCTTAGATCGAATTGATCGGGGACCACACCAGGCGAGCGCTTGAGAAGGTAATCCCTGACCTTTTTCTCATCGATGTCCTTCAATGACTCATCGTTGGTTCGGAAGTCGTACCGTAGCAGCTGCCGGTCGGCAAGGAACTGCATCAACGCCGGACCATCCATTCTGAGATTGGAGCTTCCCGACCTGGTGTAGAGCAGTCCATTATGAGTGCAGAACGCATCAGTGGCCAACGCCTTTATCCTCACTGTTATGATGCTCTTCCCCTCTGCCTTATCGATCTGAACGTTATGAATAGGAGTTGGTGAAACGCATTGGATCGCCCCTGAAAGCCGCAGTCGCAGATCGTCCAGCCTGCTTTCGTCCAGACCGATCGAATTGCCCTGGTCATCGACCCCGATGAGTATCTCCCCGCCAGAGGTGTTAGCGAAAGCGCAAGCGGTCTGGCCGATATCGTTGAAATTTCTTACCGACCTCTTGAACTCCAGTTCCTGTCCTTCCTGGCGGCGATCAACGTTCATCGAGGTCGATATCGGGATCGAACCTATATATTGATTATTAATGATTTATTATTTATTTATTATCTGATAGTTGATCGTCGACCAATGATCCTTTCAGAACAAACACCTGAAAAAAGTAATAAGCGTCCATCGTTTGCCTTCTCCCGGTCAAAATGAACGACGCCGAGATAAACGCCGCCAAGGAGCACTTCGGGAAGATACTCAAGGAGCAGCTGAAGCGGGTGGAGGACATGAAGGCCTCCGCTGGCTGGATGGATTACTCCTCCCTAGACAAGCTGGTCATCGGCGTGGTAGGCGGTGACGGCATCGGACCGTTCATATGCAAGCACGCCGAGAACGTGCTGAAGGAGCTGCTGAAGGACGAGATCGCCTCCGGAAAGGTGGAGGTGCGGACGATAGACGGTCTGACCATAGAGAACCGCTGCAAGCAGCTCAAAGCCATTCCGGACGAGGTCCTGGCGGAACTGAGGAAGTGCCATGTCATTCTCAAGGGACCTACGACAACGCCGAAGAAAGGCGACGGCATGCCGAACATCGAGTCCGCCAACGTGGCAATGCGCCGGGAGCTGGACCTCTTCGCCAACGTTCGTCCGGTGCGCATGCCGGAGCAGGGCATTGACTGGACGTTCTTCCGGGAGAACACCGAGGGGGCGTACGTCCTGGGAAGCAAGGGCGTGGACGTGAACGACGACATCTCCATCGATTTCACTGTCGCAACGACGCAGGGGTGCGAGCGCATCATCCGGCTGGCGTTCGATCACGCGAGGAGAACGGGCGTGAACCGGGTGACGGTCGTCACCAAAGCGAACGTGATCAAGAAGACCGACGGCAAGTTCCTGAGCATTGCGGAACGAATAGCCAAAGAGTACCCGGAGGTCACGTGGGACGACTGGTTCATCGATATCATGACCGCAAAGCTGATCGATCCCTACCGCCGAGCGGAGTTCAAGGTCATGGTGCTGCCGAACCTGTACGGAGACATAATCACAGACGAGGCGGCCCAGATCCAGGGCGGAGTCGGTACGGCCGGTTCGGCGAACATCGGTTCGCGTTACGCCATGTTCGAGGCGATACACGGTTCCGCGCCGCGCATGGTTGACGAAGGTCGTGCGCAGTACGCCGACCCCAGCTCGATAATCAAGGGGGCGGCGATGCTGCTGAACCATATCGGCTACGTGGACAAGGCCAGGAAGCTGGAGATGGCCCTGGACCTCTGCACGCAGTTCGAGAAGAGGATAAGGATAACAGGCCGTTCCGACGGCGCCACGGGCGAGGAGTTCGGACGCTACGTGCTGGAAACGGTCGAAAGGAAGGACCTGGAAGAGGCCTGGTCTGCGGCCAGCGGGAAATGAGGTCCGTCCCGCATCTTTTTCTATTTATTCTGAACTGTAGATATCTTTAAGCTCCCCCATAGGAATCGAATCCTGGGAGGTCGGAGGTGTCGGAGAACAGCGACAGGATGTGGCCGTTGATGTTGGCGGCCGTCCTTATTATAAGTGCATGCGGAGGGGCGTTCTTGGTCGGAGCGCAAAATGAGCCGGTTGTCCCGGAGGATTGCCAGCTCAGTTACGACGTAACGGTTACTTTCGGCGATATGACCGTTCACGGGACCGAGCTCGTGCTCCGCTCGGGAACGGATGAACAGATGGAGATCGATTGGGATTCTGAGTTCTTTACCAACGGTTCAGAGCCGATCATGAACACCGCATTCTTTGGAGGATCGTCCTTGTTGGATAAGGTGGAGATCACCACCTCTTTCGGGACCAAGTCCATCGACCGGTACATATCTTTGTTCGAAGGTGAGGGCTTGGTCGAAGGGGAACCGGAGGTTCGCGTCACTTACAGCGGGAGCGGATCGTCCCTGACCTACCGGGAGGACGTGATAACCCCGGAGTACCGGGCGATGTTCGTTCTGGCGGAGGTCGATTTCAGTGAGATATCCAGTATCGACCGGGAACCCTCGGCCGAGGTGCCCGAGGTAGGAGTCCCCGATCTCGCCGGGACCGAGACGCTCGACGGCCTTCACGACTCTGATTATGTTCTTACGAGCAATAAGGAATACAAGGTGAACGTGACGAACTACGCTCACTACTACATCGCTCAGGAGGACGTTATGGCGATGATCGAAGGAGCGGGATTCAGTTACGACGAGGAACGATCGGTCATTGGCAACGGCAGTTTGGAGTTTCAGGCGACGGGCGACTGGTTCTTGAGGTATGTAGGACCGGTCGGGGATGGGCCGCACCTTTTCCACGTGGTGATAACAGTACATTGATGAGGGGTGACTCTTCAAGAGCTGCCCCTAGTAAACACCTTCAATTTTCCTTTTATCAATATCAGTAGATAGTTTTAACGTTTCTGCAAGAAATTCATTCCGTTAGGTGGGGGAATGCCAGAGGAACCTAAGGTTTGGCCAGTGATGTTGGTGGCGTCGATTTTGATACTGTCAATCGCCGCAGTGATGTTCGTGAGTGCGGAGAACGAACCTTCCGGCCCGTTCGGTCCGATGCCGCCTCAGTACGGGCAGCTGACCTATTCGATCGGCTCAGAGGAACTGGAGTTCAACGGGTCCATGGTCCTCAACTATAGCTACGGATTTGGATACGTGGCAACAAATCCGGTGAGCCATGAGGGTGAGATACCATCGATATTCAATTTCGGCCTGCCGCTTACCGTGATGGGATATTCAGGATTCAATCTTGATGTAACGACGCTCGATACGGCCTGGGGAGAGAAGGCTGTAAAGAGGAACGTTCAGGAAGCTGGCTTAAAGGATTGCCTGGGGATTGCCGTGGTCTATTCGGGAGTAGAGACCTCGGTGACATATCGCATGGACGTGATCGGGAAGGACTTCCGATTGACCTGTTTGCTAACGGAGACCAACTTCACCGAGATCTATGACATGGACCCCTCCATGGGCGACGATCGCCAGGTAGATGTGAACAGGTTCCCCATCAACACGAACCAGACCTACACCGTGGACCAGGGAGGCTCGGTCCAATCCATCTGGGAGCCGCCTCAGGACAAGGACCTGCATCTGGAATTGGACCTGACCGACTACTCTTTCATATTGATGAACGAGAGCATGATGTGGACCATGCTAGAAGGTGGTCACTTCATTTATGACGAGCAGCGCTCCCTGGTCGGCAACGGAACGTCGGAGTTCACTGTCGAGGACGGATGGTTCTACTGGTATCTGGTGCAGAACTTCAACGGGGACGGGTCAGGATGGATAGGAGCGTCCGTGGTGGAAGAATGACGATGCTTTGAAAGTGCATCGCATTCAGGCCCGAAGGAGAAACGACCTAAGAAGTGAGAGCTTACTCGCCGGTCTGCTGGCTCTGGTACTTGGTGTAGCGGTCCAGATAATAGATCAAGCCGTCCATGACCTGCTTGGTGATGATGCCGGCCGCCTGCTGCTCGCGGACAAAGTCCTTGGCGTCCCTGATGCCCTGGCGCGAACCTTTGGCGATTATGCTGGCCAGGAACGTCGATGCTAGGTCGGGGTCCATCTGGTTGTCGACGAACAGCTCCCGGACATCGTACCTGAACTCGCCCAGACGGCGTTGGTTAAGCATGCCAACGCGGGTGGACGGCGCGTCACGGTCCCGGTAGTTGTTCGGTTTCCCCGCCTTGCTCTTGTTCCGGTTAGGTCGATACGCCAAAGTGATTTCTCCGGGGTGAAGTGATGAGAAGATATTATTAATACTTTGCCAAAATAAGAATAAACTTATTAAAATAATAAAGGAAGGAAAGATGTTTTTCTGCCGGTGACTGGCTTACTTCTTCTTGGCCGGTTTCTTGCCTGCCCCGGGCTTCACGGAGACCTTCCTCGGAACGGCCTTCCCGCTGAGCAACTTCTTCTCCGCGTCCTCGGCGTCCCACTCCGCGAACAGCTCGGATATCCCTTCGCGGGCGGTGGACCATGATGGAACTCCGCCAGTCAGCACGGCGATGTTAAGCGCCTCCATGATCTCCTCGCGCGTCGCCCCGCAGTTCTTGGCCACCTTCGCCTGCGGATAGATGCAACCGTCGCACATTCGAACGGCAACGCAGGCCAGAGCGATCAAGCGCTTGGTCTTGCGGTCCAACGCCCCGTCGGTGTTGATGACCTTGTCCATGTCCCTGATGATGACCGCCAGAGCGGGGTGGTTGTTCTTGATGTGGTGCAGCGTCGGAGGGACGTAACCGCCCATCTGCTCTTTCAGCTCTTCCACGGCCTCATTGGCCGTCATGCCGCATTTTTTCATGATGCTAACTATGAAGCTGAATGGTTATTATTCTTATGCTGCTGGTAAATAATAGGATAAGGGGTTTGGAAAGGGTTTAGGAGCGTTCTCATCGTCACTTCAGGTCCAGGTCGGAGCGGGGGTCGGGATGCTCGAAGATGCGGCACGGCGGCTGCTCGACGTTCCCGGTCCTCAGCTTGGGATCCAATCGTTCACCGGTCACCATGTGGTACACGTACTCGCCGATATTACAGGCGTGGTCGGCCACCCTCTCCATGTAGCGGGCGACCAGGATCAGGTCGATGCCCACGGTGATCTTCCGCGGGTCCTCCATCATGTAGGTGAGTATCTCGCGGAAAATTGTGTCGTACAGAGAATCAACAGCATCATCCCTCTCGTGAAGGTGCGACGCCTTCTCGGCGTCCCTCTGCAGGAACGAGTACACCGCATCGTCCACTATTCCTACCACAAGGCAGGACATGGTGCGCAGGGATTCGAAGCGCTTGAACGCCTTTCCCTCCTCGAAATCGTCTATCAGTTCCGCTATATCGGTAGCGTAGCGGCCGAAGCGGTTGAGGTCCTCCACCATCTTCAAACACGCCGATATCAAACGCAGATCACCAGCGACAGGAGAGTGCAAGGCGATGATGTCCAGGCAGTGCCGGTCGATCTGCTCGTTGAGCTGGTAGACGCGCTTGTCTAGCGCTCGGACCTCATCGCGCAGCGAGAAGTCCATGTCGGTGATCATCTGCACCGATTTTTCGAAGGCGGTCCGGGAGGCATTGGCCATCTCGGTTATCTCTTTGTTCAGCTCCTCCATTTCGTAATTGAAAGTGGTACGCGGGGTCATCAGCCCATCCTCCCGGTTATGTACTGCTCGGTAAGCTCCATCTGAGGTTTCTCGAATATCTGCTTGGTGTCGCCCATCTCTATCAGGTCGCCCAGATAGAAGAAGGCGGTCCTGTCTGAGATGCGCGCCGCCTGTTGCATGCTGTGCGTGACGATCACGACCGTGTAATCCTTCTTCAGGTCCACCAGCAGGTCCTCGATCTTGGCCGTGGCGATCGGATCGAGAGCGGAGCACGGCTCGTCGAAGAGGATTATCTCCGGATTGACTGCTAACGTCCGAGCGATGCACAGCCTCTGCTGCTGTCCGCCGGATAGCGACGTCCCACTCTTGTCCAGGCGGTCCTTGACCTCGTCC
>DAML01000008.1 GCA_002497075.1 Methanomassiliicoccaceae archaeon UBA472
CGTTGAAGCCGAACCATCCGAACCAGAGTATGAAGCCCCCGAGCATGACCATGGTCATGTTGTGGCCGGGGATCGGCAGCGGCTTTCCGTCCTTGGTGTATTTTCCAAGGCGCGGACCGATCACGATGCATGCAGCCAACGCCAGCAGACCGCCCAGGGCGTGCACCACGCCGGACCCGGCGAAGTCAAGGGCTCCGTATCCTCCGCCCAGGTCGACCATGAAGTCGGAAGTGGCGAGCCATCCTCCGCCCCATACCCAGTGCGCATATACCGGATAGATCACCGCGGTCACCACGGCGCTGTATATGAGGTAGGTCTTGAACTTCGGCCTCTCCGCGATAGCGCCGGACACGATGGTGACGGCGGTGGCGGCGAAGACCAGCATGAAGAACCAGGATAACATGGTCCCCACATCATATGCCTCCCCGACAAGCATGAAGGCGGTGGTCGGATCGCCGATTATCCCGCCCACATCGGTCCCCATGAACAGCGAGTAGCCGATCACCAGGAACACGATGGTGCCCATGACGAAGTCCATGAAGTTCTTCATCAGGACGTTGGCCACGTTCTTCACCCTGACCATCCCGGCCTCCACCATGGCGAACCCGGCCTGCATGAAGAACACCAGGAAGGCGCAGATCAGCACCCAGGTGTAATCGATGGAGTTCATGACCCCCTCCAGGGTCGCTGGGTTGGTAGCTCCGCTAGGGTCGGCGGCCTGCGCCGCCGGCAGCAGGAGCACCAGGCTCAACACTATCAGGAGGAACGCGGAATACTTACGCATCCCGCCAGCCTCCCTTCTCTGTGACTTGGTCTTTGCTGGAAATCACTGGTTTCAACTCTCCGCAACCGCTGCGCCCGGGTATACCCGGGCCTAGGAGGTAGGCGCCGCCAGGTACCTTTTCCGCCGCAGCCATCGCCGCCGCGGCCGCCATGCACTCCACGGCGGTGAAGCGGTTCTGGACCGGTTTCCGGCGAGGAGGACGGAGCGGTTCCCGACGCCTGACCGTTTTTCCTAGGCTCCAATAGACGTTTATCGAGCGCATTGGAGAAAGTGTAGATAAATGTATAATAAATAGTTATTGAAGCAAACAAATGAGTAATAATACAAAAAATAGTGTACATTTGTAGGATTAGAATCAAGCGATTCCTCAGAGGAATAAAATCTTCGATGTTCGTAACCGAAAAATTAAAAAAACGACGAAAAGAAGTTATCGATCGAGCTAGCGGCTCACTTTACCTGCTCCCACTTCTCCAGCTCCTGTACCTTGGACAAGGTGCCGCCGCGTTTTATCTCCTCTCTTATCCGCTCCTCGCGTTCCCAGACGTCGACGGAACGGTTGGCCAGCTCGACAGCGTGCTCCTGCGGTATCACGATGACGCCGCTCTCATCGCCGACGATCCAATCGCCCGTGCGGATCATCTGCCCGCCACAGACGATCTCCAGCCCGATGCCGCCGAAGCCCTTCGGCTCCCCGGCGTGAGGCGAGATGTGACGGCTGAAGCAGGGGAACCCCAGGTCGATGATTCCGTCTATGTCCCGCGCCGCTCCGTCAATGATGACACCGGCGACGCCCTTCACCATGGCGCTATTAGCGGCCAGCTCTCCCCAGACCGCGATCTCGCTTCCCCCGGCGTCTATGACGATGATATCCCCTCTCCTGGCGCGATCGATGGCCTCCACCGGCTTGGCCCAATCGCCTTTAGCGGTCTGCACCGTAAGCGCCCGGCCGACCGTCTTCACCCCATGGCCGTTGCGCAGCACGATGCCGTTGTCCATGACCCCGCGCTTGTGCGCGGCGTCGGCGATGTTGCATGTGGAAACTTTAGCGAAGGCCTCGAAAAGCTCCTCCTGCCCGTACTTCTTGGAAAGGGCGTTCGGGAGGCCCTTACCGGTCCTCATTCCTTCCTTTACGGCACGGGCGGCGGAGCGCACGTCGCCGGTCTTGATTATCCCGCCTCCAACGATGATTATGGATGCCCCGTGTTCGATCATCTTGGGAGCGGTTTCCGAAGTTATGCCCCCGGCCACCGCCAGGGGGATGCTGATGGCCTTGGACACCTTGGAGACTATCTCCAGCGGCGAGCCCTCGCCCTTCATCTGCTCGTCGATGCCCACGTGTAAACATACGTAAGAAGCGCCCAGCTCCTCGGCTCGTTTCGCCCGGGCGACCTTGTCAGGCACATTGATCATGTCCACCATGATGGCCGCCCCGTACTTGCGGGCGGTCATAACGGATTCGGATATCGTCCCTTCATCCGAAAGCCCGAGCACGGTGACGACGTCCGCTCCGGCCTTTGCCGCTATCTCCACCTCGAACGCGCCGACGTCCATGGTCTTCATGTCGGCGACCAGGGTCCGCCCCGGGAACTCTTTCTTTAGTGCTCGAAGACACTCCGCGCCCTCGCTTTTGATAAGGGGCGTTCCAGCCTCTATCCAGTCCGCCCCGCCCTCTATGGACTCACGGGCGATCTCGACGGCGCGCTTGAGGTGCATGAGGTCCAAAGCGACCTGCAGAACCGGTTGCATGAGCGTACAATCGCCGCCAGACTACTAATCTTTTCCTTCAAAAAATAATATATCCGCAGATACGCATCATCACGCATGGCCGCAACCCCAGGCGCCAAGTGCTGTACCGGCATGGATTGTATAGATCGCATAGTCGGCGGAGGGTTCCCGGTGGGCGGCATGATATCAGTGAGCGGTCCCTGCGGGTCTGGCAAGACCAACTTCGGTCTGGAGTATCTTATTCGAGGAGCTATGGGCGGTCAGAAAGGACTGTACGTATCGACGGTGCACAGCCCGGGGAAGCTACTGACGTACCTTCCGAAGCTGGATTACGCCGACGGCAAGATCTTCGAAAAAGGTACGGTCGTCCTGAAGCACATCGACGAGATGGGCTCCGGGGAAAGGGACGACGGCAAGATAACGAAGAGCGAAGCGTTCGCCATGGTCGCCGATATTGATGAAGCGATAAAGGAGCAGAAGGCCAGCCGGATGGTGCTGGACGCTACCAATCCCATATTGGTGGAGATGGAGGGCTGGGTGGCCAGGGTGTTCCTTCAGTCCCTGTCAAAGGTGTTATTCGATTCCAAGTGCACCGGGCTGCTGATCACCGAAGGCGACGTTCCGGACTGCCAGGAGCATACCATGTCCGACGGGATAATCAAATTGGGGACGGCGGTGCGCCGCGGCGACAACTACCGGGTCTTGGAAGTGCTGAAGATGTCCGGGGCGGCGCATTCACGCGCCAAGTACGTCATGGACATGACGCCTGAAGGATTACTGATCACTCCGATGCTCAGGGGGTTCTGAGATGGAGGAGGCGGCGCCGCAGATACTGAGCAAGCTGAACGAGCTCGGTCCGTCGGTATCGGTGGATTTCAACATCGGCGTGGAGGCGTACTTTGATACGCTTACGGCGCTGGTGGACCGTTTCTGCAACAAGAAAGGGCTGACCTGCATCTACATCTCGGTGACGATGCCCTCGTCAACGACCATTTCGGCGCTGCGATCCCTGGAGATCGACACAGCGAAGATGCGCTTTGTTGATTGCATCTCCTTCGCCACCATGGAATGCGCTTCCGATGACGCGCAGACGGTGTACGTGGAAAGCCCGACCATGCTAGAGTACATCGTGCTGAAGATGGAGTATCTCTTCCGGAAGGGAAAAGGCGAGCCGTTCATGGTCATATTGGACTCTGTTAATTCGTTGGCGGCGCACAACGAGGTTCGCATGCTTTACGAGTTCATGCAGGTGCTCATGGCCAGCGCCAAGAGCAGGGGTGCGTACCCGGTCATCCTGAGCATGGAGGACCAGATGAAGCCTGAATTGCAGGAGATGCTGCAGCTGGTCTGCGATCAGTTCGTCACTTTGAAGTGAAGTAGGGCGGTTGACAGACACTCCATAACGTTTTATCTCTTTCATGAGGTACGATGCTTCGTTTTAAAGGGCAATAAAACAGCTGGAAAGTACGAAGTATCCAGTTTTTTTCTTGATTTTGAAGGAGATAATTATATATTCTCAAACGTATAAACTGAGTCTGGTAGGGCAACCTACCAGGAGACTGAACATATGAAGAAAATGTGGAAATTGAACAACAAGGCAGTTTCCCCGGTCATCGCGACGATTCTGATGGTTGCGATCACTGTGGTTCTGGCCGCTGTGTTGTACGTGATGGTAATGGGATTTGGCGGTGGAGATGATAACCAAGCACCTACTGCAGTTCTTGCAACTCCAGATGTTGATGCTACCCGTGTAAACACTACCTTGGTTTCGATCAGCCCCGAGACTGATATAACCGACCTATCTTACAAGGTTGGCGCAACTGGTAATCTAACCGCACTAGTGGCTGGAACGAATTTCATCGATTTAGCGGCCGATGGTCAGGCTTCCAGTGGAGATTACATCACCTTCAGCGTGACCGGTGTTGTAGATGGCTCAATTTTATATTTGATTCATGAGCCGACTGGCGATGTAGTTGATCAGGTCGAAATTAACCTCTAAACTCCTTATTTTTTTATTTTTTTTACTACCGTAGTTTTTGATATAGTGTCTACCCATCTTTGTCTAGGGTCTATATTAAAACCCAAACCGATAAAAAAATCAATTGGTAAAAAGACATACCAGAACATCTTAGGAACATTCCTGACGACCGCCTTCGAAAGTGTCATCGGTTCTTCAATCGACACAACAACGTGCCCTACCAAGGTCTTGCCGATTGTGGCTCCTTTTTTCCATTCAGCAACCGTTGAGTATAAGAACCATCCAAAACCAGATATCACGCCAACCAGCAACTCTTTTGGTTCAACGTCGAAAATAAAAACCAACAACCCAACAGGAATAAAGATTAAGGATACATCGATCAACCCCGCCGCCAGCCTCCTCAGCATATGCATTCTGAACTCATGGCTGTGCTCCAGCAGATCGTAACCAGTCGGCATCTCCATCCCAGATAGAATATGTTGAACAGGATATTTTATTCTTATTGCCTGAAAAATTAAATCTACCACTCAGCTCGCCCGTCTCTCATCATTAAATCAGAGCTGGGTTTATCATCATCGTGGCGGAAACGCATCATACGCTCCAAACTTAAATCTATTCCGACCGCAGGGATGACAACAACATATCGTAACAATCGGGAACCTCACTTATATTTGGGAAGGCGATATCCGGGCAGTTACGATATCAATCGGTGTCCCGTAAAGGTCCGAGGCGACGGACCGTCACCGACACCCCCCAGGTGTCATATAATGCTGAAATCGAAGGTCGATCCCCGAGCGATCGTCGGAGGGCTGCTAGCAGCGGTAGCGATGGTCGGACTTCTTCTGAACGACCTATGGTACGTCTGGCTTTTATTGCTGGCCATCGGCGTAATTCTCATCGCCGTCTCCATCACCGACCGTTACGACTACGAATGCCAGAAATGCCACGGCAAGTACAAACTGGGGGTCAAGGGCATCATCGCCTCCAAGCACGGACGGGACGCCAACGGGAGCTGGGCCATCTCCCGCTGCCCTCATTGCAGGGCGGTCACCAAGGCCAAGGAGTCACGATCACATGGCAAGGAGAAGGTTTAGAGAATCCGCAACAAAGAGGACCATCCTCTTCATCTGCATCGGGAACGCGTCCCGATCTCAGATGGCGGAAGGGTACGTCAACGCCAAGTTGAGCGATAGGTATCACGCTAGCAGCGCCGGTCTCAACCCGGAAAGGGTTAGTCGTAAAGCCATAGCGGTCATGAAGGAGATCGGCATCGACATCTCCGAGCACCGCTCCAAGAGCGTTGAGGAGTTCTACGGAAAAGAGTTCGATTACGTCGTCACTCTCTGCGACGAGGCGGAGGACGAGTGCCCGCATTTCCTGAACGGCAAGGACTACATCCACAGGGGCTTCAGCGATCCATGCAAGGCCCGGGGCACGGACGAGGAATTGCTGATCATTTATCGTAAAACGAGAGACGACATGATCAAGTGGATCGACAACATCTTCGGCCAGGAAGCATGAGCAAGGTCTACGTTTACGACGAACGGGATTGCGATCCCAAGAAGTGCACCTCACGCAAGATGGTGAAGTTCCAGTTAGCGACAGAGCTCCCGAACCTCAAGGCCGTTCCGTACGGCGTTCTCGTCCTGGACCCCTTCGCCCAGAAGGCCGTATCTCGCGAGGACGCGGAAAGGGTGAAGGCGCACGGTGTGCTGGTAATGGACCTCTCCTGGGAGAATATCGAACGTTTTCCGAAGGTCCGCAAGGACGCCGCGCACCGTGCGTTACCGTATATGCTAGCGGCGAACCCGGTCAACTGGGGCAAGCCCATGCGTTTAACGAGCGCCGAGGCGGTGGCCGCCA
Source organism: Methanomassiliicoccaceae archaeon UBA472 (assembly GCA_002497075.1). Classification (GTDB taxonomy): domain Archaea; phylum Thermoplasmatota; class Thermoplasmata; order Methanomassiliicoccales; family UBA472; genus UBA472. The sequence goes on from DAML01000008.1 coordinate 6,351, forward strand.
CGTTATACATCATAGGGGAAAAGGAGCAGGCGCAGCAGGTCCTGTCGAAATTCACCTGGGGAGAGCAGTTCTTCGTCCTGAACAATGAACTCCTGGAACGCTACTCTTCCGTGGAGACCAGCCAGGAGGTCGTGGAGATACAATGGGACTACTGCGAACGCCCTGAGGATGCGGAAGAAGGGCCGAGGGAAAGCTAAATGTCAATGTAGGGAATACCCTTAGCCCCTGTGGGGAAACCCTAGGTCATTACCTTTCAATTTCGGAGTGATGGTTTTGCCTATCGATTACACTGATGAGGACATAGTCGCGCGATGGGAGGAGTTCCTGGAGGCGGAGGACAACCGCCTGAAGTTGCTGGAGCTCACCGACAGGATTCCCGATCTACGCAGCTTGACCGTCACCTATTCGGACATCGATCGTTTCGATCCGGACTTCGCCAGCTTCATCCTCAACCACCCGGACCGGGCCCTGCGGAAAGGTGAGGACATCATTAAACGTCTAACCAACTCCGCCCGGTCCACCGCGGACGTGCACCTGCGCATCAAGGAGCTGCCGAGGGACAGCCGCATCGATATCCGTGATCTGAGGAGCGAGGACCTGGGAAAGCTGATCTCCGTGGAAGGTCTGGTTCGAAAAGCGACCGAGGTGCGCCCCCGTCTTATACTGGGGGTGTTCAAATGCATGCGCTGCCCCGCCCGGATCCTGGAACCGCAGGAAGGGCTGTACTTCCGGGAGCCCATGGAATGCTACAAGGAGCAGGAGGGCTGCGGACGCACCGCCGGAAGCACCAAGTTCCAGCTGCTCACGGAGGAATCCGCTTACGTCGACACGCAGAAGGTGGAGATGCAGGAGTCCCCGGAAGGATTGCGCGGGGGAGCGCAGCCTGAACGTCTCGCCGCCTTCCTGGAGGACGATCTGGCTGGCATAATCTCCCCGGGTGACCGGGTCGTTCTGAACGGCATTCTGCGCAGCCAGCAGAAGGGCGACCGCATTAAATCGACGTTGTTCGACATCGACCTGGCGGTCGTCTCCATGGAGTTCGAGCAGCACGAGTACGAGGAGGTCTTGATCTCGGAAGAGGACGAAGCGCTCATAAGGAATGAGGCTAAGGACCCCGAGGTCTTCCGCAAGATCGTCGGCTCCATCGCCCCGGCCATTCACGGATACGATGAGGTGAAGGAGAGCATCGCCCTCCAGCTATTCGGCGGAACGGCCAAGCTCCTGGAGGACGGCACGAAGATCAGGGGCGACATTCACATCCTTTTAGTTGGAGACCCCGGTGTTGCCAAGTGCGTTACTGGCGACGCGAAGGTGCTCATGGGCGACTGCACGGAGAAGAACATCCGGGAGCTCGTTGACCACTGGTTATCGGTGAACGAGGTCAAGGAGGTGGACGACGGCGAATATGCCGACGCGGACTTCGAGGTCATGACCTTCACCCCCCAAGGGCGTATTGGTAGGGGAAAAGCGGTACGGGTGTGGAAGAGGGACTCGCCCCGTCGCTTGATCAAATTCACGACCGAAAGCGGAAGAACGCTGACCGTCACGTCGACACATCCGCTGTTCGTGCAGAACGCTTACTATATGGCCCAGCGTTCGGCGGACAAGATCGTCGTAGGTAACTATCTGGCGGTCACGTCCGACAAGAGCCCGGACGGAAACTTCTGCGGCTACGACCGCGGGTTCGGCTGGGACCAGATCGTGAAACGCGAGGAGGTCAAGCGCGAGGAGGAGTTCGTTTACGACATAGAGGTCGCGGAAACGCACATCTTCGTTGCCAACGGAATAATCTCTCATAACAGCCAGATACTGCGATACATGTCGGAGATGGCCCCCCGCGGAATTTACGCTTCGGGAAAGAGCTCGTCCGCGGCCGGTCTGTGCGTTTCGCCGGAATCCCTCATCGAGGTGGACGGAAAGCAACTGCCGATAGGCGATTTCGTCGAGTCGCGCATGCGCGCCCCGATGGAGATCGAGCCGGGGGTGTGGAGGCAGGAGACGAGGGTGAACGGCGTCACGACCGTGTCGGCCGATCGTCATATGGATGTCCGACCGGTGGTTTCCCTGTTCCGACTGCGAACCCCTTCATTTCTTGTGGAACTTTCTAATGACGCTGGTAATAGTGTCCGCCTCACCCCCGAGACCATGGTCCGGGTGCGGAACGGGCATCAGGACCGGTGGGTCAAATCGTCTGACATAACCGTCGGAGATACGGTGCTCACCGCACCATCTGGCTCATCAATAAAGGAGGTCGCTCTGAGCAAGATCGTGAGCGTCAAGGAGGTTCGTGACAACCTGCCGCCGCACGTCTACGATCTGACGGTCGAAGGGGCGCACAGCTTCGTCGCCAACGGATTTCTTGTGCACAACACCGCTGCCGCCGTAAAGGACGAGTTCGGCGACGGTCGGTGGACCCTGGAGGCCGGGGCGCTGGTACTGGCGGACAAAGGCCTGGCGGCCATTGATGAACTGGACAAGATGTCCGATCAGGACCGTTCATCAATGCACGAGGCCATGGAGTCGCAGCGGGTGAGCGTGGCCAAGGCCGGCATCACCGCCTCGCTGCAATGCCGCTGTTCCATGCTCGGCGCGGCCAACCCCAAACTCGGCCGTTTCGATGACGCCGAGCCGTTGGCATCGCAGATCAACATGCCTCCGGCGCTCTTGTCGCGTTTCGACCTGATATTCGCTTTGACGGACAAGCCGAACGCGGCCAAGGACCTGAAGATCGCCGAGCACATACTGAAAGGCCATGTCCGCGGGGAATTGCGCAACGTACCGAACCCGGAAAGCATCAAAGGGATCGATTACCAGCGCATCATGGAGGAGACCGGGGTACTCCGCCCGATATACGACAGGGAGTTCATGCGCAAGTTCGTGGCGTACGCCAAGCGTTACACTCCGGTGCTGACGGACGACGCCAGACAGATGATAATCGACAAGTACCTCTCCATCAGGAAGCTAGGCGAAAAGGCCGGCTCCTCCGTTCCGATCACGGCAAGGCAGCTGGAAGCGTTCATACGTCTATCGGAGGCGTCGGCCCGCATACGGCTATCGCCCATCGTAGAGACGGAGGACGCCGACCGGGCCATCAAGATCGTGGAGCACTACTTGAAGAAGATGGCCTCCGACGAGGGGACGATCGACGTGGACAAGCTGATGACCGGGACCACCCGCAACGAGAGGAACCGCATATCGCTGGTGCGGCAGCTCATACACGAGCACTCCGACCCCAGCTCGGGAGCGTCCGAGATAACCCTGATCCAGAGGGCGGCGGACCGCAATCTCACCGAGGCCGAGCTTAAAACGGCGATGAGCAAGCTCAAGCAGAGCGGGGACATCTACGAGCCGAAGCCCGGCCACTACAAGCTGACGTCCCTCAACTGAGGAAAGGTTTATCATCATGACCCTAGACTCAGGTCCGATGAGCGACATCCGGGTGAAGGTTCACAGGCATGGAGGCGACATGCTAATAGCAGCCTGCGATAACGACCTGATTGGGCGCAAGCTCAAGGAAGGGGAGCTTCGCCTGGAGGTCAGCGACGAGTTCTATGGCGGTGACCGCGGGGACGAGGAGATGCTCCTGAGCCGGCTGGCGATGGCCACCATGGCCAACCTGGTCGGCGAGAAGGTCTGCCGCATCGCCGCCGAGCATGATTTCATTGACCGGGAGTGCGTAATGACCATCGAGGGCGTTCCGCACGCCCAGATGGTAAGGTATTGAAAATGTCCTTCTGCGTAAAGTGTGGTGCGGACGGTCCGACGTACCGTTCGTTGTGCGAATCCTGTTTCCTGGAAGGGAAGGTGTTCACCTCCCTGCCAGACCATGTCGATGTGTTCCAGTGCGGCCACTGCGGTGATTATCTGTTGGACGGCAAGTGGCTGGACATAGAAGCACGTGAGGAAGTGTCCGAGAAGGCTACGGAACTCGCGCTGCAGATCAGCAAGGATGCCACGCCGGTCAACGTCAGCTTGCACGGGGAGAAGATCGACGAGGCGAACTATCACGTGGGAATGACCATCGCCATGACCGTGGAAGGGCTTGAGGTCAATGAGGCGAGAACGACCATCGCCCGCTTCAAGAATACCTCGTGCCCGAGATGCAACAAGCTGATGGGCAATTATTACGAGGGAACGCTGCAGGTCCGTACCCGGGACCGCAAGATGCCCGAGGACCAGCGCGAGGAGATCCTGGACCGCATCCTCAAGATGATAGCCGAGCACACCAAGGACAACCGCGAACTTTTCATATCCAAGGTCAACCGGCTCAACACCAAGGAGGGCGGTCTTGACGTGATCCTATCATCGTCGACCGTCGGCAAACACATCGCCCACCAGCTGGCCGACCAGTACGCCGCCGAGGTGAAGGAGACGGCCAAGCTGGTCACCCAGAAGCAGGGCAAGGACCTCTACCGCGTGACGTTCCTGGTACGCTTGCCGGCATACCGCTTCGGCGACATCGTCCGCTATGAGGACAAGCTGCATCTGGTCGGCGCGCTCCGCGCCAACTCCACCAAGCTCACCAACCTGAAGACCTCGCAGGGGCTCATGGTCAGCAACAGCGACATGATCTCCGCCAAGGTGGTCGGCCGCAAGGAGGACATCATCGAAGCGGTCATAGTCACCGAAACGGACCGCGAGGTGCAGGTCATGCACCCCACCAGCTTCAAGGTCTTCGACCTGAAGAAGCCGCCCAAGTTCGAGCGCAAGGGCGACACGGTTAAGGTCTTCCAGCTGGATGAGGAGTACTATCTGCTTCCGTTGCAGGGTTAGATATCTTCTGACCTTACGACACCATCTCCCTTCTTTTGAACAGGTACATCCCCAGCCCCAGGCTTACGACGACGTACACGGCAAGGACCGCCAGGGACAGCCACACCTCGGGATAGTAGCTCCAGTAGGTCATGAACTCCCCGTTGCCGATGGGTATCGAGTCCATGGCGTCCACGGGGTACGGTTCGATCATGATGTAACTGATGACCGAGCCGCAGAAGGTCAGCATGAACCAGGGCTTTATCTCGCCTATCGGCAACAGCTGCGCGATCAACGGCAGGATCATCAACAGGGCGAAGAAGGTCAGCACCAGGGAACCAGTGGATCCCTTGAAGATCGAGGAGATCAGGAACCCGAGCGCGGCCGCCGCCGCTCCGTAGACGCAGGCGAAGAGCATGGAGTACAACGCGAGCACGGTTCCGCCGCCGGTCATGACGAAGGTGAGCAACGCGGCTACACCGTAGTAAATGACCAGCATCAGGGCGATGATGCCCAACGTGGATAGGTACTTCCCGATGAATATCGAGGAACGCTTCACCGGATTCGGGAACAGCAGGTATCCGGTGCGGGACTGGAACTCGGAGACGATGGCGTCCCCGGCGAACATCGTCGCGCCGATGACGATGAGTATGTCCGCCCAGCCTATGAAGGCCGACATGTAGTCGGCCGGGTCCTCCGCGGCGTCCGCGCCGAGGACGATCGGCAATCCGAAGGTGAGGCCGAGGAGCAAAGCTTCCAGGATTATCAGGCCGAGCAGTCTCTTGGAGCGGAGATGCTTCAGAACGTCGTACTTGGCGACGGTCACTATCTGCTGCAGATCGGACGGAAGCCTTTCCCGATTGTTGACCACGTTAGCGTTCTCCATCTTTTCACCTCGATTCCATGATCAGCGACATGTACAGCGATTCCAAGGCTAGGCCGGACTCCTTGAAGGAGACGACCATCAGCCCCAGGTTCTGCAGCTCTATCAGCAAACGGGCCTGGGCGTCCTCCTCCCCCTCGAAGTCGATGGCGAAGGACAGGTCCCCAGTGACAACGAATCCCTTGACGCCCGGCACGGAGCGCAGCCGGTCGAACATGTCCGGCGTCAAAGGCCTCATCGTCTTGACCTCGATCTTTCTGGCCTTGACCTCGTCCAGCAGGTCGGCCACGCTTCCCGACCGCAGGAGCTTGCCGCGGTTGATCAGGGAGACGTCCGTGCACACCTCCTGCACCTCGTTCAGAAGGTGGGAGGACATGAGCACGGTCACGTCCATCTTCCTCAGCTGCTTGAGGATGTCGCGAACCTCGACCATTCCCCGAGGATCAAGTCCAGAGGTCGGCTCGTCAAGGATGATGACGGAGGGCTGAGTAAGGAGCGCTTGCGCGATGGCCAGGCGCTGCTTCATGCCCTTGGAGAACTTACCCACCCGCTGGTCCTTCCATTCGGTGAGCTTCACCATGTCCAGAAGGTCCCTTCCCCGGTTGGTGCTCTCGCCGACGGACATGCCGCGCAACGCGCCCAGGTAATGCAGGGTCTCCATCGGCGTCAGATAAGGATAGAACTCAGGGGTCTCCACCACCGCGCCGACGTCCGCAAGGGCGGTCTTGGGGTCCCGCATCACGCTCACTCCGTTGATGAAAGCCTCGCCAGAGGTGGCGGTGAGCATGTTGGTGATGATCTTGATGCTGGTGGTCTTTCCCGCCCCGTTGGGGCCGAGGAAGCCCATGAAGGAACGACTGGGCACGTTCAGCTCCAGGGCGTCCACCGCCCGGAAGCCTCCCCCGTACACCTTGGTCAGACCGTGAACCTGGATGGGTGCGTCCATGTGGATCGGGCGATTATTCCACACGGACTATAATTCGTTATTGACCCTACTTTACCGGCTAATCAGGACCGAACGTGCCAAGGATTAATTCCCCCTGCGCCAATCCAGGCGGCAAGATGTACTCGTCGTCGTTGATCGAGGAGACGGTGGTCCGGTTGTTAAAAGAGGCGGAATGCAGCCTGCCGCCGGACGTCCACGCCGCCCTGCGCCAAGCGCTGGAGGCAGAAACGGAAGAGATGCCGCGCTCCCAGCTCATGGCCATACTGAGCAACGTAGACAAGGCGGACGAGCGCTCCGTACCCATGTGCCAGGACACCGGGCTTCCAATTTTCTTCGTTCGCGGCCGATGCGATCATCGCGTCATCGAGTCCATCCGCAAGGGGGTGGCCAGAGCCACCAAGGAGATCCCGCTTCGACCGAACACCGTGGACCCCGTATCAAGGACGAACTTCGGCTCGAACCTCGGCGAGGGGATGCCTCCGGTGCACCTCGAACCGGCCGATCAGGACCATCTGGATATCGCGGTGTTGCCGAAAGGGGCCGGTTCGGAGAACTGGAGCGCGCTGCGCATGCTGAACCCTTCCGAGGGAATGGAGGGCGTGCGCCGGTTCGTCATCGACTGTGTAGTGCGCGCAGGCTCTCGACCTTGCCCGCCCATCGTTGTCGGGGTAGGCATCGGAGGAACGGCGGACATGGCCTGCTCGTTGGCCAAGAAGGCCCTGCTCAGGAAGCTGGGGTCTCGCAGCGATGACGCCACCCTCGCCGACCTGGAATCAAAACTGCACGTGCAGATCAATTCGCTCGGCCTGGGCCCCATGGGCCTGGGTGGAAGCACCACCTGCCTCGGGGTGCTCGTGGAGAAGGCGCACTGTCACACGGCCAGTTTGCCGGTGGCGGTGTCGCTCAATTGCTGGGCGGCCCGGAAGGCCTTCGCCAGGGTGTACCCGGACGGCCGCGTCAAGTTCTCCCAGGAGGGCTTCGATTGAACATCAGGAAGATCAAGAGCCCTCTGGACGAATCGGAGGCCCGCTCCCTCAGGGCGGGGGACATCGTCACCTTGAGCGGAGAGCTGCTGACGGCCAGGGACGAGGCGCACCTGCGCGTTCTCGAGCTATTGCGAGCGGGGCACGAACTGCCGTTCCAGCTGGAAGGCGCGGCCGTTTACCACTGCGGCCCGATAATGAGACACGACGGTATGTGGAAAGTGGTGGCGGCCGGACCGACCACCAGCGCCCGCCTGGACCGGCTGGCTCCTGAACTGATAAGACGATGCCGTCCCCGGCTCTTGATCGGAAAGGGCGGCATGTCCTCGGAGACGCTAGAGGCAATGAAGGAGGTGGGATGCGCCTATCTGGCCTTCCCCGGCGGGGCGGCCGTGCTGGCCGCCGAGGCGTTACCGGAAGTGCTGAACGTTCACTGGGAGGACCTGGGCATGCCGGAGGCGGTCTGGCACCTCCGCGCGGAAAACTTCGGGCCGCTGGTGGTGGCCATGGACTCTCACGGCCGGTCGCTGTTCAAAGAGGTCGAGGACACGGTAAAAAAGAGATCAGTCCTTCTCTGAATCGTCCCGGTCCAGCAGCTCCGGCTTGCGGCGGATCTTGTAGTTGACGTATATCCCGATCACGAGGACCATCAGCGAAACGGTGAGGCCGATGATCATCAAAGAGTGCGCCAGGTCGAGGCCCAGAAGGAACGTCTGGGTGTTGTTGACGTTGTCGTACTCCATCTCCGCGTCCAGCTCCCTCACCTCGAAGGGCGTCAGTCCCACGGTCAGCGTTATGGTCAGGAAGGATTCCTTGCTGAACGTAATGGTGTAGGACCCGGAGGGCACCTGGGAGAACGAATAGTTGCCGTCCTCGTCCGTTATCGTCTCGGCGGTGAACAGGGTGCTGGACAGTTTCACCGTCACCCCTTTCAGGCCGTCGCCATCGTACTCCACCATACCGCCCAGCTCCGCCGGCTGCTCCTGCAGGACGAAGTCGACGTTCTTGGTCTCCCCTCGGACCAGAACGACCGGAGGCATGGGATCGGAGGAATAATAGCCGACCTTGCTGGCGACCACCGTGTACGTTCCAGGCTGGACCTTGGATATCTCGTACCGGCCCAGCGGGTTGACGGAAATGTTGGAATAGCTGCGCTGCTCGTTGATCAGCGTGACCGTCGCCTGATAGATCGGAGTGGTGCCGTTGGTGACGTAACCGGTCAGCTTGCACAGGACCTCGAGCATGGTGAAGTTGAGACGGACCGATTGGCCGCTCTTGATCAGCACGTTGACGTAACTAACGTTAGCGGAATGGTTGAGGAAGTGAGCCGTGACGTTGTAAAGGCCGGGAACGAAGTTGCCTGGCATGGTGTAGTTGCCGTCGGCTCCGGTCGTCGCTTTGTAGGTCATCAGGGTGGTGACGTTGATCGCTCGCACCTCCACTCCCGGGAAGGCCGAGCCGGTCTCGTTGACCACGCTGCCGACGAAGTCGGTGCCGTTGACCCCGGCCGACGACGCCCTGTCCGGAACGTAGGCGGAACACAGGACCAGAGCTAAGGCCAGCAGCACCACGGAAAGCTTTCGCATGCGGATAGTGCAAGGTCGGAGCATGGATTTAACATTAATCAGGGTAGGACACCCGCAGCGGGCCGCTCTCCGCGGTCATCGAGGCCAGGAACATGACACGGAACGCGAGCAGTAGCGAGCAGGAGCGCAGGGCCTTCTCTCTCCAATCCCGGACGTCCTTCCGGTCCGCCCACATTCCGCCGCTTGTTGTCCCGTTGATGAAGATCTTTCCCTGGCGAACGATGTATCTTTGGTCCGACAGACTCGCGGCCAGCTCGTCGATGGGGGTCCAGTCGCTCAAGCGCAACCCGGAACGAAGAAGGTCCATGCCCTCCTTCTCCTCATCGTCCAGGAACGGCGGGATCCCATCCGCACGCATCCGGTCCAGCATCGCCAACGAGTAGGAAAGGCCGGTACCGAACTCCGAAGATCTGACCGGGATGCGTCTGCCAGCGGCGGTCATGGCCGCCCAGAAGACCCCGAACAATCCAGGAGCGATCACCCGCTCCAAACCGTGACGCAGTGAAAGTAGCTCGATCCTCAGGTCCACGCCGATCGGCCACAAGACCTCGTCCGGAGGCTCCCACAGCCACGGCGCGCCGTCTCTCCAACCCTCCTGCAGGACGTAACGCAGCTCGAGCAGGCGGTCCTCCGCGATCTCGTCAAGCATGTGGTGCAGGATGTGGGCGAAGGCGGTTATGGTGTTCATCGCTTCCTTCTGCGGCGGCAGCTTGGCCGTTCTCATGCATGAACGGTAAACCTTTTCGCCCAGGGCCATGCTGGCCAGCGTGTCCTCCGGATCCGCCGCGGCCTTATCCCACTCCTTCCAGGGCAGCCTGGCGCCCTCCTTCCCCTGAATGAACCATCTCATCGACGCACCATACCTAATTCTCCTCTGCGCCGACTTAAAGCCTGTGTTGTTCTATCATTTTCGATCATCTCATGCTAAGGTAATTATAACCCGGCAATAGATAGAATCCGCTTTTAGAAGGTTGAGAGATGCAGAGGGTGAAGAAGAAGGCTAGCAAGCAGGAGGTGCTCTCCCTGCTCGATCCGCTCATCGCGGAATGGTTCGACTCGCGTTTCGACGGTCTTACCGAGCCGCAGTCCTATGCTATTCCTCTGATCCACGAGCGCAAGAGCGTGCTGGTCTCCTCGCCCACCGGTTCCGGGAAGACGCTCACCGCCTTCACGTCCATAATAAACGAATTGTTCAAGTACGCCAAGGACGGCAAGCTGGAGGACCGCATCTACGCCGTCTACGTTTCGCCGCTGAAAGCTCTGGCGAACGACATAAACAAGAACCTCGAGGAGCCCCTGGCCCAGATGAACGAGCTGGCCAAGCAGAAAGGGTACGAGTTTCCGAAGGTGCGCGTGGGCGTCCGCTCCGGCGACACGTCGCAATCGGAAAGGCAGAAGCAGCTGCGCAAGCCGCCGCACATATTCATCACCACCCCTGAATCGTTGGCGCTCGTTCTCGCCGCGCCGAAGTTCCGGGAGAAGTTCTCCCAGGTCGAGTACATCATCGTGGACGAGATACACGAGATCTGCGATTCCAAGCGCGGCGTGCATCTGTCCATAACGTTGGAAAGGCTGGAGGACCTCTGCCAACGACCCATCACCCGCATCGGGCTGTCGGCCACCCTGGCGCCCATAGAGGACATCGCCTCCTACCTGGTCGGCTGCCAGGACGGGAACGTCCGTCCCGTCGAGCTCATCGAGGTCCTGACGAAACGCAACCTGGACCTGGAAGTGGTATGCCCGACCGAGGACATGACCGCGCTGCCGTACGAGATCGTGAACGCCCGGATGTACGACGGGCTGCGGGACATGGTCAATGCCCATCAGACCACGCTCATATTCACCAACACCCGCTCCGGCACGGAACAGGTCGTCTACAAGCTTCGGGAACGCGGCATCGAGAGCATCGAGGCCCATCATGGGTCGCTCGCAAAAGAGACCCGCCTGGACGTGGAGGACCGTTTAAAGCGCGGCGAGCTGCGCTGCGTCGTCTCGTCCACGTCTCTCGAGCTCGGGATAGACATAGGCTCGGTGGACCTAGTGTGCCAGATAGGCTCGCCGAAGAGCGTCGCCAAAGGTTTGCAGCGCATCGGGCGCTCCGGGCACTCCGTGGGAAAAACGCCCAAGGGCCGCATGATGGTCCTGGACCTGGACGACCTGGTGGAGTGCGCCGTTCTCTGCCGGGCGGCGCACCGCCGCAACATCGACCGCGTCACGATACCGGAGAACGCCCTGGACGTATTGGCGCAGACGCTCGTGGGAATGTCCCTGGAAAGGCGCTGGACCGTGGACGAGGCGCTGAGCATGGTGCGCAACTCGTACTGCTACCGCAACCTCACCCGGGACCAGCTGCTGCAGACCTTGCGCTATCTGGGCAGCAAGGACGCCTTCGAGGGAGTGTACTCCAAGCTCTGGTACGATCCGGACGAGGGCGTCTTCGGGAAGAAGAAGGGCGCCCGGATGATCTACTTCCTGAACCTGGGGACCATACCCGAGGAAGCCTCCTATAAGGTGTTCAACGAGCGCAGCGGCCTGGTCGGAGACCTTTCGGAAAAGTTCGTGGAGCGCCTGAGCACCAAGGACGTATTCATTCTCGGCGGTCGTCCGTACGAATACGTCCGGGCCAAGGGCATGCGCGTTTACGTCCGTTCGGCGCCGGGACGGAAACCGACCGTCCCGTCGTGGACCGGCGAGATGCTTCCCCGCTCTTTCGATCTCTCAATGGAGATCGCCCGCTTCCGCGGGGAGATGGAGTCGAAGCTCGGCGAACCGGAGGACGACGTGGTTCAATGGCTCATGGACAACTTCTCCATCGACCACGGCTCCGCCCTGTCGCTTCTGCACTACTTCAAGGAGCAGCAGGCCGCGGCGGGGATACCAAATCAGAGAAGGTTGCTGGTGGAAGGCTACCTGGACCGCCAGGGGAACAGCGGGCTGATCTTCCACTTCCCCTTCGGGCGGCGGGTGAACGACGCGTTGTCGCGCACTTACGCCTTCCTGCTGACGCAGCGCATGGGATGCAACGTTTCCGTGTCTATATCGGACGACTCCTTCCTTCTGGTCGCCCCGAAGCGCATTGACCTGAACCTGATACCGGGGTTGATCCGTTCCGGCGAGATGCGCGGGATACTGCGCCGGGCCGTCAAGGATTCGGAGATCTTCAAGCAGCGCTTCCGGCACGTGGCCGCCCGCTCCTTCATGATTCTCAGGAACTACAAGGGCCGGGAGGTGTCGGTGAACCGCCAGCAGGTCCGTTCGCAGTATCTGCTGGACTATCTCAACTCACTGGAATCCGTGCCGGTCATCGAGGAGACGTACCGCGAGGTCCTGGAGGACGTCATGGACATCCAGAAGGCCGAGCTCATCGTGCGTTCCATGGAGTCGGGGGAGATGGTCATGACCACCATCCCCTACAATCCGGTGCCGTCGCCCTTCGGGCACAACATCGTGCTGGCCGGAATATCGGACATAGTGATGATGGAGGACCGCTCGTCGCTTTTGCGGGAGCTGCACCGCAAAGTGCTCTCGAAGGTGCTTGGCGACGAACAGAGGTTCCAGTTCGAGGATGAGAAGGTCAGCGCTTACTTCCGCGCCAAGCGCGGGATCGCCGAGGACAAGCAGGGCCTGCTGGCCCTCATCGTTCGGGCCGGACCGCTTCATGTGTTCCGGGAGAAGGGCAGAAGCGTCTATCCGTACTGCCGGCCGGCCAGGGAGCAGGTGGACGAATGGGCCTCCGAACTGCTGGCCGAAGGGGCGATCTCCTCGGTGTACCTGGATGACGTTTATTACGTGGCCACGGAGCAGCTGCCCGTCTACGCCTCATTGACCGATCCCGCGGAGCCGAAGGAAGACGAACTGGCGGCATTGGCGTTCCTGGACGGCGCAAGGACGTCCTCGGAGCTAGAGAAGCTCCTGGAACAGGACCGCGAGGCGGTCGGAAAGCTCCTGCGTTCGTTGGAATCAAAGAACCTGGTGGGCCGGACGGCTTACGATAAAGGCCGGTTCTCCTACCGCTCCCGGAAGATCGAAAGGATGCCGAAGCAGAAGGCCGTCGATTCCGCCCTGCTGAGGCATCTGGACCTGTGGGCACCGGCCACCGCCGACGAGGTCGCGTTCGCATTGCATCTTCCGGAGCCGGAGGTGACCAACGCCCTGAAGCAGATGACCGAGGGCGGGTTGTTGGAAGAAGGCAGGTTCATCGTCAGCGAGCGCGAGCAGTACATGCTAAAGAGGGACCATCTCCGCCTGAAGCACGGCTCGGAGGTTTTCGACCATAGAACGGTGGACGGATACCAGAGGTCCAAGCTGGAGGCCAGGTTCGGAAGCATAGAGGAGTGCTTCCAGTTCTTCGGGGAGATGGGGCTTCTTTACGATATCGGGCGCAGGGTGGAGAACTTCAGCCTGGACGAGTGGAGGTACCTGCGGGAGAGCGGGCGCGTGCTGAACGGACGGTTCGTCCGCGGCCGCGTACGTTACGTATTGGAGGAGGACGCGCCCCTCTACGTGAAAGCGTACCGCACCTTCGCCCCGAACGATATGGACGGGAGGGTGCTGCAGAGGATACGCGATCTCGGCGGAGCGAGCATGCGCGACCTCGTTCGGGACATGCCCGAGGACAAGGAGTCGATAAAGGACTCGCTGGACCGCCTGGACCGCAACATGTACATCGTGCGCCGGTACGAGGACGGGGAGGACTGGTCCCGGGAGAACTTCTACCAGGCCATCGACGTTCCCGAGTACGACGGAGATCCGGTCAACGAGCTGGTGCGCCGTTTCGTTCGCGCTTACGGCCCGGTCCCGGCCATGGCGGTGAGGATGAGCACCGGGCTGTCGCCGTACGAGGTGGACGACGCCCTGGACCGTCTTAACGTGGAGAGGATATCCGTCGGAGAGGCCGCGGTGGAAATGGTGATCATGCCCGAGGAGCTCGAGCCGCTCCGCTCGTTCATTCCCGGGGACGAGGAGTGGAGCGTTGTAAGCCTATACGACCCGACTGCGCAGCCGCGCTGGGCGGACACCAACGCCCGTTTCGGAGATTCCTGGGTTTTCCCGGTGCTGCGGGACGGGGCGGTCGTTGGGGGCATCGAGAAATGGGACGCCGGCGGGTGCGTGGACGTACGCGCCATCGACCTGGACGAGCCGTCGTACCTCCCGCACGCCCTGAAGGCGCTGGAGCAGCTTCTCTCGTTCCAAGCGTCCCAGGGCCTGGACATGGTTCGCGTAAAGGAAGTTCTGGGAACGCCGGCCGACGACCTTCAAGGCGACGCGGAAAAGGCAATGCGGGACGCCGGGTACGTGCGCATGGAGGGCATGTGGACCCGCGGCGGCGTCGACCGCCAGTTCAGCAAGGAGGACCTGATGCGCTATGCCATGCGCCGTTCCGGCCTGTTGCCGAAGGAGGCCTATCCGAACGTCATGGAAGGGGTGAAGCGCAGCGGCGGCTTCCGCGGCGACCCGGCGGCCTTCGCCCGCTGCCGCGTGAAAGTTCCGCTGAAACGCCTGGTGGAGCAAGGTCTCCTTTACTCCGTCACCGGGCTGCCGGAGCAGATGATGTTCACCACCATGCAGTACGCCTCGCTGTTCCGGGACGCCAAGGGGCGGGAGCTGAGCGACGACGCCAAGGCCATGGTCCGGATGCTGGAAAGAAACCTCCCCATGCCCAGGCGGGCCTTCTTCGACCGCTCCGTTCTCGGCCCGTCAAGAACGCAGGATGCCCTGCGTGAGCTCAACAAAGCGACCGTCGTGGCGTACGGACGCAACAACCGCATCACGCTCGTCCCGTCTTCAGGCCTCACGGTCAAGGAGGCCAGGCTGGAGCATCTGCGCCTGCTGTTCCGCAACTTCGGCGTGTTCACCGCCGAGAACCTGTCCCGCTTCCTGCGGGTGGAGATACCGATGAGGGAGCTCCGCTCCCTGCTGGCCGAGCTCACCGACGAAGGCTTCCTGGCCAAGGGGTTCCTGGAGAAGGGTGGCGACGCCGTGCACTGGGTGCTGAAGGACGACCTGGACACCCTGGACAAGAAGGCGGGGGACCGCGAGCTGGTGCTGTACCAGTTCGACAACATGGCCCACTACCTTTACGATGAGGTGCGCGAGAGATGCGGAGGCATGGGCAGCCTGGTGATGCGCGGCTCGGAGATCATTGGCTGCTTCCGTTCCAAGCACGCCGGGAAGGACCTCGCGATCGTCGATCTCCAGGGCGGAAAGGAGGCCAAGGCGGTGGTCAAGGACTTTGTCTCCGAGCTAGGCTGGACGGTAAGAGAAAAAACATCCAAGGAGATCCCGGACTGGGAGATCCAGGAGTTCCTCGGAAAGGTGATGGGCGAAGAGGACTGACCTACTTCCTTTTCTTCCTCTTCTTCTCCCTAGCTATGATGATCTCGGCGACCTTCTTGCCCGAAAGGAGCATGCCGCCGAATATCGGTCCCATGCGCGGCGCGCCCATGACCGCGTTGGAGGCCATGCCGCAGACGTACAGGTTGTTGTACACCTCGACCGTGTTCTCCACGGTCATCTGCTCCCCGACCTCCGCCCACATGGACTTCTCGCCTTCGATCTGGCCGGTGGGGGTCTTCAAGCGGCCGACCTTTCGCTGCACCACGTGCACGACCTCGGCCGGGTGCCCGGTGCCGTCGATGACGTACTTGGCGCGAACGGCCAGCGGGTCGACGTGCAATCCGGCCACCTCCACCGCGGACGAGTTGATCACGACGCCGCAGATGCTGTCCTGGCGGATCATGACGTCCTCCACGGATATGGTGTTGTAAAGTCTCGCTCCAGCGGACACGGCCGAAGCGATGAGCTTGGCGGAGGACTCCACGGAATCGGCGGTGTAGTAACCGTCACCGGCGTCCCTGAGGCGGACGCCGATCTCCTCAAGGAGGTCCTTGCTGCCCTCCTGCACGACAATGATCGGGAAGGTCATCCCGCCGCCCCACATGCCTCCCCCGGGGGTGAGCTTCCTTTCGAAAATAACAACCCGAAGGCCGGCCTTGGCCAGGTAGCGCGCGGCCGTGAGCGAGGATGGCCCCGCGCCGGCGATGACCACGTCGACGTCAATGTTCTCCAGGAACTCCTCGGTGTACCTCTCCACTATCTTGCGGGTGACCAGAACCTCATCGATCTCCATAATCAAACCTCTTGAACAACGACCGGACTGTTCACGGTAAAGAGCATTTTTTTATTTATACAATGGCCGAAAGCCCCCTCGGAAAAAGGGGCGTTTCCCCGTTACCCGTCGACCGCTCCGAGCCGGTGCTCCAGTAACCCATTTTATAGCAATCTTTAAGAATCGTTAAGCCGATGGTTGGGCCGATGAAAATACCGTGCGAGCTTATCGTCTGGTACGTACTTCCCTCCATCCGTCGTGAATTGGCCAGGGAATTAGTTCAGAAGCACCATCTGAGCCAGGCGGAAGTGGCTCGCAAGTTCGGCGTGACCGACGCCGCGATCTCTCAGTATCTGAAAGCGAAACGCGGCACAAACAAGGAGCTGGAGAACAGCGGCAGGTACGAGGACTTCAAGCGCGAGGTGGAGATATCCGCCGTCCGTATAATCAACGGTTCCGACATCGTGGTCGAAACCTGCCGCATCTGCGAGATGGTCAAGAAGAGCGGCATGCTGGTCGGCATCTACGAAACCCAGACCGGCCTACGCGCTCCAGCGTGCGTATGCCCGCAGTGCGATTGATCAACGTCCGAACGCGTAGTAGATGTACTCCTGGGCGTAGCCCGCCCAGCGGCCGAACCTTTCCCTGGACAGCCTGTTGACAGTTCTATAGCTGCCCTCTATCCCATACAGCTCGGCCATCGCCTTTCTTATCCGAACGTCCACCGGGAAAGCCTCCAGGTGCTCCAGCGAAAAGACGCTCACGCAGTCGGCCACCTTCGGACCGATGCCAGGCAGTTCGACGAGCGTCCGTACGCAATCATCGTATCTCATGGACATGAGGCCGGGGAAATCGATCTCCTCCCGGTACGCCTTGCGCGCTAGCTCGATGAAACGCTTGCTTCGATATCCCAGACCGCAACCCTCGGCCCGCTCGCAGCCGTCCAGCAGCTGGCCGGGCGTGGGAAATGTGTGATATCCATCCATCTCCGTGCCGAAGGTCCGGCACACCTTCTCGATCATGCCCTGAATGCGCGGGATGTTGGCGTTGGTCGCCAGAACGTAGGAGGCCATGCACTCCCAGGGGTCCTGCCTTATCAGGCGCAGGCCGCGGTACTTGCGGAAGTACGAGGAGAGCTGCTCGTCCCAGTCCAGCTCCCGGTAGATCGATTCCAGGTCGTCATCCTGACGGAAATACTGGGCATACCTCTCATCGCTCATCCCGGAGACGCTCACCCCGCGCCCGTCCTGGCGAAGGGTGACCAGCCTTCCGTCAACTACGCCCTTCCACCCGTCACCGTCCTTGCGCCAGCGAAACACCTGCCCGCAGCCCAGGGTGTGGTCCAGGTCCAGGATCATGGAGACCGTTTCGCTACGAACACCATCATGTCGCTGTTCTTGTTGAAGGGGGAGAAGTTCCAGTCGCCGTAGGTCTCCAGCACCTCCAGGCCGCAGGACTCCATGAGCTCCACGACCTCCTGGTACGCCATGTAGCGAATGGTGAAGCAGGCCGTGACGCGGCGCATCTCCCGGTCCTGGCGGGAGATGTCGATGAAGTAGTGCACGGTGGTGCGCTGCCGGGGCTGGTCGAACGTCTGCGCCTCGAACTTGGAGACGATCTCCCCGTTCAGCATGGTCTTTGTCCCGCGGTGACGGACCAGCTCCTCCGGCCGGTCCAGGCGCGGGTTGAAAACGCTCATGACGAACCGTCCACCATCCTCCAGATGTTCGGCGACGTTGCGCAGGGCGGCCTCCTGACCCTCCCTCTCCAGCAGATGCAGGAAGGCGTTGAACGGTACGACGATCAGGCGGTATCTGCGCGGGCACTGGAACGTCCTCATGTCGGCGTGGTGCACGCTCGCCCTCGCCTGAACGTCGTCATCCATATGCTCCATCTTGGCGGTGAGGCGATCAAGCATGGAGTGGCTGCGGTCGAAGCCCCAGACCTCGTACCCCTCCTCCACCAGCGGGATCAGGCTGCGCCCGGTGCCGCACATGCACTCCAGCACCGGCCCGCCGACCTGCTCCGCCAGGCGCAGGTAGAACTGGGTATCGTCCACCTGGTCCTCGTACCATACGTCGTAGTACTTGCCCAGGACCTCGTAGAGGTCCGGCTCCTCATAGCTTGTATCCGATCTTTCGGAGGAATCCTCTTCGTTTTTGAACGTCCTCATCCTGCTCAACCCCCACTGGCATCTGTCCATCTATCACGCCTATTATGCCGCGCCCAAGCGCGCTCTCCGCCACCACCAGCTCCAGTTCGTTGGCCGTAGCGCAAAAAATTGAGCATACTTCGGGCACCTGCTTGATCCTCTGCAGCACGTTCACCGGGTAAGCGTCCCGCATGACCACGAAGAAGGTGTGGCCGGCACCGACCTTCAGGGCGTTCCGCATGGCGCATTCCTTGAGCTCAGGGTCGTTGCCCTCCACCCTCACCAACCGGTCGCCTGACGCCTCGCAGAAGGCCACTCCGAACTTGGCCTGGGGAACGGAGTTCACCATGGCCTCGTAGAGGTCCTCGGCGGTCTTGATGAAGTGCGACTGCCCGACGATAACGTTGGTGTCGGCGGGCTTCTCCACCGGAACGTTGTACTGCTTCATTCTCCTCCCAGTCTTACAATCCTCACCCGGATATTTACATTGTGCGCCGCGGCAATTTACTTTATTGCGGCAAACGATTCCATGCGCATGATACGCACCGGCCCGGCCGGATATCCGGAAGGTTCGCGTTCCCCGGCGGACGCCGTGCGCAAGGTGAAGGCGGTCGGACTGAGCGCGCTCGAGGTCCAGTTCGTCAGGAACGTCCTTTACAACCCCGCCAGGGCAGAGGAGGCCCGGTCGGAAGCGAAGGAGAGCGGGGTGCTGCTGAGCGTTCACGCGCCCTATTACATCAACCTGAACTCGTCATCGCCGGAGACCAAAGAGAAGAGCGAGGAATGGATACTGAGGGCGATGCGCGGCGCCGAGGCGTTCGGAGCGTGGATCGTAGTCGTTCACGCCGCCACCTATGGAGAGGAAGAAAAGAGCAGCACGAAAAACGTCATCGATTCGCTCACAAGGGTCCGGGACACGGCGGACACCGAGTCGCTGAAAGCGGTCATAGGCCTGGAGACCATGGGCAAGAAGGCGGCCTGGGGCACCGTCCCGGAGATACTGGAGGTGATGAACGAGGTCCCCGGCGTCCTGCCGGTGGTGGATTTCGCGCATCTCCAGGCCAGAGGCCCGCCGCTCAGCGCTGAACGATTGCAGTTCCTGCTGGGATCGCTATCGGAGGTCCCGCGCCTGCACTGCCATCTCAGCGGCATCGAGTTCACCGCCGCCGGGGAGAGGAAGCATCTTCGGCTGGGGGAGGGGTTGGACCATAAGATGGTGCTTGACGTTCTGCGTGATTCGGGAATGGAAGCCACCGTCATCTGCGAGTCGACATCTCCCATGGAGGACGCCCAGATCATTCAACGGTACGTGAGCCAGGGCATTTAATAAACAACTTGAAATAATCACAGAACAATCAGGAGCCAGCAGGGTGGGTCACATGCCAGGAGACCAGAGGGAGGCCAACGAGGAAGAGGTTTTCGAGTTCGACTGCCCCGAGTGCGGAAAGCACATCGTGGGCGAGGCGGACAAATGCCCGGGCTGCGGCACGGAGTTCGTCATCGAGGAGGTGCCGATGCTGGATTGTCCGTACTGCGGCGAACCCTGCCCGATCGAGTCCGTTACCTGCGCGTCCTGCGGAAAGAGCCTGGTGGAGGAGGGCGAGGACGAGCTTCGTCAGGAGTTCCCGAGGCTGGTGGCCGAGGTGAAACCGCTGCTGATCATATCCAAGGACTACGAGGTGGAGGTCGGGGAAGGCCGGCGCCTCATTGACAAGGCGGTACAGGCTGGAAAGCAGAGGGACCTGGCCACCGCGGTGCAGATGGTCAAGGAGGCCCGCTCCTCCATCAAGGCCGCGCTCGACGAGAGGCTGGTCGTGGAGGAGGGCAACCTTGAGAAGCTGGTATCCATCGTCTCCCGCTCCGGCATAGACCCCAAGGAGGTGTCCGATTCCCTTTCCGCGCTGCGCTCGCTGCGCGAGGAAGGCGACACCGAGGGAGCGTTGCAGGCGGCGGCCAAGGGCCGCAAGGCCGCGGAACGTTCCTCGGGGAAGTACCTGGAAGCCAACGACCTGGCGGAATCGCTATCCCGCCTGATCGACGTGTGCGACCAGTTCTACCTGGATTCAAGGGAGGCCAAGCGCATGTTGCACGAGGCCCGGGACGCCGGGGACCACGGCGACTGGGGGATGATGGGAATACTCGCTCGCAAGGGCCGCGAGCAGCTCATGCGCTCGCTGCCGGAAGCTACCCGCGCGGAGATGCGCAAGGCGAAGAACCAGCTTCTGGACGCCAAGGCCGAGGGCAAGGACGTGCGCACCCTGGTGAAGGTGCTCAAGGACGCGGGAGTGGCGATGAACCGCGAGCGTTACGATCAGGCGCTGGAGCGCCTGTCGGACTTCAAGGACGAGCACAAGCGGCTCTAACGTTCCCGCACCAGGCGCATCTCACGTTCCAGTATCGAGCGTTCCTGCACGCTGAGGCTGGCCGGGTCTATTGACAAGAGGAACAGGGCCTGCCGCTCGCTGATGCGGTCCACAAGGGACCGGATGAAGCGCAGCGCCCCTTCGAACGAATTGCTGCTGATGAGGTACTGCAGGTCGTCGATAAGAATGACCGCCTTCTCCTGCCGCTCCATGAACTCCTCCAGCACCACCACGATCTTCTCCAGCGACGGCGGGATGGTCCGCTCCGCCTCCGATTCGTGGTCCGTAAGCCAGATCAGCTCGGCCTTGATCTCGTTGTAGGACTTGCGCAGCAACCGCGGATTCGTTCTCGATATCGCCAATCCCTGGTAGCCCTTGGCCAGGTAGCCGACGAAGATGCCATGTGAGAAGTCCCGGGATTGTTCTTCAACAAGGTAGCTCTCTCCTTCGTCCAGCTCCAGCTCCACGTCCCGCAGGTCGCGCTTGCTGGCCATCTCCAGTGATTTCTCGCGGTGGTACTTCATGATGGCCTGCTTGAGCTCCAGGATGTTAACGGCCTCGCCAAGCCCCTCGCCGGCGCTCTCCACCCGCAGGTTGTCGCGGTAGAAGTGCATGATGAACTCGGTGAGGTCTGGCGCCCGGTCCTGCCGGTAGTCCTCGATCAGCGATTCCAGGGCTTTCCGGTCGCCTACCCTCATCAAGGTTATCGACGTGTCGGGGAATATCGAATCGCCGAGGGTGAACTCCGCCGCCCGCTCGCCGCGGTACATCATCTCCACGCTGTTGTTCCCGGAGGGTTTGAAGCTGTACAGGGCGACGGTCGGTGATCCCTGATCGAACACCAGGACGCCGTTCGAAGAATCCCCGTCCAGGGTCAGAACGGTGCGCAGATAGCCGGTGAACCCCTCTTTCTTTATGGTGTCCAGAAGCTCGCGGAGCGAGGCCTGACCGCCCTTTCGCTCCTCCTCCCTTTCCGCGGACGGCAGACGCATCTCCGAAATCATGTGACCCTGTAGACAAAGGGGAATGCCAGATAATATAATTGTCTGAATCGAGAACGTCAGAAACGCGGTCCGATCAGCAGTTGAAAATTGTATAAACAAGGAAAAATATTACTTCTGTTGCATGGAATCGACAGATGACCCAGAAGGCAACAGTTCGCTTCAGTATTCATTCAAGTTGCCTGTTCGCGAAAAAGCGTATTTGCTGATCCTTTCGGGCTTTGTCCTTGCGCTCGGGTTTTTCACAATATTCATATCAGAGCTTTTTATAGTAACGGTTATCACATTGGGCGTTTTGGCGATATTTTATTTTTTCATTCTACTCTGGACCTTCTCCGCCTGTCCTAAGACGATAACGATCCAAGGCGAATCCATTATTATGAAAAACATATTATTTAATAGGATTAGGAAGATATCGGACATCTTCTGGTTGGACCTGTTCTCGGGAGACGACATCTGGGAACGTTCCTCCCGTATGCAGTTCGATGAGGGATGGTCCGAATTCATCATCAAATCATCATACGATGCTGGATTAGCGATACAAGAAGCCTATGTAAAGAAATTTGGCGAGAGACCATTGACATACAAGGAATACCTTAAGAAAAACGATCGACTTAAATGGATTTCATCACCCCCGAGCATGGACGATCAATAAAAAATCGATGGCCATCATCTACGATGATGATGGTATAGTAGGAGCTACAGAGGTCACAACAAATTTTAAATGGCCGTAGCGGTTGATGTCGGCCTAGCGCCACTGTAGCTCAGCGGTAGCCCCTTCACGGGGCCGCTAGAGAGCGGCGGTTTCGTAAACCGCAGGCCGGGGGTTCAATACCCTCCAGTGGCTCCATTCATTCTTCTAGGTACTTTTGGACCAACTTGATGGCGCACACGTCACCGCACATTGAGCAGCCCTCGTCCTCAGCGGTCGCCCCGCGTTTGCGGTATCTTCTAGCCTTCTCCGGATCCAACGCCTCACGGTACATCGCTTCCCAGTCCAGCTTCTTGCGCGCCCGGGCCATGCGCTCGTCCCGCTCCGCCCCGCGCCCCAACGCCAGATCGGCGGCGTGCGCGGCGATCTTGCTGGCGATGACGCCCTCCTTGACGTCCTCCACGTCCGGAAGGGACAGATGCTCGGCCGGTGTCACATAGCAGAGGAAGTCCGCTCCGGCGAATGCCGCAATAGCACCGCCGATGGCGCCGACGATGTGGTCGTACCCAGGCGCTATATCGGTAACGAGAGGTCCGAGCACGTAGAACGGCGCGTTGTCGCAGACGCGCTTCTCCAGCTGCACGTTCGCCTGTATCTGTGAGAGAGGCACGTGACCGGGGCCCTCGACCATGCATTGTACGCCAACTTCACGGCAGCGCTGCACCAGTTCTCCGAGGATGATCAGTTCCTGTATCTGGGCGCGGTCCGTAGCGTCGGCCACGCAACCCGGGCGTAAGCCGTCGCCGAGGCTGATGGCGAACTCGTACTTCTGGGCCAGCTCCAGCAGGTAATCGAAGTTCTCGTAGAGCGGGTTCTCCATCTTGTTGTGGAGGATCCAGGCGGTGAGGAACGATCCGCCGCGAGATACCACGTCGGTAAGGCGCCCGGAATTGCGCAAACGTGACACGGACTCCAGGGTGATGCCGCAATGGACCGTCATGAAGTCCACGCCGTCCTTGGCGTGGCGTTCTATGCCGCCGAACATGTCGTCCTCGTCCATGTCCACCACCGCGCTGCGGCGGGCGGCGCGCAACCCCTCTTGATAGATCGGAACGGTGCCGACCGGCACGCGCACCTCCTTGAGTATCGTGCGGCGTATGGCGTCCACGTCACCGCCGGTGCTGAGGTCCATTATGGCGTCCGCGCCGTAACGGACGGCGACGCGGGCCTTCTCCAGCTCCGGCTCCAGGTCCGGGAGGTCCCTGGACGTTCCCACGTTGGCGTTGACCTTGACGGTAAGGCCTTCCCCGATGGCGCACGGTTCTGGCGAGTGTATCGGATTGCAAGGGATGACCGCGCGGCCGGTGGCCAGCATGCGCCTGATCCACTCGGGGTCCGCCCCTTCGGCCTTGGCCGCCCTCTTGACCTCCTCTGAGGGACCGGCCCTCGCTCGGAACATTATGCTCATCGTCGCCACCAACCCGTTTTCCTGATTTATTGCTTACCTCTCGAGCCTGGTCGGATATGAAGGTTTCCCTGCTCCCTAAACTGGGATTAAACGCTCCGAAATTTGGTCTAAAAAACCCCCTGTTTGCTTATATAGCCAGATGGTAAACCCAGGGTATTAATACTTTGATGCCATTCGCTTACTCAGCGGATGGGATGCGGTCGAACTCATAGTCTCGACCGAACGGTATCGCATTCATTGATTCACAGAGGGTATCCAATATGGAGGACGCGAGCTACAACGCCAACAGCATACAGGTGCTGGAAGGCCTGGAGGCCGTTCGCAAGCGGCCAGGCATGTACATAGGCAGCACCGACACCAGGGGTCTTCATCATCTGGTCTACGAGATCGTGGACAACGCCATAGACGAGGTGATGGGAGGCTACTGCACCAACATCGACATCTCCATCAACCAGGACGGCAGCGTCACCGTGGTCGACGATGGGCGTGGGATCCCTACCGGTCTCGTGCCCAAGTACGAGAGGTCGGCGGTGGAGATGGTTCTGACCGTTCTTCACGCCGGCGGCAAGTTCGACCGCAAGAGCTACAAGGTGTCCGGAGGACTGCACGGCGTTGGCATGTCCGTGGTGAACGCCCTCTCCGAGTGGCTTGACGTAAAGGTGCGCCGCGAGGGCAAGGAGCACTATCTGAGGTGCGAGAGAGGCATCGTCACAGTACCCCTGAAGGAGCTGGGGCCGGCCGAAGGTTCCGGAACCACCATCACCTTCATGCCCGACAAGACCATCTTCGAGACGGTCCAGTTCGAGTACGACGTATTGGCGGAGAAGTTCAAGGACCTGGCCTACCTGAACAAGACCGCGATCATATCCTTCAAGGACGAGATCTCTGGGCGCCAGGACCGTTTCCACTTCGAGGGCGGCATCATCGAGTTCGTGGAGGACCTCAACCGCAGCCGGACCAAGCTGCACGAGAAGCCCATCTACCTGCTCGCCGAGAAGGACAACGTCATCGTCGAGCTGTCCATGCAGTACACGGACGCCTACGCGGAGAACATTTATTCTTTCGTAAACAACATCAACACCGCCGAGGGCGGCACTCACATGGTCGGCCTGCGCTCCGCTCTGACCCGGGCCATGAACGACTATGCCAAGGAGAAGAACATGCTCAAGGGAATGGACGCCTTGAGCGGTGAGGACGTGCGCGAAGGGTTGACGGCGATCTTGAGCATCAAGGTTCCCGAGCCCCAGTTCGAAGGGCAGACTAAAACCAAGTTGGGCAACAGCGAGATCAAAGGCATCGTCGACAGTTCAGTGTTCGAGAAGCTGGCCGAGTTCCTGCAGGAGAACCCCAAGGTGGGCGCGGTGTGCATCGAGCGGGCAATACTCGCGGCACAGGCCAGGGAGGCGGCCAGGAAAGCAAGGGACCTCACCCGGCGCAAGGGCATTCTGGAAAGCGCCGCTTTGCCCGGAAAGCTAGCCGATTGCAGCGAGAGGGACCCGGCGAAATCGGAGATCTATATCGTGGAAGGGAACAGCGCCGGCGGTTGCTTCTCCGGAGACACCAAGGTCGCCCTGGTCGACGGAAGAGAGCTGACGTTCGAAGAGCTGGTTAAGGAACAGTTCGAAGGGAAGGAGCACTTCTGCTACACCCTCAGGATGAACGGGACGATCGGGGTCGAGAGAGCCATCAACGCCCGGAAGACCAAGGAGAACGCACCTGTCCTCAAGGTCACACTGGACAATGACGAGGTCATCACCTGCACTCCCGATCACCAGTTCATGACCAGGGACGGTAAGTATGTGGAAGCACAGTCTCTGCAGGATGGGTCTTCGTTAATGCCGCTTTACCGGACTGTCGAGGGAGCGGTATGGTGCCCGACATCAGAGCGATGGATGTCATTTGGTTTGACCGGCCTCTTCGTATCTAACTATAATGGCGAAGCAGCGGCGTATAATCACAAGGTCGTCAAGGTGGATGATCTCGGTGAAAGGACGGATGTCTACGATATCGAGGTCCCGCATAGCCACAACTTCGCTCTTGCTAGCGGTGTGTTCGTTCATAACAGTGCCAAAATGGGCCGCAACCGGGAGTTCCAGGCCATTCTTCCGCTCAGGGGCAAGATCCTCAATGTGGAAAAGTCCCGTATGGACAAGATCCTCAAGAACCAGGAGATCCACAACCTGATAACCGCCATCGGAGCGAACATAGGCCCGGACTGCGACCCCAGCAAGGCCCGGTACCATCAGATCATCATGATGACCGATGCCGATGTGGACGGGGCGCACATCAGGACGCTGATGCTCACTTTGTTCTACCGCTACATGCGCCCGCTGATCGACGCCGGTTTCATCTACATCGCCCAGCCGCCCCTTTACAAGGTCAGCAAGGGCAACAAGGAAGTATACGTCTACGACGACGAGGCCCTAGGAAAAGCAATGGAGGAGATGGGCAAGAACGTCAACCTGCAGAGGTACAAAGGTCTCGGCGAGATGAACCCCAAGCAGCTGTGGGAGACGACCATGGACCCTGAAACGAGGACGCTGAGGAAGGTGACCGTCGAGGATGCTATGAAAGCGGACGAGATGTTCACCATCCTGATGGGCGATGAAGTGGAACCGCGGCGGGCGTTCATCATGTCGCACGCTAACGAGGTGGAGAACCTGGACATCTGAGGTGACCAAAATGACCGACGACGACACCAACCAGCAGGCCCCGGAACAGAACGCGGGGGACGCCAAGGTCCCCGACGCGGGAACGCACAAGGTAGTTCTCCAGCCCATCGAGAATGAGATGAAGAAGTCCTACATCGACTACTCGATGAGCGTCATTGTCTCGCGAGCCTTACCGGATGCCAGGGACGGGCTTAAGCCCGTGCACCGCCGCATCCTGTACTCGATGTACGACATGTCGCTCAATCACAACAAGGCGCACAAGAAGAGCGCCAGGGTCGTGGGTGAGTGCTTCGTGGCTGGAACCCGGGTTCTGACCGAGAGAGGGCTCATCCCGATCGAGGAGGTCCAGCTCGGAGAAAAGGTCTACACGCAGAACGGCAGATCGAAGGTGACCGAGCTGTACGAGATGCCAGAAAGGTCGCTCCTACAGGTGGGCTTTGAGAACGGAATGGGGCTGACCTGCACGCCATCGCAGCCCTTCAAGGTCCTTTCCCAGGACCTAACATACCAATGGAAGGAGGCCAAGGACCTCAACGCTGGCGACCACCTGGTCATGCGCCTGGAATATCCTGAGCTATTGAAGGTCAAGCTGCCCGACTGGCACGGCAAGGAGATGTTCCTGGACGAGGACATAGCGTATTTGATCGGCCAGTTCCTTTCCGACGGATGGTTCGAGAACTACCACGGACGCTTCAATTTCTTCTCCTCGCACGAGGAGACCATGGTGAGGGTCCGCGACTGCCTCAGAAGGGTCTTCGGATATGAAGCGACCATCGAGATGGACGCCGAGCCGTTCTTCCATCAGGACGGGCACGAATCGGTCTCCATAGGTTTCCAGGTACGGGTCAACCGTAAGGAGCTGAACCAGTATCTGATATCCGCCCTGGGGATCGACGGTAGCTGGAAGTCTGCCACAAAGCGCATACCTGAATCTTTCTTCCGATCTCCTAGATCAGTGCTCGCCTCCCTGCTGTCCGGTCTGATAGACGGGGACGGGTCCGTTCATATTGATAGGAACTTAGTGCAGTACGGGACCATATCCACGCAGCTGGCGAATGACATCCAGATCGTCCTGCAGCACCTTGGGGTTCTCTCCAGACGATACCTGCAGAAGATGAGCGAGGAGTTCCGGATGATCAACGATAGCATCCTCAACCCCCATCATCCTCTCCACTCGATAGAGGTCGGAGGCAGGTTCGCCAAGGGCCTGGCGAAGATGCTGGACCTGGCGAACGAAGACAAGCGTGAACGTTTGAACAGGATCGCCAAAGCGCAGGTGGACGCCGCCCCCTACGACCGCATACCCTTCCTCGGTCAAGCGGTGTTCCAAGATCTCTCCGACCACCACCTGGGCGGTGGCTGGTACGAGGATATGTCTGGCCAGAAGTTCAGGTCCGGCATATGCTACCCGGACGGCACCAAGATCCGTTACTCTTCAGACCTGAAGGAACGGCCCCTAGGACGGACCCAGCTGAAAGACTGGGGCATCCAGGAGAAGCTTGGGCGCATCCAGTCCAAGCTATGTCCGTTCATCGACGAGGTCGTGGACGACCATCTGTACTTCGTCGAGGTAACCAAAATATCGGAAGCTCCAGCTCAAAAGACCTACGACCTGCAGGTAGCCGGCGCGCATGAGTTCATTGCAGACGGATTGGTGGTCCATAATTGCCTCGGAAAATATCACCCGCACGGCGATACCGCCGTCTACGACTCGATGGTCCGTCTCGCCCAGGACTTCTCCTTGAGGTACACTTTGGTGGAAGGCCAAGGCAACTTCGGTTCCGTCGATGGCGACGAAGCGGCGGCCATGAGGTACACCGAATGCCGCATGCAGGAGCGCGCCGAGGATATGCTGGCCGACCTGGACAAGGACACGGTGGAATGGGGCGACAACTTCGACGCCTCCCTGAAAGAGCCGCTGGTCATCCCGTCCAAGCTTCCCAACCTGATAATCAACGGCTCGGCCGGCATAGCCGTGGGGATGGCCACCAACATGCCTCCGCACAACCTTTCCGAGGTCTCCGACGCCATCGTCTATCTGGTTGATAACCCAGACGTCGACGTCATGGACCTCATGCAGTTCGTCAAAGGACCGGACTTCCCGACTGGCGGCACCATATACGGTCTCAGCGGCATCGTGGAGGCGTATCAGACCGGGCGCGGGAAGATCAAGGTTCGAGCGAAAACGCACTTCGAAGAGGTCGAGCACCGCAAGCGCATCATCGTCGACGAGATACCGTACCAGGTCAACAAGTCCTTGCTCGTGGAGAGCATCGCCGAACTTGTCAAAGATAAAAAGATCGAAGGGATCACCGACCTGCGCGACGAATCGGACCGCGACGGCATGCGCATCGTCATCGACCTGCGCAAGGACGTCATGGAGGAGATCATTCTTAACCAGCTCTTCAAGCACACCCAGATGGAGGTCACCTTCGGCATAATCAACCTGGCCTTGGTGGACAACCAGCCCCGGGTGCTGACCCTGAAGGAGGAAATGCAGATATTCATCGACCATCGCCACAACATGGTGGTGAACCGCACCAAGTTCGATCTGGCGCAGGCCAGAAAGCGCGACCACATCCTGCAGGGATTGGTCAAAGCCATCAGCGCTCTGGACGAGACGCTGCATATAATCCGATCGGCCAACTCCCCCGAGGAGGCGCGCACCGGGCTCATGGCCCGCTTCGAGCTGGACGAGGAGCAGGCGAAAGCGATCCTCGACATGCGCCTGCAGAAGTTGACCGGTCTGGAGCTGGAGGCCATACAGGCCGAGTTCCAGGAGATCGAGAAGCTGATACGCGACCTGGAGGACATCCTTGCGAACGAGTCGCGCATCATGGGCATCATCAAGGCCGAGACGCTGGAGATGAAGGAGAAGTATGGCGACGAGCGTAAAACAGATATCGTCGCCCACGCCCTGGACATGGACATCGAGGACCTCATCCCCAACGAGGAGATGGTGCTCATGATCACCCAGGACGGCTACATCAAACGAATGCCGTTGGACACCTACAAGCAGCAGCGCCGCGGAGGACTGGGGTTAATGGGCATGGAGACCAAGGAGGAGGACGTCGTCACTGACCTCTTCGTCAGCATGACCCACGACTACGTGATGTTCTTCACCGACTTCGGGAAGATGTACTCGCTCAAGGCCTGGCAGGTGCCGGTCGGCTCCCGCCAGTCCAAGGGCAAGCCCATCGTGAACCTGCTGCCCAAGCTGGAGGAGGGCGAGAATATCATGGCCACCCGCCCGATAACGAAGCTGGCGGGCGACCATTACCTGGTGTTCGCCACCCGGGCCGGGATAATCAAGAAGACCCCTCTGTCCGCTTACGCCAACATCCGCTCGCGCGGCCTCATCGCCGTCGGGCTGGAGGAGGGCGACAAGCTGGTGGACGTCAAGCTCACCGACGGTTCGAAAGAAATAATCCTGGCCACCCGGAAAGGGCTGGCGGCCCGCTTCGACGAGGCCCAGGTGCGGCCCATGGGCCGCCCGGCGCACGGCGTCATCGGTATCCGTCCGGACAAGGACGACGAGGTGGTCAGCATGGCCATCGTGACATCCGACTCGCAACTGCTGACCGTAACCGAGAACGGCTACGGCAAGATATCCGTGGTCGGCAAGAAGGATGCCGATGACGAACGCGACACGTACCGCAAGACCCACCGCGGCAGCAAGGGCGTCATAACCATCCGCACGGAAGGGCGCAACGGCGATGTCGTTTCCGTCATGGAGGTGGAGCAGGACGACGAGCTCATCCTGGCCACCGTGAACGGCATGGTGCAGCGCATACGGGTGGCGGACATCAGGGTCATGGGGCGGGCGACGCAGGGCGTAACCGTAATGGACCTGCGCGATAACGACAAAGTTATCGCCGTAGCCAGATTAGCCGGGCGCAAGGAGGAGCAGGCCGTTCAGGAAGCGGAGGTGCACGAGGACGCAGCCTTCCCGGAGATGAAGGAGCCCGAGGAGCCAGAGAACGATGCGCCCGAGGAAGAGGAGGAGTGAGCGGGCGAATATCTTTATGCTCAAATCGGAATATCATCTAGAGCCTGGGCAGGGTCCGGATCGTCATATCTGGACATGTCAGGCACGGCGGTGAGCTCGATTGTTGCGCGATTCGATACCAGGGCTAGAAAAGGTCTTCCGAACCGACATAGAGGCGCCGAAGGTAGTTCTGGTGACCGGTCCCCCGGGCTCCATGAAGACCTCCTTCTGCTACTCGGTCATCTCGAACTATCTGGAGAAGTCGGGGGAGTTCGGCCTGTACGTCACATTGGAAGAGACCGCGGACAGCCACCTGCGCAACATGCGCAGCCTGAACATCGCGCTGAACGACAAGATGGAGATCTCGGACTTCACCGACCTGCGGGAGCTGGACGAGATAGTTGAGGTGGACGCCCCCACCGATTACATGGACTTCATAATCCAGATGATCAGCTATCACAAGAAGAAGCACGGCGACCAGTTCACCGTGTTCGCCCTGGATTCGTTAGGGGCGCTCTATTCCCTCATGGAAGACGTCAAGGGAATACGGAAGAAGATGTTCTACTTCTTCAAGACCCTGAGGGATTACAACCTGACCTGTTTCATAGTGATGGAGAGAGGACCGAACACTCCCTCCGAGCTGCTGGGCGACGAGGGGTTCCTGGTCGACGGCATAATAGAGCTGGGACTGGACCGCACCCGCGGCAAGCTGGTGCGGTACATGAGGGTGGAGAAGATGCGGGCCTGCGAGCACAGCATGGAAAGGCACACCCTGGAGGTCGGGGAGAAAGGCCTCACGGTGCTGGGGCCTACCCTGGCTTAATGATCATGAGGTGACACTATGTCCGAAGAGCAAATTCCGATCTGGCAGGTAATCGAGGAGTTCAAGGAGAAGATAAAGGTCCAGGAGGCCGACATCAAGAGGCGCAAGGAGGACCTGGAGAAGTGGGAATCGACCCTCAGGTCCAAGGAGGACCAGCTGGACCAGGTTCAGCAGTCCCAGGTCTCGAAGGATGGGGAGCTGAAGGACCGCGAGGCCAAGGTCATACCCCGCGAGGAGGCCGCCACCCGCATGGAGAGGGAGCTGGCGGCGCTGAACGCTGAGCTTCGCACCAGGGAGGAGGAGATGCACCGCCTGAGGGTGGACCTGGAGCGGCGGGACCGCGAGGTCCTTCAGCAGGAGGAGCAGGTACGCTCTCTGTTCCAGCAGGCCAGTGAGCATGACGCGAGCATGCGCGAGGTCACCAAGAAGATAGCCCTGATGGAGGAGCAGATGCACGAGGAGGTCAACCTGGTCAGGCAATCGCTGGAAGCGACCAACGCCCGCCGGGAGGAGATGCTGGCCAAGATCAAGGTAATGGAGGAGCAGGCTGACGCGCTAGCTACCGGCAAACGCGTCACCATGGAGGAGCAGAAGCGCCTGGTGGACTGGGAACGCTCGCTCACCGAAAGGGAGGAGGCGCTCACGGCCAGGGAGGCGGTGCAGATGAGACGCGAGGGCACCCCTGTTCCGGCAACTGAATCGTTCGAGGGCGGAGAGGCCGAGGAGAAGGTGGCCCAGTCCCTGGTGACCAAGGTAGAGGACGTCTCGGAGCCGATAATTCCGGCAATCGAGCCTCCGACCGAGAAGGCGGAGGTCAAGGAGGAGGCGAAGGAACCTGTGGCCCCGGTTCATCCCCGGGCGGAGCCTGAGCCGGTCAAGGCCGAGGAGCCGCCGAAGGCCGTTGAGCCGGAGAAGAAGGCCGAAGCCGTCGCTCTTCCGGAGATCAAGTGCCCCAACTGCGGGACCATCAACGACGGCGCCGCCAAGCGCTGCTACGCCTGCGGTCAGAAGCTGGATGAGGAATCGATAAAGGCCTTCGAGGCCAAGAAGGCCGAGCGTGCCGCCGAAGAGGCTCGAAAGGATGCGGAACGCAAGGCGGCCGAGGAGAGACGGGAGGCCGAGCGCGCCGCCGAAGAGGCTCGAAAGGAAGCGGAACGCGTCGCTGCAGAGGAAAAGGCCAAGCCAGCTCCCCCGACGTCAGAGCATCAGACGTCCGCCGAGGACAAAAAGCCGGTGTCAATAAGGAAGATCATCAAGAGGAAGTGACATTCCTCTCATTTTTTTTCCCTTAGCCAGTATGCTATCTGAAAAGCATTCAGTTAAACATATTTATTTATAATCAGAACATTCTATTTTACCTGGCGTAAATTTATTCACCGTTATACAAGGTGGGATTATGAAAATTGGTATCGGGGCAACTAAAGCATTGAGCTTGCTTATCGTATGGTGCATGGTCTTCTCGGCATTCGCAGGAATGCTGGTACTCTTGGTACCTGGAGCTGGCCAGGCGCTGGAGCCATCCGTGGTGGATGGAGATCTATATATTGGCGAAGAATACACGAACAGCACTTTGATCGTGAATGGGGGAGCCTACAACCTGAACGGCAATCTGACCGTCCGTTCCGGTGGTGTGGTCACCATAACGAATGGCGCGTTGAACATGCTGTCTTCCGCTGGTGACTTCGATGGCACCTCCTTCAATCGCGTCCACCACATCATAGTGGAGGACGGGGGGGAGCTCAATATCGTTGATTCCGAGATCAGGACCGAGCCTGTATTGTTCAACGTAACCCCCGCTCTAGGCATCCTCATCCGCAATGGTGGGTCCCTGTACGCCGAGAACTCCCACCTCTCCTTCCAGGGACACATAATGGTGGATGAAGGATCGTTCGTAGCTTACGGTAGCAGTATCAGCGGCCCACTTTTCACTGCCATGTCCAGCACTGTGGAGCTGTACGGGTCCGTTATAGAGGAAATTCCGGGCGTTCCCCTTACGGATGACACTGCCTATTCCTATACGTTCGCCTCCGCGACCGCCAATGACATAGAAGTGGGATACACGTTCCAACGGAACCCCGATACCGCTAGGACCACCGTTCCCACTGGCACCGCGGACTACTTGACCGCGGACGACTTGAACAATGTGACGGTCGCCACCGGCACCGGGATAGCCATTTCCGGGTTCGACATCGGCGGGCTGTTCTTCAACGAGGGCGAAGCTTCGAGCGTCACCCTGAACGCTCTCTACAAGACCGCTGACGATTTCGTGTCCGCTGGGAACACTTTCAGATACGCTGAGTATCTAACCGCGTCCGCCCCGGCCACTGGGATGGCGGTAGAACCGACCTATGAGGCGTATTCACCGAGCACCACCAACCAGTACATGGTCATATCCCATGACCTCACCGCGCTCGGCCTGTCCTCACTGGACCTTTCCGTGCTGTCGGTAACCTTCGACAACACCGCGTCCCAGGACGTCATGATCGACCGCGTGTGGATCGAGGTGCAACGTTCCATCCCGGCCTATCACAACATAACCCTCGCCGGGAACACCGAGTTCACGGCCGTGGACACCCACCTGGGAGTGAACTACGACAACTACACCAACATGAGCTCCCACAGAAAAATGACCGTTATGGATGGGGCCACAGCTAATCTGTATGGTGTTAGTGTGAACGGGACCTTCTTCGATGGAGGATTAAGTCCTTTCCAGGTAGTTGAAAGCACTATTCAACTTAAACCATTAGCCCAAGGGTCAGATGATACTGGTGAGACCAGTGTGCTCGACTTATTGTTTAATGATGGTGAATATTATTATGCGGATAGTGGAGAAACAATCTGGGTAACGCAATTCAATATCGCTGGTATGGTCGCACCAATCTCGAAAATAGTGGTAACCGCTGAATTTGGAGCAAATGTTGGTTACAACACCCCACAGTTCCTTCAATGGAATGTCACTGGGACTTCTCTCACTAATATGGATATAGTTGTAGCAACAAGCACTCCAACAGTTGATTCAACAGAGATTGCGACTGATAGCCTAGTTAATCTCGCTCAACTTTCTTCAATGAACATCGTGTTCAATAACCAAGATCCCGCCCAAGTATCATTTGATTTGATATGGGTTCAGGCAGTTTTGTACCCATCAATCAACATATACAGGTGGGCCGAGGTAGATGTAGTAGATACCAACGGTCTACCAGTAAGCGGTGCCGAGGTCGTAGCTAGGGGTCCTGGTGGATCGCCTGCGACGTACTTCTATGATGGAACAGAGAACCTGATGCCCCCAACCAATGTCCTGGCCTATATGGGTGTAAACGAATCCACCTATGGTATAACGGACGATCTGGGCCTGGTTACATTGCCCCTGCTTACCGATGTGGTCGATCCGAAATCATATCCTAACTCGCATCCAGTGACCGCATACGCGATCATTGCCACCTACGAAGACCTGGCCGCGATGAACTACACGACGTCTCTGGATACGACCTTCGATCCTTATCCGGATATGACCATTCAGACGATCGAGATGCATCTGGTGTTGGTAGATCTAGAGCTAGCATTGCCAGACCTGGTGGTCTCAGGCATAACCACGACCCCGGTCACGATGTATGAGAACGATCCCGCCACCGTTGAGGTTAATGTGACCAACCTCGGTCTGAACACGGCAGGGGAATTCCTAGTGGAAGTGACCGACAGCATCGGGAACGTGACCAATCATCTTGGCAATATCACCATATCGAGCCTTGCCTCAGGTGCGACAACATCGTTCACGGTTCCCTGGCTCAGCAACTTCACCGCTGCTGGAAGCCACGTGATAACGGTCACGGTCGATGTTAATGAAGAAATCATGGAGGTCGACGAGGCGAACAAGTTCTACGAGACGGTGATCGTGATGCCATTGCTGGCCGATCTGGCGGTCGATGAGGCGTCGATAACGTTCTCCGACAACCCTGGCCTGGCAAGGGAGACCTTGACAATAAGCGTTGAGGTAAGCAACGAAGGTAGGATCGCTGCCAACATGGCTGTGGTGACCTACTACCTGGGTAACCCAGTTGATGGCGGTGTCACCATCGGACAGAGCACCATAAGCGTCCCCAACGGCGTGACAGCTTCCACAGGCCTCGACTGGATCCCCATCCAGATCGGAACCTACCCCATTTATGTGGTTGTGAACTCCGACCGGTCCATTGTCGAATACAGCTACAGCAACAATATGGCGTTCAACACTCTGCGCGTGGACATACAGGCAAACGAGAGCGCTGGAGACTGGTTGATCAACGAGAGCGAATCCTGGTCCGTTCTAGGTGGTTCCTCATATCAGAGGAACATAATAATCGAAGACGAGGGGTATCTGTCCTTCACTGGATCTCAGCTCTTCATGCAGCAGATCTCTGACACCAAACCTACCCAGATAGTTGTCAGGGACAACGGGACCCTTGTCCTCGAAAGGACCACCGTTTCATCGAACCTCGTGCTCCGCATCTATCTGTTCAATGGAAGCGCACTGATAATGAGCGATTCCACCCTGAACTCCAACGTGATACTGATAATTGATGGCACATCCGAGGTTCGCATCGATGATTCCAAGGTACTGGGCGACCTTCAGGCCCCGGCCACTTCGGCTGCTACTCTGACGGCGTTCAACACCACTTTCGGTCAAAGATGGTCCTATTTCGGAGGCGCGTCAGTAGCTGACCTCACCGGTGCTTCAATTAACCAGGTCCCGCCGCTTTCCCTCAAGGACAGCGCTACCGTTACTCTGTACACGTGGATCGTGGTCTCGGTGTACGATGGGACAGGTATCCACAAGATTCCTGGTGCCCAGGTCACCGCTCAATCCCTATTCACTACCACTGAGTATAACGGAGTGACCAACGAGAGCGGGGTCTGGATGTTCAGAGCCCTTAGCGACGTGGTGACCGCCAGCAGCCGTGGAATCAACTACGGTTATTACCAGCTGAGCGCAGTGCACTCGCACGGCGGGGACGATTATATGTCGGACCCGGTTGGAGCCACTCAGGTGCTCTTCAACCCGGATGCAGTGCTGGTACGCAGTGACACAATGGTCAGGTTGGACATCCCTTCGGCTCTGCCGGACATAGATCCGCCGTTCGACGTGTCCACTGCGGAACCGTTGAGGGGCGAGGAGATCACCCTATCCACTGTTATCAACAACATGGGAGTGGTGACCGCCTATAACATACTGGTCAGGTTCGAGGACAACAGCAGTGCCGGACTAAAACTGATCGAGAACTATATAATCGAGGAGCTGGCCGCCGATTCGAACGTGACCGTGACGGTCACCTGGACCGCGGTATATCCCCTCGGCAACCACACTCTCAGCGTCACCGTCGACCCATTAGACCAGATCCCCGAACTGAACGAGGATAATAACAACAACTCGACCGTGGTCTACGTCCTGGGTGTCCCAGACCTTCTGGTGACCTCTGAAGACGTAACGATAAGCCCGGCATTCCCGGTAAGGGACCAGTTGGCATCGATCAGTGCTAACGTGAGGAACATCGGGGACAACGCGGTTTCCGCGTTCTACGTTAGTTTCTACAACGGGACCGAATTGATCGGCCAGTTCCGCGTCGAGAACCTGCCTGCTGGTCAGGTCGCTACCGCCAGCATCGAGTGGGCCCCTGAAATCCACGGCATCCACAACATCCGGGTGGTGGTCGATGAGAACAACGATACTGACGAGGTCGTGAAGATCAACAACGTGGCCCTAAAGACCGTCCAGGTCCGCAACTACCCCGACCTGTTGGCCTCTACAATAGGCTTTACCGTCGGTGGTTCGGCTACTACCAGTGTGAACGTAAACGGCGTGGTAACCATCACCGCTACGATATACAACGTCGGCGAATCAGACGCCAACGAGTTCGATGCTGTGTTCTGGCTTAACGAGGAAGATATCTTGGATATCGTCCGCGTCGACAGCCTAGCCGCTGGAGCCATGACCACGGTGAGCACCACCTGGACCGCCGAGATAATACCCGGAATGGGGCTGTACCAAGAAAATAACATAACGGTTGTGTTGAATCCCGCCAGCAATTCCACGATCACCCACATAAACGAAATCGACGATCCTGCGAACAACAACAACCGGGCAACGCAGATCATCGAGGTCATCGACAACCGTCCGGACATGGCCGCTTCCAACGGGAGGGTCCAGTACAACGGGCAGAACATCGCTTCGGCCACCATCGGGCAAAAGGTGTTCGTGCTGTTCGACCTGGAGAACATATGCATAATCGACGGAACGGGCATCAAGGTCAGTGTTTCCTTGGTGAACGAGACGATCGATATGTTACTGTTCACCCAAACGGTCAACGTCGGAGCCGAGGACAGCATGCCATACAACGTGTCCTACGTGGTCAACGTGACCTCTGGGGACTACAACTTCGTGGTGGACGTGGACGCCGGTGCCGACGCCGACCAGAGCGACAACGTCCTGGAGATCGATTTCGCTGTTGTGGTTCCAAACCCGGTGATCAACATTAACCTGGGCAACAAGTATGATTACGCGCCTGGAACAAGCATATTCGTGCAGGGAACGGTCACCCAGAGCGGCAGCAACGCTCCGTTGGCCGGCCAGACCGTGAAGGTCAGGATCGTTGACAGCCAGGGATTCCCGCTGAGCAGTGAGTACACCGCCACCACCAACGCCAACGGGCAGTTCAACAGCTGGGTGCTGGTGCCTTCCGGAAAGGAAGGGGCGCAGAGCCTGCAGGTGACGGTCGAAACGATCGAGGGCGAGTTCAACGAGGATGTAGACATCAATATCATCGCCCCGTTCGCTCCGGAGACCATACCCAGCTGGGTGTACCTGCTGATAGTGGCGATCGTGATCGCGGTCATCGTGATCTTCTCCCTATACCTGTACCGTGTCGGGCTGGGACGCATGGTGGAGTGCGGTAACTGCGGTGCGCTGATACCGGAAGCGTCCAGGCACTGCCCGAAGTGCGGCGTGGAGTTCGAGAGCGATACCGCCAAGTGCAGCGAGTGCGGAGCCTGGATACCCTCCAAGGCTGAGAGCTGTCCGGACTGCGGCGCCAAGTTCATGACCGAGCCCATGGAGACCGGACAGGCCCCAGGCTACATCGAGGCCATGAGGAAGCAGTACGACGAGTACATCGAGGCCTTCCGTGGACAGGCCAAGGCGGCCTTGGGCAGCAAGTACTCCGAGGAGAAGTTCATGGAGTGGCTGCAGACCGAGCCGAACTACCTGCCGTTCGAGGAGTGGCTGAGGAAGGAGGAGATGAGTCGGAGGTCCGGCGTGTTCCCCTGCCCGGCCTGCGGAACCCTGAATCCACGCGATTCAAAGATCTGCAACCGCTGCGGAACGGTCTTCGACCAGCAGGGCAAGTCCGAAGCGCCCAAGGCCGAGGAGAAGAAGAGCCCCTTCAGGCGAATAGTGCGCCGTACTGGCGAACAGAAGGAGGCTCCCAAGGAGCAGGCCCCTGAGGCGCCCAAGACCGAGGAGAGCGGGGACAAGCCCCAGTAAACCCCTTCCCCTTTTCTTTTTTTTATTTTTAAATTAAAAAAATAGAAACTAGGTAAGGCGTTTCAGACCTTATAGTCCTGGTTCATGACCTCCCGGACCTCCTTCATGACCTTGTCCGGGTTCTTGTAGTAGGTGGAGACGATCTTGGCGACTTGTCGGAAGCTGTCGACCCCGGTCTTCTTCATGTACTCCAGGATCTCTGCCCGCCGTCTCCACTCACGTTCCATCTCTCTAGGCGACCAGCTCTTGACCGTGCGCACCTTCTCGAAGATGTAGGAGTGCCCGCTGTAATTGAATGAGTCGTCCGCTGGGTTCCAGGTGAAGGCGGAGTTGGTTATGAGCTCCCCGGTCTCGGGGTCCATGCCCACTATCTCCGTGAGGGACTTGACCCTCCTGGTCATCTTGGTGCCGACCTTCACTTGAGCTTGCAGCATCACGATGTCCAGGGCGGTGATTAGGGCTCGGGGCAGGTTGATCGGGTCGTTCTCCATCCTGTGCACCATCGCCTGAACGTCCTCGGCGTGGAAGGTCGAATAGGAAATGGTACCGGTGGCCATGGCCTGGAATACGACATAGGCTTCCTTTCCACGCACCTCACCGACCATCAGGTACTGCGGCCTCTGACGCAGGGCTGCAGTAAGAAGGTCATACATATCGACGGAACCGGCCACGGCGCTCTTGCGCCCGCCGAAAGATTCCCTGGTCAGGCCAGGGATCCAGTTCTCGTGCGGGAGGTTAAGCTCTCTGGTATCTTCAATGCTGATGATCTTCATCTGCGGCGGTATGAAAAGCAGCACGGCATTCAGAGTGGTGGTCTTTCCGCTGGCCGTCCCTCCGCAAACCAGCATGGAGCTGCCGAACTCCGTGGATATCCACAGGTAAGCCATCATCTCCGTGCTCATGGTCTTGAAGCGGAGAAGGTCCACCGGCGTGAAGGGGTTCTCCTTGAATCGCCTGATGGTGAACGAGGAGCCACGCTTTGTGACGTGCTTGCCCAGCGTTGCGTTCAACCTTGAACCGTCGGGAATGGTGGCGTCCAGCAGCGGTTCGGCGACAGAGATGTGCTTGCCGCACTTCTGGGACAGCCAGATGACGAACGAATCCAATTCCTCGTCGGTTTCGAACTTGACGTTTGACTTGATCGAGCCGTACTTGCGATGGAATATGAACAGCGGGATGTTCACTCCGTCACAAGAACAATCTTCCACGTTGGGATCGACCATCATGACGTCGATGGCGCCGTAACCAATGAAGTCCCGACGGAGGTAGTAGTGGATCCTCTCCCGGGAGTCCATGTTCAAGCTGACCTCCATGGTCCTGAGCAGATCGTCCGTCACCTCTCGCAGAACGCTCTCCTTCTCTCGAGGGTTGGCCTCATCCAGCTTGTTTATGGTGAGCACCACGCTGCTCTTCAGCATCTCCAGGAGCATACCCTCATCCTCGGAGAGCGAGGGTTCGATGACCTCGTAGATGTACTCCGAGGCGATGTTGTCGAACTTGATACGCACGTAAGAATAGGGGTCCAGCACCGGGGCTATTTCCACCTCGTCGATGAAGCTCTCCGGTATCTTCGGTATCTCGGTTATCCTTCCCCTCAGACGGTCCTGGTCCTCCAGCTGGGCGGGGACCATCACCCGCACTGGCTTGTTGGAGAGGCGATGCACCAGTTCCATATAGTAATCCTTGAAGGTCAGCTTCTTGGACCGCTCCACCTGAAGGTTGCCCTTCTCGATCAGAAGCTCCAGGTCCTTGAGCGGCTCCTTTCCGCTGGCTGACATCTAACCCACCACCCTTGTTCCGATGAGACCGATCAACAGCATGATGAAAGAATGACGGAACCCGTTGGCGATGCGGCCGTCCTGAAGGACTCCGGCCAGAATTCCGTCCCCGAAGGCGTGTATCACCACAGATATGACGAATATCAACTGCACCTGCGGGATGACGTCCGATTTGATCTGCACTGGCACGCCTCCGATGTCCGGGGCGTCCTCGCTGATCTGGGTACCAGCCTCGATCATCCTGGGCAGGAAGGTGGAGTTCAGAATGAATATTGTGGCCAGGAACACTGCGAACGCCACGTAGATGACCACGGTATAGGTCGACATGGCGATGCTCCTCTCATTGCGATTGAGAAGCGTCTCACGAGCATCGTGCGCCACCATGTCAAGCACGTCCGCCACGTTTCCGCCCGCCTCGTTCGCCTTGATCACGATGGTGGTCATGCGGCGCACCAGTGGAGTGTCGACGCGGTCGATGAAAAGCCTTATAGCATCAGTGGCCGGAACGCCCCAGTCGATCTGGGATGCCATCCTCTGGATCTCCGGCGTAAGCCGTCCGTAACGTCCGCGGGAAGAGACCTTGATGGATTCCGCAAGCGTCATGCCGAAACGGCCGCCCTCGGCCACATCGCGCAGGAAATCGGGAAGCCTGGACTCTATCTCGCGTATCTTCTTGAACTGGTAAGTGGAATAGAAGCCGTACGGTCCACAGAGGGCCATTAGCCCCATTGCAACCCAATCTATCCACTCCAGCCCGGTCTCCAATCCTCCGATGGCGTCGATGACACCAAGGAAAACGAAGAAGGCCATGATCACGCCGCCGATGATGAGGAGCATTCTGCTGTAGTCCCTCTTCCTGAGGGTGAGCTGCTCGATATCTAACAATTTCTTCTCAGCCATTTTCTCACCTCACATCGTCGACTCCTTGGTCATGTTCCAAATGAAGAAGATGAAGCCGAACTGGGAGAACGGCACCATCAGCCCCACCACCAGCCAGAGAAGTATCACCGTGGTATCGGTGTTGCCGCCCGCGCCCGGGACTATGGCCATGATGGCCATGATCACTATCAGGAACAGGGGGAAGGCCACCACCACGGTGACGAAAGTCTCTGCCATCAACCCCAGTGTCTCCAGCTGGGACTTGATCTCCAACTTGTACTCCTTCTCGAACTGCTCCGCCTTCTGCAGGAAGTACGGCTTCAGCTGACCTCCGGAGGTGGAGGTGGTGACCACACCCTGCAGGAACTCCTGGAAGCGGGTGGACGGGGTACGCTGAGCCGCGTTGCTGATCGCCGATAGGATATCGTTCCCCAGCAGTTCGGTGTCCCTGGTTATCCATTCCGCCTCGTTCTTGATCTCGCCGTAAATAGGCTGGCGGGAAAGTTCCTTGAATATGATGTCGATGTTAACGTCAGCGCTGGCCATGGCCGATATGAAGCTCATGGCCGCTCCCAGGCGCTTGTTGATGTCGCGCATTCTCGTTTTAGCCTTAGAGCTGGGTATCGATCCCATGACCACGTAGGTCAGTATAATCGGCAGGACCACGATCATGATCGAGAATATCAGCACCATCCCGGTCTCGATGCCCAGGAAGGCGATGAGCACACCTCCGAACACCAGGGAACCGACCAACGCCAGGGCGCCCACGATCAGGGTGGTCATCCAGATGTAGGCGGTGTACTCCTCCGGGCGGAGGCGCATGTGCGCCTGCAGCAGCGCCGATTCCAGCTTCGGGTTAGGCCTCATGCGGGAGGTGACCGTCTTGCCGAGCGTCCTCCAACTGAACTCCTGGAACGGAGTGAGCTTGACGTAATCAGGCACGGCACCCTCAGGCAGCTTGATGACCCTCGGCCCCAGCTCTGAATCATGTTTCGGAGCCGCGCTCTTGGTGCGCAGATAGGACTTATTGGTCGAATCTAAACGGGTGAAGAGGTTGGATTCGCCAGTCATCAGTTCACCTCCATGGCCGCCAGGTCCTTTCGGATGCGGTCCAGGGTCTTGTCATGGTCCTTGTAGTAGGAATTGACCAGGTTCCAGATCTCCCGGTGGTTGCGGATGTCCTTCTTGAGGAGGTACGAAACGACTTCCACGCGGCGGTCGAACTCGGCCATCATCTCGTCGTGGGTCAGCGACTTCATCTCCATTATCTTATCGAACAGGAATGAGTGCCCCTTGAATATGTGGCGGTCGGTGGCCGGGTCCCATTCGTAGACGGTGTTGGTGATCAGCTCGTTGGTCTCCGGCTCGAAACCGACGATCTCTACGATCTGCTTCATGCGCCTTACGAAATCGTTACCAACCTTTACCTGGGACTGGATGAGAACGTTTCGCAATGCCGTGAGCAGGATCCTGGGGCAGTTGATGGGCGGGTTCTCCAGCCTGTTCACCATGCTCTTGACCGAGTCGGCGTGCATGGTGGAATAGGTGCTGTGACCGGTGGCCATGGCCTGGAACATGATGTACGTCTCCTTGCCACGCACCTCGCCGACGATGATGTAGTTCGGCCTTTGCCTTAGCGCGGCACGGACGAGATCGTACATGTCGATCTCCCCGGCCGCCCGGCCGTCCTTGTCCCTCTCCCCCACGCCGGTCCTGGTCGCCCCGGGGATCCAGTTCTCGTGTGGGAGGTTGATCTCCCTGGTGTCCTCGATGGTGACTATCTTGGCTCCGGGCGGGATGAATATGGCTAGTGCGTTCAAAGCGCTGGTCTTGCCGCTGGCCGTTCCGCCGACCAATATCATGGACTCGCCGTTCTCGACGCCGATCCAGAGGTAGGCCATCATCTCCGGGGAGACGGTCTTGTACCTCATGAGGTCGGTGGGTGTGAAGGGTTTGTTCTTGAAGCGCCTGATGGTGAAGGTCGATCCTCTGGTGGTCACCTCACGCGAGTACGTAGCTTGAACGCGGTGCCCTTCTACGGTCGTGCCGTCCAGAATCGGGGCGGCGACCGAGATCTGCTTGCCGCTCCTCTGAGCGAGCGTAACAACGAAAGAGTTCAGCTCGTCCTCGTTGGTGAAAATGATGTTGGAGCGGGCGCTCTCCCACTTTCCGTGGAATATGAAGATTGGGACGTTGTAACCGTCGCAGGAGATATCTTCCACCATGTCGTCGCGCATCATGACGTCGATGGGTCCGTGGCCGACGAAGTCGCGTATGATGTAGTAGCCGATGCGCTTCTTGGCTAGCTGCTCCACCTTGATGCCCCGGGTGCGGATGAAGCTG
Organism: Methanomassiliicoccaceae archaeon UBA472; assembly: GCA_002497075.1. Taxonomy (GTDB): domain Archaea; phylum Thermoplasmatota; class Thermoplasmata; order Methanomassiliicoccales; family UBA472; genus UBA472. The sequence continues at coordinate 50,241 of DAML01000008.1, forward strand.
TCCACGCTCTCCCGGAGGTACTCCTCCTTGTCCAGCTGGGTCAGCTTCTCCCATTCGTACCCCAAGGTGCGGTGCAGGGTGTCCTTCAACAGGTCCAGCAGCTCCTGCTCCTCCCGGATCAGGGTCGGCTCGATTACCTCGTACAGATATTCACTTAGATTGTTGTTGTAGGTGATGCGAACGTAGGCGTAATCGCTGACCACCGCGTATTGGTCGAGGACCTCGATGGCCGGGTCGGTGATATCCGGGATTACCGTGATGGCCGATCCAGGTCTTACTGACTGGGCTTCGTTGCGCACCGGGACCATGACCCTGCTCGCACGATTAGGGGCCATGCGGCGCAGCATCTTAAGGTACGAGTTGCGGACCTTCTCCCTGGTGGTGATGGTGGACCAATCCTTCTGTTCCTCGTCGATAATAGGACTCAGAACCCCATTGCGCTCTTTCCCCGGTTCCTTGGCCGCGTTCTCCATCTTACCACCCCTAATACTCCAGATCCATGGTCACATAGCCACGATTGTGCGTGAACTGGTCTACTTTATAGATAGTCAAAGTGATTATGTAAATGGGACGGTACTCGTCGGTCAACGGTGTATTCACACCAGCGACGTCCCAGTCGGAATCCTGTAATCCAGCTTCATCGATGGCATTGGAGATGACCTCCCACCACGTGGTGTTGTATCTGGTCTTGAATTCGAGAACCAGGGTGCCATTGTTGCCTCCGGTGTCCATGCAGACATCATAAACCTGTGAATCATGGTATATCAGATCGATGACGACTCCACCGCTGCCCTGTCCCGATATCGACGAATTCGTACCTATAAGGTCCACCTGATCAAATTGGACATCGATGCTGCTGTCTGTGGTGCTCTTTGAAATGACCAACGAAGGGCTGGCCCTCAACGCCATCCCATCCTCCTGATAGATCAGCAAGGCCCCGTTCTCATAGGTGTACCACTGCTGGACATAATATCTGTTGGGTCCGTAGAACTCGATCGAACCGCCACCTACTTCGTCAAAAGGCCGTGGAGTGGAGCTACCCTCCAGCGTATAGTTGAAGGTCTGTCTGACTCCGGACTCCACTAGGTCCAGGGGTCCTCCCGGTTTAAGGAAGATATAACCAGCTGTTGCCGTGGCGAACACCGGTACCCCGTCCGATCCCAAGGCGAACGACTGATACATGTTAATGGTCGGTCTCCCGGTGACCTGGGCGTTCACGATGAGACTGTCCACCTTTCCCTTCATGTCCCCGAACTGATTGAGAACCTCGTCCATGTGGTTCTTCTCGTTCTCCTTCATCCAGATGGGTATGTAGGTGTTGGTGAACATGGTGAGGAACGTCAGGAACACAAGCAAGGCCATGATGGTCCCCACAGTTGAGGCAACGCCTTCCTTGTCCTTCTTAATGAACTTGGAACGACTTGACGCGCTGAATGCGTTGCGGGACTTGACTCGTTCCACCATACTGGTAACCCCAAACCTTCCAGGTGTGATTTACGTAGTCCTGACTATATAAATATGTCGAGAAAAAATAGAATTTCCGAACATACTACTGGCTCTAACGGTTTTATTTCTCCTCGAAGCATCGTTCCTTCTCCATCCCTCCTCGTCTGTGATTTGAGACCATTTCCGACCAGCCCAATAGGTAAATTATTTAATCGTCCTCAATTATGGGGTGGCTAAGCCGCAGTAACTCAGTTGGGAGAGTGCAAGACTGAAGTCCCCGGAGGCGCAAGCCCGGGGGATCGAAATCTTGAAGTCGCTGGTTCGAGCCCGGCCTGCGGCACCATTGGTTCTTTTCGTCCACGCAGGACAATGTTCTTTTATGTCCGGCGCCGATTCGGTGCCGAAATGCAGATCAAGTCCTTCGAAACCGCGGCCATCGAGGCCAAACGCTTCTCCAAGAGCGGGGAGAAGGTCATGAACATCAAGATAGAGAACAACAGCGCCATCACCCAGATATCCAAACTGGACGGCGAGATTTATCAGATCGATTACCGGTTCACGGCCAACTACACCGGCCTTGGCTACATCAAGATCGAGGGGCACCTCAACGTTGCCGAACTGGGCGAGAAGGTCATGGACGAATGGCGCCGCACCAACAACCTGCCGGTGGACGACGCCAACGCCGTGCACAACGCCATAGTCAGTAACTGCATGGTCGCCGCCCTTATCATATCCCGGGAGATCAAGCTCCCCGCTCCGATCCCGATACCGCGGATAAACATGCAGAAGAAGCCGGAGATCCGGCCCAGCGACGGTGTAGAGGTCGCTTAACGGATGTGGTCCAGGGCGAACGAGCCTATGGTCAGGGCGCTCTTGGTCGCGGTATATCGTATGTAGGCGCGGGACTGCACGTCGCTTATTCCCTTGATAGCGAAGAACGTCTTCAGCTGGTCCACCTTGAAGTCGACCATCCCGTCCATTATTGAGCCGAGCATCTGCAGCTCCTGCTCGCTGTGCATACCCTTCTCCACGATGAAGAACGAGACGGCCTGGTCCTTCTTGCGGCGCCCGCACAGCGGGCTCAGGAACCGGAAGGCGGCATTGGGGTCCGAATAGGCAATGAGCGTGGACACCGAGCGGAACAGCACCCGGTAGTACTCGTACTTCTCCTTGAACTTCCTGGCTATGGCCTCGATGGCCTCGGCCATCTTCTCGTGGTCGTCCGGTCGTTCGATGTAGGTGGTGTGGGGGTCGGCATCGTCCACGCTCATGGACCGGGCGAAGGTGTCGACGTATTTCACCAGGCCTAGCTTCTCATACTCCTCGAAGCCGGACATGATGAAACGCATCTCGTCCCGCACGTCCTTGGGCGTCTTGTCGGTAAGAACGATGATGGCCGGGATGCCCTTCCGCAACCCCTCCATGATGAAGGTGTTGGCCATGACCTCCTTGCCGATGAACGGCGGGCCGTGTATCATGATGTTGGAGCCGATGGGCATGCCGCCCAGCAGCAGGTCGTCGAAGCGGGGCATTCCGGTCTTGACCTTGCGCTCCTGGATCTCCAGGGCGCGCTCCTTCTCCCGGTAGGTGATCTCGTCCTCGATCAGCCCCTGCTCCCGCAGGCGCAGCTCCTCCTGCTTGGCCAGGACGTACTTCTCCTTGGCCCGGAGCGCGTCCTCCTTGTTGGCCACCTCGGCCTTCAGGGCCTCCAGCTTCTTCATGAGCTCGGCCTCTTCCAGGCCTCCGGTCTCCCGCTTCATCTCGTTGAGCTTGTGGCGCTCCGCGGTGTAGACCTTCTCCCGGTACATCAGGTCCTCCTCCCGGCGGATGAGCTCGTCCTCCTTGTAGGCGACGGCCTCCCGGATGCGGTCCAGCTCGTCCTCCTTCTCCTTGAGCCTGATGCGCAAATCGTCCGCTTCGTTCTTCAGGGTGAGGAACTCCCTCTCCTTGGACTGCAGGACCTCCAGTTTGCCCAGTAGGTCGGCGCTGATCGAGCCGCCTCCGTTGCGCAGCACGGAAAGCTCGTCGTCCTTGAGCTTCAGCTCTATCTTAATCTTGGCCAGGTCCTTCTCGAGGCTCACGCTTCTTGCCGACATCTCGTCGCTGGCGCGCCTCCACTGCTCTTCCTTGTCCTTGAGCTCAGAATGGTAGCGCTCGAGAAGCTCCTTCTCCTGGCTCTCCATGAGCTCGTTGCTTCCGTTGGAGACCTTTCCGTCCTGGGGCGTCTCGAGAAGTCGGTCCCTCTCGGCGATGAGCGATTGGATCCTTTCAACGGTGCCGCCCTCCGCGTCGTTGGCGCCGTCCGCGGCCAGCAGCCCCCTGACCGCGGCCAGCTCCGCCTCGTAGCGGGCCAGGCGCTCCTTGATCTCGACCAGCTCATCCTCGGGGACCGCGTCCCCTCCCTCTCCCAGCCAGGTTAGAAGTGTCGAGCCCTCTCCCTCTCCATCCAGCCACTTGCTGAGGCGTTCCACGTCGGCCTGTTCGGCAGCGGGGCTATCCTTGTCGACAGCGGCCTGCTCCGTCAGAGCCTCCGATGGGTCCTTTCCGCTGACCATTATCCCTCAGCATCCCTTACCAGGACGTTATCCAGCAACGAACGTGTTACACTGTCCAGGTCCATATTTAATATTTTAGTGGCGTCGGCCAATGTCCGGCCGCGACAACCTCCACCGACTGGTGATCCCATCTCCGTTTCGGATGTAAATATGTTTTTAATATATATTTATTTTACATATTATTAACAGAAGTTTTCTCATGGGACTAGCCGTTCTGCGCCCGCGGCCGTAAGCAGCGCGGTGACTGGCCAGCACTTTCCAGGATAACGTTCCGTGATAAAAAGTTATATATTCAGCGTTACATCTAAGAAAGAGCTTGGACTGGGCCAGAGGACTGTCGATGGAAAAAAGGGTGCACATCAAGATCGATCGCAACAGCGATTTCACGCTACGCGAGGTCTTGAAGAAGATCGAGGAGATCCAAGCGGAGAACCCCGACCTAGACGTCTTCTTTGACGGAGACGATTACGCCATCTGCAGCCGGCCCAGGAAGGTCAAGAGCCGCGTCTGAGGCCTGACCGCAACAGCTTCGGATTCAAATGTCAGAGAGGGTTTGAATTGGTTAGTAAGAAGGATGTTCTCAAGGAGAAGGTCAAGCAGATTGACTTTGACGATATCGTGACCGTAAAGGACCTGGTCGAGGCCTACAAGGACTCTTCCATTCAAAGCCGGGCCCTGGCCACCTGCGCCATAGCCTACGAGAAGGCCCTTAAGGACAAGTCCCGTCCCACGGTCATCCTTGGTCTGGCGGGCCCGCTCGTCGCCGCCGGCCTGCGCAAGGTCATCGCCGACATGATCAAGTTCGGCATGGTGGACGCCATCGTCACCATCGGCGCCATACCCTACCAGGACTTCTACCAGGCCCGGGGTTACAGCCATTACAAGTGCTCGCCGCGCTGCGACGACCTGGCCTTGCGCGAGGTCTTCGTGGACCGCATCTACGACACGCTGGTCGACGAGGACAAGTTCCGGGAGACCGACGAGGTCATCGGAGACATAGCCGGCGACCTGGAGCCGAGGGGCTACAGCAGCCGGGAGTTCATGGAGATACTGGGCAAGGCCATTGACGACGAGGATTCCATCCTGTACAACGCCGCCAAGTACGGCGTGCCGGTGTTCGTCCCCGCTCTGAACGACTCGTCCATAGGGATCGGTCTCACCGGCCTCTATTACAAGAGGCGCATGGCCAACGAGCCGTTCATGCGCATCGACCCCATCCGAGACAACTGGGAGCTCACCCAGATCAAGATCCACTCGGAGAAGACCGCGGTCATCTATATAGGCGGAGGCGTGCCGAAGAACTACATCCAGCAGACCGAGGTGATCTGTGAGACGCTGGGTCACGACAAGGGTGGGCACCACTACGCCATCCAGATCACCCAGGACGCCCCGCAGTGGGGTGGGCTCAGCGGCTGCACCTTCGAGGAGGCCCAGTCCTGGGGCAAGATCAACCGCGACGCCAATAAATCGGTGGCGTACGTGGAGGCGTCCATCGGCCTGTCGCTAATGGTCGGGTACATCCTGCAGTCCGGGGTGTGGAAGGGCCGCAAGCGGCTGAAATACGCCTGGAAGGACGACATGCTGACCAAGGTCGCCAAGGTCCCGCTGGGTCTGTGAGCCGATGGAACGAAGGGCCGGCCGGGCCACCATCGCCATACACAACTCCTACGACCCCCGTGTTTTCCGCGAGGCGCACCGCAGGATACTGGCCAGAGCGGGGCCGCTGGCCCTGGCCTACGACTTCAACCTGGTCACCCTGGGCTTCCCGTTCCCGGAGGACCTCCGGCTGCCCGTGGAGGTCGCCGACTGGGTGGCCTCCACCACCTCCATCGGCGAGGACGGCTCCTACCTCAGGGAGCTGGCCGCCAAGGGCCGCTTCCAGAGCTTCCCCTATCCCTCCAAGGGGCTGCCGCCTCAGCTGGGCCTTCCCGTCCTGACGACCTGCGATCCCGAACCGCAGAGGAAGATGGAGATGGGAGACGTGGTCTCCCTTCTCCGTAACGGCCAGAGCGTCTGTCTTATCTTCGGGGCGGGCCCCAAAGGCGTTCCCAAAGAGGTACGCGAGCTGGCCAGGCATCATTTGGACGTAACTTTCGACGGGCGTTCGTTGGAGACATGCACCGCATTGGGAGCGGTGGCCGGGGCTCTCGCCCATTCCCTGCGCCGCCAGTGATAGGTAGTTTAATGATGCTCCAGGAACGTTCCTTCAGTGTGGATGATAGCCGGCTGAGGTCTCGCGTGGCGATGTGGTCGGGCCTCTCCTTCCTCATGTTCATCTCTTCCTTGGTCATGATCTTCTGGGGAGGACCGATACTGGAGCTGGAGGGAAAGGAGATCGGAATAGCCCAGCTCATCTGGCTGCCCGGCCTTATCGGTTCCTGCTCCTGCCTTTGGATGCTTCTAACCATGAGGGACGCGCGCGGCATCATGTCCATTCCCGTGTCGCTGGGCAACCTGGCGGCCGCGGAGATGTTCTCGCTACTGCTCCCGGTCGAGGAGGTGTCCGGCCTGGTCTGGGAGACCGGCAACGGCCTGGTGCTGGCGATATCCTTCGCCGCTCTAGCCCTAACGTCGCTGACCTGGACGGCCATCGCGCTGATCGACCCCTCCCGCACCAACCGTACCGCGTACACGGTGGCCCTCTCGGCAGTGCTCATCATCGGGTTCCTGCTCTCTTACAACTATCTCTGGTCCCTGCAGGGCGCGTTGGCCGCTGGCCTGGCGGGGGCGCTGTTCTGGGGCATGTCCTATGACCGCCGCCTGCATCCCTACCGGAAACAAAAGGTAAAGAGCAAGAGCTCCCCGGGGGCGCTGTTCCTGATAACCTTCCTGGGGCTGCCTATGCTGCTGCTGGGGCTTCCCTATCTGCTGCTCTAATAGGTGTCGTAGTGCACCTTGAGCCGGGGAACGCCGCAGCCAGATCCTTTCACGACCTTCCCGACGACCTCCGCTTTGCCTTTGAGGATGGAGAGCGCTTCCTCGACCCCCTCCGGCCTTAGAATAACACCGTAGCCCATTCCCATGTTGAAGGTCTTGTACATCTCGTGGTCGGTAACGTTGCCGATGCGCTGAACGGCCTTGAATATCGGCTGCGGTTCGATGGGGTCGGTGATGCGGTACTCGAAGCCCTTCTTCAAACGGACGAAGTTCTTCAGGCCCCCGCCGGTCACGTCCACCATGCCGGTGACCTTGACCGCGTCGACGACCTTGAGCACGTCGCGGACGTAGATGTGGGTCGGGGTGAGCAGCTCCATGCCCACGCTTCCGTCGAGCCCGTCCACCTCGTCGTGCAACGAGATCCCGGCCGAGGACAGGACCTTGCGGGCCAGGGTCATTCCGTTGGAGTGTACGCCCGATGAGACGAGGCCGATGATGACGTCCCCCTCCTCGATGTCCGCGCCCGTCACCATCTTGTTCTTGTCCAGAAGGCCGAGGGCGGTGCCGGAAAGGTCCACTCCCTTCACCATTTCGGGAAGGACGGCCACCTCCCCGCCTACCAGGTCCACGTTGGCCATCTCCGCGGCGGCGTTCAAACCTTTGCCGATCTGGTCCGTGATCTCCGGTTTCGGTTCGTCTATCGCTATGTAATCAACGAAGGCGATCGGCTCCGCGCCGACGCAGATGGTGTCATTGACGTTCATGGCCATGCAGTCGATGCCCACGGTGTCCCACTTATCCAGCGCCTCGGCCACCAGCAATTTCGTGCCGACCCCGTCGGTAGCTAACGTAAGAATGTGGTCCCCCATGTCGATGAGGCCGGTGAACTGGCCGGGAAGGTCGATCATTTTCCCCCGTCCGGTGCGCCGGTACTTGAGGTGGCCTACCAGGGCTGATATGGCCTGCGATTTCCGGTCGATGTCCACTCCGGCCTTGGCATAGGTCCACTCTTTCTCTTGCATGTCCGTACCCAAAGCTGAATCTCCCCGGTCGATAAAATATCATCGGTCGGGCAATGGTTTTTTATCCTGCAAGGGATTGAGCGCATTAGCATGTCCAAGAACTGGATGCAGGAGCGCAGGCGCGATTACTATTACAGGAAGGCCAAGCAGCTGGACTACCGCAGCCGGGCCTCCTTCAAGCTGATCCAGCTAAACGACCGTTTCAACCTTTTCAAGCCGGGCATGACCGTGGTCGACCTGGGGGCCGCGCCGGGCGGCTGGCTGCAGGTGGTGGCGGAGCGGGTCGGACCTAGAGGAAAGGTCATCGGCGTGGACCTGCAGCCGATCGAGCCCATCGAGGGCGTGCAGACGATCAAGGGCGATATCCGAAAGCAGGAGGTGCTGGACGAATTACTGGTCATCTCCGGCGGCAAGGTGGACGTCGTCCTGTCGGACATGTCCCCGAACATCACCGGCAGCTATTCCATGGACCACGCCCGCTCCATAGAGCTGTGCGAGATGGCACTGTCGTTCGCGCTTACCACGCTCTCCCGCAACGGCAAGCTGGTCTTCAAGATGTTCGAGGGGGACCTGAGCCGGGACCTGATCGCCGAGGTGCAGAAGCATTTCGAGACGGTGAAGCGCTATTCACCGGAAGCGTCACGTTCCAGCAGCTCCGAGATCTACGTTATCGCCAAGGGCTTCGGGAAAGGCACGCAGGGCCAGAGCGGCTAAGCTTTTTATTCCGCCATGGCCATGGCAGAGGCGATGCTGACCTACATCACCATAATGTTCAACTCCGACGGGCGCCGGCCATCCGAGATATTCGACGCCCTGCACAACATGGGGTTCGAGCCGACCACCGGTAACTACGACGGCGTGTACAAGTGGGACAAGAAGGCCACCCTGGACGACGCCATCTATCTGGCTGACCGCGTCTACCTCACCCTGAAGGGCACTGGCGCGATATTCAAGCTGGAGACCGTGGCCGAGGCCAACGATCCTTGCTGATCATGCGCTGCGGCAAGATCGTCTGCGTCGGCCAGAACTACCGGGAGCACATCCGGGAGATGAGGTCCGACGAACCGGCCGAGCCGGTGCTGTTCCTCAAACCGTCCACATCCCTCATTTCGGACGGTGAGGCGATACTCGTTCCCGAGGGCGTCGGCATGGTGCACCACGAGGTGGAGCTGGCCCTGATCATAGGGAAGGGCGGCAAGGACATTCCGGAGAAGGACGCCCTATCCCACGTCTCCCATGTAGCCGTCTTCAACGACGTCACCGCCCGTGACGTGCAGACGGCGGCGCGCAAGGCCGGGCTGCCCTGGGCCCTGGCCAAGGGCATGGACACCTTCGCCCCGTTAGGAGCGCAGGTCCCCTTGGACCAAGTCCCGGACATCCATTCCCTGGACCTGGAGCTGAGGGTGAACGGTGAGCTGAGGCAGAAGGGCAACACCGCCCAGATGATATTCCCGCCGGAACGGCTGATATCCTACATATCCAGGTTCATGACCCTGGAGCCGGGCGACGTGATCGCCACCGGGACGCCCAGCGGCGTCGGCCCCCTTCAGCCGGGGGACGTGGTCGAGGCGGTCGTGCTTGGCGTCGGAAAACTGCGCAATCCCGTGCGCACGCGTTAATCCCAAAAACGCTTCGTCCGCGCGTAATTGATCTCGGCGCTCAGGATGTCCCGCAGTAGGTCATCCTCATTGTTCCCGAAGCTGGACAGTATGCGGGCGGCGGTGTCCGCCCCTATGCCGCGGCCGGCGAGGGCCATCATGGCCTTCTTCCCGCTGCTCTGCACCAGGGAGGCGTTCTTGAAGAGCCGCCGCACCTCCTTCTCCTCCTCTTCCTTGAGGTCCTTCTTCTTGATCAGGCGGATGGTGTCCCGGTTGTAGCCGTTCAGAGCGGCGATCATCTGTCCCCCGCAGCTGTGGCACACGATGAACCTCCCGGCCTCTCTGGCCTTCAGCCTCCACTGGGTGCCGCAGTTCAGGCAGGACATGTGCATGCTTTCCTCTTCCAGGCGTTTCTTCAACGCCATGAGTATGGAATGGTCGGCCCGCTGCGGGGTGATCAGCTCCTTGGACTGCGAAAGTCCGGCCCGGCCGATGGGCGAGAGGCCGCAGATGGTTATCTCCATCTCCCCCGACTCGATGGCCTGGATGACCTGTACCGTCCGACGCACGTCGAAGTCCTCCCAGAGCACCTTGTCTATGGTCTCCTGCATGAGCGGGGAGTTCTCGTACGCATCCACCAGCCGGGCGAAGCTGACGTTCCGGTAATCGGCGTCCCTCTCCACCGCGCCGAACTTCTTGGCGACGAAAACGAAACGCCAGCGCATGTGGCTGGAGTTCTTCATGACCAGGCGGATCAGGCTCTCCACGGCCGAGGCGTTTATTGAACGCAACGTATCCAAGATGGTGGACGGAGCCACGTCCCGGGGCAGGTCGATGATGACCCGGTACGGGTCGGTGGTCACCGCCACGCTCTCCCCCAGACGGGCCGACAGGAGAATGGAGATCATCTTGGACAACGTCTCGTTCACCTTGCTGCCGAAGCACATGTTCAGTATGGCCAGCTTCTTGCCGATCTCCAGGGTGATGCGCTGGTCGGTGGGCATGGGGAACTTTTCCCGGTGTTCGCCCAAATAATCATCCAAGGCCTTGTAGGTGGCCACGTCGCCGTGATACGCCGCGCGGTCGTAACCGCGGCGCATGCGGCCCACCTCCTGCGCCACCTCGAACGGGACCGGTATGTCCTCGCCCACCCACGACGGGATCGAACCGATCTCCTTGACCTGCTCCACGAGCAGCTCATCTTCCACTATCTCCACGATACGCCACGAGCGCCCGCGGGTGATGAAGGTGGCGAACGGTTCCGCGAAGGAGATGACGAAGCTCTCGTCCAGGGTTCCCACGATCTTGCGCGAGCCTATGTCACGGATGCGGTAAGTGCGTTCGTCGGGGATCATGGATATGTTGTCGTAGAAGTACTTCCGGCCGCGCCCGGAGCGCTTGTATTCGTCCTCGTTGATGAAGACCAGCCCGATCTCCGCGATCTGCCTGAGCACCGTATCGAACTTCTGCCTGCTCAGCTCCCGGAACGGGTAGGACCGGCGGACGATGGCGTAAGCCTTCTCTATCAGCACCGGCCCGGCGGAGGCCATGGCCACCAGCTGGTTGGCCAGCACCGTCAACGGGTCCTGCCTAACCAGCAGCGGTTCGAACTTCTCGGCCATGGCCATCCTGGTGACGACCAGGCTTTCCGCGATCTCGTCTGGCGTGGACGCTATTATCGCCCCCTCCGATCGGCGGCCGATCTTGTGCCCGGCCCGGCCCATGCGCTGCACAAGACGGGAAACTTGGCGCGGGGAGTTGTACTGGATGGCGAAATCTGAGGAACCGATGTCTATCCCGAGCTCCAGGGACGACGTGCATATGAGCCCCTTCAGCCGCTCGTTCTTGAAATCGTCCTCCATCTCCACCCTGGTCTCCTTGCTCAGCGAGCCGTGGTGGACGCCCACGTTGAAATTCTCGTCCCAGATGTGGTACCGGGCGGCGAGAGCTTCCGCCGTGTCCCGGGTATTGACGAACAGCAGGGTGGAATGGTGCTTCTCGATGAGGTCCTTGGCCCGCCTCATGCAGGCTATGAGCTGCGGATCGCTCTGCAGAGTTCCCGCCAGGTCCTTGTCCTTCTCCACGACCTCCGGGGACTGCACGCTTATGCTCATCTCCTTGGTCACCTTGGCCCGGATGACGCGCACCTTGCGGCCGACGCCGCCGAGATAGTTAGCCACTTCCTGATGCGAACCGACGGTGGCCGAAAGACCGACGCGCTGGAACTCGCCGGCCAATTCGACCACTCTCTCCAGGGCTATGGACAGCTGCGCCCCTCTCTCGTCGTTGGCCAGCTCGTGTATCTCGTCCACCACCACGTAGCGGACGTTGGCCAGATGCGCCCGGAGGTTCTTGCCGGTGAACATGATCTGCAGCGTCTCCGGCGTGGTGATCAAAATGTCAGGAGCGAACTTGGACTGTCTTTGGCGTTCGGACTGGGAGGTGTCCCCGTGTCTCACGGCCACCCGAAGGTTCAGAGCTTCCCCGAACTCCTCCAGGCGCTTGAGCATGTCCCGGTTGAGGGCGCGTAGTGGCGTGATGTACAGCAGCCGGACGCCTTTCCCGGGGGTGTTGATCAGCTGATGGAGAAGGGGCAGCATGGCCGCCTCGGTCTTGCCGATGCCGGTCGGGGCCACGAGAAGAACGTTCTCTCCGGCCAGCACCGGAGGTATCGCCTCGCTCTGAGCCCCGGTCGGCTCATTGATGTCCTTGTCCTCCAGCACCTTGCGGATGCGGGGGTCCAGCAGTTCGAATACCATGTCCTTACCGTTCAATATAGCTGATGTTCCTCATCTTTGTGCTCTAGGTACTCCATGAGGTCGATGCGGGTCAGGGTGCCCAGCAGTATTCCGTCATCGTGCCCTACCACCAACATGCGCGAGATCTGCTTGGCGTTCATGTCCTCGAACGCCTGGTAGGCCGAGGTGCCGGCCTTGACCTTCTCGAAATGTCTGACCATGAGCGTATCCACCCGGGCCTCTGGTTCCGCGTGTTCCTCGAGCTGCTCCCTGAGCACCACGCCCAGGACCCTGCCTTCGGCGTCCACCACCGGATAGAGATAATGTGTTTCGCAGACGGTTCCCTTCCGCGCCTCCGCCACGCTCATCTCGGGGGTCAGGGTGATCGGGTCCCCCCTCATTACCTTTTCCACGGGGACCTCGTCCAGGGCGGCAGGATCGTAAACGAACGGACGCCTGGCCACCTGATTCTTGAACAGGGTCTGGTCCCCGGTCACGATGTAGGCGATCACGGAGGCGAGCATGACCGGGATCAGTACCGTGTAACCCCCGACGACCTCGGCCATGAGCACCGAGGCGGCGATCGGCGTCTTGGAAACCCCGGACATCATGGCCCCCATGCCGACGATGGCGAACAACGGCACCGGGGTGAGATCAAGCATCAAGGCGAAGGCCGTTCCCAGGGCTCCGCCCATCATCAGCGAGGGGAAGAACACTCCCCCGCTGCCGCCGGTCCCCACGGTAAAACTGGTGGCCAGCATCTTGGCTAAAAAAATTACGAGGAGAAAGGCCACCGAAGCGGCCGATCCCTCGACAAGCCTGGCGATGTCGTCCTCCGCCAGACCCAGGACCTCCGGGACGAAGAGCCCGATGCATCCTACGAGCAGCCCTCCATACATTATCTTGGAGGCCAGGGGCTGGCGGCTGCGCTCCGTCAGCCTTTCCGTGGTGTGCATGGTGAATATGAACAATCGTCCCGCCAGTCCTACGGCGGCCCCCAGCAGCACGATCGCCAGGACGATGAACAGGTCGAGGTCCATGCTTATGGCCGGGACCATGAAGAGCGGCTCGTAGCCGTTGAAGGAAACGAAGACCAGATAGGATACCACGCTGGCGATCATGGAGGGAATGGCCGCCCCCGGCTCCAGGTCGTTCTTGTACGGCACCTCGATGGCGTAGATCGCCGCGCCCAGGGGAGCCCGGAATACCGCCGATAGCCCGGCCGCCGCTCCGGCTATGGCGAAGGTGCGCATGTCCCCCTTCCTCAATTTCAGCCGTCCTCCGAAGAAGGAGGCCACCGCCGCCCCGATGTGCATGATCGGGCCTTCACGTCCGCCGCTCCCCCCGGTCCCGATGGTCAGGGCGGACACCACGATCTTGTACAGTCCAGAGCGGGGCGGGACCTTGCCGCCCCGGTGGTGTATGGCCTCTATGACGTAACCGGTGCCGCCCCCGGCCGATTCCGGGGACAGCCTGGAGATGATCAGACCGGCCAGCAGCCCTCCCGCGGCCGGCAGGAGGAAACGGACGTACCAGGGCAGGTCCGTCGTTTCGTACGAAGCGTGCCATATGCCAAGCAGCAACCACTGGAAGGCCATGGCGCCCAGGCCTGCGAACAGGCCGATGAGCACGGACAACGGGATCCACTTCCTCAGATAGTTCCGGAAGTCCTCGGTGACCAATCCCTGATATCCCCGTCTGAGATAATGGGCGGCGCGGTTCGCCGCGGGCTCATCCTGTTCCATGTGGCACCTGGCCTGTCGGCACCCTAAAAAATGAAAGATCGGGAAGGGATTTGATTAAAGGGTTCACTGCTTCGCCGGTTCGGCCGGGGCCTCTGGCTCGGTGGCCATGGCCAGCATCTCGGAGACGTCCAAGACCTTGATCTTGGCGCCGATCTTCTTAGCAGCCTGCTGCATGTTGAGCACGCAGAACGGGCAGGTGGTGGCCAGGATGTCCGCGCCTGTTTCTATGGCCTCCTTGACCCTCTCCACCGCTATCGCAGTGGCCATGTCGTTGTACTGGCTCTTGTAGCCGCCGCCGGCCCCGCAGCACCGGGATTTCTCGCGGATGTTCTTCATCTCGACGAACTCCACGCCGGGTATGGACTTTATGACCTCGCGGGGCTCGTCGTAAACCTTGGCGTGCCGTCCGAGATGGCACGGGTCGTGATAGGTGACCTTGGCCTTGATCTCCTTGGTGAACTTCACCTTCTTCTCCTTCAGCAGCTTGTTGGCGTACTGGGCGAAGTGGAACACCTCGAACGTTGGGTGAGCGTAGAACTTGCCGTAGTCATGCACGGTGGTCTTGTAGCAGCCGGCGCAGGCGGTGACCATGGCCTTGGCCCCCATGTGCTCGACGGTGCCGATGGTATGCTCGGCGAAGCGATAGGTAAGCCCGGTCTGCCCGGTCCTCAGCGCGGGGGAGGTGCAGCACCACTCGTCGCCCTCCATGATGTTGGTCGATACACCGCACCGATTCAGGAATATCACGCTGGCCTTGGCCAGGTTCTGCATCCTGTAGGACGCTGTGCAGCCGGCGAAGAACACCACGTCCGGGTTGTCCGCCTTCGGGACCGCCGGATACCAGGCACCCCTCTTCTCCATGGGCTCCCCGTACGGGTTCCGGCCTTCCTCCAGACGCTCCCTGATCTTGATGTGGGCGGGCATGGGGCCGTGACCGTTGTCGATGCACCATTCCCTGACCTTCTCCCAGAACTCGGCGAAGTCGATGCCCACGTGGCAAACGGTAGAGCAAGCGGCGCAGGTGGTGCACATGAACAAAGCCTCGACGAACTCATCGTCGATCTCGACCTTGCGGCCCAGCAGCTTGTCTATGGCGGTGCGCTTGCCCAATTGTGAGATGTAGAATACCTTACCCCTGGGGGTAACGGACTCCCAAGGCGTCTGCCTCCACGTCTCGCAGGTGCGAATGCAGTAGCCGCATTGAAGGCAAGCTTGAACCTCTCTGTCGATGTTCGGTAATTTGACCATTGCGATACCTCTGAGCCCAAGTGAGGAGGGTGGACGGATGCCCAACCCCGTTTAGATTGTGCTCTATGCATGTCCAACGGGTATTAAAGTTTTTTCAGCCCATCAATCGTGATGGCCAAAGGGGGTCAGAAATAAAAATATTTTTTTTTAGATTAATACGATGGACCATCAGCTCCCGGCGATCAACCTTCTAATATTGGGGAGTATCCGTACCAAGCGCCCTTGTCGCGTAGCAATTGCATGCTCTCTTCCAGCAACTTGCGGTGGCCGTCCTCCATCTCCGTCAACTTCTGCAGAAGCCGCTTCACCCCCGGCTCCTCGACCATCATTGCGGCGCCCCGGTACATCTTGACCGACGATATCTCGACCTGGATGCCGACCTCCAGGGCCTTGATCTCATCCTCCAACGTCATGCAGCGGTCCGGTGGGAAGGGGAACGCCTTCTCCGGCAATATGCCGAGCAGTGACCGGCCCGGGCTCGCATCCTTCGGGTCCTTGTCCGGAGCGACACGGCGCATTTCCTTTTCCAAGTGCTCCTTGTGCTGCTCCTCGTCCCTTCCCAATCCCCTGAGCAGGGCAGCCCCGTTCTCCTCGCTGACGCACTCGCTGAACCGGCGATAGAACTCTATTCCGAACAGCTCTATCTGCCGCGCCGCCGCCAAAATGCCCAGGACGTCCACGCTTTCCGTCATCTTGCTCCCGGTCAGAAAATGGCGGACAGGTCTGATAATGCTTTTGCCAGCTCCTTCGCGCGGACCGTTAAAGTTTTTTTGGTCAAATAGAAATATTTAAGATACATCCTAGAGTGCGCCGCCCATCGAGCACCTTAAGAGGCGATGATGTCCATTTCCTTCTCGTCCTTAGCTCATTGAGGCCTTGCCAATGTTATCAGCCGTATTGCCCGCCCTGATGCTGTTCCTGCCATTACTTGGCGCAGCTCTGGCGCTCCTGTTGGGGAGCGAAAAGTACCGGGTGTACAGCTACCTGTGCTCGGCGGGCTCGGCGGTAAGCGCCGCCTTCTGGTCAGTGCTGGTGCTCGTTAACGGAACGTCCACGCTCGTTCTCGACGTCCCGTCGGCCATGGGCGATTACGCCATCCGCCTCGACGCACTGGGCGCGTTGGTGCTTCTCATAACCTCGCTCACCTTCGCCTGCGTGGCCATGTACTCGCTCTTCTCCAGGGAAGGGATAACCTCCCGAGGGGCTTCGCTGTTCAACCTCTTCATGCTGTCGGTCCTGCTGGCCATGGTGGCCGACCACATGCTCTTGCTGCTGGTGGCCTGGGAGGCCATGTCCTTGACCTCCTTCCTGGGTGCCTGGGGCACCCGCGAGGACCAGGACACCGCCGCCGGCTGGAAGTATCTAGCGATAACCCACTTCGGGGCGGCCCTGATCATAGCCGCTCTCGCTTTCCTCTCCGTATCCTCCGGCGAGGTCCGTCTGAGCGAGATGCACGGGCTGTCGGCATCGCTTGGCACCGTCTCGTCCGCTGTCGTCATCACCATGGTGTTCCTGGGGTTCGGGAGCAAGCTTGGGCTGCTGCCGTTCCACATCTGGATGCCTGACCTGTACAGCCGTTCCCCTTCCACCGTCACCGCCCTGCTCTCCACGGCCGCCTCCAACGTGGCCGTGCTCGTGCTGGTCCGCATCATCTTCGACATGGTGGGGGTGGGGGAGCAGCACCTCCTCTCGCTGCTGGTGATGGGACTGGCGGCCATGACCGCCCTCTGGGCCGCCTGGCAGGCCCTGGTGCAAAGGGACGGCTCGCGCGTTCTGGCGTTCTCCAGCATGGAGAACATGGGCCTTGTCCTGCTCACCGTCGGAGCGGCCATGCTCTTCCAGTCCTACGGGGCGGCGGAGCCGGCGGCGTTCGCCATAATGGCCGCCATGTTCCATCTTATCAACCACACCGTGTTCAAGGCGCTGCTGCTGATGGGCGTTGGAACGGTACGCCGGGCCGCCGGTGAATGGGACCTGGAAAAGCTCGGCGGTCTAGCGAGGACGATGCCCGGCCTCTCCGCCGCCTTCCTGTTCGGAACGCTCTCGGTGGCCGCCCTCCCGCCGTTCTCCGGCTTCGTCTCGGAATGGGCGATGTTCAAGTCCCTGATGCACGCCGAGCCGATAACCGATCCGTT
>DAML01000022.1 GCA_002497075.1 Methanomassiliicoccaceae archaeon UBA472
ACGAGGCGACCAGCTCCGTGGACACCAGGACGGAGAAGATCATCCAGAGGGCCATGCAGGACCTGACGGTCGGTCGGACGTCGTTCATCATCGCCCACCGTCTGTCGACCATCAAGGACGCCGATACGATTTTGGTGATGAGGGAAGGAAGCATCGTGGAGAGCGGCACGCACGAGGAGCTGCTTAAGGCGGGCGGCTTCTACAGCGACCTGTACAACAGCCAGTTCGAGNNAAACGCCTTACCAACCTTTATTTTTCATCATCTCTATCAGCTGGTCAGTGGCCAACATGCTTGTTCCAGACCATCTTGTCCAAGGACCGTTCGCCCACACCTATTCCATCGTAGCCAGGGATGAAAGGACGGGGGATGTCGGTGCTGGCGTACAATCTCACTGGTTCTCCGTCGGGACAGTGGTCCCCTGGGCACTTGCCGGTGTTGGCGCCGTCGTCACGCAATCCTTCACCAATCCCGCCTTCGGACCGGAGGGATTGAGGCTCCTCTCCGAAGGAATTGTTCCAAGGAAGGCTGTGGAGAAGATGGTGTCCAAGGACGAAGGACGCGACTTCCGTCAGCTGGCCATCATCGATTCCCAGGGCCGTTCGTTCGCTCACACCGGCCGGAAGTGCGTGGCCGAGGCCGGGCACATATGCGGAAAGAACTTCTCCGTACAGGCCAACATGATGCTCAGGGACACCGTCTGGCCGGCGATGGCCGAGTCGTTCGAAAGTACCGACGGTCCTCTGGCCGACAGGATCGTGGCGGCCATGCAGGCGGCCGAGGCCGAGGGCGGGGACGCCCGGGGAAGGCAGAGCGCCGCCCTGGTCGTGGTCAAGGCGAAATGTACCGGGGAGGTCTGGAAGGACCGCCTCATCGATCTGCGCGTCGATGACCACCGCGATCCGATAAAGGAGCTGGCAAGGCTGCTGAAGGTGCACCGGGCCTACGAGAGCATGGACGAGGGCGATAAGGCGATGGAGGGCGGGGACACCGATCTTGCGCTGAGCGCCTACTCCAATGCGCAACGGGCTTTCCCCAGGAACGCGGAGATGGTGTTCTGGCATGGGGTCGGCCTGGCCAACAAAGGCTTCTTCGAGGAATCGCTGCCGCTGTTCCGGAAAGCGTTCAGGATGAACCCTAACTGGAAGGTGATGGTCCCCCGGCTGCTGCCGAACGGACTTCTTAGGCTGGACCAGGAGCAAGTAAAGCGCTTGCTTGGCGAACGAAATGAGTGATCCGTTCTTCTTCCTTCAAGATCACATGAACCAGTACCTGGCCAGTATCCATGTGGCGACTAGAAAAAGAACGGTCATCAGGGCCAGACCCACTCCGTTGGTGAACCCCCTCTCGTTGACCAGCACCAGGCTGGACAGCACCACGCCGCAGATCAGGACCAACGCCGCGAAAGGCAGGAAGCTGGATGCAATCACCACGGCGACGTCCGGGAGGGGAACGGCGAACGCCCAGAGCACCGCCATGAAAACGATCACGGAGACCGCCCAGGAAACGATGACGAAATCCATCAGCACCAGTGGGGTCCTTTTAGACACCTGGCCTGGGGCGCTGGCCGTGGCCGTCCCTTTGTCCCAAGCTACCAAGGTGCTCGTGAGGTACGCGAACATGATGATGTAGGGGACCGCCAGCAGGCCCCAGTACGTGGTCAGCGCGTCTCGCTGGATCTTTTCAATGGCCACCCAGGTGGTCACGCTGGGGGTCCAGGTCTGAACGAACTCCCATGTGGCGCAGAAGGACATGAAAATGGCGATGGCCAGTATCATCAGCGTTTCTATGATGGGATCATCCCTCGAAAGGAGGTCGCGGAATCCTGCGCGTCCCTCAATACTGGAAGACATACATCACCCCTCCTTTCCATTGCACCCACATGCCGAAATGATACTCGCCCTCCGGCGTGGTAAGGACCGCGTCGAAGTAGATCGTTGGGACGACCATAGGGTACGACCCTCCGGGATGCGGGTATCCCATGTCCGGAACGCTGATGTTGAACGTATGCGTACGCAAAGTGTTCGCATCCGCCGTCAGAACGATCCCGGTCTCGTTCCAATAGATCCAGGTATCGTCCGTCGCATTGAAAGGGTCTCCTGGGTAATAGAGGGTGGCATTGAGGTCCCCGGTGATGGTGCCTACCGTGCCAGGTGCAGCCTTCATCGTTACGCCATAGGTGACGTTCTCTCCGGGATTCAAGTCCAGAACGATCCCGGCGTCCAGGGAATCGTAGTAGAATATGGCTTCCTGGCCGATGATGAACGTGTAATCTTCGTTGAAGAAATCCATGCTCTGGCTGGGGACGATCATGTAGTAGCCGCTGGTAGCTGGATAGTAACGGTATCGATGTCCATCCTCGTTCCAATCTTCCACTGCCACCGTGCCGTTCCAGCTCAACTGCAACGGATCGTCCTCGCTGTTGAACCGGTCGAAATGGATGATCCCCGCATAGGGGTAGAATTCGGACCGGCTGTAGAAGTTCTGCGAGGCCATCAGATCCTCGATCAGGGCCTTGCGATCCACCGTTTCCGGAAGCTTCCAGATGTCGATGCCTCCATACACTCCATCGTCGCTCATGCTATCGACGAGCTGAAAATCCCTGTTCCCGCTCAGCGAGACCAAACGGAAGGTGACGTTCTCTTCGGAAATGAAAACATCCTTGTCGGCCTGCACCGTCAGGTACACCACGCGGTCATCCTCTATCTGGAGATAGACAAAGGCGCATAGGACCGCCGTGCCGACGATGATGCCGGCAACGATCATGGCCAAGCCCTTCCTTCCGGTATCCTTATCCGTTCCCTCCCCCACGTTCTTCCCCGGGAAGGTTTGAGCTAGGTGCAAGATAAGGATTTCGTAAAAGTTCTAAGAAAGGAGAATGATCGACAACGTTAGGTCCGAGCTGAAAAAGGGCAAATCGTATTCCTGATCACTGACCGGTCTGAGCCTTCTTCTCCAGCACTATGTTGTTGCTGATGAGGTTGACCTCCTTGATCCGGACGTTGTTGAGCTCCAGGCGTTCCCCGGCGTCGTCAATGATGATCAAGAGATCGTCCTCCAGGTTCAGCCGTACAGCGTTATTGACCAGTTCCAGAACGCCTTCCATGGTGGACATGTACACCGTCGAGCGGCACATGCCTATGTGAACGTTCTAACAGAATAAATACGGTGCCTAGGCGAACTTCCACTGGGCGTACTTGCCCTTCTTCTTGGTCGCGGGAACGATCGCCCCGAAAATGGTGAAGTTATAACGCACCGGCACCCGCTTTCGCGGCCCGGTCCAGTACGGGCACTTGGTGCACTTGACCCCCAGCTCGACCATCTTGTCATCCAATGTCTGGTTGTGAATCTCTTCGGTCGGGGAGCAGCACACGGGGCAGCGGCCCT
>DAML01000014.1:0-39891 GCA_002497075.1 Methanomassiliicoccaceae archaeon UBA472
AAGGACGTGCTGCTGCTGGACGTTACGCCATTGTCCCTGGGCATCGAAACGCTGGGCGGAATAGCCACCAAGCTCATCGAGCGCAACACGACCATTCCCACCCGCAAATCGCAGATATTCTCCACCGCCGCCGACGGGCAGACCAGCGTGGAGATACACGTCACGCAGGGCGAGAGGCCCATGGCCAAGGACAACACCTCCCTGGGCCGCTTCATGCTCATGGGAATACCGCCCGCGCCGCGCGGCGTGCCGCAGATCGAGGTGGCCTTCGACATTGACGCTAACGGGATCGTCAACGTCAGCGCCAAGGACCTGGGGACCGGAAAAGAGGCCAAGATCACCATAACCGCCAGCACCAAGCTGTCTACGGACGACATAGACAAGATGGTCAAGGAGGCCGAGCGCTTCGCCGAGGACGACCTGAAGAACAAGGAGAAGGTCGAGATCATCAACCAGGCCGACCAGCTCACTTACGCTACGGAAAAGGCGCTGTCGGAGCTGGGCGAGCAGGCCTCCAACGAGGAGAGGACCAAGATCGAGGCCCTGATAAACGACGTCCGGGAAGAGATCAAGAAGGGCGACGCCGCTGCGATCAAGGCCAAGACGGAGGCGCTCCAGAAGGAGTTCTACGCCATCTCCACCCGCATCTACCAGAACATGGCCCAGAAGCAGCAAACGGAAGGGCAACAGCAAGGTTCCGCCCCCAAGGACGACAACGTGGTCGACGCCGACTACAAGATCGTTGACGACCAGTAGGCGAACCGATGGCCGAGAAGCGCGACTACTACGAGGTGCTTGGCGTCGAACGCCAGGCGGGCGAGGAAGAGATAAAGAAAGCGTACCGTCAGCTGGCCCGCCAGTACCACCCGGACGTCACCAAGGAGGACCCCAAGGTGGCGGAGGAGCGCTTCAAGGAGATATCCGAGGCGTACGAAGTGCTGATGGACAAGCCGAAGCGCGAGCTGTACGACAAGTACGGCCACGCCGGCGTCAACAGCCAATTCCAGGGCGGAGGGTTCAACTGGAACGACTTCACCCACCAGGGCGACGTCCGCGACATCTTCGGGGACGCCGGGTTCGGCTCCGGGAACATCTTCGACATGTTCTTCGGCGGCGGCCGTTCCCGGGGGCCGCACCAGGGGCAATCCCTGCGCTATGATCTGGATGTCACGCTGGAGGAGGCCGCGGAGGGCATAAAGAAAGAGCTGACCCTGCCGCTGACCGTCAAGTGCGACGCCTGCGGCGGCACCGGTTCGAAGAGCAGGAAGGAAGAGACCTGTCAGCAGTGCGGCGGGAAAGGACAGGTGCAGCGCGTCGAACGGCGCGGTTACTCGCAGTTCATTTCGGTCGGCGCCTGCCCGAAGTGCGGCGGCTCCGGTAAGGACATCAAGGACCCCTGCCCGGAGTGCGACGGCGGATGGACGCGCAAGCGGCAGAAGATATCCCTGGACATCCCTAAAGGGGTGGACACCGGTATGCGTTTGCGCGTCTCCGGCGCCGGGGAGCCGTCCCCGGACGGAGGCCCGCCGGGCGATCTTTTCGTGGTGATCAACGTCAAGGACCACAAGATCTTCCAGAGGGAGGGCGCGGACCTGTACGCGACCCAGGAAATTTCTTTCCCCGAAGCGGCCCTGGGTGCGACCATCGAGGTGCCTACCCTGGACGGGAAGAAGGTGGAGATGACCGTGGCGGCGGGGACGCAGCCCGGGGAGATGCAGCGCTTGAAAGGTCTGGGCATGCCGCGCATGGAAGGTTACGGGAAAGGCGACCTGTACATCCGCCTGAAGCTGGTGGTGCCGAAGAAGCTCACCGCCGAGCAGAAGGAGCTGCTGCGCAAGTTCGAGGGCGGCGACGGCTCGAAGAAAAAGCTCTTCGGCCGGAGCAAGTGAGCTTCAGTACAGCAGCAGGAACGCTATCAGTACGTGCACCACGGCGAACAAAGGCACCAGCTTGAACTTCATCTTCCTGGTCTTATGCCTGAACCACCTCATGCCGGCCAGGGCCCCGAACGGTCCGAGCAGGGCCACGAGAAGCAACGACTTCTCGGAGATGCGCCGGTCGCCCTTCCTGGCCATCATCTTGTCGTAGGCGTACATGACCAGTGCCACCAGGTTGATCAGGAGGTAGAGGCCGGCCAGGGCCAGGAAGGCTACGGACGTGTGATCCACGCCTCCTGATGCCGTTCGGCCGGTAAATCGTTTGCCCTCAGCGCATTACCCCGAAGCGGTCCCATTCCTCGACCAGTTCAGCCACGATGCGATCGTCCACCGCCAGATCGAAACGGCCGAAGTACTGGTCAAGGGAGCGAACGCCATTGCGCAGCGCTCTCTCCGCCTCGGTAAGCCTGATCCACGGCGTGTCGCCGATGCGGTCCACCCTTATCGCCTCCGACAGGTCGATGAACCAGGGCCGGCCGTCCTTGACCAGTATGTTGTAGGGGCTCAGGTCCGTGTGCACCACTCCGGCCTTGCCCAGGGCTAAGACGCCTTGGGTCACCATCTCCAGCATCTTGGCCGGGTCGTCGGGCGGACGGTCCTGAAGCCTTGGCGCCGGACCCCCGTCCTGATCGAGGTACCTCATGGTCAGCATGTTCTCCACCCGCCTGGCGGGCGTGGGGACCGGCGCACCGCCCTTCCAGGCCTGCAGCAGCATGTCGAACTCGTGCGCGGCGAGCCACCCCGCCGAGTTCAGTTTGATCGGTCCGCCTCCTTTGTGCGACGTCTGGTACAGCCGGTACACTTTGACAGCTATTGGCGCGCCCCGATAATCGGCCAGGTATACGCTTGCTTCCTTGCCAGAGGATATCATCCCCCGGACCCCGGTGGCCAGGCCGTTCTCCAGTATGGACTGGACGGTCTCGCGATATCCGCTCTCGTGGAAGTCTATGTTCTTGTTCCTGATGCGCCAGGCTACGCTGGCGTCCAGATACGGATCGTTGGGCATGTCTTTTTATTAATTTTTGTTGAGCGTTCGAAAGGCAGGCGAAGAAGGATGCCAGAGAACGTTCAGCACGGTCCCCGGAATCCTGCTGAAGATCGGTGTGGTGACATCATATCCGGGAACCTCCTGGTCCAACGACCGGGATTTCCATGTTCGAAGGGGTTAATAAATTTTTATCTGCGGACGGGGCCACGCCATGCTATCCAGTGACAGTAGAAACGATTATGAGGTCAATGGCCATGACTAACGGCTGATAATGGCCATCAGGCTGCCGTCGTTCAGTTCGACCCGGGGTTTCGACCGTCGGGTCTGGACGCTCTTCTACGGGCGCATCATCTCCTCACTGGGCTTCTCAGTGGTGATGCCGTTCCTTTCCATCTACCTTCACAACGAGCTGGGCATATCCATGACCATCGTGGGCATGGTCCTGCTCATCTCGGCAGTCGTAGGTGCGTTAGGCCAGATAGTTGGCGGGGAGCTGGCGGACATAATGGGCCGCCGCAAGATAATGATAATCGCCATGGCCGCCCGCTGCTTGATGTTCCTCGCCCTGGCGTACGTCATATCAGGTGGGGCGGACATCTTCGTGATCACGATAATGGTCTCCCTGAGCAGCCTGGCCGGGTCGTTCTTCGAACCGGCCTCCAACGCTTTGATAGCCGACGTGGTCGAGCCGAAAAAGCGTCTTGAGGCCTACGGTCTATTGCGCATTGGCGGCAACGTCGGGTGGACGCTAGGGCCTCTCCTCGGCGGCCTGCTGTCAATGATATCCTATCCATTCCTGTTCATCATCAGCGCCGCGGCCACCGGAACGGTATCAATAATAGTGTTCCTTTTCGTGGCCGAGAGCATTTCGTCTGGCGCACGCAGGCAGAAGCTGTCCCTGCGCGACCTGGGCCGACTACGCAACGACCACCGTTTCCTGGCCTTCTGCCTGATCTCCATCCCGCTGTTCATGATGTTCGGGCAGATGGCCTCCAACTACGCTGTTTTCTCGACCGAGATAATCGGCATCACCAACGCCGAGATCGGTTACATCTACGCCGTGAACGGGCTGATGGTGGTGTTCATGCAGTTCCCCATCTCCCGTTCCATCAACCATCTGCGCATGACCAAGGCCATGGCCGCCGGCTCTTTGCTCTACGCCATAGGCTACGGTATCGTAGGACTGACGCCCTACATCGGAGTGGGTCTGCCGCACTGGCTGTTCTCGCCAGGGTTCCTGTACCTGGCCATGTGCATGTTCATAGTGACCATGGGCGAGATGGTGGTATCGCCGTCCTCCATGACGTTGGTGGCCAAGATGTCCCCCGAATCGGAACGGGGGCGTTACCAGGGCATGTACGGGCTGGTGAGCAACTTCGGCTTTTCCGCCGGACCGTTCTTCGGCGGCCTACTGTTCGACGCCTTCACCGGGGACCCGATATTCATGTGGGCCGGCATCGGTTCGTTCGGATTGCTGGCCGCCCTGGGATTCCTGGGGCTAGGTCGTCGGATTCCGGAAAAGACCGACCGGATAGACGAGGATTAGTGCGGCAGGTACTGGATCGAACGCAGATCCCCGTCGATGCGGGCCAGCATGCCCATGCCCGCCCGGGCGTCCAGCATGGCGAAGTAGGCCACGATGCCCGTATCGCGCACCATCTGCAGGAGCTCCGCCTCCATTATGGCCTGGGATATCATCTCCTCGTCGGCCAGGCTCTCGAACGAGAATAGATAGAGCAGCACGCGCTCTTTCGCTTTCGAGGTGTTCAGGGTGTTCAACGCCTGATGTGTCCGCTCTCTGGACAAGTTGATGCCCACAACGATGAACGACGGCTCCCAGTCCGCCGATGACAGGCGCACGCATTGGAAGGGGGATGAATCCTCGCGAACGCTCAGCCCTCCGCCGGCCGCCCGGTCCCTCAGTTCACTCTCGATGAGGTAAGAAAGGTATCTGGCAGGGTTCTCCATGGCCAGGTCCGGAAGTTCCTCCTTCAGGAAGTCCCGGCAGGCCAGGACGCACTTTTCCTGCACCAGGTCCGACAGGTCCTTGCCGTTCACGCCTTGCCATTCCAGCCTCGATTATTTCATCGTTGCGCAATCATCCCCGAACAGAACGAAACACGCTCGGTAAGACCAAGGATTATATGCCGCGCGGACCAGTTAACTTCCGATGAAGGTCGTGGCCGTGGTCACCGAGGACTTCCGCTTCTTTTACGAAGCGGTACGGCTCCTCAAGGAGAAGGGCCAGCCTTTCATTTCTATGGGATTTTCCGACGCATTGCCGCTGAACGCGGAGCTGGTGCTGACCACGGAAGGGGAGAGGAAGCGTCTGCGCGGACGTAAAGTCATAGCCAGCGACGACCCGGCCTGGGCGGTGAAGGCCGCGCTCGCTCTCTTGAAAGGCGGATCCTTCAACAGGATGATCGTGGGAGTGGACCCCGGCCCCCGGCCGGGGATCGCTATCCTGGGTGACGGAAAGGTCCTGCTGGCCGAAACGCTGCTATCGCCAGAGGAGGTGGCCCCGGCGATCAGGGACTTCCTCTCCTTTGTCAGTACGAACGAGCTATTGTTGCGCGTAGGTCACGGCGATCCGACCAACCGGGACCGCATCATAAACACTCTCTGGGACGTCACGCGGAACATAGAGATGGTCGACGAGACCTCAACGACCAGGCGTACCGGGCACCCGGACGCCGCGGCGGCCATCGCCCAGAGCCGGGGAGAGCTCATGCCTTCGCGTCCGCGCGTCGTCCCCACCCAGGGGGAAGTGAGGGACATCCAGAGACTGAGCCGCATAGAGAGCGGGGGAGCGATCACCATCAATACCGCCTTGGCCAGACAGGTGGCCGTAGGAGCGCTCACGCTGAACGAGGCGATAGAAAAGCAGAAAGGGAAAGGAGTTTCAGAGGGCGACCCTTGAGAAGGCCGGCACCCTGGCCAGGATCATGCCCTGTATCTTCACCGGCTCCAGCCTTATGGCCAGCTTGAGGGCCTCCTGCATCTTCCACTCGTGCTCGGAGTAGATGGTGAAGAGCGTCTCGCCCTTGTCCACCTTGTTGCCCCCCTTCTTGTTCAGCACCAGCCCGGCGCCCTTGTCCTTCGGCGAGCCGGCGGTGCGGGCCACCCTCACCAGCGCCTTGTTCAGTATCTGGCCGACGTACCCGCTCTGTTTGGCGATGACGTCCACGCTATACTGCCCGACCTTGATGTCCTTGGAGGTGATGCCCGGTTTGCCGCCCTGGGCCTCAACGATCTCCTGGAACTTCTTCAGGGCCTTTCCGGACTCCAGGATCTGCTTCGCCTTTTCCGCTCCCTGGTATTCCCCGCCCATCTCGAACAGCATGCCGCATATGCTGAGCGTCTTCTCGATGACGCTGTTCGGTGCCTTCGCACCCTCCAGGATCGATAACGCTTCAATGGACTCCAACGCCGGACCGATGGCCCGTCCCAGAGGCTGACCGCCGTAGGTGATGGCGCACTCCACCCGGATGTCCAATTCTTCGCCCAGCTGAATGAAGTCCCGGGCGTAGGCCTTCGCCTCGTCCATGGTGTGAACCTTCGTGCCCTCGCCCATGGGTATGTCGATGACGAGATAGTTGGCGCCCACCGCCTTCTTCTTGGCCATGACGGATGCCAACAGTTGCGCGTGGGGGTCGATGCCCAGCGGATATTCCGCCTTGATGATGAGGTCGTCCGCCGGGGCCAGGTTCAGCGAGCCGCCCCAGGCGAGAACGCCGCCTACCCGTTCGGTGATCTCCTTGAGCTCCGCCGGCGTCAATGCTACCTTAGCAAATGTCTCCACGATATCCGAGGTTCCCGCGGCGCTGCTTATGGCGCGCGAGGACGTCTTGGGCATCTTGCACCCGGCAGCGGCCATTATGGGGACGACCAGCAAGGTGATCTTGTTCCCCGGGCATCCGCCGATGCTGTGATGGTCGTATATCGGGCCGTTGTTGAAGTTGATGGTCTCCCCGCCGGCCACCATGGCCTTGGTGAGGTCGGCGGTCTCCCTCATGTTCATACCGTTGATGTAGAGGGACGTGACGTAGGCCGAAAGCTCGATGTTCGACAGTGTCCTGGAGGAGATGTCCGCGATGATGCTGGTTATCTCCTCGGTGCTCAGCTCATGACCGTTCATCTTCTTCTTGATGAACTCCACTGACTCGGGCTTGCTCGCGGCGGAAACGTCCACCAGGTCCCCGTCCTTGGACTCCATGATCTCCTGCGAGGTCCCCATGAGGCCGATCTCACCCCTCTTGATCACGGTGTCGCTGGTGGTGACGATGGCCACGGTGACCTTGCCATTGAGGGAGAGCTTGACGCGGTCCTTTTCCCTAAGCCCCAGTTCCGCGCAGTCGAAGTCGTGAAGCAACGCGGTCACTTCGCCGGTGTCCACATCGATGTAGCGGGCCTTCAGCTTCATGCCAACCCCCACTTTTTGATGGCCTCCGCCAGCTCGGCGTGGTCCTTGGCGTAGACGTCCAACGGGATGTTGGCCGCAGCCGCGTCCACCGCCTGGACCATGGCCTTGGCGCCGCCGCGAACTCCGCCCGGATGGCCGGAAACGCCTCCTCCGGCCTGGATCTGCAGATCCGTTCCAGCGATCTCCACGAACTTTCCGATCATGCCGGGGTGCACGCCGCCGGAGGCGACGGGCATGGTCCTCTTGTACGGCATTTCCTTCGTCAGGCACATGTCCCGGTTGGCCAGGTCCTCATGCGCCTGGCCCTTCATCTTGCCCACGCCGAACGTTCCGACGTGTAGAGCGTCACCGCCGACCATCCTGGAAAGGGTGGCGAACACCTTCATATTGATGCCGTGGTCCAGGTTGCGCGTGATGGCGCCATGCATGGTGCGGTGGACGTGTATCGGTAATTTTATCGACGGGTCCTCGGCTAGCACCTGTATCGCTCCGAAGCCGCAAGTTAGTACGTCGACCATCAGCTCGGTCGCTCCCAGCTCCTGCGCCCTCTCGGCCACTTCCAAGATCTGGTGCCCGTTGGTGCTGACATTGATCGCGTGCATCATGACGTGCCCGGTCTCGCTCTTCACCCGGTCGATGGCTTCGGCAATAGCGACCACTCTATCCTCGAGCGGACAGAACTTCTGGTTGCTCAGCGTCTCATCGTCCTTGCCATTGGTCAGTCCGCCCATACCCGCCTCGTAGACGTATTCGGCGGTCTCCTTCGGCGAAAGCCCGATCTTCGGCTTGACGATCGTGCCCACTAACGGCTTCGTCGGCCGCTTCAATATGGAGCGCATGCCGTCGATGCCGTACTTGGGTCCCTTGAACTCCTTCAGCATGCACTTGGGGAACGTCACGTCCTCCAGGCGGACGGAGTGCAACGCATCCAATCCGAACAGGTTTCCGGCGATGACGCTCAGGATCTGCGGGACGCCGCCGATGTCCAGGGAGAAGTCCTCCACCGGGAAGGCGATCGTCGCGACGTTGCCCTCGATCTTGGTCACCTTGCCGCTCCGCTTCAGGAAGTTATCCTCTTTGAGGGTGGAGAGCTTGGTCCACGTCCCGGTGGACTGCTCGGTGGCGATGGCCGCCGCGGCGGTGGTCATCTTCAGATCGGTACCGACCTTGTACTTGCACATGACGTGCTTGTCAATGTCGACTGGCTCGTCCAGATGTAGATATCTCTCTTCGTATTCCATAGTGTCAATCCTCGTTGAACATGAACTCGTAACCCAGCTCCTTCACGATCACCTGGTAGGCGGCGTAGGGCGGGATGACCCCGATCTCGGTTATGATGGCGTCGATGTACTCGGGCGGGGTGGCGTCGAACACCGGGTTGAAGACCTTGACCTCGGAAGGGACCTCACCAGGTCTCACGATCTCGGTGGCGTCTCGTTCCTCGATCTTCACCATCTCGCCGTAGATGGTTCGGGGGGAGAACTTGAACGTTTCCGCGCAGACCATGAACGGCACGCGCGCCTCGTCTGCGGCTAACGCAACCTGCGACGTGCCGATCTTGTTTATCAACGCCCCGTTGGAGGCGATGGTGTCCGCTCCCACCAGCACCAGGTCGATGTCCTTCATCACGTAGCGTACGGCGGAATCTATGATCATGGTCACCGGTATTCCCAGCTTGGCCAGGTCATTGGCGGTCAGCACTCCCTGACGCCAGGGACGGGATTCGGTGCAGAACGCCTCGAAGCGCTTGCCCTGCGCCCAGGCCTCGGCCATGACGCCGATGGCCGCTTTGCTGTTGCAATGGGTCAGGACCTTGTCCCCGTCGTTTATCCGGTTCGCCCCAAGCTTCCCGATGGTCTTCAGGGCGTTCTTGGAGCGCCTGACGAAGTGGTCGGCGTTCTTGACCACCATACTGCGATAATCTTCGGCCGTGGTGAGGATGGAGGTGTCCTTGAAGACGTACTGCACTCCGTTCCAGAGCGAGATGGCGGTTGGCCGGGAGGCGATGAGAACGTCGCGGGAACGCTCCACCCGGGAGCGCAGCTCCTTCAGGTCGTTCCCCTGGTAGGCCTCCGCCTCCTCCTTGATGGCAAGAGCTGCCCGCCTGGCTATCTCCGCGGCACCGCGAATCTCCATGGAGCGAATGCGCTCCGCCACATCATCGGCCGACATCCCGTAAGTATCGTTACTACACATTGATAAACGTTCCCCGCCCAGCATCATAATTTCAAGCGCTTACGGAGCGCGTCCCAGGACAGGGTGTTAAGCACCAGCTCCGGCGGCACCCATCCCCGTTTGGCGGTGGCGACGCCGTACAACATGTAGTCCAACTGCCGGACGTTGTGGGCGTCCGTATCGATGCTGATCGTCACCCCTCTTTCTCTGGCCATGGCGCAGTGCAGGTCGTTCATGTCCAGCCGCTCCGGGAACGAGTTGACTTCCATCGCCACTCCGTTATCTTTCGCGGCCTGCATCACCTTGTCCATGTCGAACGAGTAGCCCTCCCGTTCCCCGATGATGCGTCCGGTCGGATGGGCCAGGATGTTCACGTTCTCGTTCGATACGGCCGTTATTAATCGTTCGGTCATCTCCAGCGGGGTCATCTTGAAGCGGGAGTGCACGGCCGCGACGACGATGTCCAGGTCCTCCAGCAGCTTTGGAGGATAATCCAATCCTCCCTTCTCGTCGATCTCCACCTCCGTGCCGACGAGCAGACGTATCTTCGGATGCGCTTCGTTCACCTTGCGCACGTGCTCCATGCTCTCCAAGAGCCGCTCCGCGCTCAATCCGTTGCCGATGGTCAGCGATTGGCTGTGATCCGTGATCGCCAGATACTCATATCCGCGAGCCTCGGCCGCCCTGGCCATGGCCTCGATGGAATCGATCCCGTCGCTAGCTTCGGAATGGGTGTGCAGATCGCCGCAGATATCGGAGATCGTCACCACCCGGGGGACCTGTCCTTTCCTGGCCAGGTCCACCTCGCCGCGGTCCTCGCGCATCTCCGGGGGCATCCACTGCATGCCCAGGACCTCGTACACCCCTTCCTCGGTCTCCCCGGCGACCTTGGCTCCGTCCGATAAACGGAACACGCCGTACTCGTTGACCTTGTACCCCAGGTCGTTGGCCAGGGACCGCATCTTCACATTGTGCTCCTTGGAGCCGGTGAAGTACTGGAGCGCGGCGCCATAGGACGACGGGCTCACGACCCGCATGTCCACCTGCACCCCGTCCTGAAGGCGTATCGACGTCTTCGTCTCGCCTCGCAGCATGACCTCCGCCGCCTGCGGGTAGGAGACGAAGGCGTCCATGGCCCTCTCCGCTTCCGAACTCCCGACCAGGATGTCGATGTCCCCGATGGTCTCCTTCATGCGGCGCAAACTTCCGCCAAGGCTGACCATGTCGAAACCGCGTTCCCGCATGTGCTCCTCCAACGCCCTTCCCCGGGGGTAGGCGTAACCGAGGAGCATGCGCCCCTGACGGGATTCCAGATACCGGATGCCTTTCAAGACGTTCTCCTCGGTCTTCTCTCCGAACCCTTTCAGCATCCGGATGCGGTGCTGCTCCGCGGCCGCCTTCAGGTCCTGTAGGTTGGTCACCTTCAGCTCCTTGTACAAACGCCCGGCGGTCTTAGGGCCAACATCAGGCACCTGCATCACCTGCAGCAGTCCGGCCGGGAATTCGTTGCGCAGGTCGTTGAGGTACTGCAGCTCGCCAGTGCGCAAGATCTCCACGATCTTGTCATTAATGGCCTTTCCAACCCCCGGTATCTGGTCCAGGTGACCCCGCACGTAAAGGTCCTTGATGTCCTCGGTCAGCGACGAGATCTCCCTGGCCACCCGACGGTACGCCCTCACCTGAAAGAAGGTGTCCTCCTTCAGCTCCAGGAGGTCGGCCACCTCCTCAAGGACGGAGGCCACTCTGGCGTTGCTATCCACTTACGCCCTCAACCCTCCTTCTTGCAGACCCAGCGGCACTCCTTGTCGCCGTCGGACATCTTGTGGGTCTGGCACCAGCCGTACTCGGGGTTAATGACCTCGCAGAAACCGTCCACGAACTTGCCGAAAAGGGAGCAAAGCTCCGGGGGCTGGTTGGCGAACGGGCACTGCTTGGCGACCTTGACAACGGCGAGCTCGCTCTTTTCTACTATCTCCCCTCGCACTCCCAAAGCGCCCTCCCAGAGGTCGATCAGTGATGATATGGCGATGCCGTCGCGGTCCACGATCTCGTGCTCTTCCAGAGCCCGCACGGCGGCCATTTTTCCACCGGTCCTCATTATGGGGCCCATCAGCTCTAGGGTCTTCTTCGATCCATGCGTCCTGACCATCTCGGTGACCGCCGAGGATAGGAACGTATGAATTATCTTCCTCATCCCAGGTGAATTGCTGCTCATCACAACAGCCTTCACCACCGTGCTCCACCATATGGTGATGGCCTCCTTGGCCATGCTCTCCATCTCCTCGCTGGTCAGATTATTGTCCTTGTCCGGCATAGAATTTCCACCTAGGGCTGTTCACACGTCCCGTTCACATTATCTGCGTTCGGCCTAGGTATATTTTTTCCCTTCGATAGCATCGATGGGATTTGCTCAGTGCACGTCAGCGTCCGGTGCGAACGTTAATATACAATGCCTTAAATGAAATACTTTCCACGGTGGGTAATGTTTGAAGGGAATGTCATGTTCATCGGCAAGAAGCCGGTCATGAGCTACGTGCTGATCGCGGTCCAGAAGCTCGAGGGGCTGGGAAAGCTGACGGTCAGAGCCCGAGGCATGTCCATAAGCAAGGCGGTGGATATTGCGCTCATTCTGCAGGACCGCTACGTAAAAGATTGCCGAATTGACGGGATAGATATCCGAACCGAGGTCTTGGACGGCGAGAACGGGGAGAAGGTCAAGGTATCATCGATCGAGATCCGGCTAGGATCCGCAACCCCCGCCCCGACCGCTTGATACTTCTCCATTCATCTATCCGTTTGAGACCTGTACCAAAACCGTCAATACCCCCGGGTTTCCTAAATAAATAAACGGTTGGAACGATGGAAGCAATCACAAAGGACACCAATGTCGTCTACATCGGCCAGAAGCCGATGATGAACTACGTCCTGGCAACCGGTAAAAAGTTGGGTGAGGTCGGTTCCAGCGTACTGATCCAAGCACGAGGAAAATCTATCAGCAAGGCGGTGGACGTCGCGCTGATAACCTTGGACCGCTCGAATGGCGGGGTGAAGCTGGACGGGATCGGAATAAACACCGAGGTGCTCCCCGGTTCGGACGGTAACCCCCTGAACGTCTCATCGATCAAGATCTCCCTGAGCAAACCCTAGGACATCTCGTTGATGAGCAGATTGACCTCGCTCTCCGGAAGATTTTTAGGTTCGTAGGGGAGCAGGAGCAGAGAACGCGCCTGGTTCACGTCGTCCTTGAGCTTCTGCGCTATCTTTAGGAAGGAACGGAAGTCGGTGTTGGTGATGATGTATGTCATTCCGTCCAGAAGGATGACCGAAGGCTTTCCCTTGTTCTTGCTCAGGAAGTTGCGGATGACGGTCTGCATCTTGGCCGTCTCCGTCGGAAGAAGGTATTCATCGCGGTCCTGGTCCCCGGCCATGGGGTCGGCCTTGGTCAGCCAGAGCACCGTGCAGTCCTTGCCTACGAACTGCTTCACGTCCTTGGGGCAGGTGCGGGATATACAAAGTCCGTCCCATCCGGCCCTTACCAGGTCACGGAAGTCGGCCATGGCCTGCTGGTTTCCCTCTCCTTTGATCAGCAAGGTCTTGCCCGGGGCGGCATCCTGGTTCGATTCGGCGGGCTGCTCCTCCTTGGCATCAAGGCTCGAGCCGAGCGCAAGCTCTAGCTGCCCCTTCTTCAGCGCCTTCTTCTTGGGGATGGAGATCCGCTGGTTCTTGGCCAGTATCTGGATCTCCGTGCTGGTGTAGCTCTTGCGGCAGGTCATGGCGATGAGCTCCTCCAAGGCCTCGCGCATGCCCTCCTCGTATCCTTTCAGGTACCCTTCGGCATACTCTCTGTTCAACCCATCCCTCGCCTGATAATGAATGGAAGCGGTGGCATAACTAACTAGCGGCGGCGAATGATTTAATGGGAAGTGATGGGATGAAGGCTCATGGCTTCCCGGGCCCGCTTCCGCGGCATTAAGAAGACGCCAAAGAACATGGAAAAGGAGATGCTGGCCACCTCCCAGAAGCTGGCGGACGATCCCTCGCTGGTCGTCCCGAAGCTGCTGGAGGAGGTGCGAAAGTCTCCCTTCGCCTATCTCGAGAAAAACCTCTCCAAGGTCCAGGACCATCGCGACGACGCGGAGAAGCTGATCAAGCTGGCCGGGAAAGGCGATCAGTTCGTCCGGGCCTACGCGGCCGCTGTATCGTTATCCGCCTCCGGGAAGCTGCCCTACCTCACCACCGCCAATCTGCCGGTCGGCCCGGTGTCCTTCGCCATGCGCGGGACGGTGGACAGGGAGAAGCTCATCGCATTGCAGCATTTTGACGATCCTGACCTCAGGCTTCTGGCATACTGGGACATGGCCCGCGAGGACCGTCTGCACATCTACTCCACGGAGAGGGGTTTGTTCGCTTCCGTCTCCGGGCCTAAGGCCCCGGAGGAGTATGTCAAGGAGATGATGGACAACCTGCCTTACCGAACCACCGAAGGCAATTGCGGGCACGACCGTCCGGCCGTGGTTGTCAAGTGGGTGTCGGCCAACAAGGAGGTCCGGGTGTGCGCGGAGTGCGCCTCAGACGTCAACACCGCCCAGCATCTCATGGCCCGGGTGGCCGCTCCCGACCCCTACGACGATGTCAAGGTGAGCGTGGAGCACCGCTACGGCGGAGGCCGCCCGGAATGCCTGGGCGATTTCGCCACCCCTCCCGATCTGATCAAGAGATACCTGGACGGGGACCTGGACGATGCCGGCCTCATCACCGAGCATGTCAAGGCCAAGGGGGAGTGGATGCGCTCCCGCGGGCAGGTGTACATCCTGGGCCAGGAATGCTACGGAAAGGACGGGGAGGCTTTCCTCAACGCCCTCAAAGGAAATGATTACGAGAAGCTGGCCTTGCGGGCGGTGCTGGCCCTGAACGTTCCGATAGTTTCCGACCAGAATCAGGCCGGAAAGGTCATCAGCGAGATGTGGAGCCCCCACGCCAAGGCGATGCTGGCCGCGGTATCCGACACGACCACGGCGGAGAGCGTCCTGGCCTTGAAAGACCTGACGCCAGGCCAGATGCTGGCCGAAGCCGTTCGATCGGTCAAGCAGAGGGAAGCCCTGCAAAGCTTCCCCAGCTACTCCCAGCTGGGACCGGTAGGACAGCTGGTCGACGGTCTAGCCCGTTCCTACCGCACCGGCGGGACGGTGGCCATGCTCCGTCTGGTCGAGAGAACGGAGAAGGTCCATCTGAGACGGGCGATATGCTATGCCTTCCTGGAAGCCATCGGCGAAGGACAGCAGCGCAAGTGGCAGTTCAGCAAGGAGGAGAGGGAGTCCGGGGAGCATCTGGCGCCTCACGCTCTGGAGATGACCAGGGCGGGAGGGGAGGATTATCACAATGCCCTCCTCCGGCTGCTGCAGGAGTCCGGTTCCGGGGAGTCGGCGGTCAGAGCACCCTGATATCGGCCACCATGTGGGAGATCGACGGGGCGTAGGCCTTGACCTCCCTTATCCCGAGTATCTCGAACGGGCGCCCGCCGCTGCCGTCGCGCAGGTTCTCGACGATGCCGTCCGGTATCCGGTCGATGGAAAAGGTGTCCTGATAGTGAATTATACCGCCCTTCTTGACCAGCGAGAAGGCCTTGGGCAGGAACTGCCACGTCACGTTCACGTAGCCCATGACCACCCGGTCGGCGAAGCCTTCCCCGGGAAGATCGCGGTTGTCCCCCTCGAAGACGTTTACCCTGTTTGCGACATGGTTCAGCTCGATGTTCTTCCTGAGAAATCCTATCGCTTCCGGGTTGATCTCGCAGGCGATGACCTTCTCCGCTCCGGCCTTGGCGGCCAGGGGCATGGTGAAGTAGCCGATGCCGGCGAACATGTCGACCACCGTCTCGCCCCGGCAATCCAGGGAGGCCATTCGCAGCTTCTCATCGAAGTTGCCGGAGGAGAACATGACCTTGGTAGGGTCCAGACAATAAAAGATGCCGGATTCCGAATGAGTGGTCTCCGTTTCCGTTCCGTAGAGAAGCTCCACGTCCGGCCGGCGCTCCACGCCTTGGATTATCCCTTTCTCCAGAAGCACCGTCCTGGCCTTCAGGACCTTGGCGTACTCTTCAGCGATCTCCGCGCGGAAAGGCAGCAGCGGCTCCGGCAAACGAAGGACGATGACGTGACCCAGGCGCTCGTACTTTTCCGGAAGCAGCCTCTTCAGCTCGTTCGGCAGGTCCAGCCGCTCGGCGATCCTTTCCTGCGGAGGGCGGTGGCGGTCCTGAGGATACAGGTCGGCCTCCACCACCTGAAACTCGGTAAAAGGATTTTCGCCTTTCAGGGGGAGGAGGACCAGGTCGCCCCTCCTTCCAGGCTTCCAATCCAGGTCCAGCTGGCGGCGGCGGTTTAGCCTGTCCTTGATGCCGTCGGCATCACCTTTTGGAACAGCTAGCGCTCTCATGAATCACCTCCACAGCAGCCGGAAGATGAGCAGCGGGGCGACGGCCAGAAGCGAAGGGCAGGTCCTCAGCAGACCTGGCGCGAGGGCGGTCGGATAATCAATGTCCCCAGTGGCCAGAACAGCCTTCGCTTTTTCATTGTCCAGCCGGACGCCGGCCTTGTCCAGGTCCCGGTCGCCCATACGAACGAAGACCTGTCTTACGCGATAGGAGTTGCGAAGTTCCTTGCCGTACGCCGCCTTCCATCTTTTCTCGTAGATCGAGAGTCCCTTCCCAGAGAGGTCTCCCGAGCGGAACCCTTCCAGCAGGGTCTCCGCGGCCAGCTTGCCGGCGGTCATCCCGGTGAACAGCCCGCCGCCGCTGATCGGCTTGGCCATGCCGGCGGCGTCCCCGGCCACCAGCATCCGGTCCGCGTACGTCCGGGCGATGTGGCCCAGAGGTATCGCTCCCGAGTATGTCCTCACCCGCTCCGCTTCGGCCCAGCCCTGTTTCTCAAGCAGCCGGGCAAGAAAATCCTGGGGAGTTCCCTTTTCACGGGACACGCACAACCCTACTCGAGTGAGATCCCCGCAGGGAATGGCCCAGGCGAAGAAGCCCGGCGCTACGTCATTCCCGAGGAACACCCGCACCTTTCGCTGGTCTTCGGACCTTAGGCGCAGATCGACCTCCAGCCCGCGAACCATGTCCCTCGCCTGGCCGAATCCCAGCGATCTGGCAACGCCGGAACGGTAGCCGTCGGCGGCCAGCAGCGCCCCGCATTCCACGTCACCATCGGCTGTTCGGACGCACAGACCTTCGGCGGTCCTTTCCACCGGTCCGACCCTGCTTCCTGTGTTCACTTCGGCCCCGGCCCTCCGCGCGAGCGAGGCGCAGCGGCGGTCGAACTCCCCCCGGTCCACGACGACCGCCTTCACCTCGTTCCCCTGCAGCTCGATGATCCTTCCGCCGGGGAAGTGGACGTACGCTCCGTCGATCTTGTTGAGAACGGCGTCGGAAGCGGAAGCCATCTCCACGACCCTGGGCGTGACCAGCCCGGCGCATTGCACCGGTTCACCCACGCGAGCGTGCTCCTCCAAGACCTTTACGTGAAGCTCATGGCCCATACCGGCGGCGGCCACGCATCCGGCCGGACCTCCGCCTGCCACCAGCACGTCGCACTTCATCCCTTTTCCATCCGAGGCGGCGTATTTCAAGGTTATCGCCTTGGCTTAAAAATGAGTTCAGGAAGGGGTTTACCTTTCGGCCTACGGCTTAGAGACCTTCTCCCAGTCCTTCAGGAAGCGCTCGATGCCGATGTCGGTCAGGGGGTGCTTGAACATCTTCTTGAGCACGTCGAAGGGAATGGTCGCCACGTGCGCGCCCATGCGGGCGGCGTCCGTCACGTGGATGGGGTCCCTGACACTTGCCACGATTACCTCGGTGTCGAAATCGTAGTTGTCCAGGATGTCCATGATGTCCGAGATCAGCGCCATACCGTCCTGACCGACATCGTCCAGCCTTCCGACGAACGGCGATACGTAGCGAGCTCCGGCCTTGGCCGCCAGCAGTGCTTGGTTGGCCGAGAATATCAAGGTCATGTTGACCGCCACGCCCTCGTTGGAGAGCAGCTTGGTGGCCTTCAGGCCCTCCTCGGTCATGGGCACCTTGATCACGATGTTCTCGTTGACCGCTGCCAGCTTCATGCCCTCGGCGAACATCCCGTCGGCCTTGAGGCTGATGACCTCCACGCTGATCGGGCCGTCCACTACCTCGCATATCTCGTTGACGATGGTGGCGAAGTCCTTCTTCTCCTTGGCGATGAGGCTGGGGTTGGTGGTGACCCCGTCCAATATACCCCAGGAGTTGACCTCCTTGATCTGCTCTATGTTGGCGGTATCGATGAATATCTTCATTTCTTCCTCTCCGTGACCTTGATGGCGGCGGCTATAACTTCTTTTTCGCTCAGCCCGTACTCCCTCATGAGCTCGTCGCTCTCTCCGGACTGACCGAACACGTCCTGCATGGCCACCCGCTCCATGGGCGTCGGATACCTTTCGGCCAGAGCGGCCGCGACAAGAGTTCCGACGCCGGAGACGATGTTATGCTCTTCAGCAGTTACAACGCACCCGCAGTCCCTGGCGGCCTTTTCCAAGGTCGCCACGTCCAACGGTTTGATGGTGCTCAGGTTGATGACCCTGGCGCTGATGCCCTTCGCTTTTAGCGCGTCCGCGGCCAATAGGCAAGGGGCGACCATTTGTCCAACTCCGACGAGCGCCACGTCGCTGCCGTCCCGGAGGATGCTGGCCTTCCCGATCTTGAACTCCGCGTCCCTGGACGTGATGATCGGAACGTCGCTCCGGCCCATGCGCACGTAGGCGGGACCGCGATGCTCGGCCACGGCCAGTACGGCGTTGTACGTCTCCGGGCCGTCCGCCGGGACTATGACCGTCATGTTGGGAATGGCGTTCATCAGGGCGATGTCCTCCATGGTCTGGTGGGATGCGCCGTCGCCACCGACGGTGATGCCGGCGTGCGAGGCCACGATCTTCACGTTGAGGTCCGGGTAGGCTATGGACTGCCTTACCTGGTCGTAAGCCCGTCCGGTCGCGAACACGGCGAAGGTGGAGGCGAAAACGGTCATGCCGCCGACGGCCAGGCCGGCAGCGGTGCCCATCATGTTCTGCTCCGCGATCCCGCAGTTGAAGAAACGTTCCGGGTAGGCGGTCTTGAACTCCACGGTCCGGGTGGATCCAGACAGATCGGCGTCCAGTACCACCACGTCCTTTCGGCGCTTGCCGAGTTCGACCAATGCCTTGCCATAGTTCTTGCGCTGCGATTCCATGGCCCAGCTCATGCCGATCCCCCCAGCTCGCGCATGGCCTGCTCATATTCCTTCTCGTTCGGCGATTTGCCGTGGAAGCCGACGTTGTTCTCCATGAAGGAGACGCCCTTGCCCTTCACGGTCTTGGCCACGATGACCGTCGGGCCGCCCTTGTGTTGACGCGCTTTGTTGAGCGTCTCCAGCACCTGACGCATGTCGTTCCCGTCCACGAGCAGCACGTTCCAGCCGAAGGCCTTCCACTTGTCCGCCAAAGGCTCCAAGGCCATGACGTCCTCCGTCCGGCCGTCTATCTGCAGGCCGTTGCGGTCGACTATGGCGATGACGTTGTCCAGATGATTGTGCGAGGCGAACATGGCCGCCTCCCAGACCTGACCCTCGGCCATCTCCCCGTCCCCGCACAGGCAGTACACCTTGCGGTCCAGGTTCTGAAGGCGCAGGGCCAAGGCCAATCCGTTGGCTACGCTCAACCCTTGTCCCAGCGAGCCCGTGGACATCTCCACGCCAGGGGTCTTCACCCGGGACGGGTGGCCCTGCAAACGGGAATGCAGCTTGCGAAGCGTGACAAGCTCTTCCACCGGGAAATATCCGCTCTCGGCCAGGGCGGCGTAGTAGATGGGGGCGGCGTGCCCCTTGGATAAGATGAAATGGTCCCGGTCCTGGGATTCGAACCGCTCAGGAGAGTGGTCCATGACCTCGAAGAACAGAGCGGTCACGATGTCCGCGGCGGAGAGCGAACCGCCGGGATGTCCGGAGCCAGCGGCGTGGATCATCTTTATGACATGCCGGCGCAGGGAGGCCGCCCTCTGCTCCAGCTCCTTAACGCGTTCTTCATTTATGGAATTCAAAGTAAAGCACCTAGGGATGGGGTGTCCTCATTATAGGGCCATCACTTAAAAATATTTTCCAAATGTCGGAAAAGCCGTATCACCGAACAATCAAGGTTTAATCTAGTGACAATACAATCGCCCATTCATGGCGTTCGAGGTGCCCGTCCAGGGCAACGCAAAGCTATCCGTCGTTCTGGAAAGGATGAACTCCGACGAGGAGGTCAAGGCCCTCTGGAAGGCATCCAATATCAACGCCATCGACCGCCTGGGGTTCAGCGACCACGGTTCCACGCACGTGCGCATCGTGGCCCGCAACGCCCTCAAGATGCTCCGGCTGCTAGTGGAGGCGGGGCATCAGCCAGGGGTGGTGAAGAACTATGGGCTGACGAAGGAGGACGCCGAGGTGGTGGTAGTGCTCGCGTCAGCGATGCACGACATCGGTCTCTCGGTGCACCGCGAGAATCACGATGAGTTCTCCATAATGCTGTCCCCGCCGATACTGCGGCGTTTGCTGCAAGGCCTTTACGAAGAGCCGACGCTCACCTTCATGGTGGCCGAGACGCAGCACGCCATGATCTCGCACCACGAAGGTTTTGTCCCTTACACCATCGAAGGGGGCGTTGTCCGTGTGGCCGATGCGTTGGACATGGAGAAGGGTCGGGCGCGCATACCTTTCGCCAGTGGCAGCATCAACATCCATTCCGTGAGTGCGTTGGCCATTGACAAGGTGAGGGTGGGCAAAGGGACCGACAGGCCAGTGCTCATCGACATTCTGATGAACAACTCCGCCGGGATATTCCAGGTCGATGAGCTTCTAAAAGAGAAGATCGCCCGCTCCGGTCTGCGGGAGCACATCACCGTGGAGGTGAAGGTGCCCGAGACGGAAAGCGGGATAGTGAAGGGTTTGCGCCTCTAATCGTTCTCGATGCGCGGGGCCAACAGGTAGCGGACGCTGCCCTTTCCGGCGGCGATGTCAAAGTCCAGGCGGACCGGCAGGTCGTTGCCCAGGTTGATGCTGACGTTGGTGCCGCTGGGTATGGCCTTAATGATCGTCGAGAAATAGTCCATGGGGAAGAGCGAACGAATGCTCTCCGAGCACTGCAGGTCGACCAGCAAGGCCTTGGGCAGCTTCAGACTGACGGAATCGGTATCGCCGTCGGAGACCATCTCAAAACCCTCGGTGTTGGCATTGAGCGCCACGTGGTCGGAGATGCTTTCGGCGGCCTTGATGCCCCTCTGCAGCTCATCGACAGTGACGGTTATGCGGGCCGGAAGGGTCAGATTGGGGACCTTGGGGTCGCTCATGCCTTCCGTGGAGACCAGGTTCATGCGGCGGGTGACGTTGCCGACCATGATCACCAGGCGGCCGCGTTCCTCGTCCTGGCGCATCTCGATGAGGTCGCCGGACTTGGACAGGCGGATGACCTCCTTCAGCTTTTCTAGGTCCAATCCGAGGTCGGTCTCGGCGGCGGAGTATTGCTCAAAAGCGTCCTTGCTCAGGGTCAGGTCGATCATGGCCACATGGGCCGGGTCGACCGCCTTCAGCTGGATGCCATTGTCGCCTATCTTGAACTTGGCCTCGTCAATGAGCGTGGAAACGACGTCGACGATCCCTTTGAGAATATCGGATCTTAATTTGGCCTGAAACATCGGGTCCCCTTCTTTTCACAGTAAAGCCATATCTAATTATAACTTTTCTGCAAATCGAAGGCTAATTCAGTACTCGCGCCAGGAGTGCCCGCAGGAAACGCAGCGGTAGATCTTGGTCTCCGGTTCATCGGCCGCCCTGGTCTGGCGAAGGACCCAGAAAGCTTCCTGGTGCCCGCACTTGGGGCAGTCGATCCTGGTGCGGGGAAGGGTGGGAGCGTTGCCGTCTATGATGGTCATCTCCTTCTCCTTCCCGCAGGTGGTGAAGCAGACCGGTTTGCCATCCTTGGCCACCTCGTGCTTGCAATCCGGGTTCCTGCACACGAACTTCCCATGGTCCGGTTTCATGATCTTGTGGCAGTTTGGACAGAACATTAGATACTCGCCGAAGCACCACAAAAGCTAGGGCTATAAAAAATTATTCAGCGGACTCAGATGAACTTCCAATCGCCTGGCTTGAGATTCTTGCCCTTTCCAGAGCCTTTGGAGGACCTCTTGGCCAAGCCGGCGATGTTCCGAGGGACTTCCTCGTCCGGTTCCTCTCCCTCCTCATACCACTGCTCTCCGCGCTCCGTATACTCCTGAACGTAATCCTCGTCGCTGGCGGTGGTGAGGTCCTTCAGGTCCCCGAAACGGATGACCTTCTGCTCCTGCCTGCTCTTGATGGGCTTGGCCGAAACGGGGCGCTTCCCGCGCGCCGGTCTCTCCTCTTCCGGCTCCTCCCTAGGGGCCCGTTCGTTTCCGCCGACCACCACGGTCATGGAGTTGCCGCCGTGCCTGGCCACGTAGTTCATCTCCAGCCTGGACTGTTCGGCAAGGATTCCACCGATGTAGGCGAAGGCGGCGGTGATGATGTACACGTCAACGCGGACGTCAGTGGCGATCTGGATGGTGTCAATGAAAGAGGTCAGGTACATCTCTACGAACACTATGTAGGGGGCCAGGAGCGGAATGAAGTCCTTCACCACGTCCAAGACGTGGGAGGGCGTCCAGTCCACGCCGCCGATGACGGTGGGTATGTAACCTTGGTCGACCAGCAGCGAAAGGAGGAAAACCACGGTAAGCGGCACCAATGCGGCCACCACTCCCTTCCAGGGCTTCCCGGCCCTCCGGCCGCTGACGAACCCGGCCACCATCTGGCCGAAAACGGGAAGCCACCACAGCAGCACGGTCAAAATGAAGGAGTACTTCACCGCGCTCCAGAACGAGTAGGGGACCTTGATGTCCTTGAACTTCTTGATCTCCTCGTCCTCATAGACCTCGGAGAGACGGTAGACCCCACGGTCAATGAGAGTGTTGGTTATCTCATCGTCCGCATCGGCGCTACGCCTGAATACCATCCCATCCCCTTCGGTCGGACATGTGTCCGAC
Source organism: Methanomassiliicoccaceae archaeon UBA472 (assembly GCA_002497075.1). GTDB lineage: Archaea > Thermoplasmatota > Thermoplasmata > Methanomassiliicoccales > UBA472 > UBA472. Next base: position 22,620 of record DAML01000014.1, read on the forward strand.
GTTTACAATATAGCACGGTTACTATAAATCATTTTTTCCGCGGCGGCCTTATGCCAGCATCACCGCGGGATGTATCCGCTGAGGCCGTACATGGCCAAGGCGCTCCGGGTGCTCTCGGGTGTTACCCGATTGGGATGGGTGACGTACTGGAGAATGTCGTCCAACGGGTATTCTAGGAATTCCGCCAGCAGTTTCAGGCGGGACACCGGGAAGGCCTGCTTCCCCTGCATGATCTGCACCACGCCCCAACCAGGATGAACGCGTGAACGGTAGCCCATCCGGCGGCCCAGTTCGTTCACCGAACCGGCCTTCTCTATCCCCATCTTGATGAGCTGGACCCTGAAGCCAGAGCTCAGCCAAACCCGGTCGACATCGAGAATTCCCCTCGCCCTATAGCTGATGGCGAGATCGCCCATGATATTCAATCGCATACCTAGGTATAAAAGGGTTGAGTCGAACGTTTCCGGCATCTCAGATATGTCCCTCTGACCAAAAATAGTTTATATGCATTTGGAGTAGCCTGAACGTACACATTGCTACGCTCCGCAGCTCCACGGTCATCGAGACCAAGGACGATAGCTCTTCGTGCAGCTTCTGAGCGAACGATCACTATCCATATATCACAAAATAAGAGGTAAAAAAATGAAAGTAAAGTTCTTAGGCGGCGCCGATCTGGTTGGCAAGCTGGGAATGCTTGTGGAGAACCAAGGCGCCAAGATAATGTTCGAGTACGGGATGCGCCTGGTAAAAAAGGAGATGCCACAGTTCCCCCTGATGCCCGAGGAGGACGTGGAGGGCGTGTTCATAACCCACTCCCACCTAGATCACAGCGGGGCAGTACCCTTGCTGGTACAGAAGAAGGACTGCGAGGTTTTATGCAATGAGCTGACCATGGACATCGCGAACCTGCTGTTCTTCGACTCCATCAAGATTGCCAAGGCCGAAGGTTATACCAACTTCCCTTACAAGGACACGGACATCAAACACACCTGGCAGAACTTCTCGTCATTCTACATCGGGGAGACCCGTTCCATCGCTGGGCTGGAGATACTAGCGCACAACGCCGGGCACATCCCCGGGGCGCAGATGTATGAGATCAAGGGACAAGACACCACCCTTTTCACCGGTGACCTGCATACCGAGAACACCCGCCTGACCTATGGGGCCAAGCCGGTCAAGTGTGACAACCTGATAATCGAGGCCACGTATGCCGGAAGGAACCATCCCCCGCGGCCAAAGAGCGAGGCACTGCTGCAGCAGAAGGTCAGAGAGGTTGTGGAGCGCGGCGGAACCGCCATAATTCCATGCTTCGCAGTAGGCCGGATGCAGGAGGTAATGATGGTCTTGAAGGACCTTCCCTATGACATGTGGGTGGACGGGATGGGTAAGACGGTGAACAGCATGTACACCGATCACCAGGAGCATCCTTACCTGCGCAGCATGAAGGAGTTCAAGGCCGCCAAGCGCAAGTTCAACCCCGTACGGACGTCCTCCGCTCGCGATAAGGCCCGCCAGGGTCAGGTCATCATCACCACCTCCGGAATGCTGGACGGCGGCCCCGTCCTGCATTACTTGAAGGACCAGAAGGACAACGCCAAGAGCGCGGTCATGATGGTCGGCTATCAGGCCGAGAACTCCAACGGTCGCATGCTGAAGGAGAGGGGCATGGTAGAGACCCAGGATGGTCTAATGGACATAAGGTGCGAGGTCATGACCTTCGACCTGTCGGCGCACGCCGACCACGACCAGCTGCTAGGCTTCATCAAGGGATGCCAGCCGGAGAAGGTCGTGCTCATGCACTCCGACAGCCGCGAGGAGCTGGCCCAGGACCTGGAAGGAGACTACGAGGTCCTGATGCCGATGCCCGGGGACACCTTCGAGCTCTGAGGGCATCCTTCATAAGACCCGACGGTGATAAGTCAACATGGACCTCATCGACCTCTACTTGCAGGAGGACCTGGGACAGGGCGACGTGACCTCCCAGGCCCTGGTGGACGACCGGGACGGCCGGGCGGTCATCACCGCTGGACAGGAAGGCGTTCTCGCTGGAGTGGAAGAGGCCGTGGAGGTTTTCCGTCGTGTCGGATGCGTTTGCGACGTTCTTGCGAACGACGGTGAGAAGGTCGCTTCCGGACAGAAGGTCCTGGAGATCAGCGGCCCGTTGAAGGGGCTACTGGCCGGTGAACGTCTGGCCTTGAACTTCCTGATGCGCATGAGCGGCATCGCCACCCTCACCCACTCGGTCGTGGACGCGTGCCGCAAGGCCAACCCGAACATCGTCATCGCCGCCACGCGCAAGACCACTCCTGGCTTCCGCCGCTACGAGAAGAAGGCCGTCAGGATCGGAGGCGGGGACCCGCACCGTTTCGGGCTGGACGACGCGTTCCTGATCAAGGACAATCATCTGACCGTGGTGGGTAGTGTTTTCAAAGCGGTACGAAGAGCGCAGTCGTTCAGCTTCGGCAAGAAGGTGGAGATCGAGGTGGAAGACATCGACTCGGCCAAAGAGGCGGCGAGGGCCGGGGCGGACATAATCATGCTGGACAATATGACGCCCGCTAAGGCCAAGGAGTGCTACCTGGCGATAAAGGGGATAGACCAGCGCATCACCGTGGAGGTCTCCGGCGGGATCACGCCGAAGAACGCCAAGACCTACGCCCACTACGCGGACGTGATATCCATGGGCGCCCTGACGCACTCCGCCCCGGCGATGCACCTGTCCATGCACATACTGGACTGATCAATACCTCATCGGCGGCGCCATCTTGTTATAGTCGTCGGCGCAGCGGTAGGCGTCATAGATCTGCCAGATATAGATGATGAAGACCAGGATGCTCACCACCACGTTAAAGGCGAAGAACCCGGCGAAGTTGAATTCCATCGTGTTCATGATGAAGAACAGCGGGACGATCGAAACGACGCTGAGCAGGCCCAGAAGCACCAGAATGCCTATCCCGCGCCCGATCTTTCCGCAGTATATCTGCCCCACGCCCGGGATGATGACAGAGAGGATGACGGCCAGTATAGCTTCCTTCTCGTCCTTCCGGTAGGTGTAGGACATAGTGGTCTGGTTGCCCTGGCTGTAGCTCTGGAAACCCACGCTCAGGGGAGCGCCGCATCTATCGCAGAACTGAGCGCCCTCCTTGGCCTGGCTACCGCACCTTGAACAGAACGCCATTTGAACTTCCCCGGGACAATCATATTTTATCTAGCTTAAGAAAATTTCGAAAGGGTTTTATCGGTAGGGGGCGGTGGCCGCACCATGGACTTCTCTAAGTACGAATGCCAGTTCTGCGGCCGGCCGGCCAAGCAGTACGTCTTCGCCGCCTTCTGCTGCGAGAACGAGGACTGCGTGGACAAGGCCCGCGAGGAGAGGGGCGGTCCCGGCGGCCACATGAAGGCTAAGATGCATGGCGATATCGTCAACATCAAGGACGAATGAACGCTCAGGGATAGCCTTAAAAACGACAAGCAATAATTCCAGATGGTCATGCTCGCCCGAATAGTTGGTTTCGCCAAGACCTCATTGCTCGACTGGGACGGAATGATTGCCACCACCGTCTACCTGCAGGGCTGCAACCTGCGCTGCCCGTTCTGCCATAACCCCGACCTGGTTTCCGTTTCGGGAGAAGTGGAGGAGGCTCCATGGGAGGTCCTGGAGGAGTACCTGGCGGACAACTCCGACTTCTTGGACGGAGTGGTGGTCACCGGTGGCGAACCGACCCTCAACGAGGACCTTCCCGACCTGATCCGAAAGATCAGGAAGCTTGGCCTAAAGGTCAAACTGGATACGAACGGAACCAACCCGGAGATGCTGCAGGACCTGCTACAGGCCGGACTGCTGGATTGTGTGGCCATGGACCTCAAGGGTCCCCTGGACCAGCAATATTCCCAGGTTTGCGGGACCGAGGTGAACCTGGAGGCTATCAAGCGCTCCATCAACCTCATCATGACCTCCGGGATCGACTACGAGTTCCGCACCACCGTGGTGCCGCACTACCTGCAGCCGGCGGACATAGAACGGATGGCGTCATACATCGGCGGGGCCAGGAAGTACGCCCTGCAGCGTTTCAAGAACGACCTTACCCTGGACAAACGCCTGAGCCAGATCGATCCGTATAGCGAGGGGCAGATGCTGGGCATGGCCGAGACCGCCGGCAAGTACGTCAAGAAGGTCATAGTGCGCGGCATCTGATAACCGACGACGAGCACTTTAATAGCCTGTAAGCTCATGGAACCCCGAGGCCTGATGGCCAGGGGTCGGGGAGATGGAAGCGGGAGACGACCGGTTAAAAACGTACATCGAGGGTTTCGACAGGATTCTGGAAGGGGGGATACCTACCGGGCACATCGTACTTGTGGCTGGTACCCCGGGGACGATGAAGTCGTCCATCAGTTATTACATGCTTTACAATCACGCCGTAGAATCCGGACGGACGTCCGTGTACGTGACGCTGGAGCAGAGCCGGGAGAGCCTCCTGCGCCAGATGGAGAAGATGGGCATGGACATTGATAAGGTCAGCAAGAACCTGAACGTGCTTGACCTCTCTATAATCAGAAAGAAGCTAAAGGAGGTCGCTGGAGGCGCTTCCTGGCTTCATGTCTTCAAGACCTACATCACCAATCTCAAGGAGAACCTGAACTTCGACATTCTCGTGATCGATTCCATGGAGGTATTGGAGACCATGGCCGAGATCCGCAATCGTCGTACGGACCTGTTCTACCTGTTCGAGTGGATGCGGGACCTGGGCGTAACGGTGTTCCTGATATCCGAGAGCTCCGCCGAGCGCCTGATCGAGGGAAAGTTCGACGAGGGCTATCTCTCGGACGGTATCATCACGCTCAAGATGCAGCTCATACGCGACGTGGAGATGCAACGCCGCATAAGGTGCGTCAAGATGAGGGAGACCAACCACGACCCGTCGTACTTTTCGCTGCTGTATAATGGCGGCCGCTTCCAGGTGACCCGGGTGATAAGCGAGTGATCTGATGCGCCTCCCCCCCAGCAAGTTCGAGTGCCCCCGTTGCGGTTTCGGCGTCCTGCCGAGGGACGAGCAGTGCGGCCGATGCGGCGAGGACCTGAAGCCCAAGGCTTCCCAGCCGGTTCAGGTCAGGCTCACCTCCGTCAAGCTGACCCGTGGCAATGACCAGGAGGGCTCCACCAGCCGAATACGTACCGTGGAGACCATCCAGGTGGGCAGGCCAGACAGTTCCTTGCAGGTCCGGACGGATGAACTGGAGAAACGCGAGAAGGAGCTGAGGGAGCGCGAACGCCGTCTGAACGTCCTTTCCGATCAGATCGAGGAGAGGTCCAAGGAGGTCAGGTCGGAGAGCAAGGAACCCAAACCGAGCGTGGACATGGACGAGGTCCGCCGCCGGCTAAGGGAGGAGCTGACCCGTCAGTTCGAACCGGAGCTGGAGGCTCTGCAGGCGCAGCTGGACGAGAAGGAGGCCGAGCTGGAGGAGGCCCGATTGAAATTGCAGATACTGCATGCCGGTCAGGAGATGGAGGTGGTGGACGAGGCCGAGCTGGCCCGTATCACCGAGGAGATCCTTCGAGAGCTTCGTTCCCAGGTCGGGGCTCCACTGAAGGTCACCGATCCCGGTGTGCTCCGAACTCACATCCCCAGGCTGGACGAGGTGCTCGGCGGCGGCATACCGCGGGGGCACGTCGTGCTGTTCAACGGTTCTCCAGGTACCATGAAGAGCACTCTCACCTACACGATCATGCACCGCGCGGCGATCAACGGCACGCCCGGGCTATACCTGTCCGTGGAGCAGAGCCGCAGATCGATAATGAGGCAGATGGAGCGCATGGGTATGCCAGAAGCATCGACCAATGGCAAGCTCAAGGTGATGGACATGCGCGAGCTCCGTAAGGAGATGGCCGAACACGAAGGCAACTGGCGCGAACTGATACTGAGTTACGTACGCAAGGAGCAGGAGGCCACCGGCTTCAAGGTGTTCACCCTGGACTCCCTGGAATCTTTCAAAGCTCTGACGGAGCACAATTTCTCCCGTCAGGACCTCAAGGACCTGTTCGATTGGTTCAAGTCCCTGGACATAACCGTGTTGGTCATCTCAGAGAACAGATCGGACGATTACGACGAGGCGAACCAGGGCGAAGCGTATCTTTCGGACGGGATCATGGAGATGCTGATGAAGGAGATGACGGATTCCCGGGTGCAGCGCTGGGTGCGCTGCGTCAAGATGCGTGGCGCCAATGCCGACAACCGATACTATGGAATGTTCCACGACGGGAAGGACTTCAATTTGGCCTTGCCACTGGCGAACCAACCCTTTTAAAAAATTAAATTTTAAAAACGGTATTATATACCTGGTATCGCCATAAATCCCCGAGGGGATGGGCATAGGTGTAGAAAGGGTAAAGACCTACATCCACAACTTTGATGATTACATCCAAGGTGGGGTGCCGAAGGGTCACGTCATTCTTATCTCAGGCACTCCTGGAACGATGAAATCGTCGGTGTGCTACAGCGTTCTCTACAACAACGCCAAGCTGAACGGGACGCGCAGCGTCTACATGACATTGGAGCAGAGCAAGGAGAACCTCCTGCAGCAGATGGAAATGATGGGCATGAACGACCCGAAGGTGCAGGAGATGGTGTACGTTCTCGACCTGGCGACCATCCGCAAGAACGTCACCGAGATGATGGCCAAGGGGTCTTGGCTTCAAGTATTCAAGATGTACGCCGAGACGGTCAAGAAGGACTTCGGCTTCGACCTGCTGGTGCTCGATTCACTGGACGTGCTGGAGATGGCCGCACAGATGAACAACGACCGGCGCAACGATCTCTTCTATCTGTTCATGTGGCTGAGGGGAATGAACATAACCTCCTTCCTGATCGCCGAGACGCCGGTGGACAACATCAACGGCGGGCGCTTCGAAGAAGGTTATCTGGCCGATGGAGTGATCTCCTTGAAACTGCAGAGCATCGGGGAGTCCGACGTGCAACGTCGAATCCGGGCCGTGAAATTGCGCTCCACGAACCACAAGACCGGCTACTTCTCGCTGATGTTCAGCGACGGCATGTTCCGGGCCACCCAGGTCATCAACGAGTGATCGAAGGTCGACCGCTAAACATTTTTATATCCAATTCCCGTTCGCATCGAATACCGAAGGGCTCATGGTCTAGCGGTTATGACGTCTGCTTCACACGCAGGAGGTCGCCGGTTCGAATCCGGCTGAGCCCACCACATCTCTTATCCAGACAATTATTTTTTGAATTCAGTCATGTGGCATGCTTTTTGGACTGGCTCTTGAGCGAAACCGATCGATCCTTCCTTTTAATCATCTGGATCGATTGATGCGTGGTCTATTAAGTCCATTCCATTTGATTTTTTTGAATAGTTACCAATCAGACGCATTTATCTTAGTATCCGGGCGCTCTTGCCAGGAACTATAAATGTTCTTAAGCCAGTATTTTTCTGTTTAATCAATCGTATGTAATTTTCATTATCCGGTGATATTAAATACAACATAGTTTGTAAGATATATCCGATATCTATAAATATAGATTTTATACTAAGATATATTGTGACGATTCGCGAAGGTGGCACCGAGTTCTCACATTACGTTCGAGAGGGAGATAAGGTTGAACGCATTTACCGCGTCCTTCTAAGCACACTTGGGACTAATCGAACCTGGTATCGCATCGCCAAGGATGCGGATGTAAGCTATGGCTGGGCGTATAGCGTCCTTAAAGGCCTTGAACGCGATGGACTGATCGATGGATTGAAGGTTATCCATCATAAGGAACTGTTCATGAGATGGGCGGAAAGGAAGGACCTCAGACTTTTCCGAGAGTACAACGTTCAGGACCTGGACAATATCATGGCCGAATCAGATCTCGACCACGTATTCACCGGTTACTTCGCTGAGAACCATATTGGTCGGTACCTATTTCCCCGTTACCGCGAGTTCTATGTCAAGAAGGAAGATGCATTCAAATGGCATCAGCTTCTAACCGGGCATGGCTATGTGGGCAGGGGGAACGCGCAGGTAATACTGGCCGACGATCACGTGTTCTTCGAGAGGCAATGTATAGACAACCATCCCTTGGTATCCACACAACAACTGATCATCGACCTATATCGTACTGGAGCAGAGTGTGCAGAGGCGGCTGATCTGTTAGTGTCGAAGGTGTATCAATGACAGTGCCGCTCTATGATGTTCAGGAGACCAATATCGCGATGGAGGCGCTGGGGGAGATCTCCTCTTCACTACCAGAACCATTCTTGCTCATAGGTGGATGGGCCGTGTATCTCACGGTCAACGAATCATTCATCAAGGCCCATGGGACATCGTATCTAGGTTCCAGGGATATCGACGTCTGCTTTCATATCGATCCGGGACAAGATATCAACGCTCTTCGTACCAGCACGTTTGCCCGAGCTTTAGAGGTTGTGAAAAAGGAGGGTTACGCACCTCATGGCTCCTACCGGTTCTGTAAGATGATTCGCAAGGCCGACGGAACGATCCTGACCGAGAGGACATCAAAAGAATTCCCACTTTATGAGATCACATACCTATACATCGATATGATGGTGGATAATATTCATCCGCAACATAAAAACATTTTCAAATGCGACCCGCTCGATGAGCCGATCGCAGCCCAGATATTCATGGATGGTAGTTACGTAAAGAAAACATTGGGAGATTTTTACGTTCACATCCCCAGTCCCGCCTCCTTACTCGCAACCAAGTTAAGGTCGATCCCGCAACGTCAAAAGGATGATAAGCTTTGGAAGGACGCTTGTGACATATATTCCATCATCTGGCATTCATCAGAGAGATATTCGTCAATCGTCAAAAAGGTCAAACAAGAATACCCTGACGATTGTGTGAAGGCTCGCATTGCCATAACAAAGGATGTTGCGAACCGGGCTGCATACCATATAGGGATCGAGAGAGATGAGTTCATAGGAGTCATAGACCTTCTCGAATAGTTGTAAGCAAAGTAAGAAATCAAAATTAAAAGGTAAAAAGGGTTTGAACGACTGGCCTGCGCATACAGTTCGATAATCGATTTCAAATCTTCATTGCCTGGCTTGAATGACACGCAGTCTCGGCTGAGCCCACCATAAATTATTTCAATCGGTCAATTGACGGGGTCGCCACTATCAAGGTAAAGCTCGCATCGCTCACTCTTCTGCGGTCCGGACGGGGCAGAACAAAGCCGTGCTTTTTTCGAATTTTCAATAAAAATGATTACATCCAGTAATATGTCCTTGTCAGATCTTGTCAACATTTTCGATCATCACCACCACTTTCCCATTTACAAGCCCCTTCGAAAGATCCCTGAGAGCCTCAGGAACTTCATCGAGGGGGATTCGCCTATCAATTACCGGCAAGAGCATCCCCTTTTCAATAAGCTCAAGCAAGAACCGCAGGTCCTCCTCGGAGTTCACGTTCCACGGGTTGATGCCCAGCTTCTTCTTGCTGATAATTGAGACAAAAGGCCCAAGGACCATCGCCTGGAATATGGCATATCTTGAGCCCCCAATCAGTACGAACAGACCATCTGGGGCCATAATCCGCCTGTATTCGAAGATCGATCGGCGCGTGACCGTGTCCAGGATGAGATCATACCGCTCCCCGCTCTTTGTGCAATCCTCTTTGACGTAATCGATGACATGGTCGGCTCCGATGGTGCGAAGCATCTCGAGCTTCCCCGCGCTGTCCACGGCGGTGACCTCGGCCCCAAAATACTTCGCAATCTGCACAGCGAACGTACCCATGCCGCCACCGGCGCCATTGATCAGGACCTTCTGCCCTTTTTTAAGAGGACGCCTGCCGCGAAGGCCCTGAAGGGCGATCTTGGCCGCCTGGGGGAGGGTTGCGGCGTCCTCAAAAGATATGCTGTCCGGTTTCAGCATCAATGCATCTTCACGTACTGCCACATACTCTGCGAAAGCGCCGAAGCCGCACATGAACAGGTCTCCAAATACCGCATCGCCTTTTTTCCACCGCTTGACGTTCCTCCCGATCTCAACGACCTGACCAGCGACATCCGATCCAAGTATCTTATTTCGTGGCCTGAAGGGACCGCCAATGCGAGCCCAGGCCGCGCCGCCCAGGATCTCGAGATCGGCCGCGTTCAGTGACGAAGCGTGGACCTTCACGAGTACCTGGTCGTCCCGGGGGGTCGGCCTCTCCACCTCCTCGAGCCGCAGGACATCCGGTGGGCCGTATCTGTCGCAGACTAAGGCTTTCATGTTTCGGTAGCGTCTCAGGCACGATCATCACCAACCACGGTAATAACCACATTGCCTCTCTTGTGCCCCTTATCAACGTACCTATGGGCTTCCATCACCTCCTCCAAAGGATACGTCCTGTCGATGACTGGTCGTACCTTTCCAGCTTCCACGAGCTCTTTCAGATGGATGAGATCTTCATTCGACTCTCTAGTAGGAGACCACGTCGATATGAAGACCCCCTTTTCTCCCAGGGACCTTTTACATCCTGACCCCTTGATCTTCCGCACGGTGTCGAAGACGACATCATATGTCTCGCCATTCTTTCTGAAATCCTCTTTGGTGTGGCCCATCACCTCATCGGCACCGAGGGACCTCACCAGGTCAAGGTTCCTGCCGCTGCAAACCCCTGTCACGTGGGCCCCGTAACACTTCGCCAGCTGCACGGCATAGGTGCCCACGGAACCGGACGCCCCGTAGATGAGGACCCCGTCCCCCCTCCTGATGTTTCCCGATCTAAGTATCTGGAGGGCGGCCATCCCCCCGATGGGAATGGCGGCAGTCTCCCCGAAGGATGCGTTGGCCGGTTTCCGGGCCACCCCCCCTCATCCTCGGGGATGCACACGTATTCGGCGTTGGCGCCGCATTTTAGCCCCGTGGTCGTTCCAAAGGCGTGATCGCCTTCCCTGAACGATCTGACGTCCCTGCCTACCGCCTCAACCACACCAGCGAACTCATGACCTGCGATCTTTTTCAGCTTGAAGCCCATCAGGGTCATCATCGGTCCCGTTATGAATCGGGGCATCTTCCGAAGGATGACGTCGCCTGCGGTCACCGTCGAGTCATGGACCTTGACCAGAATCTCATTGTCCCGGGGTGTGGGTTTTTCCACGTCCCGGAGCTTCAGAACCTCTGGCGGTCCGCTTCCAGTTACCACAATGGCTTTCATTCCATCACCTCCATTTTCATATTCAATGCCCAATCCATATCAGTTCCCTACAGCACTGTGCATGGGGACCCTGGGCCACTTCCACGCGATCCATACGATCATGATGAGGAGGACGACTTCCACGGCGGAACCGAAAATGTAATGGGCATTGATCTCTCCCACGGCGGTTCCCAGCGCGATAAAGATGTAGATCGCACCTAGGCCGATGTTTGCATACCGATTCGCTTTAGCCGGCAAGGCCAGGGACAGGAAAACCATGAGACTGGGGATCGTCATCAACACCACGCTGAATAACATCCATGTCTGGGTGATGTCAAAGACATATACCTTTCCCACCAGAATATCCTCGATCACCCCTGGTGAGAAGAATCCGATGATGTCCACGTAGATGTACATGAACATCACGGTCGCCCACAATCCCGCCAACTTGACTTGAGTGGGTATCCTCAACGCCTCAAGGACCGATCCGGCATCCCCGTCCTTATCTTTCAAATTCCTCTTCTCTCCTATGCTCATTCCTATCTTCTGGTCAATTTCCACCATTGTATCACACGGCGATTTTCGCCGATCAATGCAATGTCGAGAGAGTACTAGCAAATTGGGGCATACATGTATTATAGTTTAAATATTGAAGTACATATTTAGAGAAATGGTGTTATGAGAACGCTCACCCTGGAGATCGAGCCTTTCGAGACCGTGAAAGAGGAAATGGCCGAGATATTCGTTCATGTCCTTTCCTACTCGATACTCGAGACCCTGAAGACGGACTACCAAGAAGGCATATGCATTGAAATTATGGAATTCACCCTTAGAGAGGGCGTGTCGATCTACGATATCAGATCTTTAGGCAACATGGAGTTACTGAGCGTTCTGAAGTCCAATGGTAACAAGCACACCTGCCTCATCAGATATAAGGAAGCAGAAGAGGCCAAAGAGCAGTTCCAGGAATCCGACCTAGGTCTGATCCACACGATACCTACGATCATTTCGCTGGAGAAATTTACCATAAGCATGATGGGAGAGCGAAAGAACCTGTCGGATTTTGTTGAGATGATGAGGAACGTTGGCACTATACTAAGGATGTCCTTCAGGAGGGCCGCCTACCAGAAGGCTGACGTCCTAGCTGTCCTGACCGATAAACAGAGGGAAGTGATGGTAGCGGCATTTCAGAACGGCTACTATGATTTTCCCAAGAAGATCAGCAGTAGGCAGCTGTGCCAGAAGGTCAGCATCAGCAAACCCACTCTCCTGCAGCACATGAGGAAGGCCGAGGGGCGGATACTCAAGGAGATAATGACGGGGTACTTCCACAGTCCAGAGTGATTACGGTTATGGCGAGACACACAGAGGATCCATTTCGCCAGTTGATCGAAGATCGCATTCGGATCGGAGGATCCATATGGGCCCCCTGTTGATCTTTGACGTTGGTTGATTGGTCGGGCCCCAACCTAACGTTCGCCCTGCAATCTGCTTGGCGGTCTTTTACGCCTGCATCTCACACTTGAACATCAGGGCGTAATGATTGGTAATCGCGATCTTCGCCCTGGCCATCTATTCCACGTGCTCAGGCGTCACGATTTCCTCTATCCGATGGTTGTTTTCCTATCGGTGGTCCAGCAACCTGCGCGCTCTGGATTTACTAATATAATACAATATCGAAATCCTTTTAAAAGGGTATTTAAATAACGTGAGGAAAGGTGACCTCATGGCCAAGATAAAGATCGAGAACGTCGTCGCTTCCACCTCTCTCGGAGAGGAGCTTGACCTCCAGTCCATCGCCCTCGCCCTGGACGGCGCGGAGTACGAGCCAGAGCAGTTCCCAGGCCTGATCTACCGTTTAAAAGATCCAAAGACCGCCACGCTGCTCTTCCGCAGCGGCAAGGTCGTCTGCACCGGCGGGCGTTCGCTCCCTCACGTCCAGGAGGCCATCACGAAGGTCGCCAAGCAGATCGAGAAGGCGGGCATCAAGATCAAGGTCAAGCCGGTGATCGTGGTCCAGAACATCGTGGCCTCCTCCGACCTGGGTCAGGAGATCAACCTCAACGCCATCGCCATATCTCTCGGTCTGGAAAGGGTGGAGTACGAGCCGGAACAGTTTCCCGGGCTCGTCTATCGCCTTGACAAGCCGAAGGTGGTCGTGCTCCTGTTCGGTTCCGGCAAGCTGGTATGCACCGGTGCTAAGGTCGAGGAGGACGCTGCGGAGGCTGTCGACAAGATCACCGAGGAGCTGAAGGCCGCGGGATTGTTGAAGTGAACTAAGTCGAATACGGCACCTCCCCATAAAGGGTAGGACCTGCGTTTAGGACCGATGAGTTAAACACCGATTGTTAATAGTGGTAACGTTCGTTCGCTCCGAAATTGAAACCCCAGGCATCCCTCTATCTAATATCAATCGCTCGGAACTTCATTCGGCCGTTCCATTCCTTTTGCTTCTCTTCAACATTGTGTGGGTAAGCTCAGTCCCCCCGCTACCAAATAGATCATGGTGTCCCGGTACTCCTTGGCCTTGAAACCGTACGCACGGCGGAAGGCCGTGCGTATCTTGTTGTTGAGACCTTCCGCGTAGCCAGAGGTGATCCTCTGGCGTACGCTCTCGACGATCCCATCCAAATGATTGCGTACGCTCTTGGCCAGTTTCGCCATCTCAGGCAGGTTGCACCGTTCGGCCCAGGCGATCCATTTCTGAAGATACCTTCTGGCCGCCTGCGGCGGCAGCTCCCAAGTACGCTGGATCGCCAGCTTGAACTGGTACGCCTTGGCGGTCTTGATGTCCAGGTCCTTGACACGCTGGAAATTCCGTTCCTGCTTCTCCGTCAGGTTCTCCGGGTTCTTCAGCCAGAGGAACTTGGTCTCCTTAAGTTCCCCGTTCTCCCTGGCCTCTTCCAGACGTATGCGGTTGATCGTATCGTTCAGAAGCTTGATGACATGGAAATGGTCAAAGACCATTACCGCTGCCGGGAAGGTCTCCCGGCAGCCCCCGATGAACGAAGGCTGCATGTCCAGGCAGACCAATTTGATCTTGCTGGGGTCCAGGCGACCTTCCGTCGCCTGGACGAAGCTGGTGAAGCTCTCCTTACCTTTCCCTTCAGCGATGTGAATGACCCTACGACCTCTTAGATCGTAGAAGAAGGTCACGTACCGGTGACCTTTTTGCACGGCGAACTCGTCTATGGCCAGTTGGTCCACACGACTGAGGTCGACGTTCTTCCTCGCTTCGTTGACGTAGTACTGCAGTATCCTCCAGATGGAATCCTCATTGACGTTTAGGTGGCCGGCGATGCCGGCCACCGACATCTCGTCGCTCAAGGCCAGTACCATCGCCTCGATGTGCAACGTGAATCCCGAGTTAGGACGGGCCCAGGGCAGTTCGACCTGCCTCACACCGTGCTCGGGGCAGGATGCCCGCGGCACGCGGGCATGTAGGAACGTCTCGTATTCGAAGAAGTTGAGATGACGCCAGGTACGCTGATTCGTATCATGGACCTCGCAGGGCGACTGACATTCGGGGCAAGGAAACCTTGCCCCCCGTTCGAAGTCGATGAAGATGTCCAGTATCTTTTCTACCTTGTTCAGCTTGACGTCGCTGACGAACCATGGGGCTTTCAGCCCCAAGGTCGCTTGAAAGAGCTGCTTGTCGTCCACGAGTAAAGGTAACGGAGTGGGGAAGCGATAAGCTTACCCACTCTATCTTAAAGAGAGCCTTCCTTTTGCTCTCTCGTAAGACCTCTCGATGCAATCCAATGTCACCTTTTCCTTCTCCAGCTCGCCGATGTCGAAGTTGAATGCTTTGGCGAAATCAGCCACGTTCCGATCGAAGGTCTCCTGGTCTCCGAGGCCGGTCGGTATCTTCAAGGCCAGTTCGTATCCGGCGGTGTCGAACAGCCATTTTATCATCGAAAGGTCGTTCCTGTCCACCCCTCTGGTGATCTCCATCTTGAACATCATGTCTCGCCAGTTCTCTGCCCATGCCGGTGTCAGGTAGAACACCCCAGGGTATCTTCGCAGAAGGCCCAGATAGCCGTCGGTACCTCCCAAGACCGCGGCGACACAATCGTCGACGGCACGTCCGCTCTCATCGGCGATTATGGTGATCGGGCACCCGACGCGCTCCTCCAGTCCCTGTATGTCCCGGAATGCGTTCCCGCATAATCCGTAGAACAATAATATCGAACTGCAGGCTCCGGTAAGTTCCGCCAGGGCTTTGGACACCTCCTCTCTTAGGTGGGGAGGGTCCTCATGCAAGGCAATCGGTTCCATGCATATGAGCAGGGAGAATGGACCATCGCGAAGGTGCCTCAATTGCCCTCTTTCCACCATCACCACCGAAGGGTGCTGCGGCACCGCCTCGATCTTGCGCTTCAGCGCATCGGAATCCGCGTTCGCGATCAGATAGATCATGCTTATGTCAGGATCCCTTTCGATCGCGTGGACGATCTCGTCAGCGAACATCGCGCACCCAACTATGCCCAGCATCATCGGCCATCACATCTCCTTCATCGCCTTTTCCCACTTAGGGAACCTTTGCCACGGATTCATTCTCCCTCAGTTCACCATGGATATTGGTAGCAGTCTCGCTCTCAAGGATGGACAAGAGTTCGGTCAGGTTCCTAAGAATGGTATAGCCCTTCTCAGAGAGCATGTAATCACCTCTCTCATATTGTTGGATTATCAACCCTCCCTCGGCAAGTCGTTGCAGGTGGAACAGCAGGTTGCCACCGCGCAGCCCACTTTGCTCCGAAATGTATGAGAAGGAGCGAGCCTCAGAAGACAACATCTTCAAGATCTGCAACCGTTGCCGATTAGATACTGGCTCAAGAACTTCCTTCAATAACACATCCTCTCTCAGGTCCTCTATGGCTCTTCGAACCTCTTCTTCCGTTCGATAAATTCGCAGCGAGCGCGCAACGCGAACATGCTTGTCAAATAGGTCCGACACCTCCTCGAAGCACTTGGTGCACTGGGTCCTAGGTGCCTCCTTTCTCCTCATCTCCAGTTCCGATCGGTATTTCCTCACCGTCTCTTCCGAGACGCTATCAGAACCAGCCATTCCCGCGCTCTTCTGGAGCAGGTCTGTGAAAACGCCCTTACAGGTCTCTCTCATTCCACAACGAGGGACCATTCCGTTCTCCAGGCCCACATCGATCTCTTCGAACAACTGGTTCATCAGGGCGTCGACGGCGCGATCGTCCTTCGCGCCGTGGATCGGTGCTCGTCCTCCTGAATCGGCTAGTCTTTTAAGCTCTAATCTAATTTCAACCAAGGACCTCTTGATATCTATCAGTTCATTGCTTTCATTGCGGGGCGTCATCAGGTTTCTCATGGCATCCAGCTCTATAATAAGGTTTCTACATTAACCATAATAGTAATTATAATCCCGACTTTGACAGTTGACCGAGCGAAATTGCACTGGTTTTAGGATTTGACAGTTGGTCCTTGAGGTCCTGAACCTCATCGAAAACGCCCGTTCTCGGGCGTTTTCTATTACGTTTCGGAGATGAAATCGGCCAAAATGGCCTTGTTGACCTCGTTGAAGTTCGAGTAGAACCGTTTTTTCAGTCCGTTGCCCATTGAAACCACCGTAACTGTCAACTTTTTCAAGGCATCGATGATGAATTTCGTTGACATGCGTTTAACTGGCTTAACGAAATAACGTGTCAAACTGATCATCAGCTGCGCGATGAAGCCGATGAGGAGGACGCCGAAAACGGCGTCCTCCGTCCATACTCGCACCGGTTTGATCTCAACCTCGCTCTTCAGCGAGTGGAACAGCTTCTCGATGGCGTCCTTGCTGCGGTAGATTCGCAGCGCCTCCGCCGAACCCATGTCCTTGCTCGAGGTGAGGCAGAAACAGCCTTCTCGGCCGTCTATGACGTCCTCCAGGAGGAGGCGGAGCGCCGCCTCCTCGTCCATGCCGACCAATTTCGTCTGATAATCGTAACGCACGTCGACCAGCGGGTTGTTGATGCGGAAACGCTTGGGCAGTTTCTTGCCGCGATCCAAGCTGCTCTGGATGGCTACGGCTTCGGCAAGAAGTCGCTCCGCCTTACGGCGGCGCGACTTAAGGTGGTCCTTCTTCAGCTTCTCGGAGAAGAAGTAGTAGTTCAC
>DAML01000014.1:39947-82873 GCA_002497075.1 Methanomassiliicoccaceae archaeon UBA472
TTCTTCGCCGTGAGATAATCGTTGCCATCCAGTTCAATACGATCCAGGTTCGACTTGTCGTTCGCTCCCCGGTCGAACACGACCAGGGAGCCCGGTTCGAGGAACCTTCTGACCTGGCCATACGTGGCTTTCATGTGAGCCTGATCGTTGATGTTCCCCGCCTCGACCGTGAGACCGATGGGAACGTCGTAGGGCGGCGCCAGCTGCGCCGCCCCGAGCGTCAATTGACGCTCGCCGGGATGATGATCCCGCGAGTAACCATACTTCGCTAATTTCGCCATGTCGCCGTAATAGACGATGGACGTCCAATCCAGCAGGATGTCCGTGCGCGGACGCCCTAGAAGCTCCAGGACGTTGTCCTGGAGTTCGCGGATGATACATTCACGGTTACGGCCGAGGGTCTCCACTGCCCGGTACAGCGTCTTAGAATTGAACGCCCTGATGCCATAGTGCTCCAGGATCTCCTTTCGGTTCATCCATTCGCTGGCCTGCAGAACGCTGAAGTTATCGCCCAGCTGGTCGACGAGCATTCCACGGACAAGGGCATCGAGCGCGATGCCCTTGCTCTTGTGCCGCCCGATGATGTCGTTCAACCTCAATCTCTCGTACCAATCGTCGACCATCAACGTCGTGCCGATGGAAAACGATTTATTGTCATTCGGCGTAAGCGGAGTCGTCCTCAGCTTTGACTGGATTTGCACAAACTTTCATGAAAGGTTGAGGACTCTTTTAATTTCTACCTCATTTCGCTGGACGCTCGAGCGTCCAGCATCAGTCCATTGTTTTTTCTCTCAAAATACTACCTTAATCAAGTGTCAAGGTCAGGTTATAATGTACAAATTTCCCTAAAACATTATGATTATCTACGCCATATCAGCGACTGGGACGTTTGACCCATTTCTCACCATCCACGAAGAAAAAATTTCCGGGCTCGCATTTGAAAACCCGGTAAGGAGGTAAAAAGATCGCTCAGAGTCCAGCCCTTGCAAGTATGGTGTCTGCCACGCTTTCAGCGCTCTCAAAGGGGAAATCGCTCATGTATAATATCTTCCCAGCCTCTCCAGCGGTCATCTTCACATTCCCAGCCTGGCATGTCGTCTCAGCCCCGTTAGGGAATGCGGCAAGTAGGTCCTTCCCCGTTCTGATCGGAAAATTCGCGTTCGCGAGTGCACCTACTATCTGGGCCCTAATCTCCTTCTTCACATCAATTTGTTTTACCATGTGAACACCTATCCCTATCTATGCACAGTCACTAATATATACTTCATGGTTATTGTACTATACATTGTACAGTCGCATGAATTAGGATATCTCTGTTTAAATTGGATGATGGCGGTATGACTGAGTCTACTTAGACATCCCAGATCCTATCACACCAAATATCGAGCCGACCATCCTCGCAGACCAACTTTATTATCCCCTCTTATTATAGAAGGTGGTATGACACTGGATGCGGTATTCGATGACACACCTCTCATTTCAACCCCACGATTGTACTTACGCCCACTATGTCTGGAGGATGCCGATGCAGTATATGCTTTCAAGTCCGACCTTAAAGCGTCGGGCTTATACGGGGAGAGACCACATCGAGACGTCGAGAAGAGCCGGGAATAGATCCGGCATACTCTGGCCGACCTTAAGGGCCGTAGGGCCATCGTATGGACGATCCTGAATCGCGAAAAGGATGAGGTCATCGGCGAATGCTGCCTCTGGAACATCGACCGCGGATCGAAACGGGCCGAGCTTGGATACGAGCTATTGCGTTCTCAATGGAAACGCGGGCTGATGAACGAGGCGCTTTACGTAGTTCTGGACCACGGATTCAACGCAATGGGGCTGAACCGCATTGAAGCGAACCCGCTGAGCATCAATATAGCCTCGCAGAATGTGCTGACCAGACTGGGATTCAAGCATGAAGGCACTCTTCGTCAGAGGCATTTTCTTGAAGGCCAATGGTACGACGAGATGTGGTTCGGCCTGCTGGGCGAGGAATGGGCCAATAGATCGAACAGATGATCAGCGCTGCCCGGCCATGATCTCCATCATGAGCCGCACCTCGGACTTGCGGAGGTGCTCGATAACCGTGGACGCGGAAATTCCAGCCGCCTTGGCCAGGTCCTCCGTGCGCGTTCTTCTCGGATACTCGTAATAACCCATGTCCTTGGCCAGGAGCATCAGGGACCTCTGCTTTTCGGTCAGAACGGACAGGAGGTCGGAATTTTCGAAGGACGCCTGGTGCACGCTCACCTTGATGCTGCCACCAATATCCTTCGCCAGCGCGATCATCTTGGCTATCTGGTCGTCCTCCCCGACGAAGGAGTAGGTGACCTTCTCCTTGGACAGCCGCATGGGGGGCACCATCTTCAGGTCCAGGTCCGCCTTTTCCTTCAGATCCTCGAAACCAGGCACCGCGTTCGCCTTTATCAGGCAGAGCACTTCGTTGCCCTTCTCCTCGATCATCTCCAGGACCTCGATGAATCCAGTAGCGACGACATCCTTGAAATCGGCGCCCGGGGTGAGCTTGAACCGGACGACCCCTATCTTCACCCCCCTGGAAAGATCCAGGCGGAGCAGGTCCACCATTTCCAGTTCCTCGATGTTGCGGAGAATGGGGGCCAGCATCCTCTTCATGTCCTCGTTAGGGATGATATCCACGACCACCTTGCGCATGACCGTTCATCGGCGACAGAAGGTATAATGCCGTTCATCTACGGCACAAACATCTTCACCCTTCTCGCATATCGGTCCCTGGCGACAAGATGAGCTTCCTAAGCGTGCAGCAGGTCAGCAGGTCCTGTATGAACGGTGAGGAGACCACCGCGGTGCTGAAGGAC
This sequence comes from Methanomassiliicoccaceae archaeon UBA472, assembly GCA_002497075.1. GTDB lineage: Archaea > Thermoplasmatota > Thermoplasmata > Methanomassiliicoccales > UBA472 > UBA472. The sequence goes on from DAML01000014.1 coordinate 42,782, forward strand.
CTGGACCTGGAGGTGGGAAAGGGGGAGATGGTCATGATCATGGGCCCCTCCGGGTCAGGGAAGACAACTCTCATGAATTCCCTGGGGGGCATCGAGATGCCGGACCAGGGGGGCATCTCCTTGGACGGGCTGGTGGTGACGTCCCTCGGCCCCAACGATCTGAACCAGTATCGCCGGGAGAAGGTGGGTATGGTCTTCCAGTTCTACAACCTGATCCCCACGCTGACCGCCAGGGAGAACGTCATGCTGGCCTTGGAAGGCCGGAAACTTTCGCGCAAGGATTCGAGGGAGAGGGCGCAGCGCCAGCTCGACCTGGTAGGACTGAAGGGCAAGTCCGATCGCTTCCCGCAGGAGATGTCAGCAGGCGAGCAGCAAAGGGTGGCCCTGGCCCGCGCGCTGGTCAAGGAGCCGGCGCTGGTGCTTGCCGACGAGCCCACTGGGAACTTGGACGAGGCCTCCGAAGCGATGGTCCTGGACCTGCTGCTCAAGGCCAGGAAGGAGCTGGGGACCACTTTCATTGTCGTATCTCACAACCCCCGGCTCAAGGGTCACATGGACCGCTGCTACGAGCTGCGCCACGGGCGATTGTCGGCGATCTGAGGTGCATCGCATGTCCCTCACCGTCCGCATGGTCCTCCGAAAGATGAAGAGCAGGAAGATGAGCGTCCTGCTGTCGTCCTTCATCGTGGCCTGGGCCATGGCCATGCTGGTCGCCGGGATCTGGAGCGCCCAGGTGATGGATGTCAGTTCAAGAGAATATCTGGACGACAACGGGATGCCGGACCTCTTCGCCACCCTGTCGGAAGGCGTGCCCGCGGAAGATATCGAACCTTCTCTGTCGTCGTTCAGCTCTTATCAGCTGCGTCTGAGGTGGAACGGCCGGGCCTCCATCGAAGGCCTGAACACCACGGTGGTGATCATCGGCGTTCCAGAAGGCGGGGATGAGCTGAACCGGCTCACGCTTTTGGACGGTGCCCTATACTCCGCCCCGGACGAATGCGTGCTGGTGGCCGGGAGCAGGACGGCGGAGGACCTGGACGTGTTCGTCAACGGCACTCTCATGCATCTCGAGGTCACCGGGACGGTCAGCTCCCCGGAGTTCCTGACCAACGAGCTGAGCGTCGGCTCCATAGTCCCCGGGTCGGGAGGGATGACCATCGTGTACCTGCCGCTGTCGTCGCTGCAGGCGGTGCTTGGTCCGATGGTCAACGATCTCCTTCTGGACATGCCGGACGGCATGTTCCGGGAGGTGGCGGAAACTTCATTGTCACCACTTCCGGTCTCGTCCGTGACCTACCGGGAGGACCATCAGACCGTCGTCCTGTTCAGAATGGGGGCGGACAAGTTCTCCACCATGCCGCCGGCCATCAGCCTGGTGTTCGTCCTCATCGGGCTGATCTCCATATTCATGACCATGTACCGGCTGGTGCTCGGCGATTCCCGCACCATCGGGGTGCTGATGTCCATCGGAGTGGGAAGGAAGAGAATCGCCCTGGCCTACCTGGCGTTCGGTGCCGTGGTTTTACTGATAGGATCGATCATGGGCGTGCTCCTGGGATACGCTTTCACCGCCGGCGTGTCCCAGATGGCCCTGGACATGATGGGGGGCATACCGATGGTGCTGCCCATGGACCCCGTTCCGACGATCACCGCCATCATGTTCACCGCGTTCGCGGTAATGACCGCCACGGCCATTCCAGTGGCCCTCGTCCTCCGCAAGAGCGTCAACGAAGCGCTCAGCTACGCCCCTCGGGCCAGGGTACGCGTGTTCAAGCGCAAAGGGACTTCCCTGGCCGCGTCTCTCGGCCTGCGCAACCTGTTCCGGGAGCCGATGCGAGCCGCGGTGGTGCTAGTGGCCGTCGCCCTTTCCATAGGGACCGCCGGGTCCTGGGTGCTCATGGTCGATTCGGCGATGACATATCTGGACGATCAGATGGAGGCCCAGCAGTGGGATGTGAGCGTCGCTTTCAACGCCCCACTCGACCGGGCGGACGCGATCGAGAAACTATCGCTAGCGAACGTGAACAAGGTCCTGCCGTACGCTTCCCTAGCCGGAGCTCTGTCCTCGGAAGGAGGTACGACCGGTGCGGCCATACTGGCATCCCCGAACATCACCGAGGTCAGGAACTTCGACTTCCAGAAAAGCTCCTTCCAGCCTGGCGGTGTCATCTTGGCCACGAAGCTGGCCGGGGACCTGGGCGTTCATCCCGGAGATGAGGTCACCTTCTCCCTGGGCGGAAAGGAGGTCGATCTCACGGTGTCCGGGACCGTCAACGACATGCAATCCAACGCGGTTTACACGGACAGCGTCGCAGTGATGGACATGGTCGGGGAAGGGAAGTGCCGAGGGGCCTTCGTGATCATGGACGATCCTAAGGCCGCCGAGGTCTTCGCAACGAGCATTTCCGAGGATCCCCTGGTAGGCGCGGTCGAGCTGGGAGAGGAGCAGGCGTCCGACATCCGATCGCTGTTCGAAGGCTCGATATCCATGCTCTACGGCTTCTTCGCCCTCAACCTGCTCATCGCGTTGGCGATGGCCGTGCTGGCCACGGTCATATCCACATCGGAGAGGGACATGGAGTTCGCCGCCATGGCCTCTCTGGGCGTGCCGAAGGGCTTCATCTGGCGATCGCTGGCCATCGAGGTCGGTACGCAGGCTTCGATCGCGGCGTTGTTGTCCGCCCCGTTCGCCTTCCTGCTGGCCAAGCAGTTCGCCCTGCTCATGGAGGAGGCGGTGTTCTTCATTCCGATAATCCTGTCCATCTCCGCCATAACCTCAGTGGTGGTGCTGGGTTGGCTGTTCATATGGCCTTCGGTGCTGTGGCCGATAAGATGGGTGAAGAGGCTGGACGTCGTCCGCACGCTGAGGGACAGGTCCGGGAGATGATCACTTCTTTTCCCTGGCCTCGTTCTCGGCCATTCGGGCCTTGACCAGCCGGAAAATGAGGTCTCGGGGCAGAGGATCGTCGTACGAGAGGTGGATGGTCGCCGTGGTCTTGCCGTAATCCTTGAGCTCCTCCTCGAACCTCTTCATCAGTTCCGGGCTCATCAGATGCAGGCTGTAGTGGTCCTGATAGGCGGCGTAGCCGACCAGGTGGCCGTGGTGCTCGAAGATCGGGATGCGGTAGGAGAAGATCTCCTTGGACTCCGGAGCAGCCGATCTTATGACCGAACGCAGGTTCCCTATGATCTCCTGGACCGTCACCGGAAGGGCTGCCAGGTATTCATCGACGGAACCCGGCCCCTTCGCCATCCTTACCTTCTTGCCATCCATGTCGACCCCGTGATAACATCGATGTAGAGCGTATTAATCTCTCGGAAAACGGAGCCGAAGCACCTCTTAAATTACGATAAGGGATTAGGAGTGAAAGTTCAGGAGGTCGCCTGTTGAAGCGTGTCCATAGTTTCATGACCGATATCGGATCGATCCATATTGCCGAAGAGGGCGGCGCGATAACCGAGGTGACGCTCCCCGGGGAGAAGGCGCCCGTGGGTAAGATGTCCAAGACGCCCCTCCTCGAAATGGCCGCTGTCCAGATATCAGAGTATCTTCAGGGCGGTCGCCAGGAGTTCACAGTTCCGCTGGCGCCCCACGGTAGCGAATTCGCCATGAAGGTCTGGAAGGAGATGTTGGCGATCCCGTACGGAAAGGTCCGCACCTATGGCGAGATGGCCGAGGCCATCGGCCGTCCAAAGGCGGCCAGAGCCGTGGGGCAGGCCTGCAATCGCAATCCCATCTCCATACTGATCCCGTGCCACAGGGTGGTCGGCGCCGGCGGCAAGCTCACCGGGTACGCTGCTGGTATAACATTGAAGGAAAAGTTGCTGAGGCTGGAAAAAGATGCCCTGCTTTGAGTACGGACAGGCGGAGATCGACCACCTCCGCCGGAAGGATAAGAGGCTGGGCCGGGTGATAGATGCCGCTGGAATGATCCAGGCGCAGATGTATCCCGATCTCTTCACCGCACTGGTCAGCAGCGTGGTCGGCCAGCAGATCTCCGGCAAGGCCGCCATGACCGTCTGGAACCGGGTGATCGAACGTTTTGTAGAAATAACCCCGGCCAGACTGCACCAGGCATCCTTGGAGGATATCCAGTTCTGCGGTATGTCCTTCCGAAAGGCAGAGTACGTCAAGGGGATAGCGGAAGCGTGCGCCAACGGGGGTCTGGACCTGGAAAAGCTGAAGATACTTCCGGATGAGGACGTCGTCAAGGCGATGGTCTCACTGAAAGGCATCGGCCCCTGGACCGCGGAGATGATGCTTATCTTCTCCCTGGGAAGGAAGGACGTGGTGAGCTGGGGGGACCTGGCCATCCGTCGCGGGATGATGTCGTTGTACGGCCTGGATTCTCTGGACCGGCAGCAGTTCGACAGATATCGGTCCAAGTACACTCCTTACGGCAGCGTCGCCTCCCTGTACATCTGGGAGCTGGCGCACAGGCCAGAACTTCTGGGATTGCCATCCAGGAAGACGGTATAATAATTATTGTTAAGTATGAATTTAGCCATATCAGTCCTTATGGCAATGTCCAAGAAGGATCTCGGTAAGCAAAAGAAGAAGAACGAAGAGAAGAAGGCAGCTGCCGCGTCTCCGGCCAAGGGAAAGAAGAAGTAAGTCCCTTTCTCAAAATTATCTTCCGGTCCGCAGGACCGCCGAATGCCCCGCTGGGGGTGACAACCCTGTTTTTCCATTTTGTTCATCAACGAGCTAGGGCGCCCTTGGGAAGTCGGTTTATATCCCGCGGCCGATACGGTTCCGCATGCCCGGCGAGCCGATCATAGAGATGCGGAAGGTCAGCGTCAGCAAGGGATCCGCGACGCTTCTCAGTGAAGTGGACCTGACCATCCGGCAAGGGGAACGATTGGTCATACTGGGCCCCAACGGTTCCGGGAAATCGTCGCTCATCAAGACCATGATGGGCGAGCATCGCCACGATACTTCCGTTACCGGTTCGTACGTCAAGCTGAGAGGTTCGGAGCTCTGGAACCTCTTCGACGTGCGCAAAGCGTTCGGACTGGTGTCCGCCGACCTGCAGGTCGATCTGTCCAGGGACATGGACTGCCTGGAGGCCGTGCTGTCCGGGTTCTTCGGTTCCGTCGGCACGAACCGTTCGCAGGACATCGGCCCGGAGATGGAGGAGCTGGCCTTGAACGCTCTGGCCGCCGTAGGCTCGACCCACCTGGCCTCCCGGAGGTATTATACGCTATCAACTGGCGAGGCCCGCCGGGTGCTGATGGCCCGCGCCCTGGTCAACTCCCCGGAGGCGCTGATACTGGACGAGCCGATGAACTCCCTGGACCTCACCGGGAAAAGGCTGGTCCGTTCGGCCATAAGGACGCTGGCGAATGAAGGGAGGTCGCTGGTGCTGGTCACTCACGATCCGGCGGACATCGTTCCGGAAATAGACAGGGTCTTATTGATGAAGGGTGGGCGGATCGCGCATGAAGGAGGCACAGAGCTGATCGACAATGATCACCTCAGCGATCTTTACGAAGTTGAGGTTCACGTCAGAAAGATTGATGGAAGGTTCATCGCCTGGTCATAATAGGATTTCATACATTTTTCTGAAATGCTGATCCATTTCTCTCAGAAACCAGGGGGAATTTTAATCCATCGGCCATTCGACCTCGCGTAGTCGCGCAGAACCTTGCTAAAGGTAAGGACGCGGTCATTCGAGTATAGCCCTGAACTGCTCTCGTCACAAAGCATCGATGTGGGGATTAATGCATCAGCTGGTTTGAGTATAGCGTCAAGCTCCATCAGTTTCACAGACAATTCAAGGCATGAGCGGTCCCCTCCAAACGTTCTCACCACCACTTTACCCTGACCCAAGAGTTTTACAAGTTCGTCACTTGCATCAATGGCACTAGGCAGATCTCGCTTCTCGGACAACCTGTTGATAACCTCACCTATCGCGATCAGCGACACTGCATAAGTCGCATTCTGCCTACCATTCACAATATGCCTGGCTTCTTTATAGAGATCGTCTTTCTCATCCACTAAAGCCATCAGGACCATTGAATCGATGTGTATCATGGACCATTTTGTGACTTTGCAGGAATCGCCACGTCTCCGGCAATTTGGAGCTGAGAGCGGGTTTCAGTTCTCTAACCATTTTGATCGTATCTTTTCCTGAAATTCCTGGGTTGGTGACCCAAGCGATATGCAAGGTCGCCACAGCTTCAAGGAAATTATTGCCCTTGTTTGCCGCATTGATGACTATGCTCATTTCATGTTCTGGTATGATTGGGCAAGGATCATTCGTATCATCGGCCTCCGAATAATAATCCTTAGCCAGATCAGGAGAGTATGGACCCCGTACGTAATAACCGAAGTCATATTCGGAATACGGTCTTACACCGAGGACCTTCAAAAGGTAAACGGTCTTCTGGATGCGAAGGCGGCTGTTAAAATCGTCTCCAGTGAAATTGAGATGAGTCTCCCTTTCGACCTCTCTCATCAGCTTTTTCAAGCAAGCCGCTCTCATGGCATATTCATTCATATCTATCCCATCTCGACATAATTAAATTATGGGTATGCCAGATAAATCCTACTGCTACCTGTAGTCGAAGAAAAAAGAAGGCGCCGGCCTTAAGCCGACGCCTTGCTGCGCAAACTCGCCGTATTCCTGTGCTTCAGCAGGTACGACAGCCCGACCAGGAACAGCACGGCCATCACCGGAAAGATGTACAGGCCGGCGCCCATCGCCTCTATGGCCGGATCGTCGTTCATCACCATGACCAGGGCCATGGCGTTCACCGTGACGGCCATGGTCAGGAAGAAGCCGAAGAACAGCAGCACCAGGGGGTATCCCTTCTCCGGCCGGCGGAGCAGCAGGAATAAAGAAACGAATCCCAAGGGAACGCATATTCCGAGGTCCAGGAACCTTATGGTCCAGAAAACGTTGGGCGAATCGGTGTACGAACCGTCTGAAAGGTCGCCGGTAGCTATGACCTCATTGATCTGTCCCACCCACATCCCGGCGAACATCAGCATCACCAATCCCATGACCAGCACGAAGATGACAAGCCTCTTGCGCTGGAAACCCGTCCCATCGCCCGGGCCGAACTTCGGAAGCACCCCTATCAGGAGCAGCAACCCTCCGGTGATGAGCGCCAGAAACATCCAGTAGTAGATCTCCGCGTTCCCGTCGTACAAGGTCCATTCCTGGCCTACGCCCAAGGAAAACCCGGTGTACATCAGGGTGAGCGGGGTCAGCACCAGGAAGTATTTCGAGACGTCCTTCCTCATCAGCTGCAACGCTCCGCCGATGAGAAGTAACGGGGCGATCAGGAGCAGGTCCGCCAGGTCCTGCCCCATTACTTGCCATATCCCAGACTGCGAGGTCCGGTACTCTATGTCTCCAGTCCCGCTAGGGCCCAGGGCCGCCATGGCAATGAGCACCGCCGCGCACAATATGGCGACCGCCCCGGTGACGTACCAGGGGATGAGATCGTCCTCCTCAACCTTCTCCGTTTGATTCATCTAATCATCCTCCAGGAGACCGTCGCCCCAAGCCCGTATCTTCTCCCAGTCCCGGAAGTCGTAGGGCTTGTCGGTATCGATCCCCTTTTCCTGCATGTCCTTCTTCCCCGCGTTCCTCATGCTCAGTATCCCCTTCACCAGGAAGCTGTGGCGGTCAAAGTCGATCACTCCCCCGAACAGGCCCAGGCTGAAGGGTTCCAGTCCATGTTTCCGAGCTACCTCGCGCAGGTACTTGCTCTCGTACTCGTCCGTTTTTAAGGGATCGAAGAGCAGGTCCCCGCAGCAGGCGAACATGGCCAATCGTTTTTCAGATAGGATCTTGGAGTTCCTCTCCAGGAACCTGACGGCGCCCTTGGCCCAGGAGCCGTAGGCGATGCCACTGCCAATGACCACCATGTCGTACGGTTCCAGGTCCGCCAGCCCGTCCTTGCCGAGGTCCAGGAGGTCCGCATGGTGCCCTTTCTTCCCGAGCACGGATGCCAGCTCCTTGGCGACGTCCGCGGTGGAGCCCCACTTGGTGCCGTAGGCGACCATGACCCTCACTTCCCTCCCTCCTGGAAGTCCCTGCGGATCAGAAACAGGTATATCATGAACAGGGCCGGCAGCACGATGCCCATGGCCGCTGACGATTGCACGGTGACGATGGCCCAGACGTCGAACACGATGGTGGCCGCGCTCAGCACCAGGGTGCCGAAATATCCCCAGCGCTTCTGCGTCCACAGGCCGAAGGCCGTGATGAAGCCGAGAGCACCAAGCAGATAGAACATGCCGTTGATGAACATCATCATCTCGTCGGAGACCGGGTTGTCGAGCACCGGGCCGCCCATGGTCGAAAGTGATAGCGGTATGGCGAACCTGGCGATGCTCTGAACGACCGCCAGCAAACAAACGATGATCAATCCTTTCCTTTTCGGGAGGTACATTTTCATCCTCGGAACAGGGGATCCACCTCCATGCCTTAGGCGCTCGTCAAGAGGTTGCGCTAAGAAAAGGTAGAAACAGAACGACAAAACGACCTTATTTTAACGCTCGACCGTTAATAATTGGAAAAAAGAACTCCGTCCAGGCGGATATTAGCTCTTTCCTGTTTTCCTGAGCAGGTCCTGCAGCACCGCTTCCCGGTGCTCCGGGTAGTGATAGATCGCCCGTATCACGTTGGGCACCACGCTGGTGAACACGCCCTCTCCTTCCAGCTCCCGGCAGGTGTCCTGCATCTCCCTGGCGTTGCGGTTGCAGTACGTTAAAAAGATAAAGCCGGGAACGTTGCTGAACGTGTAGCTTCGGATTATCCCGGGAGCGTACTTCTTTATCATCAGGTAGGCGGCCTTCTCGTTCGGCACCCCCTCTTTCAGAACAATGTGGATCTGGCTTACCATATCCCCCATCGTGTCCGGCTGCCAATTTATCGAAAGCTGCACCAGGTCCTCCTTCATCAGACGGTCCAGCCGGCGTCGCACGGTCTTGGCGGTCGTTCCGAGCTCATCAGCGATCTCGTTCACCGGCCTCCTGGTGTCGTTCGCCAAAGCCTTGATGATCCGCAGGTCCATGCCGCTCAATCCGTCTTGCCCCAACGGAGGCGTTTGCACGATGCCCACCTGCGGCTCGCTCAGCTTGGCGCTCCTCTGCACCGATGTGACCAGCTCCGCCAGTCCGACGGCGTCCGTGACGTTCCCGTGCACGTAGACGTAATTGCCGCTGGCCACCTGCATGATCGCTACGTGCGGATCGCTCCTGAGGTCCTTGGCCACCTCGTCCATGGAATTGGCCTTGGACCAGCCGTGGACGATGACCCACATGGCCTTCATGGCCTTGAAGCTCAACGCGGCGTAGGTTCCCCGGATTATCTCCACGTCCATGAGGTGCTGCACCCGGCGGTGCACCATCTGCGGGCTCAGGCCAAGCTCCTTTCCCAGCTCGGAATAGGGAGTGCGCGAGTTGCGCATGAGCATGCGGCTGAGGGCCACGTCCACCTCGTCCATGGACGTCCACGGGCTATCCGGCGTTATAGAACTTTCGTCCCACTCCGGCCGGGAGATTTTGCTAACTCTGATATACCTTCCAATGGTTTTACCGGATTCGTATGTACGACCCCAGAATGCGCAAGTTGGCCGACGTGCTCATAGATCACTCCGTTCGCCTCCAAAAGGGGGAGACGGTGTACATCGAAGCGTTCGACATACCTACCGAGATGGTGGAGGTCCTGCTGGACAAGATCTACGAGGTCGGGGGCGTGCCAATGGTGGCCCTGCGCTCCGCCCGGGTCATGAGGAAGCTGCTCATGAACGCGGACCAGAAGACCATCGCCCAGATCGGGGAGGTCGAGCTGGAGAAGATGAAGAGAGCCCAGGCGTACATCGGCATGCGCGGTTCGTACAACATCACTGAGAACTCCGACGTACCGGCGGACAAGATCGACCTTTTCATGAAGTACTGGTCCGGGCCGGTGCACACCGGCTGGAGGGTGCCTAATACCAAGTGGGTGGTGCTCAGATGGCCGACCGCCTCCATGGCCCAGCAGGCCCAGATGTCCACCGAGAGGTTCGAGGACTTCTACTTCAACACCTGCACTCTCGACTATCCGAAGATGTCCAGGGCCATGGACCCTCTGGTGGCGTTGATGGAGCGCACGGATAGGGTGCGCATTGTCAGTCCCGGCACCGACCTCACCTTTTCGATCAAGAGCATGCCGGCGGTCAAGTGCGAGGGTGACCGCAACATACCCGATGGGGAAGTGTACACGGCTCCCATCAAGGACTCGGTCAACGGTGTGATAAGTTACAACACCAGGACCCTCTATCAGGGCAAGGTCTTCGACAACGTGGTACTGAAGTTCAAGGACGGAAAGATCATCGAGGCCACCAGCTCCGACACCAAGTCCCAGAACATCATTCACGACACCGACCCCGGCGCCAGGTATGTCGGCGAGTTCGCCATAGGCGTCAACCCGTACATCAACCAGGCCATGCTGGACACCCTGTTCGACGAGAAGATAGCCGGTTCCATACACTTCACGCCGGGCAGCGCCTACAAGGAGTCGGACAATGGCAACAAGTCCACCGTCCATTGGGACATGGTGCTGATACAGACCCCGGAGATGGGCGGAGGAGAGATCTATTTCGATGACGTGCTGATCCGAAAGGATGGCCGCTTCGTCATCGACGAGCTCAAGGGTCTGAACCCCGAGAACCTGGCCTGAGGACCGGACGTTCCGTCGTAAAGGGCGCACGCTTCCTCTTCGGCACCAGTGCGGCCAGGGTGAGCGCTATCCCCAGGGCTAAGGCCAGGTACATACCGATCCCCGGCACGGCCGAGACCAGGTACGATCCGGGGCTCAGGTTGTACCTCATGATCTCCGCGAAGTCCAGGGCGGTCAATGCCAATGTGCCGACACCAACCCCGGCGATAACGGCCTTCCTTGGGACCTTGGCGGGTACGAGGTCGCCGGCCATGATGGTCAGCAGTCCCATCGCCGCCAGCAGAACCACGTACCTGCCGTAGAACGCTTCGTTGAAAGCGGCGCTTATGCCGATCAGGCCCCCCAAGGAGCTCAGCCAGGTGCAGAACGGCGCCATGCAGGTCATGGCCAGCAGGGCTATGGTCAGCTCCCGGCGGGGGATCATGTTTTCAACGTTCTTTGTTTTCCCCGCATGCTTGATTCCCCGGGCGGGCAGCACCTTGAGAGGGCTCACCGGCGCGGTCCGCCGTGCATCTGGTACGGACGTCCGTTTTCCGCACACGTTGCAATAATCATAATCCTTCCTTATCGGCGCACCGCACGCCTGGCATGACGATCCTTTGCCTCCCATGGAGAACGCAACAGGCGCAGTGGTTATCTCCGATGCTCGTACAGTTAGACTATTCCTCGTCAACGGTTAAATATTGGAGAATGAAATCAAGTGGTGTTGACAGCCGATTGCCGCATCGAGATGGCCTACATCGACCCGGAGACGTACACCTCCATAGTGAACCACGACATGCGCAAGCGCATTCTGACGAAGTTGTACCGGTCCACCAGGGACGCGCCGATAAGCAAGCAGGAGCTGGCCGACTCTCTTGGATTGGACTACAACCAGCTGGTGTACCAGCTCAACCACCATCTCCGGGACTTCTGGTCGGTCAAGGAGGAGAAGAAGGTGCGGGGGACCCGCATGGAGCTCATCGAGGCATCATTCCCGTACGCGGTCTTCATAACCATCGGCAAGGACCACGGCATCTTCCTGGTGGATCCGTTGGCCGATCTCTACGGGGCGGTGGTGAAGGTCGGGGCCCGCTGCGACCAGTGTAGCAAGGAGGAGGCGGAGAGGTGCATGGAGTTCGCCCAGTCCCGTTTCGACTCCGAGTCGCTTACAGAGGCCGAAAGGGCTGTGCTGGCCGCCAACAACCGGAAGCCTCCGTACAGACCTATGGACCTGGCGCTCCTCGCCGCGATCAAAGGCATACCGGCCGGGCAGCGCTGCGTCATCGACATCCCCTGTCAGACCTGCGCGTTCTTACGACGGACGGTACGCATCGAGGGACTGTAATATTGGAGTCTCAAGAAACGTATAAACCCGGTCGTGCGTTAAAGGGTGCATGCAGTCCGGAGACAAGGCCCCGACCAGATTCGTGGTGCTGGGCGGATACCTGGGCGCGGGAAAGACCACTTTGGCCGCCGCGCTCGGCAAGGAGCTGAGGTCCAAGCACGGAAAGTCGGTGGCCATAATCACCAACGACCAGGGCAACGTTCTAGTCGACACGGAGTACATGAAGGACGCCGGGTTCGACGTCAAGGACGTTCTGGGCGGCTGCTTCTGCGCCAACTTCGGGGAGTTCGTCAAGAACGCCCGAACGCTTGTTTCAATGGGACGGCCGGACGTGATCATCGCCGAACCGATCGGCACCTCCACGGCCATACTCGGTTCCGTCGTGGCGCCCCTGCGCTCCATGTACCCCGACGAGTTCCAGGTGGCACCCTTCTTCGTCGTGGTCGACGGGACCAGGGCGGCCGAGACGCTGCGCAAACCGGAGGGATTCGGGTTAGGCGGAGGCAAGCTCATCCCGTCGCACCAGGTCCGCGAGGCGGAGTTCGTCCTCATCTCCAAGGTGGACCGTTTGAAGGACGACGAGGTCGGCAACGCCAGCGAGCTGATCAGGAAGGAGGTCTCGGACGCGGACGTCATTCCCTGCTCTGCTTTCAGCAAGAAGAACCTGGACGCCATCGTGGGCATAATCCTCTCGGACAAGGTCAGCACCAAGGAGCCCAAGGAGGTGGACCAGCGGATGTTCGCCGTGGAGAAGGCCTCCATGGGCTGGTTCAACGCGCACGCGAAACTGGTGGCCGAGGGGCGCCTGGACATCAACGCCTTCGTCACCGCCCTGATGCGCCGGGTGGCCACCGACTTCCCGCCGGAGACCATCGGCCACGTCAAGGTGATGTTGACGTCGTCAACCGCCTCGGCCAAGATGAGCCTGGTGGAGGACCGCATGCAGGTGGACGGGCTGAAGGGAGGGCGCTACTTCACCGGAGAGGGAAAACTGGTGCTCAACGCGCGAGTCTCCGCTTCACCCAACGATCTGAAGAAGGCCTTCGAGAAGGCGATCTACGAGACCGCTCTGGAGACCGGGGTCCAGGTCCAGGAGATGGGCGAAGCCTGTTTCACCCCCAAGCCGGAAGCCCCCTCGCTCTTCATGAAGTGACCGGCTTATCGATAAAATCGACGCATTTTCAAACATTTTCTTCCGTTATTTCATTTTTTAAATGATGAAATCGACGTTCCATCGGAATTTATTAAAGTCTATGCCGCGTTAACTTAAACAGCATGCCCGTGGTCGACGCTATGAACCGGCGCATCCTGCAGCTTTTGGTCGATGACGGCAGGATGACCCATAACGAGATAGCCGCCAAGCTGAAGCGCTCCCCGTCCACGGTGCGCGACCGCATCAAGCGCATGGAGGACGACGGTATCATTCTCGGCTATTTCGCCGTCGTCAACAACGAACGCATGGGCCTGAAGGTGGACGCCATACTCTTCGCCAATCTGCGTCCAGGCGTTCCGTCCGAGGAGCTCAGGAAGCTGAAGGGAGTGGAAGAGGTCAAGGAGGTGCTGCAGGTCACCGGTCCGCGCCGGATCGTGGTCCGCCTGCAGGCCAGGGACGCCACCGCCCTGGAGCAGGCCATATCCTCCAAGGTCATCCCGCTGGGGCTGGAGGACGTCGAGCTGCGCATGGTGACCAGCTCCGCCAACCGTCTGCCGGGCAGCTAGACGTTGGTCTTGTCGTAGTACCCGGAGAACGGCCGGCTGGAGCTCGGCGCGACCTTCACGTAATCGTTCAAATCGTCCTGGACGTCGATCCCGAACGCTTTCCTGAACTCCTCCAGTAACGTACGGACTTCCTTCTCGTCGTCAGCGTTCAGGGGTGAGATCGCCGCTCCGGGTCCCAGCTGTTCAGGGGATACCTTGCCGCGGACGAATATTCGCCCGCCGTGCATACCCGCCCCCAGACTGCGTCCCACCGGAGCGCCCCCGCCGAGCCCTAGCACCAATATGGTACCGCCAGCCATGTACTCGCCCAGATAGTCCTTGGCCGTGCCGCCGATGACCATGGTCGGCCGCGATCCACCGAACTCCTTCATGTGTATACCGACGCGATAGCCGGTATCGCCCTGCACCAGGATCTGTCCGCCCCTGGCCGCCAGTCCGGTAACGTCCCAGGCGTTGCCGTGCACGATTATCCTCCCGGAGTTCATGGTGTTCCCGGTCATGTCCTGGGCGTTGCCGAACACCTCGATGGTCGGCCCGTTCAGGAACGCCCCAAGGTCGTTCCCCGGGGTCCCGTGCACCGCAATGTAAAGTCCAGGGATGGAGGCGGTGGACGCCAGGTAGCGCTGCCCCATGGCCCCCTTCAGTTCGATTGACAGGCACCCTTGGCGCATGGCCTTGCGCATGACGCAGTTGAGGGTGGTGTAGTGCATGGGCTGGGTGGGTGAAAGGCGCAGGTCTATGACCGCCCGGTCCCCTACCACGTTGAAACACTCCTTGCCGCAGTCGCACTCGTGGGAGTGCCCCTTGGGCTTGCAGACGTCCTTCATCAGCCCCACCCTTCCCCGATATGCTTGACGTTCATCACTTCGGCGATCTTGGGGTTGGGTCCCCGATACCGCAGTCGGTCCCGGTTGCCGACCAGGCTTTCCACGGCATCTATGCCCATGGCCCCCAGCACCTCCTTCAGCTCCTCGTTCCAGGCCTGGAACAGGCGTACGATGCGCGCAGCCGCCACGTTAGGATCCAGTCTGGTGGTGAGATCATCCCGCTGAGTAGCGATACCCCACGAGCAGAGACCACGGTGGCACTGCTGGCACACCCGGCAGCCCATGGCGATCATGGCCGAGGTGGAGACCATGACCACGTCCGCGCCCAGCGCTATCGCCTTTATCATGTCCGCCGAAGAGCGTATTCCGCCCCCGGCGCAAACGGTCACGCGGTTGCGCAGCCCTTCCTGCGTCAGGCGCCTATCAACGGCTGCTACGGCCACCTCGACCGGAAGGCCGGCGTGGTCCCTTATGACCCGGGGCGCGGCGCCGGTGCCGCCCTTGAAACCGTCCACGGTGAGGAAGTCAGCTCCCGCACGCACTAACCCGGAGGCGATAGCTCCGACGTTATGCACGGCGGCGATCTTAACCCCCACTGGCAGGCGGTACTCGGTGCTCTCCTTGAGGACAGATATCAGCTGGGCCAGGTCCTCGATGCTGTAGATGTCGTGATGCGGGTACGGTGATAACGCGTCCGTACCAAGAGGGATCATCCTGGTCTCGGAGATCATGGTGGTGACCTTCTCCCCGGGTAGGTGCCCGCCGTGTCCGGGCTTGGCGCCCTGACCGATCTTGATCTCCACGGCCGCCACTCCCTTGAGGTATTCCGGTTTGATGCCGAAGCGGCCGGAAGCCACCTCCGAACAGATGCGGTCGGCGTACTGATAGAAGTCCGGGTGCAGTCCGCCCTCCCCGCTGCCGGCCACGATGTTGAGCTCCTTGGCGGCCATGAACAGCGCCTTCTGGGCGTTGTAGGAGATGGAACCGAGGGAGATATGCCCGAACATCAGCGGCATGTCCATCCGTATCAGCGGTGTGTCGTCCTCGCGTATCATCACCTTCCCGTCGCAGACCTCCAGCTTACCTGGGCGCCGGCCCAGGTAGGTGACCGTCTCCACTGGCTCCCTCAATGGATCGATGGAGGGGTTGGTCACCTGCGCCGCGTCCAGCAGCAGGTCGTCGAATATCGCCGGGTGCGGGTCGTCCGCGCCGCAGGACGACAGCAGTACACCGCCAGAGCTGGCCTGGGCCAGGATCGATCTCCTGCTGCGTTCGGACCAGTTGCCGTGCGGGGCGAACTGGGGCGGAACTGGACGGATCTCTATACAGTTGGCCGGGCAGACCGCGATGCAGCGGCCGCAGGCCACGCATCCTCCGGACGGCACCACCTTGGACTCCCGGAACTCCAGGGCCTGGTAGGAGCAGTCGTTCACGCAGCGGCGGCACACCCGGCACAGGTCGTAGTTGATAGTGGGCACGAACCTCTCCGGGAGGCGGTGGTCCAGCCTTTTCGCGGGCGGGTTCTCGCTCATAGGTTCACCCCCTGGAAGGACGGTTCTGTGCCCCTGCGGACGATCCCCTTTCCGGCCACGGCTATGAACGGATTGCCAGCACCAGGCGCCCAGGTGCGGGCGTCCGGTTCCACGATGCGGATGGCGCTCTCCTCGCTGGCGCAGTACGCAACGCCCTCGTCAGGCGAAAGTCCGGCGATCATCGGCCTTAATTTCTTTCGGTCGGCCAGGGCGATCAGCGAGATGTTCGGCTGGCTTCTCCCGACGATGATGCTGAACGGTCCGTTCAGGAATGCCTCCTTGTACGTAATCCTTAACCATTCCGCCAGACGGCGTTCCGCCGGCGGCAGGAGCGCTATCTCCTGGAAGGTGGAGGGGGCCATGGCGAAGGCAGCCACTTCGATCGGCAGCTGGTTTCGGCGGACCAGCAGGTCCCAGAGATAGGTGACGACCTCTGTGTCGGTCAGCACCGTGCACTTGTAGCCGTTCATCTCCACCAGCTTGCGATTAACGCCGTAGGAGGTGATCTCCCCGTTGTGGCATACCCCCCAGTCCAGAAGGGACAAGGGATGCGCCCCGGCCCACCAGGCCGGGGAGTTGGTGGGGAAGCGGGAATGCGACAGCCACATGGTCCCTGAATAGCGCGCGAGGTCGTATAGCTCGGCGATCTCGTACGAGTAACCGTTACCCTTGAAGACCGCCATGTCCTTGCCGCTGGAGACGCAGAATGCCTCGGGGATCTTTTCGTTGATGTGCTGGACGATCTCCACCATGTAGTCTTCTTCCCCGAGATCGCGCTCTCCTCTCCACTCTCGGGCGTTCGGAACGTTGGCGAAGTAGCGCCATACGATCGGGTAGGGAGGCGAGATGGTGGAGCGGTCGCGGGTGAAGACCCGCTCGTCGTGCAGAACGTCCAAGCGTCCGTCGAGGAAGTTCTCGACGTTGCATTTGCCCTCCTCGTCGTCGAAGAAGAACTGAAGGCAGTACTGGTCATGGCGCTCCGGGAAAAGGCCGTAGCAGGCGTAACCGGCACCCAGCCCGTTCTCCCTCTCCTCCATGATCGTGAGCATCCGGGCGATGCGGTCCCCGCCTATCTTCTCCCCCTTCAGGGAGATGCAGGAGGCTATGCCGCAGCCCCCGGGCTGGCCCTGCCATCCCGGCGGTCTGCTGGCGGTGTAGTTCTCAGCTCGCACTGGCCTTCCCAACCGGTCGGTCCTGCCCTCCCGGTCCGTTCTGTCTATCATCGGTGGTTTACTCCCTTCACGTAGTATATGAATTGCACGAGGCAATAACCCCGGTATCGCCCGGGTTATATGACCTTTTTTCATGTACATTCGTCTATTTTCTCGTTTTTATTTCGAACATATTTCTATTTACAATCAAATTTTTAGATGAATGACTACAAATCGGACACATGTAATTCTTCCTCATATTTATTCCTTGCTTAGTTTATGTAGTATTATCGTAGGTAATATTACGATTTACGTTCTAATATATGAAATTATTAACGAATTATCGGTCATTAATGTTGAATAACGTTCGTATATCAACGTTTTCCAAAGAAACCGTCCAAGGTAACGCGTTGGATCCATGATTCCTATAGAACTATCCTATACAAATCTGGAAAAGGATATTAATGCGATTCCGCTTTCTGAAAAAAAGAAGGTGAAGTCGGCTTGACATCCTCCCGCACGGCATTGGTACCGCAGCTGCCCGACCTCGACAAGATAAGACAGATGAGAAAGCGCCTGAACCTGTCGCAGCGGGAATTGGCGAGCTTGGCCGGCGTGAGCCAGTCCCTTATCGCCAAGATCGAGAGGGGTACCATTGATCCCTCCTACAGCAACGTTCGCAAGATATTGTCCGCCTTCGAGGAAGTGATAAGGCGCCGGAAGGTGGAAGGCGTGCGTTCCGGAACGCAGCTTACCGTCGGTGACCTGGCCACGAGGGGCGTGATATTCGTCACACCCGATCAGACGATAGGCGAGGCGGTGGAAAGGATGATGAAGGGACGCTTCACTCAATTGCCGGTGATAGTCGGAGAGCGCATAGTAGGCGGTCTGACCGACGACGCCATTCGCGATTATACCATAGAGCAGACCAAGACCCGGAAGAAGACCTATGAGGAGGTCATGAGGACCAGGATAGAGGAGATCATGGATGTTCCGTTCCCCATACTGAACGAGGACACCCCTATTGATCTGGCCTCGTTCCACTTGCAGCGAGAGGAAGCGATACTGGTCTCCCGCAAAGGAGCGATAGTGGGCATCCTCACCAGCGCCGACTTCCTGAACCTGGGGCTCAATCAGTGAGGACCTAGGGCGTCTTTACTAGAACGGACCGGAGGTGTAACGGTGAAGAGAAGGGAGCTGGAGATGGCATTGCAGTCCCTTTCTCTTT
Organism: Methanomassiliicoccaceae archaeon UBA472; assembly: GCA_002497075.1. Taxonomy (GTDB): domain Archaea; phylum Thermoplasmatota; class Thermoplasmata; order Methanomassiliicoccales; family UBA472; genus UBA472. Next base: position 61,248 of record DAML01000014.1, read on the forward strand.
TTTCCGCTCCAAGCCCGGAACTGGAGCAGTACTCCACCCCGGCGGTGATCGCCGCCGACCTCTTGTTCGACGCGCTTGCCAGGGGAGACCTGGAAGGGCGCAAGGTCCTCGATCTGGGATGCGGGACCGGGCCTTTGGGCATCGGGGCTGCGTTGCTCGGAGCGGACAAGGTCATAGGTTTTGACAAGGACCCGGCGGCATTGGAGCAGGCCGCGGCCAACGCGGCCAAGGCCGGCGTGGTCTTGGATCTCCGACAGTCGGACATCTCCGACGTGCAAGAAAAGGCGGACACGGTCATCATGAACCCGCCCTTCGGGGCGCAGCGCAAGGGAGCCGACAGACCCTTCCTGACGGCGGCCATGAGGTGCGCACCAGTCATCTATTCGTTGCACATGAGCAGCACCGAAGACTTCGTCCAGCGTTTCGTTCGCAGGTCTGGGTACACTGCGACCCCGTTAAAAAGGTATAAATTCGGGATCCCTTATATGTTCGAATTCCATAGCAAGGCGAAGAAAGAGGTCGACGTCACGCTATTTTACATTCTAAAGACAGGTGTGTTGGAATGAGTGACAAGAAAAAGGTTTTACCAGGTGACGAGGTGGCCGTGGCGGAGGAGTACCTCCCGGCCGAAGGCACTTACGAGGAGGACGGAATAGTATACTCCGCCCTGACCGGCGAGCTGAAGGTGAACGATAACGATAAGACCGTCAGCGTGGAGGCCGAGAATCCCATGGTCTCCCTGGCGATCGGCGATTCAGTTTTCTGCGAGGTGACCGACGTGCGCGCATCCATGGCCATATGCGAGGTCGTGGCCGTCGAGGGACGCTCCCGCAATATAACCGGGGACACTAACGGGACCATACACGTCTCCAAGATATCCTCTGATTACGTCCAGGACGTCGGCCGCGAATACCGGCCCAGCGACATAATCAGGGCCAAGGTCATGCAGGTCAAGCCGTCCATACAGCTGAACACCACCCATCCGCATTTCGGCGCCGTAAAGTCCTTGTGCCGCAATTGTCGCTCCAAGCTCAGGAGGGCGGACAAGGGGCTGTACTGCGATCATTGCGAGGCGTATGAGTCGCGGAAGATCGCCGATGACTACGGCTTCGTGGAGACCATCCTCATCACCGGCAAGGAATGAGGGGGTAGGGCCACTGACCGAAGCCGACCTGGCTAGGGAGATCAGGGACCTTCGAGCGGAGATCAGGCAGATGAAGGAGCTCATCGACCTGCTGGTGGCACTGGTGGTGGAGAGCGACGACCTCGACGAAGATGAGCCGGGGCTGGTCCTGGCCGGCGGGTCGGAGATCCCCCGCCTCAACAACTGAACCATGAAACTTGTTGCTCTGTTGTCGGGGGGAATAGATTCCCCGGTGGCCGCGTCTCTGATGGCCCACCGCGGGGCGGAGATGGTCCTGCTACACATGGACAACCGTCCCTTCTGCGGCGAGCTCGGGGTGCGAAAGGCCGTTCTTCTGGCCGAGGCGCTGCGCAAGGAAACGGGGCAGGAGATGCCTCTTTACATGGCCCCGCACGGTGAGAACCAGGCGATCAACCAGCAGAAGTGCCAGAGCTCCTATCAGTGCGTTCTGTGCAAGAGGCTGATGCTCCGAACCGCGCAAGCGGTCGCCGTGAAGGTCGGGGCGTCTGGAATAGTCATGGGGGATTCCCTGGGCCAGGTGGCCTCGCAGACCCTGAACAACATCAGGGCCGAGCAGCACGGCCTGGAGCTTCCGGTTCTGCGTCCGCTCATAGGCCTGGACAAGCTGGAGATCGAACGTATCGCCAAGGACATTGGCACCTACGAGATATCCATAATGAGCGACGGCAGCAAGGACTGCACGGCCGTGCCGTCCAGGGTCATAACCAACGCCTCGGTGACGGACATCCTGGACGAGGAGGCCAAGGTGGACCTGGGGTCCATGGCCCTCCGCTCCGCTGAGATGGCAAAAAGGATCTAGAGCCCAGGATAGGCGTTGCAGGAAAGCCCGACCTCGGGGTCGTAGATCATGTCCGAGGTCACCCTTCTGATGTACCTCGCCTGGACCCGGGATATGTATAGCTTGTTCTCCCCGATCTCGATGACGATATCGGTGGACTTGGGGGACTTCAACGCCACCGGGAGCATTACCGGCCCGGAACAGGAGGTGCAGATGCGATAGTCCTGCTTGTTCTGAGTAACGAAATCGATAACTCCTTGCTCCACAGGTATCTGTGACATCGAGCCTCGTTTATCAAGATCCGGTATTTAAGGTCCACGCCAAAAGGACCGACCTCCGTAAAGTTATCAAGATGTTCGACGTTAACCAGTTCGTGAAGGTCGTTCTTGACACGTCAGCCCTCTTCGGGTTGGAGCAGGTCCCCCCGGACTGGGAAGCTTACGTCACGGAAGGAGTGCTGGCCGAGCTTGAAAAATATAATGACCGCCGGTCGGAGAACCTCCTGCACACGATCAAAGTTTCCCAAGCTACGTCAGGTTCGCTCTCCAAGGTGAGGGAGGCCGCCAAGGGCACCGGGGACGTTTCGCGTCTTTCTAAAACGGACACGGAAGTACTGGCCCTCGCTCTCGAGCTAAAGGCCGCAGTGGCCACGGACGACTATTCGATACAGAACCTGGCTTCCGTGCTAGGCATCGAGTTCATGCCCATGAGCATGAAGGGGATAACCAAGGTGGTGCGTTGGAACTACCTCTGCACCGGTTGCGGTAAGGTGTTCAAGGAGCCGCAACCGGATTGTCCGGTCTGCGGATCTCCCCTGCGCACGACTCGCCGAATATGATCAGTTCTTCCCGCCCAGCTCCTCGCTGCGCTTGGCCCCGGCCTCCACGGCGTCGATGAACGCGCCGCGAACGCCAGCTTCCTCAAGGACGCGAAGGCCTTCGATGGTCGTTCCGCCCGGGGACGCCACCATGTCCTTCAGCTCGCCAGGATGTTTCTTCGTTTCCAGGTAGGTCTTTCCGGCGCCGATGACGGTCTGAGCCGCCAACTGTAAGGCCACGTCCCTGGGTAGCCCTGCGAGGACGCCTCCGTCGGCCATGGCCTCGATCACCAGGTAAACGTAAGCGGGACCGCTTCCGCTGAGGCCGGTGACGGCGTCGAGCAGCTTCTCGTCGAGAGCGAAGGCCACTCCCACCGAGTTCAGTATGCTCTGCACCGTTTCCTTGTCCTCCTTCTTTGCCGAGCGGCCCAGGGCGAACCCGGAGGCGGACGCTCCAACGAAGCAAGGCTGGTTGGGCATGACCCTGACCACGCGCACTCCCCAGTTCAGATGAGATTCCATGAAGGCGATCTTGACCCCGGCAGCTATGGATATTAGAAGATGGTTGCCGCTGAGGTACGGCTTCAGCTCGTCCAGGACCGGGCCGACGTGATGAGGTTTGACAGCCAATATGACCACGTCCGACGACCGCACGACCTCGATGTTGTCGGACACGGTCTGAACGCCGAGAGTGTTGGTTATGTAGTCCCTCCTCTCCGGCACGATCTCGCTGGCGATCAAGTCCTCTGTCTTGGCCAGTCCACCCGATATTATGCCCTTCATCATGGCCTCGGCCATGTTGCCCGCGCCTACGAATCCGATCCTCATGATAACACCCGTGATTGGATGACCTTCCATCGATAACTTCGTATTAATCCGATTTGGTCCTCTGCCCCTTCAACGCCCTGAGCAGCTCGCGCATGAACGCCGGCAGATCGTCTGGCTTGCGTGAAGTTATAAGGTTACCATCGACCACCACCTCTTGGTTTATGTAGCGAGCCCCAGCGTTGATGAGGTCCACCTCTATGGAGTGGAAGGAGGTCACCTTCCTCCCCCGAACAACGTTGGCCGAGGCGAGCAGAGATCCGCCATGGCATATGGAGGCTATGATCAATCCTCCATCGAAGGCCCCACGCACCAGCTCCACAACTGAATCGTGCCTTCTGAGCCGGTCCGGGGCCCATCCACCCGGGATGACCACGCCCAGGAGGTCACGAACGTCCGCCTTGTCCGCGGACAATGCCACCTTCGCCTCGTAACCCCGCTTTCCACGGTACGTACCTACATTGGGGCCGATCAGCACCGGCTCATAACCAGCCTCGATCAATCGGAAATATGGGTACCAAAGCTCCAGGTCCTCGTAATCGTCCTCGACCAGGACCGCGACATTCCTCCGCTCCTCCGGCATGATAATAACATTCGGCTCTAGAATATTAATATCTCATTCTGCTCGAAAGGGGGTTAAAAAGGTCAAATATTTTTTATTATCATAAAATCAAAATATAACTATCTGGTCATACCTAAAAAATCTTCACAATCGACCCCCTAGAAATGTTTAAAGTTTAAATAAAGGAAGCATTATCCCCCTACAATGCTCGTAGACGACTATTTCCCGGTAGCAATGTTTGCTCTGGTGGCTTTACTTGTCCCCGCCATCGCCATAATCATGGGGAAGCTATTCAGGCCGACGAAGCGCGCTGAGATGAGAGACACAACCTACGAGTGCGGTGAGAGGCCCATCGGAGTGGCCCAAATTCAATTCCATGTTCAATTCTATATTTACGCCATCATCTTCGTTGCCTTCGATATCCTTACGGTTTTTCTTATCGTCTGGGCCATGGCGTTTGAAGGACTCTCCGACATCGCAAACATTGCGGCGATAACGTTCCTCGTCATCCTGCTCGCTGGAGTCTATTATTCTTTGAAGAAGGAGAGGATATTGTGGATATAGACCTGTCATTCAACGCCATGACCATGACCGCCAAGCAGTTTGGCGAGATGACCAAGACCATGATGCGGGAGACAATGGTAGCCACTGGTGGCAAGAAGGTGATCGACAAGATCACCGCCCCTATCTGGTCCTGGGGTCAAAGAAACTCCGTATATCCATTGCACTTCGGTATCGCCTGCTGCGCCCTGGAGATGGCCGCCGCCGGCGGTCCCCGCTATGATGCCGAACGTCTCGGCATCGTTTTCAGATCTTCTCCGAGGCAGTCGGACGTGCTGCTTCTGAACGGCTGGATCTCCGCCAAGCTCCGACCTTCTCTGAAGGCATTGTACGAGCAGATGCCTTCCCCCAAGTGGGTCATAGCCATGGGCGAATGCACCATATCCGGCGGTCCGTGGTATGACGCGTACAATGTCATACAGGGCGCGGACACCTTCATTCCCGTGGACGTCTACATCCCTGGATGCCCTTCCCGCCCCGAGGCCATGATACAAGCCTTCAACATGCTGAACCGAAAATTGACCGCCGAGAACCGCGGCAGCTTCCTGGACGATTGAGGTGTGAAGATGAGCCAAGTCATAGTTTACGATACCCCCGACCGGTCCGTGGAAGACATTGCCAGAGATCTGAAGTCAAAGTTTCCCGCCGTGGATGTGCTCAAGGCCGCCCCTAAGAGGCTGCATGTACAGGTCCCGCGCGACATATCGTTTGAAGTATGCAAGTTCATGAAGGAGGGTCTCAGCTTCGAGCACTGCTCCTGCGTGACCACCGTCGACTACATAGATCACTTCACCGTGGTGTTTCACATATCATCGTGGACAAACCACATTCTGTCCGAGGTGCTGGTCGACCTGCCCAGGGACGATCCCACCGTGGACTCCATAACCCCCCTGTGGGGCGGGGCCAACTGGCACGAGAGGGAGGCTTACGATCTCATGGGGATCGTTTTCAAGGGCCACCCTGACCTGCGCCGAATAATGATGCCTGAGGAGTTCAAGTTCCACCCGCTGAGAAAAGACTTCATCGTTGGAAGGAGGGTCTGAAATGTCATCCGATGAGATGTGGATCAACATGGGTCCCCAGCACCCCTTCAACCACGGTCTGTGGAACCTCAGGGTAAAGCTGAAGGGAGAGACCATCACCCAGGCCGAGCCGATCATCGGCTACCTGCACCGCGGCTGGGAAAAGATGGTGGAGAACCGCACCTATTCACAGATAGTTCCGCTGGCCGACCGTCTCTGCTACGGGTCGTCCTTGTCATGGAACCATCTTTATTGCCTCACCGCCGAGAAGCTCTACGGCATCGAGGCCCCGGACCGCGCCAAGTACATACGCGTGGCGGTCCTTGAACTGCAGCGCATAACCTCTCACCTGACCTGGCTCATGGCCGTCGGTACCGACCTCGGCAGCTACACCATCATGACCTGGTCGATCAGGGAAAGGGAGCTTTTCCTGGACCTGCTATGCAAGCTCAGCGGCGCGCGCATGACCTACAACTACTGCCGTATCGGCGGGGTCAGGAACGATTATCCTGAGAATTACGAGCGCGATGTCCTGCGCGTCCTGGACGAGTTCGAGAAGCGCCTGCGCGACCTCGAATCGCTGATGGACGAGAACGAACCGTTCCTGATGAGGACGGTCGGGATAAGCAAGATGGACGGCAAGACCGCCATGAACCTAGGCCTCACCGGTCCGATCATGAGGGCCAGCGGGGTGGACATGGACCTCCGCAAGCTGGACCCCTACGAGGTCTACGCGGACATGAAGTTCGAGGTCTGCACGCACACCGACGGCGATGTTTACGCCCGGTACCGCGTGCGCATGGACGAGATGCGTGAGAGCATGAAGATCGTCCGCCAGGCGTTATCCGAAACGCCCGCCGGCCCCATCCGGGTCAAGGTGCCCAGGTGCCCGCCGAAGGGAAATGTCGTCTGCCATGTGGAGGACCCCCGCGGGGAGTCGCTGATGTATATGGTCAGCGACGGATCGGAGAAGCCTTACCGCCTCAAGGTGAGGTCCCCGAACTTCGTGAACCTGTCCGCATCGCCGCCGATGCTGGTCGGTTTCAAGATATCTGACGTACCGGCGATCATGGGCGTCATGGACATGTGCATAGGAGAAACGGACAGGTGATCAGATGTCGAACCTCTATATTGAACTGACCAACTTCACCGAGTGGCTGCTGGGACTGGTCGCCTCGATCCTTGATTGGACCAAGCTGGGATTCCTCAGCGACTTCGGGGAATGGCTGCAGACCGCACCGGTGGTCGACTTCGTTTCCACTTTGCTCGTGGTCGCAATATTCCTTATCACGGCCATGATGTTCGGGCTGTGCTTCATATGGCAGGAACGAAAGTTCCTGGGAAGGTTCATGGACCGCCGCGGTACCCAGGTCGGGTTCCTCGGTTTCTTCCAGAACTTCGCCGACGGTATCAAGGTCATCCTGAAGGAGCACATCGTGCCCAAGGACTCCGACCATCGGCTGTTCGAACTGGCCATTTTCGCGTACCTGGCCTCTACGTTCATGCTGTTCGGATGCATACCGTTCTCTGACAACTTCTACGTGATAAACGTAAACCTGGCCGTGCTGCTGGGTGTAGCTATCTTCGCCTTCGGGCCGTTCAGCATCCTGATCGGCGGATGGTCCTCCAACAACAAGTTCACCTTGATCGGTGGTATGAGGGCCGCCGCGCAACTGATCGCCCTGGAGATACCGCTCCTGCTGTGCATCGTCTCCGTGGTCGTCATGACCGGGGACCTGTCCTTCGTGGGCATCGTCGCCTGGCAGGAGCAGAACATTTGGCTCATTGTCCCGTTGTGCATTGGCGCATTGACCTTCTTCATAGCCGCCATCGGGGAGTCCGAGCGCATTCCGTTCGACCTTCCCGAAGCCGAGGCGGAACTCGTCGAAGGATGGGCCACTGAGTACGGTGATGTGCGATGGGGATTGCAGATGGCTTCCGATTACTTCCGGGCGTACATCCTTAGCGGGCTGTTCACCATGCTCTTCCTGGGAGGATGGGCCGGTCCGGAGTTCATCTGGGCGGAGGCCTGGTACCTGGCCAAGACTTTCATCGTGTTCTTCTTCTTCATATGGGTCCGGGCGGCCACCGTGAGGATCAGGACCGATCAGATACTGAAGATGGGATGGAGGAGGCTCCTTCCCATGGCCGTGATCAACCTGTTGATCGCTGTGGCCCTTAAGGTCGCGGGGGTGTTCTGATGAGGATCGAGGAAAGGAGATACACTAAGGCCGATCACTTCCGAGCCACCGGTTACATACTGAAGACCATGCAGGTCACCTTCAAGGGCGCGATACGCGCCACCAAGCACAGGCCCTGCACCATATTGTACCCGTGGGAGAAGTTGCTTTATCCAGACAACTACCGCGGACGCCCTGGTATAGTCCTCGAAAGGTGCATAGGCTGCGGCCGCTGCGCCAAAGAGTGCCCGAACCAGTGCATAGAGATGATCGATTTCCAGGATGCTGAGAAGGGCAAGGTCAAGCGCCCGCAGGTGAACGTAGGACGCTGCATGATGTGCGGCAACTGCGCCGAGGCGTGCCCGACCAACGCCATGATCGTCACCCCCGAGTTCGAGCTGGCCTCCTACAGCCGGGGCGGCCTGATATTCGACCCGGTCAAGCTGCAGCATCCCCACAAGCCCGGTTACGAGGTGAACTATGAGTTCGCTTTGCTATCCGAGATGAAATCCGGTGGGGAGGTCAAGACCTACGCCAAGAACGATACGACCGTCCACGACACCATCGTTCTGGACGGATCGAAGTGCATCTCCTGCTCGAGGTGCGCCAAGACCTGCCCGGCCGGCGCCATCGAGATGGCGGACACCGGTGAGGTCAACCCCAAGACCAAGAAGCCGATCAAGCAGCCCAAGTTCGACAACGCCAAGTGCGTCGTGTGCGAACAGTGCGTAGATGTCTGCCCAAAATCGTGCCTAAGTGTGAAGGAGGTGTTGTGATGATTTTGGATGGAACCACTCTGTTCTTCCTGATATTCGGCGCCCTGACCGTCGGATGCGCTGCCATGGTGGTAATCTCCAAGGAAATCGTGCGCAGCGTCGTCTGGTTGGCGGCGACCTTCGTGGGCGTCGGTATACTGTACATATTCCTGAACTCGGAATACCTGTTCCTGATCCAGTTACTGGTCTACGTGGGCGCCATCAACGTCCTGATACTGTTCGGTATAATGCTCACCAAGCGCCGGATGGTCGGGGGAGACGCCTGCGAGGAGTATGAACAGAGCATCGTTAAAAGGAGGCGGTCCAAATGAAGCGCGGCGATTCTACCCAGGCCATAGTGGCCAAGGTGCTGGTCGTCGGGCTCCTTCTGGAGCTCATGCTTTACTCCGTGTTCTCCATCGAATGGGGTGACATCGGGGGCACCGTGCTCAAGACCGCCGAGATCGGAACGGCCATATTCATCGACTATGGTGCGGCCGTGCTGATGTTGGGCCTATTGCTTTTCTCCGTCATCATCGGCGGAGTGTTCATCGCTCAGGAGGAGGATGACGAATGATCCCGCTGGAGTTCGTGTTGACAATATCATCGGTCCTGTTCGTCATCGGGGCGGCCGGGGTCATACTGAAGAAGAACGCCATCATGGTGCTGATGTCCATCGAGCTCATGCTCAACGCGGCCAACATAAATCTGGTCGCGTTCTCCTCGTACTTCGGTGACGCCACCGGACAGGGTTTCGCCCTGTTCTCCATTGGCATCGCCGCGGCCGAGGTGACGATCGGACTCGCTATACTGCTGAACCTCAACAAGCTGAGGAAGACCGTGAACGTGGACGAAATTAACCTGCTGAGGTGGTAAAGATGGACATACTGGAATACGCATGGTTGATACCGGTCCTGCCGCTGCTGGCCTTCGTCTTCATCGGTTTATTCGGTAAGAAGCTGGACGACCTGAACGGCTACATTGCCGTCGGAGGCGTCGGCGCAGGAATGGTCCTGGCGCTGTGGACCGCCTTCGAGCTGCTGACCACCGGGAGGATCTACTCCGCGAATCAGACCTGGGTCATACTCAGCTCCGAGTACACCTTGGAGATGGGCGTGTACCTGGACAACGTGGCGGCCATGATGCTCATCGTGGTCTCCTTCATCGCCTTCCTGGTGGTAGTTTACTCGACTGCCTACATGCAGGACCAGGGCCCCAGGCGCCACCGGTACTTCACCGAAATATGCCTGTTCGCGGGCGTCATGCTCGGTCTGGTTCTCGCCAGCAACTTCTTCCAGATGTTCGTGTTCTGGGAGCTGGTCGGTGTCTGTTCCTATCTGCTGATAGGGTTCTGGTACGAAAGGCCCGCCGCGGCCCGCGCTGCGAAGAAGGCCTTCCTGGTGACCAGGGTGGGCGACGTCATGTTCATGATCGGCCTGTTCATCCTGTTCACCGAGCTGCACACCTTCAACTATGAAGCTGTCTGGCACGCGCTGGACACCGCCGATCCCACTATGATGGCCTTCGCGGCCTTCTTCCTGTTCGGCGGGGCGATAGGCAAGAGCGCCCAGTTCCCGCTGCACGACTGGCTTCCGGATGCGATGGAAGGCCCCACGACCGTCTCGGCCTTGATACACGCGGCCACCATGGTGAACGCGGGTGTCTACCTGGTCGCCAGGTCCTTCCCGATCATAGCCACCAGCGCTGAGGTCGCCCTGTTCGTCGGAGCGATCGGAGGCATCACCGCCTTCATCGCCGCCACCATGGCCCTCTGCGCCCCGAAGATCAAGGGGGTCCTCGCATATTCGACCGTCTCCCAGCTGGGATACATGATCCTGGGCCTTGGCGCGGGAGCGTTCCTGTGGCACTACGGCCACCACGCCGCGGGATCTATAGCCTTCGGTGCTGGCCTGTTCCACCTCATGAACCACGCCTTCTTCAAGGGCCAGCTTTTCCTCGGTGCCGGAGCGGTCATCCACTACGTGCACACTGAGGACCTGGCGAAGATGGGCGGACTGGGCAAGTACATGAAGGTGACCATGATCACCATGCTCATCTCCTGTATCTCCATAGCCGGTATCCCTCCGCTCTCCGGGTTCTGGAGCAAGGACGAGGTGCTCGCCATGACCTTCGAGGCCGGCGACGCCGGTCTGACCTTCATGGTCCTGTGGGTCCTGGGAGTGCTGACGGCCTTCATGACCGCCTTCTACATGTTCCGCATGTGGTTCATGGTCTTTGCTGGAAAGCCCAACGAGGGCACCAAGCACGCCACCGAGCACGGGCACCACAAGCATGAGGCGCCCTTCGCTATGTTGCTACCGCTGGTCGCCCTAGCCGCTCTGGCATTCGGCTCTGGTTTCTCCCTTTTCATAGGGGACGGATTCTTCGGAGCCATCTACTATGAGCATGCCCACGTGCTGAGCATAGGCGAGCGGTTGACCGAGGTGTTCACCTCCCCGCTGACCTACATATCCATAGTGGCTGCGGTAGGCGGCATAATGCTGGCATATTTCAGCTTCTACAAGACCAAGATATCGGCGGAGAATGTCGTGTCCAAGGGCTTCCCCAAGGCCATGCACCAGCTGCTTCTGGACCGCTACAAGTTCCCGGTGGCCTACGACAAGATAGGTTACGTGGGAGTGTACGGGTTCTCCCTGCTGCTGGACAAGTTCGACCGCTACGTCATAGACGGCATAGTGAACGGCATAAGCACCTTCCTGATCAAGAGCGGGGGTCTCGTGCGCAAGCTGCAGAACGGCTTCGTGCAGAGCTACGCCACCCTTCTGCTGATCGGTGTCTCGGTGATAGTGATCCTTCTCTACGTCGTAGGAGTGCTGAGGTGATCCCATGGAAATACCGATATTATCTCTGATGTTGCTCGTATCCCTGGTCGGTGCAGTGGTCACCTTCTTCCTGGGCAAGAACCCCAAGATGGCCAAGATGTCCGCTCTGGTCTTCTCGGCCATACCTATGCTGCTGTCCCTGTACATGCTCACTCAGTATGTCCAGACCGGCGGCGGGTACCAGTTCAAGGAGTCCTTCACCTGGATCGAGTCTCTCGGCATATCCTACATACTGGGAGTTGACGGGATAAGCGTGCCCATGGTCTTCCTGAGCACGCTCCTGGTGTTCCTGGCGGTCATATTCTCCTGGGACGTCGACCACCGGACCAACCAGTTCATGGCTCTCCTGCTGGTACTGGAGCTCGGAGTGCTGGGCGTCTTCATGGCCCTGGACTACTTCCTGTTCTACATCTTCTGGGAGGTCGTGCTGATCCCGATGTACTTCCTGATCGGCGTGTGGGGCGGTCCAAGGCGTTCCTACGCTGCGATCAAGTTCTTCATCTACACGCACATAGCCAGTTTGGTCATGCTGCTGGGTATCTTCGCCCTGTACTTCGAGGCCGCTTCGTACAACGGCTTCTACTCCTTCGGCATGGAGGACATAAACGCCGTGTCGCCGATGTTCGGTCTTACATTCCAGGTGATCGTGTTCGGGGCGCTCTTCTTCGGCTTCGCCGTGAAGATGCCGTCCTTCCCGTTCCATACCTGGCTGCCTGACGCGCACGTCGAAGCGCCTACGGCCGGATCGGTCCTGCTGGCCGGTCTGCTGCTGAAGATGGGTGCCTACGGTATCATCCGCGTTGCGTTCCCGGCACTGCCGGACGGCGCCAGCGAGTGGCAGTGGGTCATGGTCATCCTGGCCATCCTGTCCATCGTCTACGGCGCCATCATGTGCATCGCCCAGAAGGACCTCAAGAAGATGGTAGCGTACTCCTCCATCAGCCACATGGGCATAGTGATGCTAGGGTTCGCCACCTTCACCGAGATCGGCATTGCGGCGGGCGTCTTCCAGATGTTCGCCCACGGTCTCATCACCGCCGTCCTCTTCATGATGTGCGGCGTGGTACAGCACAAGGCGGGCACCAGGAACATCCCCCGCCTCGGCGGGCTGGCGGCCAAGATGCCCCTCGGGGCGACGTTCATGATGATCGGCTTCATGGCCTCCCTCGGGCTTCCCGGGATGGTCGGATTCGTCGCCGAGTTCTCGGTCATGACCGCCACCTTCGACGCCTTCGGCTGGCTGCTGCTGATACCCGTGACCAGCATCGCCTTCACCGCCGCGTACTACATATGGGCGATGCAGCGCACGCTGTTCGGTCCGCTGACCAAGGAGATCGACACCGATCACCTGCACGACGTGTACTGGTTCGAGGCGCTGCCTTTGGCAGTGCTCTGCGGCCTCATCGTGCTGTTCGGCATGTTCCCCGCCCTGATCATGGATATTATACGCCCCGCTCTTGGACCCGTACTGGGCCTGCTGGGAGGGATCTAAGTGGACTATACGGCATTGTATCCCGAGATAATCGTGGCCCTGTTCGCGCTGGCGTTGCCTGCGGTGAATCTGCTGCTCAAGGACAACCGGTTCCTGGCGGTTGTATCGCTAGCGGGCGTCGGCCTGTCCATGCTGGCTGTTCTCATGTTCTTCGTGGAAGGCATGGGTCCACAGGCCTTCGACAACGGCCTGCTGGTGTTGAACGACTTCAGCGCCCTGTTCATGCTGGTGTTCCTGGCCGTGGCCTTCGTGGTGATCCTGGCCTCGATAAAATTCATCGAGGGCGAGAAGCACGCCGCGGAGTACTACTCCCTGATCCTGCTGGCAACCGTCGGCATGATGCTCGTGGCGTCCGCGACCGACCTGTTCGTGCTGTACATCGGTATCGAGATCACCAGTCTGTCCTCGTACGCCCTGGTTGCCTTCCGCAAGAAGGACATTAAGGGCACGGAGGCGGCGACGAAGTACTTCATCTTCGGCGGTATCTCGTCTGCCTTCACCCTGTTCGGCATATCCCTGATCTACGGGTTAACTGGCACCACCAGCTTCGAGGAGATCGGAGCCTTGGTCGGCACCCTGGACGCGTACAAGGAGATGCTCTGGCTGGCCCTGGTAATGGTCATCGTCGGCTTCGGCTTCAAGGTGGCCATGGTACCGTTCCACTCCTGGGCTCCTGATGTGTACGAGGGTGCGCCTACGACGATCACCGCCATGCTGGCGGCCGGGTCCAAGAAGATGGGTTTCGTGGCCATGTTCAAGTTCTTCCTCATCGCCATGCTGGCCATAAAGGCCGACTGGGAGATCGTGGTGGCCGTGCTGGCCATAGTCACCATGACCGTGGGGAACCTGGCGGCGCTGAACCAGACCAGCATCAAGAGGATGCTGGCCTACTCGAGCATCGCCCAGGCCGGATACATCCTGATCGCCGTGGCGGTGGGAACCGAGTACGCGGTCACTGGAGGCATCTTCCACATACTTACCCACGCCTTCATGAAGGGCGGCGCGTTCATCGTCGTGGCGACGTTGGCCACCGTGGCCATCGGAGAGAAGATATCGGACTACAAGGGGCTGGCCAAGAGGTCGAACTTCATGGCCTTCTCCATGACCGTGTTGCTCTTCTCCCTGGCCGGCATACCGCCTCTGGCCGGATTCGCCAGCAAGGTCGTGCTGTTCTCCTCGCCCATCATGGGCACGGTGGGCGGTTCCGAGTGGATGATCTGGTTGGCCGTGGCTGGTATCATAAACAGCGCCATATCCCTGTACTACTACGCCCGCGTGGTCAAGTACATGTACGTGGACGAGCTGGAAGAGGGTGCCCCGTCCGAGAAGCTGAAGCTGCCCAAGAGCATGGCCGCCGCGGTGGCGATATGCGTAGTGGCCATCATCGGCATCGGCGTGTTCCCCGAGTACTTCATACAGCTCTGCCAGGACGCCGCCCAGGCCCTGTTCGCCTGAAAACCCTTTCTTTATTCTCTTATTTTTTACCCTACGGCGGATACGCTGGCTATTGTTTCAGGATGAAAGCCAGTAACGGTTAAGTATAAATTTACCATATCGAGCGAACGATGTCTCAGGGCTGGGATTCCTCTATCAAGGATGAGCTTAAGATGGTGGAACAGGAGATCCACCGCAGCATCCTATCGGAGCAGCCAGTCCTAACTGAGATATGCGATTATGTCATCTCCTCCGGCGGCAAGCGCATGCGCCCCGGGGTGACCATCCTGTCCTATCTCGCGTCCGGCGGCAAGGAGGTCAGCGAGGCGGTCAAGATCGCCGCGGCCTTCGAGATGATACACTCCGCGACCCTCATCCACGACGATATCAACGACCGCTCGGAGATGCGCCGCGGACGTTTATCGGCATACAAGAAGTTCGGGCTGCAGCAGGCTCTGGTCAGCGGGGACTTCCTTTTCGTCAAGGCCTTCGCCATAGGCGGATTCTTCAACGAGGAGATAGTGAGCCTCGTGGCGGAAGCATGCACGGCCATCGCCGAGAGCGAGATAGTGCAGTTCGAGAAGGAGGGCGAGGTAGCTCCACTGGACGTCTACCTTGACATCATAGAGGGCAAGACCGCCAAGCCCATCATGGCCGGAGCGCGCATCGGCGCATACTTGGCGAAAGCAGACCCGGGCCGCATACATGCCATGGGCGATTACGGCCTCAACATCGGGATGGCATTCCAGATAGTGGATGACATACTGGATATCATGGGCACCGAGAGCTCCCTGGGGAAGCCGCGCATGGTGGACTTCTTTGAGGGCAAGGCGACCCTTCCTTTAATTCATGCTATGGAGGACCCGGCGGTCGGTCCGCGTCTATCTCAGCTCTTCCACAACAAGGTCAAGACCGAGAAGGACATCGAGGAGGCGCAGGCGCTCATCGTACGCACTGACGCCATTGAGAAATCCAGGCAGAAGGCCAAGGAGTACGCCGAGAAGGCGCTCACAGCATTGGAAAGTCTGCCCGGATCGGAGCACAAGCTGGGGCTTCAGAGGCTGGCGGCCAAGGTCGTCGACCGCAACTACTGACGGTCGCCGAGAGGTGAATCACATGGTCAAGGAACTTAGTTACGACATAGTGGTGGTGGGAGCCGGACCCGCCGGGTCCACCACGGCCCGCTTCGCCGCCGAGGCCGGAGCTAGCGTCCTGGTTCTTGAAAGGCGCGCCAAGGTCGGCGTTCCAGTGCGATGCGGCGAGCTCATGCCCGACCTAACGGAGATGAGCGACATATTCCCCCGGGCCGGGGACATGTCCGATATCTTCGACGTTCCGTCCGACCTTGTTTCATTGAAGTTCAACACTATCCGCATATTCTCCCCGAAGAACACCAGGTACGAGGTGCCATTTTCCGGATACACCACCCACCGCGACCGACTGGACCAGTTCTTCGCTTCTCAAGCAGTGAAAGCTGGGGCGGAGATCATGACCGGTCAGAGGGTGATCAAGGTCGAGGAGGGAATGGTCCATACCGATGATCTCAGCGTCAAAGCGAAGGTCATCGTAGGAGCCGACGGACCGTTGTCCGTGGTCGGGAAAGCGTTCGGATTGGAACGCTCCGCGGACCTCTGCCCGGCCGTGACCGTCCAGGTGCCCGGGGAGTTCGAGCCGGTGCCGGAGATGTACTTCGGCACGGTGGCGCCGGGCGGCTACGCCTGGGTCATTCCCAAGAAGGGCTGCGCCAACGTCGGTCTCGGCGTTTCCAAGAAGTTCGCCAAGATGACCGTCGGCGAGTATTTTGATGAGTTCGTAAAATTCAGGGGACTGGAGGCCGGAAAGCCGGAAGGCAAGGTCGTCCCCATGTCCATGCCAGTGAAGCGAACCGTCGCCGGACAGGCAATGATCGTCGGCGACGCCGCCGGGCAGGTCATGGCCGTGAACGGTGGCGGAATTCCCATGGCCCGCATCACCGGCAAGGTGGCCGGCACGGTCGCCGCCGCCAACGTCCTCAAGGGCACCCCGCTCACCGATTACGAGGCGGAGTGGCGCAGGCAGGTCTACAAGCCTCTACGAACCGCTGCGCGCACGAAGGTCCTGGCGGAGCTGTGCTTCGGCAGCGCCTGGCGCACGGAAACGGCCATGAAGGTGCTGGGACCGCGCAGGATGAACAATCTCATCCGCTGCCGGCCGATATTCCCCTAGACGCCCCGTAGGATGGCCCAGGCCGCCCGGGGGACGCTCCTTATCAGTCCCTTCGTCGCCCACTCCATCTCCCGCTTGTGGGTGATGGTGCTCTCCATGAGCTCTTCGGAACGTCTTTGCAGCTCCTGGAAAGCCTTACGCTTCTCTTCCGGGTCGGCTATGGCCATCGCGGCGTCGACGCGCTTCATCATGTCCGCCGCTTCCGACGAACGCTTGAGGCGGTAGTCCAATTCTTCCTTGTCTATCAGCCCGCACTCGAATCGGGCTTTGTTTATAGCGTCGGCCGCCTCGTAAGAGACCTCGGCGATGTCGTCCCTGGTCATCCATTTCGTTTCGTACGAGAGTACGTGCTTCCAGGACGGGGACGTCAGGCGGGCGCGGTGCTCCTCGAGCGTTCTCGCTAATGACACATAACCGAAGCGCTCGGGGTCCTCGAACGCCAACGAGGCCGGGTCCAGGAACGGCGCTAACGGAGATATGAAGACGCACAGCCGGGGGTCCTTGTTCGCCGCGAGATAAAGCGTCTTGGCGTATTCCGCGCTCTTGACAGCCGATTCTCTGGTCTGCTTAGGCAGTCCGATCATGAAGAACACGTCGAACCTTTCCGCGCCGTACTTCAGGGCGTTCTTGATGGACGTTTCCAGCTCCTCATTGGAATAATTGCGTCCAAGGGCCTCGCGCACCTCGGGGTCGTGCGAGTCCGGGGAAATTTCCACGGCGAAGCCTTTGGTATGCGTTGATGCCAGCTTGTAGAACTCCTCGTCCGGCGGGGTGAAGAATTCGAACACCAGGGAGTTCGTCACGCCCAGGCGCTTGACCTCGGCGAAGAACCGTTGCATATAGTCCAGGCCGCCGCGGCGGGGGTCGCCGACAATGAACGTCGGGGCCTTGATGTACTGCTGGATGTTGTAGACGTCCTGGGCCAGCTTCTCCGGCGAGCGGAAGGCGGGCTTCTGCCGGTTGAGGAACTTGTGCATGGCCGGGCACGAACCGCCGCACACCGTGCAGTTGAGGTGGCATCCCTTTATCGAGAACACCATGGTGATCGGGTACCGGTCCCAGTCCTTGAACGGCTTGTGGCCTTCCAGGTCCATGTGGCGAATTACCGAGCGGACGATCCACCCGTAATCGACGTCCTGATAGTCCAGCGAGTCCGGGACGTAAGTAATGGGATTGTGATGCTCGCCCTTCTCGTCCTTCCAGCTGAGGTTGGGAACGCTCTCCAGCGGTTCTCCTTCCTTAAGGGCTTCCATGAGCTGCCTGAGCGGCTCCTCGGTGGAATCGCCCTTCATGATCAAGTCCACCTGCGGATAGCGGAGAAGTTCCTCGTGGAAATAGGTGGAGGAGAAACCCCCGAAGAGCACCTTGGCGTCAGGGTGGTACTTCTTGACCAGCTTGGCGATCTCCAGCGCGCCGTGGGCGTGCGGCAGCCAGTGAAGGTCGATGCCGAAGACCTTGGATTTGAGCTTGGAGATGAGCTTCTCCACGTCCAGCTTGCGGTCGTTTAGCATCATGCTCGCCAAGTTGACGATACGAACCTTGTAGCCGTTCTTGGCCAGGTGGGCGGCCATGGAGGTGAATCCGAACGGGTACATCTCGAAGACCGGCGTGGAGGGGACCATGTCGCTCACCGGCCCGTAGAACAGGAACTCCTTCCTGAAGTCGTAAACGCTCGGCGCGTGCAGGAATATGATGTCCTCTTTGCTCATACCAAAGCTCACTGGCACGCTGACACAATCGGAGCTATTTAAATTCCGCCCTTTTCACTTTCCGAAGCGCCGCTGCCTGTCCTGGTAGGTGCGAATGGCTCGCAGAAAATCCACCTTGCGGAAGCCGGGCCAGAAGACGTCCGTGAAATAAAGTTCGGAATATGCCAACTGCCATAGCAGGAAGTTCGAGACGCGCTCCTCGCCGGACGTTCGCAGCACCAGGTCAGGATCCTTAAAGTCGGCGGTGTACAGGAAGCTGGAGACCATCTTCTCGTCGATATCGTCCACGGAAAGGTCCCCGTCCTTCACCTTGCAGGCGATGCGCTTGATGGCGGTGATCATCTCCTGCCTGCTTCCGTACGCCAAAGCTATGTTGTAGAAGTAGTTGTCATAGTCCTTGGTGCGGTTCTCCGCGGTCTCAATGGCCTTTATGACATTCTCCGGGAGAAGTTCGCGTTGGCCGAGAACGGTGACCTTTATCTGGTTCTTGTGGATGCGCTGATCCTCCGCCAGCTTGAGGAAGCTCTCCTCGAACAGCTGCATCAGGCAATGGACCTCGTTCTCGTCCCGGTTGAGGTTCTCGGTGGAGAAGGCGTAGACGGTTAGGACCTTGATGCCCATTTCCCGGCACCACTCCATGACCTCCTCCAGCTTGTCCTTGCCCTTCACGTGGCCTTCGTGCACGGCCAGCCCGATCTCCTGGGCGAACCGTCGGTTGCCGTCCATGATTATCGCCACGTGCTCAGGGATGTCCCCCTCCATCACTTCCTTGAACAGCCGCTTCTCATAGGTCTGATAAGCAGTGTTCGCTATGACGCGGGTGATCTCGTTGGACATCAGGGTTACCTACTCGGTCGATGATAATCTAACTTTCGAAGTCTTCCGGGAGTCCGGCCGCTTTTACGCCTAGATCGAAGCATCCTATGGCCGCCACGGCACCGATGGTTCCACGCAATCCGGTGATCTCCACCACTTGGACGCCCGTTCGTTCGGCAACGTCCAAGGCCTGCTGCGGCTTGTAGATGACCTTCTTGGCGTTCCAGCCGTAGTCCTCCAGCTCCTTGGGGATGCGCAGGCCGACGTAGTAAGCCATGGTGGTCTCCTGGGAGTAGGTGTTCTTCCTGAAAGCTTCCTTGAAGTATTCCAGCAACGCCGGCAGCTCGCTCTCCTTTAGCGCAAAGCTGACCCCGGACGAGGAGCAGTTGGTGGTCTTCTGCGGGACGTTCGGATTGAGCTGGATGATCTTGTGCTTCAGGAACGTGCCGATGGGGCATTCCCTGGCCACCTTGAGCATCATGGACCAGGAGGCTCCCTTCTCCTTGGTGTCCGTGTCATCAACGGCAATTATCGCCCGGATCAGCTTCGGGGTGATCACCGTCACCTCCACCTTGTGGGCGCCGCCTATCTTCACGTCGTCCGGATACTCCGTCGCGATGGTACCAGGTCCCTGAGGCATGCAGGCGCCTACGCCGACGCTGGCGCCGGCCAGACCGACCCAGGTGGTCCTTACGTTATCGCCGTCCACCACCAGGGAACGTAATCCCTGGCCTCCAAGTTCCTTCGAAGCTGGGCCGAAGTGCAGCTCGCCCTCGCCGATGATGGTGTCCATGATGATGGTGTTCCCTTCGACGGTGATGTTGGTTATCGCCCCTCCGGCGCGCTTGCGGTTGCAGGCGTCCCATTCCACGGGACCTTTGGCGGAACATTCCTCGATGACCTGGGCGACGCCGTTCTTCTCGTCCACCAGTGTGAACACGCCACGGCAGAACAGCCTTCCGTACTTCTCGGTGACCTCTTCCGGTTTGAGAACTTGCACCATGATTACATCCCTTGGTTCGCTTGACGGAGGTGGAAGGATAAGATTACGGTCTATTTATGTTTGCCAGACCGAAGGTCACGTAACGCGAAGGGACGCTGGACATGTCCAGCATCATCGTGCGCTCGTCCCGGAGGCGGTAAAAGAGCCATTTCCCCTTGCAGCCCAGGACCTCTCCGCGATGCCGGCCGGCCAGCTCGGCGAAGGATGCCTTCGATGCATCGTACTGTAAGAGCGGATAACGGTCCAGTATCTCCACCGGTCCCGGGTCGGCGGCCACTCCGTTCAATGTTGAAAGTAAAGCGTCCAGGCGCTCCTGGTAGGTGCCGCGGTCCCGGATCGAGGTCTGCGCCTTCAGGAACGTGGTCTTACGCACCCATTGCGTGGCGTTCAACGCTTTGGACAAAAAGTTCTCAGCGTCCCTGGCCGCCCGGCGGTTGGGATACGTGCCCAATCTGGCGATGGCGTCCGCCCCCTGCTCGATGGCCCGTTCCATAAAACGGGTGGACAGCGTCATACCTACCTTGACCAGGTCGCCATAGAATGCGGCGTAGACGTGGGTCGGCTTGGCGCAGATCTCCCCGCCTCCGTTCTTGCACCTTTCATTGGTAATGTTCGTACCGTCGCATTCCGGCTCGAACACGCAGTTCTGCACCGGTATCCAGGTAGAAGCGCACAAGGGGCATTGATCGAACTGCCCGGAGACGACGTTGCGCATCTTGCACGGTTCGTAATGACCGTCGATAAACGATCCCACGCACCGTCTGGCGTCCGATATGATGAGATCGAGGCGCTCTCCAGGCCGGAACTGGTCCGCAAGCTCCTGCACCTCCTTGACCTTCTGGTCGTAGGTGACCAGCGCCGGCTGGAAGGAATCCCACTCCCAGGAGATGGCGTGGCGATCGTATGCGATCATCCCTCGCCGGCGCAGGATCTCGTCGGCCGTTTCGAACACGAGAACGACAAACGAGGAACGTCGATTTAAGCCTGACCTGAGGTTCGCCGATCGTGGAACTTTACCTGGCGGTATGTATCAAAAATGGAACCGGGTGAATAATTCTTTTATACCAGATACCGCGTGACACTGTCCTATAATGTCACTGATACTAGTAAGCGCAGCTACTTCCACAGCAGCAAGTAGCGCAGTATCCATCACCACCGCCATCAGCGTCGGCGTTGGTGGAGCGCTAATAGCTATCCTGCTGATCATGTTGCTCTCTTCCAGGGAGCTCATATCCGCTTCCAACAAGAGCTCCAAGAAGGTGCTGGCCACCCTGGACTCCGCTATCGTTCCGCTGCTCGTGGTATTCTCCCTGACCATCGTGTTCCAGGTCCTGGAGATCGTGGGCACCATCAGCGTCTGAACATAACGTTCAGCACATTTTTCCATTTTTTTTCTAGTAATTTCTAATTGTCCAGCCTTTCGGCCATTTTAAAAACCTTAACTTGCCGATTTAACACA
>DAML01000029.1:0-10219 GCA_002497075.1 Methanomassiliicoccaceae archaeon UBA472
CCGTTCTTGTCAATGTTCATCCTCTTTGCGATCTCGGACTTGGTGTGGTCGATGATCACCACGTAGCCCTGCCAGTCCTTGGAGGTATCTCCGCCACAGAGCGGGCACTTCTCCTCCTCGGTGATGGCGAAGCAGACCTTGCAAGCCCTGACTACACCCTTCATTTCTCCTGGCCTCCTTTCTTGGCCCGGTCTTCCTCGAGCCACTCCTTCTTACCAAGGCCGGGCTGCCTCATGGTCAGGCCGATCTTGCTCTCGCGGGGGTTGCGCTCGTTGAAGGAAAGGGTCACTATCCTGGTCCTGACCAGGTCGCCTATCTTGACCTCCCGCTTGGTGTCCTTGCCGATGAGCCTTTGGTTCTGCTCATCCGCGTCCATGCGGTCGTCCATGACCTGGCTAACGTGTAAAAGACCGTCCAGGGGCCCGAAGCGCACGAAGGCCCCGAACTTCAGGACCTCGCAGACGTGCCCTTCTACGACCTCGTTGACCATTGGCTTGAACACCAGGGAATCGAACTTGACCGATTGGTAAACCGCCCCATCGCCGTGCACGATGCGGCCTTCGCCGACAGGCTCGATGTTCTTGATCATGACGGTGAGCGAGTCGTCTCCCTCGATCTTACCTTCGTAAGACTCGCGGGCAAGCTGATTGACCACCTCGTCCACGTCATCGCCCAATCTGTTGGGTGGGATGCGGACTACCTTTTCCCTTTGGGTCAACATGTACATGAGGAATCCTCTTAACTACCTTGGCATGATAAATCTGTTATATAAAGATTGACCATCGAGCATATAAGCGTTCGGGATGCTGGATAAAAAAAGAAAAGGAATGGAAAGGGGTTTTGATATTCTGTGTTCGTTTATGCAATGAACAGAGTGGCGAACACTAGGGTGATGGTCGACAGCAGCTTCACCAGCACGTGCAGGGAAGGCCCGGCGGTGTCCTTGAACGGATCTCCGACGGTGTCTCCCACTACACTAGCCGCGTGTTGCGGGGTGCCCTTCAGACCCTTGGCCTCGATGAACTTCTTGGCGTTGTCCCAGGCCCCTCCTCCGTTGTTGAAGAAGAGGGCCATGAGCACACCGGCGATGGTAGCTACCATCAAGAAGGCCCCGACGCCCATGATCGCCATGTCGGTACCGAAGGCGAACCTGTATAACAGCCCTAGAGCCACCGGTACAACGACCGGTAGGATGCCTGGAAGGATCATAGCCTTCAGGGCGCCCTTGGTGCTGATGTCCACGCAGGTGGCGTAGTCCGGCTTTTCGGTTCCGGCCAGGATACCGGGCCTCTCCTTGAACTGGCGGCGCACTTCAGATATCATGTTCTGCGCGGCCTTGCCCACGGCGCTTATGGCCAGGGAGGAGAAGAGGTATACGAGCATGGCACCGACCATGGCTGCCACGAACACGGCGGGCTGCATCAAGTCGACGTGGAAGTTTTGGTAGAAGTCGACTATCTCCATGCCCTGTAGGTTGGCGACCTTCTCGAAGAACGCTCCGAACAGCAGGTAGGCGGCGAGGGCCGCGGCACCCATGGCGTACCCCTTGGTCAGAGCCTTGGTGGTGTTGCCGATGGCGTCCAAACGGTCGGTCCTGACACGTACTTCCTCAGGCTGGTGGGACATCTCGACGATACCACCGGCATTGTCGGTGATAGGCCCGAATGTGTCCTCGGCCAAAATGAAGGCGCAGGTGGTCAGCATTCCCATGGTGGCAGCGGCGGTTCCGTATAGCCCGTAGATGAACTCGTAGCTCTCAGTGGGTG
This sequence comes from Methanomassiliicoccaceae archaeon UBA472, assembly GCA_002497075.1. GTDB lineage: Archaea > Thermoplasmatota > Thermoplasmata > Methanomassiliicoccales > UBA472 > UBA472. The sequence continues at coordinate 1,767 of DAML01000029.1, forward strand.
CAATAGTAGTTCCTAGGACGTACGAGCCGATGAGCGCGGTAGCGATCGCAACGATGGACGCAGCGGTGGTCTCCAACCCGATAGATATACCGGCGATGATGTTGGTGGCGGCGCCTGTCTCAGATGCGGCGGCGATCTTCTTGACCGGGCGGTATTCACCAGCAGTGTAGTACTGGGTGATGTAGACGATCACAATGCTGAGGGCAATGCCGATCATACCGCAATAGAAGAACACCATCTCTCCGTCCAGAAGCTCTTTTACAGCAACATAGAACAAAATCGCAGCAATGATGCAGGTAACGTAATAGCCACGGTTGAGGGCCTTCATCGGATCCTCATCCTCGTTCCTTAGCTTGACGGTCATAATTCCGACCAGACCGGCCAATAGGCCGAATGCTCGGACCAGCAGCGGGAACATGAACCAGCCAACGTTACCGGTGTAAGCGAAGATTGCCAGACCGAGTATCATAGCACCGATGTTCTCTGCAGCGGTACTTTCGAACAGGTCTGCACCACGACCGGCGCAATCTCCTACGTTGTCGCCGACCAGGTCAGCGATGACAGCGGGGTTGCGGGGATCGTCCTCGGGAATGCCTGCCTCTACCTTGCCGACAAGGTCAGCGCCGACATCGGCGGCCTTGGTATAGATACCGCCGCCCAACTGGGCGAACAGTGCGGCAAAGGATGCACCGAATGCGTATCCAACGCCGAGGAACAAGGCATCGCTATATGCTTCATAGGTGCCAGGTGCTGCATCAACTAAATATCCAGAATAGATATAGAAGATGCTGGCAACACCCAATAGGCTCAACGCCACAACGGCGATGCCGGAGACGGCGCCGCCGCGGAACGAGGTCGACAGCGCCTCGTTCATGGAGCGCCGGGCAGCACTCGCGGTCCTTATGTTCGCGTTCACAGACACGTACATTCCGATGTATCCAGACAGGGCAGAGAAGAAAGCGCCCAGCAAGAACGCCAATCCGGTCAACCAGTTTATCCCGACGGCAATCAGGACACCCAATATGACGCTGAATATGGCTATCGTCTTGTACTGACGAGCAAGGTAGGCCATAGCCCCCTCGCGGATGGCGTCGCTGATGGCTTTCATCTCAGGAGTACCAGTGTCCTTCTTGAGAATCCACCAGGTTAGGAATCCGGCGAAGAGGAGACCTATTATGCCCGCGATCGGTATTGTATAGTACAGAGGATCGTCTAGCATTGAAAAGCCTCTTTTAAATTCCTGCCTAAATACGGCTATCTATATAAATCGTTTAGGTAAAATCGAATCACGAATTTCGTAGACTGGCTTCACCTATTCACGAATTGAACGATATTATTTCGTAATAATGCATATTTGAGCGAACGTAAGCATTTCATCTTGTTGGCGAGGTGACATTTTCTTCCTAAAAGCCCTTCTGACCCTCTTATTTTTTTATATTGCCTATGGCCATATGGATGGGATTGCTTTGATAGGCGGTGACGCTCTCGGACTGATACTGGTCTACGCCTACGTGGGCGTCATGGTGGTCATCACCGACAGGTCGCGCTTCCTGAGGAAGCACTCCTTCCACCGCAAGTTCATTCACGTGATGATCGGTAACATCGCCCTGTTCTGGTGGGTGTTCGACACCAACTACGTGATGTCGCTTTTGGCCGCGGTGCCGTTCATACCGCTGCTGCTCATCTTTTCGAAGTACGGGGGAAAGCACGAGAAGGACGACAGTAAGCTGGTCGGTGACCTCAAAGGATCGATATTGTCGACCGCCTCACACGACGGGCACAAGCTTGGATTGGTGTATTACGCCATCTCCTGGGCGTTGTTGGCGTTCTTCGCCTTCAACGACCTGGTCATCGCTTCGGTCGGCATAGTATGCATGGCCTATGGCGACGGAATGGGTGGTTTGGTCGGCAAGACCTTCGGCAAGCGGAAGATCCACGGGAACAAGACCCTCGAAGGCACCTTGGCCGTCTTCGCCTTCGCCGCCCTGGCCATATTCCTGATGATAAATTATTACAATCTGCTATTTTCCATGGGACTTTATGGCACGCGGTCGATACCGCTCACGATAAGCGCGCTCACCGCGGTAGGTCTGAGCGCCTACGTGGCGGTTGTGGAGCTCTACACCCCGGGTGAATATGATAATTTGGTCATCCCCCTGTCCACGGCGCTTATAATGTTCCTGTCTGGCATATGAGGTATTGAAATGGAATTGATAGTGGTGGACGGCATAGACGGCTCCGGCAAGAGCACCGTGGCCGAATGGATAGCCGAGCACTACCGTTTCCAGGGACAAAAGGTGCTGGTGAGGCAGCATCCTTCCGATTCCTTCTGCGGTCAGCTCAGCAGGACGTCGCTGACATCCGAAGGAAAATTGATGCGCACCGTCGCCACGGTATTTTTCATCCTTGACGTTTTGAACTCGCTGCGGCGCTTACGCGGTTGGCGGGACCAAGACAAGGTCATTTTTGTCCGTTACGTGATGGCCACCGCCTATCTGCCGGCATCGCTGTACCGGCAGGGTTACAAGTTCTTCTGCAAGATCCTGCCGATACCGGAAAAGCTGCTGTTGGTGGACGTCACTCCGGAGTGCGCCTTGCGCCGCATCGAGGAGAGGGAACACGAGCGGGAGATGTTCGAGAACCTGAGATCCCTGGAGAAGGTCCGCGGAAAGGTCCTGGACCTCTCAACGCACGGTTGGAAGGTCCTCAACAACTGCGGTTCGGTCGAGGAGACCCGCGCTCAGTTGGACGCGGTGCTGTCGGACTGGGACGCTCTCAGTTGAGCCCTGAGCAGTAAGACCACGGGAAGGGCGGCCAAGGTCAAAGCCAGACCTACCAGCAGAACCAGGCCGAAACCGTCGAAGGAATATATCGGCGCGAAGACCAGAGGCGCCAAGGAATACCCGAAGAACCGCGAGCTGTTGAACACCGATGACACCGTGCCCTTGAGCCTTGGTATTATCTCCACGGTTATGGTCAGCAGCGAGGCCCAGATGAAGGCGGTGCCTGTGCCGAACACGAGCAGGGACGCGGCGAACTGGGCCCAGTCCGAAGAAAAGTACAGAAAGCCCATGGCCAGTCCGACCACGACGAAACCTATGGAAGCGGTAAACGTACGACCTTTGGCATCCACCAGACGCCCTCCCAAGGGGGCGGCGAACATCCCCGCGACACCGCTCATCCCCACCAGCAGGCCGATGGATTCCTCGTCGAAGGAAAGGGGCGGGATCGACAGATGGTCGGAGAGGAAACCAATGGCCCCCATGTAGCAGAGGAAGGTCAGGAAGCCCAGCAGGCACAACGTGGCGACACCTTTGCTGGAAACGGCCGTTCTGACATTGCTCTTCAGGTGCTTCATCGCCTCGGGGTCCGGGCGGGAGACGGGGCAAGCGGTCCTGATCCAGAAGTTGACGGCGATTGCCAGCACGGCCACCAGCACGAACATCCATCTCCAGTCGTACGGGGTAAGGAAACCGGCGATCATGGGACCGGTGGCGATGCCGGCCGTGGTGAACGCCCCGAAGTATCCCATGACCTTGCCCCGCTCATGGGGAGGGGTCATGTCGCCGAGCACCGCCAACAGTACCGGGTTGACGAAGGCAAAGCCCACGCCCTGCACCGATCTGGAAAGATAGAAGGCCGTCAGATTGGGGCTCATCACGCAGAACACGCAACCCAGTGCGTACAAGAGGAAACCGAACGTGAGCATCTTGCGCCGGCCATACACGTCCGAGACGGTCCCGGAAAAGAGGTTGAAGAGGGCGAAGGGGAGCATGAAGAAGGTGATGGACAGCAGTATCTCCTCCGCGCTCGCCCCGAAATCCGTTTTCAGAACGGGGATCATGGCCAATACGGCGTTGCCTGAGAGCGGTCCGATGTAACCGCCGCTGAGCACCGCCAGGCGTTTGGTGTCCATTGCCAGGATAAGGACCTGGTTCGATATTAAGGACTTGCTTTTCCCCACTGAAAGCTTTTCAAGGCAATATATTTCTAGCCGCGGGGGATAGGAGGGACGATCATCATGGAACAGAGAGCGGTACGCGACATCAAGGTCACCGAGGGCATGACCGTCGACCAGCTGGTCAACGCCATGTCCGATTCCGGCGGGTTCACCGCCAAGAAGCTGGCGGACGCCATAGACATCGTGGAGAAGATGGTCAAGGACGAGAAGTGCCTGACGTTCCTATCGTTCCCGGCATGCATCATGGCCACCGGGACCCGGGGGGTCATCGTCGAGCTGGTCAAGCGGAAACTGGTGGACGTCGTCATCACCACCTGCGGCACCCTGGACCACGATCTGGCCCGCTCCTGGAAGGATTACTATCACGGCGACTTCGCCATGGACGACGCCGAGCTGCGCGAGGAGGGCGTGAACCGCCTGGGTAACGTGCTGGTGCCGGACGAGAGCTACGGACTGGTGCTCGAGGAGAGGCTCATCCCGATGTTCGAGGAGATCCTGGCCGGACGGAACGCCATATCAACCAGGGAGATCATCGACCAGGTCGGGGCGCGACTGGACAACGAGGACTCCCTGCTGTACTGGGCGCACAAGAACGGCGTTCCGATCTTCGTTCCTGGCATAACCGACGGTTCTTTCGGCAGCCAGCTCTGGATGTACTGGCAGACCCATCGCGACCTCAAGATGGACCTGTTCGAGGACGAGCAGGAACTCTCTAGCCTAGTGTTCCGCGCCGAGGTCTCCGGCGCGCTCATCATCGGCGGTGGAATATCCAAGCACCACGTCATCTGGTGGAACCAGTTCCGCGGCGGCCTCGATTACGCGGTCTACATGACCACCGCCGCGGAGTACGACGGTTCGCTGAGCGGTGCCCAAGTTCGTGAGGCCATATCCTGGGGCAAGGTCCGGGAGGACGCCTGGCAGGTCAACGTGGAAGGAGACGCGACAATTACCTTGCCAATCATGGTAGCTTCCATAATCGAGCGGATAAAATGACCCGGGTGGCGGTGATGGGCGGGGACGGCATCGGCCCCGAGGTGGTGGGCGCCACCATGCGCATCCTGGAGCAGATGGACCTGGACCTGGAGTTCGTCAAGGCCCACATGGGCCTGAACTGCTTCGAGAGGACCGGGGAGTACCTTCCGGCCCAGACATTGAGAACGCTCGAATCCTCCAAGGCCGTGCTCTTCGGGGCCATAACCTCGCCGGTCACCCCGGACCCCTGCTATCATTCGCCGCTGCTGCAGCTGCGCAAGCATTTCGATCTCTACGCCAACATCCGCCCCTGCTTCCCTATACTCCCGGAGTACAAGGTCGTCGACCTGAACGCTGTCATCGTCCGGGAGAACACCGAAGGCATGTACACCGGCCGCGAGAGAGAGGAGGACGGCACGGTCATTCTGGAAAGGGTCGTCAGCGAAAAGGGATGCCGGCGTATCGTCGAAAAGGCGGTCAAGGTCTCCAGGGTCATGGGCTTCAACAAGATCACCTGCGTGCACAAGGCGAACGTGCTCAGGAAATCGGACGGGCTTTTCCGGAAGGTTTTCTACGAGGTCATGAAGGACACCGGAATGGAGGCGGACGACATGATCGTGGACGCGGTGGCCGCTGCCCTGATATCGAAACCTAAGCAGTTCCAGTGCATCGTCACCCTCAATCTGTATGGTGATATCCTCTCGGACGAGGCGGCCGCGCTGACCGGGGGACTTGGAATGGCCCCGTCCGCCAATCTCAGCGATCGTTTCGGTCTTTTTGAACCGGTGCACGGCAGCGCCCCGGACATCGCGGGAAAGGGCATCGCGAACCCTTCGGCAACGATACTATCAGCATGTCTCATGCTCGAGTTCTTAAAGAAAATGGACGCCGCCAGCCGGTTGCAGTCCGCCCTGGTGCAGACCCTCACGGAGGGGGATAGGACCAGGGACCTTGGCGGAAAGCTCGGAACGATGGAGTTCGCGGAGCGCGTGGCTGAACGTCTGAACTGAGGCCGAAGGGCGCAGATATTTCTATTGTGGATGGCGTTCCAATCAGCATGAGCGCCGACCTGCGCCGGAAGATCATCGAACGCTGCCGGGAGTGGGGCATAGAGATGGTGGGATTCGCCTCCGCCGACGATTGGGACGACCCCCCGTTCGAACCCTGGCCCCCTGAGCAGTTCCGCCCCAAGGCCATATTCCCTGGGTGCCGGACGGTCATCGTCCTGGGGCTACCGGTGACCCTCCCTATACTTGAGACCTCGCCCTCCATCTGGTACCAGGAGCTCTACAAGAACCTCAATGCGCAGCTGGACGAACGCGCCTATCAGCTCTCTCAGTTCCTGAACGGACTGGGACACGCCTCAGTATACGTTCCCAGGGACGGCTACGGCACGGTCGAACTGCTCAAAGAGAACCCCTACGCCTTCTTCTCCCACCGCCACGCCGCTTACCTGGCCGGTCTGGGAACGTTCGGCATCAACAACATGCTGCTTACCAGGGAGTACGGGCCGAGGCAACGCTTCGTCTCCGTGTTCACCACCGCCGAGATACCTTCCGGAAGACCGATGGAAAAGCAGCTGTGCGTCAGATGCATGCGATGCATCAAGGCCTGCCCGGTGCAGGCCATCGGGGATGTGGAGTACCCGAAAGCGTCCATCGACAAGGTGAAGTGCACAGGACGGAGCATCGATCTGAAGAAGAAGTACCGTTCGCCGTGCGGCATCTGCATCAAGGTCTGCCCGGTTGGCGAGGACCGCAAACTGTTCAGGCGCAAGGACATGGGACTGTACGACGGACCGGAGAAGGACCCTGAGCTGTTCAAGGCATGGGAGCATGTGCGGAAGTATGGCAGCCTTTAGGCCAGGTAAGTCGACGAAGCAGGTTGAAGTAGCTTTAAGTATCGACCCTCTATCCAGATAGGCGATGAGCATCGAGAAGAGAACGTCCCGTCCCATCATCGACGAGAACGAATGCAAGGGCTGCGGCCGCTGCGTGGCCGCCTGCCCCAAGAAGGTCCTGCGTCTCTCAGGCCGCATCAACCGCCGCGGCTACAACGCCGTTGAATACGTTGGCGAGGGATGCATCGGCTGCGCCACCTGCTTCTACAACTGCCCCGAGCCGTACGCCCTCCAGGTGGACGACGGGAGGGATGCCCAATGAGGAAGTTCATCAAAGGCAATGAGGCAGTGGCCGTCGGCGCCGTTTACGCCGGCTGCGAGGCCTATTTCGGTTATCCCATCACCCCGGCCAGCGACATCGCTCACGCCGTCGCGGAGTACTTCCCGCAATTGGGAAGGGAGCATCTGCAGGCCGAGTGCGAAACAGGCGCCATCAACATGATCTTCGGGGCGGCATCGGCCGGAAAGCTCACCATGACCGCCTCCTCCGGACCGGGGATATCGCTCATGCAGGAGGGATTGTCGTACCTCGCCGGGGCGCAGCTGCCGGCGGTCATCGTCAATGTTCAACGAGTAGGACCTGGCCTGGGCAACATCGGCCCGGAGCAGGGCGATTACAATCAGGCAGTTAGGGGCGGCGGACACGGCAACTATCACAGCATAGTGCTCGCTCCTGCTTCCGTGCAAGAGATGTGCGATCTGACCATCAAGGCCTTCGAAATGGCCTTCAAGTACCGCAACCCGGCCATCGTGCTGGCTGACGCGGTGTTAGGCCAAATGATGGAGTTCCTTCAGCTTCCGGAGAAGGAATCCGTTCGCCCGGAGACGACGTCGTGGGCTGTTCAGGGCGACGCCGCCACCCGCGCCAACCTGGTATCGTCGATCTACCTGGACAACGAGCTCCAGGAGCGGCATAACTGGATGCTGCAGGAGAAGTACGCCTCGATGCAGTCGGACGCGCTATCCGAATCGTACCTCATCGATGATGCTGAGATCGTCCTTACCGGATATGGAACCAGTTCCCGGGTCGCTCGCTCCGCGATGGACGCGCTGAGGTCCCAGGGCGTCAGGGCGGGTCTCTTCCGGCCGCAGACACTGTTCCCCTTCCCCGCCCAGGCGCTCAATGAAGCGTCCAAGGCCGGAAAGATGCTGGTGGTGGAACTAAGCAACGGACAGTACCGGGATGACGTGCTGTTGCATCTGGACCGTGAGATAAGGTGCGATGTCGATCTCGTCAACCGCATGGGCGGGAACATGATGAAGGTGGAGGACGTGGTTATCCGCGCCCTCAAGATGCTGGAGGCGAAGCCATGATCCGGAAGGCCCAGGGATTCTACGAGACCTTCGACAGAAAGGAACCCGGCACCAGAGCCACACATTACTGTCCGGGCTGCGGCCACGGCATCATCCACAAGCTCATCGGAGAAGCGATGGCCGAGCTGGGCATACAGGACCGCACCGTTTTCGTTTCGCCTGTCGGCTGCGCCGCCTTCTGCTTCCACTACTTCGACTGCGGGAACGTGGCCGGGCCGCACGGACGGGCTTCCGCGGTGGCAACGGGGATCAACCGCTCCCTTCCCGGGAAGGTCGTGATCTCCTATCAGGGCGACGGCGACCTGG
>DAML01000029.1:10243-13170 GCA_002497075.1 Methanomassiliicoccaceae archaeon UBA472
CGGGCAGATGGCCCCGACCACCATGATCGGGCAGAAGACCACCACCACTCCCTTCGGTCGGGACCCTGTAAAGGAGGGTTACCCGCTGAAGGTGTGCGAAGTATTGAACCAACTGGACGCCCCGGTGTTCATCGAGCGCGTTTCCGTTTCGGACACCAAGCATATCATGCAGGCCAAGAAGGCGGTGCGCAAGGCTTTAGAGATACAGAGGGACGGAAAGGGATACGCATTCGTTGAATTCCTTTCGCCATGCCCGACCAACTGGCGCATGGACCCGGTCGCCTCGGCAAAGTTCGTCAACGAGGAGATGGAGAAGGTGTTCCCATTGGGCAACCTGCGGGACCGCAGCGCCGAGCCGGCGCCGGTGGCCCACGCCATTCCCCGGCTTACCGTGGATGAACTTCTGGGCAAGGGGCACGAGGGCGGCTCTGCTCAAATGGACGAGAGATTCAGGGAGCGCAAGTTCAAGTTCTCCGGTTTCGGGGGGCAGGGCGTGCTATCGCTGGGGCTGGTGGTGGCCGAGGCCGCCGGGGCCTCAGGACGCTTCGTTTCCTGGCTTCCCAGCTACGGTCCGGAGCAGCGGGGCGGCTACGCCTCCTGTTCGGTCGTGGTCAGCGGAAAGGAGGTCGGATCGCCCACCGTCGACGCACCTGACGTCCTGGTGGTCATGAGCCAACCGGCGGCGGAGAAGTTCGCCACGACCGTCCCCGTGGGAGGAGTGGTGATCTACGAAGGCTCGCTGCCGGAGCCTAAGGCTCGCGACGGCGTACGGGTCATAGGCTTCCCCGCTTCGCGCATAGCCGCCGAGGCCGGTACGCCGAAGGCCGCCAACACCGCACTGCTTGGCGCCCTGACCGCGTTGGAGCTGCATGGTCTCCCCGAGGAAAAGGTGCTTCTAGCGCTCGACGCAAGCTTCGCGGCGAAGCCAGCCCTGGTGGAAAGGAACCGCAAGGTATACCGGGCGGGCTTCGATTGGGCCAAGAACAACTTATGAGAGTGCTTCGGCACTCTGCTCATTTTTTCTTTTTTCATTGGTCAAATGACCACGTTAAGTAAGTTTCTTAAACGTCCGGCGGTTTAGGTAAAGGCATTACGGACCTGGGCATGACGCCTGGCTGACCGGAGGATGACCGTTTGACCACTCCTGACAAACTTGGCACGCGAATACGCACCTATCGCGAGAGATTGAACATGAGCGTTGAGGACCTGGCCAAGAACGCCGGCGTCGAGGCCAGCCTGGTGCGGAAGGCGGAGGAGGGAGAGGTCTATCCTCCGCTGGGCGTGCTCGTCAAACTTTCCAGGGCGCTAGGGCAAAGGCTCGGCACCTTCATGGACGACCAGGTACGTCCAGACCCGGTCATCACCCGTTATAAGGACCGGGTGGAGGAGACCGCCGCCCACAAGGAGGGCGCGGTCGGCAAATACCATTACTATCCGTTGGCCAAGGGCAAGACCGACCGCCACATGGAACCGCTGTACATCGTGGTTCAACCATGCGACGACAGCTGCACCTCCTCGCACGAAGGGGAGGAGTTCGTCATAGTGGTCAAGGGCAAGGTGGAGCTGGTCTACGGCAAGGAGAAATTCATCCTGCAGGAGGGCGACTCCATGCACTACAATTCCGTGGTCCCGCACCATCTGGGCGCGGCGAACGGAGAATCGGCGGAGATATTCGCCGTCATCTATACTCCGATCTGAGGTGAGCAGATGCCGAGGGAGAACATTACCAGGGAGGCAACCATCGGCCAGCTTCTGGACGAGATCGTCGATAGGATCCCAGAGCAGGACGCCGTCGTGTACGCCGACCGCGACTACCGCCAGACCTGGAGGGAGTTCCGGGACACAGTGGACCAGGCGGCCAAGGGGCTGATGGCACTGGGCGTGAAGAAGGGGGACAAGGTGGCGGTCTGGGCCACCAACGTGCCGCATTGGGTCACCTTGCAGTTCGCCACCGCTCGTATCGGAGCCGTCTTGCTCACGATCAACATCAACTACCGTTCGGCGGAGATCGATTACCTTCTGAAGCAATCGGACTGCGATAACATCTTCGTGATCGACGGCTACCGCGACACGGACTACGTGAACACGCTGTATGAGCTCATTCCAGAGTTAAAGGTGCAGCCTCGCGACCGGTTGCGTTCCGAACGATACCCGCATCTGCGCAGGGTGCTGTTCCTGGGACCGGAGAAGCACCGCGGGATGTATTCCTGGAACGAGCTGTTGGCATTGAGCGTGGCCATCGGGGACGATGAGTACCGCCAGAGGCAGGAGGAACTGTCGACGTTCGATGTGGTCAACATGCAGTACACTTCCGGCACCACCGGTTTTCCCAAGGGGGTCATGCTCACCCATTTCAACCTGACCAACAACGGTTACTGGGTTGGCGTTAACGAAAATTTCACCACCGCCGACCGGGTCTGCATTCCTGTTCCGCTGTTCCACTGCTTCGGCTGCGTTCTCGCCGTCATGGCCTGCCTGAACCACGGGGCGACCATGGTCATCCTGGAGAGATACGATCCGATCAACGTCATGATGTCCATCGAACGCGAGAGGTGCACCGCCGTCTATGGCGTGCCGACCATGTTCATCGGCATCCTGGACCACAAGCTGTTCGAAAAGTTCGATTTCTCCACGCTGCGCACCGGCATCATGGCCGGCTCGCCNNTGTCCGGTGAAGACCATGAAGGAGTGCGTGGACCGCATGAACATGCGGGAAGTGACCATCGTGTACGGGCTCACGGAGAGCAGCCCGGCCATGACCCAGAGCCGTTATGACGAGCCGAGCCTGGAGAAGAAGTGCTCCACCGTCGGAAAGGCCTTCCCGGGCATCGAGGTGGCGGTGATAGATCCCGAGACAGGAGAGCATCTGGGGCCGGGAAAGCACGGCGAACTGTGCTGCCGCGGCCACAACGTGATGAAAGGCTATT
>DAML01000003.1 GCA_002497075.1 Methanomassiliicoccaceae archaeon UBA472
ATGTCCACCAACGTCACGGCCGTCCTGATGTCCCTGGATTCCAGTCCCCCTTGCAGCATGTCCGCCGGCTCCTTGTGAAAGAGCAGGTCGGGAACCCCTTCGACCAACTGGTCGGTGACTATCGGCACATGGTGAAGGAGCGCGGCCAGAGCCAGGGACGCCCGGCTGGCGTCCAGCGGTCCGTAGTGCAGGACGAAGGCCTTGGGCCGCTTGGCCAGGTACGCTGATAATCTTTCGGAATCCCCTTTCTGCACCCCTCCGAAGGACAGGGCGGCGCGGACCACGAAGTCAAGGGAATGGATCAGTTGCGTGAAGTTGCCCAAGGGGTAGAGCATCATGCCCAGACCCATCTGCACCTCGTTCTCCTGAAGGACTTTGACCACCTCGTCGGTAGCCATGATCAGCATTCCACGGGCTTGCAGCTCCCGAACGGTGGAAACGAGCTGCCTTCGGTCCTGCGGTAATCCCATGATGACCGCCGCTCCGGGGATGGTATCGTCCACCAGCGCCAGGCCCAGTTCCCTGAGGACCTTGTCCGGAACGAAGCCCACGGTGGACGTTCCGGCGTGCGGGTCCCCGTCCAGGTATCTGAGCGACTCGAGCGCCTCGGCGGCGATCATTGCCGAGCGTCCAGTTTCCAATGCTTGAGCCAGCCCCATCTCCGACGGCAACGAGGAATGTCTTTCAAGCACGCTGAGCAAGGTGCCCAGGCTGACGACCTCCTCCCCGTCCCAGCCCATTATGCAAGGCAGTGCGTAGGCCGTCTCCGGATATTCCACAGTGGCATCACCCTTACGAGCGATGGCGGCCTTGACGGCCGTTATCGCGAGGGCGGATAGCAGCGAGGCTCCTAGAAAACCCAGGCCGATCACGGCCGCGTTGCTGGCTACGGCCGGCGCAGGCGGTTCGTACCTATGAGGCAATCCGCTCAGCCACCTCCGGCGCTCTATCTCCATTCCCATTCCGTGTTCCGCAACCAAGCATCCTCCAAAGAGATCGCGAACCGTGTGGAACAGGAACTCATGGCAAAGCCCATCGAGATCGTACGTATCGAGCGTCACCGGCGCGCCCATCAGCACCTCCCCAATGGCCACGTCGATATCGGAGGTCGTCAGTCCTAAGGGAAGCTGGGCCGATGAAACCCCGAGATCACGGCACAGGCTGCGCCTCACCGAGCGGAAAGAACGAAAGGAAGCGTCTCCCCTGATATCTGGAACGGAACCGTTTCCGACATCGTTCCATCCTTTTCCCAGGTCGAAGGCGAGGCCGCGCAGGACACCTTCCTTCAGGTCAGAGTAATGAAGATCGAGATCGATGTTCCCCCTCGCCGCGTCCAAACAGAAGCGCAGCATGGAGCAGGCCAGGCCCTCCCGGAGCGCCAGCAGCAACGTGTAAGCCCCCCCTGAAGGCATTTCGTCGATAGGGGCCAGCAGGCCGGACTGTTCCCACATCTTCCGTTCTCGAACGGCCATCGGCTCCACCCCGGCCTTCTTGGCCAGGTCCCGGTCGACCAGGTTCAGGCACGCTCCCAGGTCCACCTTCCACAGGTCAGATGCAGAAAGAAGCGCGGTCAGATCTCGCCGTACATCGGCCACCGCGTCCTCCGGCATGGCGTTGACATCCGAGAGCAGAGCTAGACGCTTCGTTCTAACTAGTTCCAGGACCTCCTCGGCATTCGTACGGCGGGTCTCGGGCGGCAGATGAACAACTCCTTCGGACGACATAGGCCATCGGGTTGCTTACGATATAAATTTGTGCGGTTTTCAGCACTAGCCGGCGAACGGATATTTCGATGCCTTATTATCGTCATCGGTCCTATTGAGTTACGGGGGCGCGGTCATGAGCTTCAGGAACCTGAACACCTACGAGAGCATGGTCAAGGCGGGGGAGGAATCATCCTTCCACACCAGATACGAGAGGGCGGTGGAGAGGTTCGTCCAATCCCTCGAGGTCCGGACGAAGTACGAGAGCATGATCGACGGAAAGGTCGTCACCACCGGCAAGCACTTCACCGATACCAGTCCCATCGACACCGATATGGTCGTAGGGGAGTTCTCGCTCGGCGGAAAGAAGGAGGCCGCCCTGGCCATCTCATCCGCCCGCCGGGCGTTCCAGACCTGNNTCCGCAAGGCGGCGGAGATCATGCGCCGCGAGCTGTTCGAGATAGCTGCCGCGGTCACCATTGACAACGGCAAGAACCGCTACGAGGCGGTCGGCGAGGTGGACGAGGCGGTCGACTTCATATCGTTCTACGCGGACCGCATGGAAGCACGAAACGGTTTCCGAGAAGAAACCGATCCGGCGTATTCGGACGAGAGGCCGGTCAGCGTCATGCGGCCGTACGGCGTGTGGGCGGTGGTGTGTCCGTTCAACTTCCCGGTGGCCATCTCGGCCGGGATGCTCACGGCCGCCATAATAACCGGCAACACCGCCGTGCTCAAACCCTCCACCCCGGCGCCTCTGGCGGTGCACATGCTGTACGACGTGTACGAGAGGGCTGGCGTTCCGCCAGGCGTGATCAATCTTCTCTCCGGCAGCGGTTCCGTGGCCGGGGAGGAGCTGGTGTCCAGCGACAAGATCGACGGCATCGCCTTCACCGGCTCCAAGGAGGT